>NZ_CP061204.1:1627500-2245000 GCF_014621775.1 Stenotrophomonas sp. 169
AATCGGCTTCGTCGGTACGTTTGGCGAACTTGTTCCAGGGACAGACCAGTTGGCAATCGTCACAGCCGTAAATGCGATTGCCGATCAGCGGACGCATGTCCTCTGGTATCGCACCGTCATGCTCGATGGTCAGGTAGGAGATGCAGCGGCGCGCGTCCAGCCGCTGCGGCGCGATGATCGCCTGGGTGGGGCAGACCTCGATGCAACGGGTGCAGGTGCCGCAGTGCGCACTCGCGGGCGTATCGATGGGCAGCGGCAGGTCGATGTAGATCTCGCCCAGGAAAAACCACGAGCCGCCGTTACGATCGATCAGGCAGGTGTGCTTGCCGATCCAGCCCAGCCCCGCATTGCGGCCCAGAGCGCGTTCCAGCACGGGCGCCGAATCCACGAAGACGCGGAATCCCAGCGGTGCGACCTCATCGCTGATCTGCGTTGCCAGCTTCTGCAGCCGGTTGCGCATCAGCTTGTGGTAATCACGCCCCAGTGCATAGCGCGCGACATAGGCGCGGCCCGGGTCGGCCAGGGTCGCCCAGGCTTCGGTGTCATCTTTGTGGCTGTAATCCATGCCCAGCGAGATCACCCGGACGGTGCCCGGCAGCAACTCGGCAGGGCGCGCGCGCAGGGTGCCGTGGCGGGCCATCCAGTCCATCGTGCCGTACAGGCCCTGGCCCAGCCAGTCCGCCAGATGCGCTTCGTCTTCGGCCAGATCGACGCCCGCGATGCCACAGCGCTGGAAGCCATGCGCGCGGGCGAGGGCGCGGATGCGCTGTACGGCCAGGTGGGGATCGACGGGGGCAGGGGCGGGGGACATGGGGGCAAGTATAGAATCCCTGCATGCATGAGCTTTCCGATCTGTTCGATTCCGCTGCGGCCCGTTCATTGGACGCGCGCGCTTCCGCCATGGCGGGCGACGATGGCCAGACGCTGATGGCGGCTGCTGGACACGCCGCCTGGCAATGCCTGATGCAGCAGTGGCCGGAAGCGCGGCACGTCTGCGTCGTGGTCGGCGCAGGCAACAACGGCGGCGATGGCCTGGTGCTGGCCCTGCATGCGCTGCAGGCCGGGCACCACGTCACGGTGATGGGGCTGAGCGGAAAGCCGCCAGCGACCGCCCTGGCTGCGTGGGCGGCGTCCGCGTTCTTCGAAGCAGGCGGTGTGATCAACGCGTTTTCCGGCTCGTTACCCGTGTCCGACGTGCTGGTGGATGCGTTGTTCGGCATCGGCCTGCAGGACGCGCCGCGCGCCGATGCCGCCGCGCTGATCGAGGCGATGAACGCGCATCCGGCCCCGGTATTCGCGCTGGACGTGCCCAGTGGCGTGGACGCCGACCGCGGCAGCGCGCGCGGTGCAGCGGTGCGCGCGAAGCTGACGCTGCAGTTCATCGTGGCCCACCGTGGGCTTTATACGGGGGACGGGCTCGAGCACGCCGGCGAACGCAGGCTGGCGCCGTTGTCGGTGCCCGACAGCGTGCGTGCCAGCGTGCCGGCGGCTGCGGCGCTCTGGCACCAGGACCGTGCGGCTGCGTTGCTGCCCCCACGCCGCCTCAACGCCCACAAAGGCAGTTCGGGCCACGTGCTGTGCGTGGGCGGGAATCATGGCAGCGGTGGCGCGCTCCTGCTGACCGCGCATGCAGCGCTGCGAGCGGGTGCGGGCCTGGCCAGCCTGGCCACGCGGGCCGAGCACGTGGCGGCGGCCCTGGCCCGCCTGCCCGAAGCGATGTGTCATGCCGTGGACAGCGACGCGGCACTGCAGGACGTGTTGCAACGCGCGAGCGTCGTCGCGATCGGCCCCGGGCTTGGCCAGGACGACTGGGCGCGTGCCCTGTGGCGAGGCGTGCGTGACAGCGGCAAGCCGCTGATCGTGGACGCCGATGCACTGAACCTGCTCGCGCAGGATCCGCAGCCCCTGCCGCAGGCCGTGCTGACCCCTCACCCCGGTGAGGCGGCACGCCTGCTGCACTCGACGACGGCGGCGGTACAGGCCGATCGCTTCGCCGCCGCCGCTGCGTTGGCCGATCGCTTCCACGCTGTCGTGGTGCTGAAGGGGGCAGGCAGCCTGGTCGCCGCGCCCGGTCGGTGCCCTGCGGTGATTGCCGCCGGCAACCCCGGCATGGCCGTGGGCGGCATGGGAGACCTGCTGACCGGCATCATCGCCGCCCTGCGTGCGCAAGGCCTGGAGCCGTTCCCTGCGGCGGCGGGCGGCGCCCTCCTGCATGGCCTGGCCGGCGATGTCGCGGCACGCGACGGCGCGCGGGGCCTGCTTCCCACTGATCTGCTGGCGCCCCTGCGCCGGCTCTGCAACCCGGAACCGCGTGATGTTTGAACTGTATCTTCCCGAGCCTGACCACACTGATCTGCTCGGTGCGGCGCTGGCCACCACGCGCCCAGCCCACGCGCTGTTGGAACTGCAGGGCGACCTGGGAGCGGGCAAGTCCACCACGGCGCGTGCCCTGCTGCGCGCGCTGGGCGTCACCGGCGCCATTCGCAGCCCGACCTATACGCTGGTGGAGCGCTACCCATTGGCCGACGGCCGCGAGGCGTGGCACATGGATCTGTACCGGATCGCTGGCGCCGGCGAACTGGATTTCCTGGGCTTGGACGACGACGTCGCATCGCTGTGGCTGGTGGAATGGCCCGAACGCGGTGCAGGCTCGCTGCCACCCACCGATCTGCGCGTCGAGCTGCGCATTGAAGGGGCCGGGCGGCATGCCCGTCTCATTCCGCTGAGCGATTCAGGTGAAGGCTGGGTGACGCGTTTGCGCGAGCAGGATCAGTTGCGTGTCCTTTCTGTCGATTAACCAGAACAAACCGATGAAAGTTACGGATTATTAAGGGAAAAGGTTTGCATTTCGTTCAGCGCAGTGATTGAATCCTGAGCATGCGATCTGGACCCCTCTCTCTTGCCGTCTGTGCCGCCATCGGTTTCGCTTTGGCGAGCGCAGCCGCGTGGGCGGGCGAGATTCATCAGGTTCGGCTGGACACCGGCTCTACCGGCACGCGCGCCGAGATCGCGCTGGCGGGCAAGGGCGGCTACAAGACCATCGCCCTGTCCGCGCCGAACCGGCTCGTGGTCGACTTTCCGGATTCCAGCGCGGTGCGGGGGCTGAAGCTGCCTGCCGCGCAGGGCGTGGTGACTGCCGTGCGTACGGGCCAGCCCGTGCCGGGCACGTTCCGTGTGGTGTTTGATCTGGCCGACAACGTGGCACCGTTCAAGCCGCAGATGCTGCAGCAGGGCAACGAGTCGAAGCTGGTCATCGAATGGCCAGGCGATGCGCCGGGCAGCACGTCTGCGCCTGTGGCGTCGGCTGCGCCGACCCCGACCCCGACACCGGCACCTGCCCCTGCGGCCACGGTTCCCGTTTCAGGCGCCGTCACCCCGGCACAGTCGCGCAGCGATGCCGCCCGGGCCACGGCCCTGCTGACCGCGCAGGTACAGCAGCAGGCGAGCGCCACGGCGGCCGTCTCCGCCGCACCGGCGCCGGTACCCACTGCCGCGACCGCCAACGTGGTCGCGGCTGGCACTACTGCCAGCAGCGGCACTGCCGCCGCATCGCCGGCTGCCATTCTCGCCGGCCAGCCCACCGGCCAGCGACCGCCCAACACCACCATCGCCGGTACGATGCCGACCCGCACCGGCGCGGCCGCGGCCGCCGTGGCCACTGCACCGCCTGCACCCACCCCGGACGCCGCACCACCGCCGCGCCCGGCGATGCCGAGCGAGGCATCGCGTGTGCGCATGCAGGCGGGCATGCGCCCGCTGGTGGTGGCGATCGATCCGGGCCACGGTGGCCAGGATCCGGGTGCCGTCGGACCCAGTGGCAAGCGTGAGAAGGACATCACCCTCGCGGTAGGCCGTGAACTGGCGCGCCAGGTCAACGCCATGCCGGGGCTGAAGGCCTACATGACCCGCGACAGCGACGTCTTCATCCCGCTGCCGATGCGCGCGCAGAAAGCACGCGCTGCGAAAGCGGACATCTTCATTTCGATCCACGCCGATGCCGCGGAGAACCGCGCAGCGCGCGGTTCGTCGGTGTACGTGCTGTCGACCAAGGGCGCGTCCTCGCAACGCGCCCGTTGGCTGGCCGACAAGGAGAACGCGGCGGATCTGATCGGTGGCGTCAGCCTGCAGCGTACCGAAGGCACGCTCGCGAACGTGCTGCTCGACCTGGCACAGAGCGGCTACATGAAGGCATCCGAAGATGCGGCCAGCCACGTACTGGGTGGCCTGAAGCGCATCGGCAACAACCACAAGCCGAACATCGAGCGCGCGAACTTCGCGGTGCTGCGCACCTCGGACATGCCGGCGATGCTGGTGGAAACCGCGTTCATCTCCAACCCGGACGAAGAGCGGCGGCTGATGGACCCGGCCTACCAGCGCAAGATCGCCGCAGCGGTGCTGGACGGTGTCAATGTGTTCTTTACCCGCCAGCCGCCCCCGGGCACGCTGTACGCCGCACGCGCACAGGCGGAAATGGAAGCAGCCAGCACCGTCGCCGGCGGCAGCAAGTAACACCCGACAACGCAGGTAGCGCCGAGCCACGCTCGGCGAGCGCGCAGCGCGGCCCGCGTCAGGCATCCCCCCCGGTAGCGCCGAGCCACGCTCGGCGAGCGCGCAGCGCGGCCCGCGTCAGGCATCCACACCCCCCGGTAGCGCCGAGCCATGCTCGGCGAGCGCGCAGCGCGGCCTGCGTCAGGCATCCGCACCCCCCGGTAGCGCCGAGCCATGCTCGGCGAGCGCGCAGCGCGGCCTGCGTCAGGCATCCGCTATCATCAGCAGATGAAGTCAGATCTCCGTTTCCCCTCTTTTTCGTTCCCGCCCGCATCATGCCGCCGGGGGCCTGCATGAGCGCCACCATCCGGCCCTTGCCGGACATCCTGATCAACCAGATCGCCGCCGGCGAAGTCGTCGAGCGGCCGGCATCGGTGGTCAAGGAACTGGTCGAAAACGCGATCGATGCCGGTGCGACCCGGGTGGACATCGACCTCGAAGAAGGCGGTGTGCGGCTGATCCGCATCCGCGACAACGGCAGCGGTATCGCGGCCGATCAGTTGGCGTTGGCCGTGTCGCGCCACGCCACCAGCAAGATATTCAGCCTCGACGACCTGGAAGCCGTGGCCACGCTTGGTTTCCGGGGGGAGGCCCTGCCATCGATCGCCTCGGTCAGTCGCTTCACCCTGTCCTCGCGTCGCGCCGATGACGAGCACGGTGCCGCGCTGCAGATCGAAGGCGGCAAGCTGGGCGAGGTAATGCCGCGCTCGCACGCACCGGGCACCACGGTCGAGGTGCGCGAGCTGTTCTACAACGTGCCGGCGCGGCGCAAGTTCCTGCGCGCCGAGCGCACCGAGCTGGGCCACATCGAAGAATGGCTGCGTTCGCTGGCGCTCGCCCGCCCCGATGTGGAACTGCGCGTGTCGCACAACGGCAAGGCCTCGCGCCGGTACAAACCGGGTGATCTGTATTCCGATGCGCGCATCGGCGAAACACTGGGCGAGGACTTCGCCAATCAGGCGGTGCGTGTCGATCACAGTGGCGCCGGCCTGCGCCTGCACGGTTGGATCGCCCAGCCGCATTACTCGCGTGCCAGTACCGATCAGCAGTACCTCTATGTCAACGGCCGCTCGGTGCGCGACCGCAGCGTCGCCCATGCGGTGAAGATGGCCTATGGCGATGTGCTTTTCCACGGCCGGCAGCCGGCGTACGTGCTGTTCCTGGAGCTGGACCCCACCCGGGTGGACGTCAATGTGCATCCCGCCAAGCATGAGGTGCGTTTCCGTGATGCGCGCCTGATCCACGACTTCGTCTACCGCACGTTGAAGGACGCGTTGGCCGACACCCGCGCTGGCATGTCGGTGCAGGAGATCGGTGCTGGCGGCGGTGCGGCCATCGCAGCAGGTGCGCCGCTGCAGCAAGGCGCAGGGTGGGGCCTGGCGCGGAGTGGATCGGGCGCTGGCGGCGGCTCCTGGGGGGCGCAGCAATCACCGCTCGGCCTGCAGGTCGCTGATGCGCCGGCCGCCTACGCTGCCCTGTATGGCGGGCCTGCGGAGCCGGGGATGGGCCCGCAGGGCGACACGATGCTGCAGACCCGTTCCGGCGAATACGGTCTGCCGGTGACCAGCGCCGACGCGGGCGTGCCGCCGCTGGGGTACGCGATCGCGCAGTTGCACGGTATCTACATCCTGGCGGAGAACGCCGAAGGCCTGATCGTGGTGGACATGCATGCCGCCCACGAGCGCATCGGCTACGAGCGGTTGAAGACCGCGCACGATGGGATCGGCCTGCACGCGCAGCCGCTGCTGGTGCCGATCACCTTGGCCGTAGGAGAGCGCGAAGCGGACACCGCCGAGCGCGAAGTCGATACGCTGGTCGCGCTGGGCTTCGACATCACTCGCGCCGGCCCCGGCGCGCTGCATGTGCGCAGCATTCCCGCGCTGCTGGCCAACGCCGAGCCGGAAGGACTGCTGCGCGATGTGCTGGGCGACCTGCGTGAGCACGGGCAGTCGCGCCGCATCGCCACGGCCCGCGATGAGCTGCTGTCCACGATGGCCTGCCACGGTGCGGTACGTGCCAATCGGCGGTTGACGGTGCCGGAAATGAACGGCCTGCTGCGCGACATGGAGATCACCGAGCGCTCGGGGCAGTGCAACCATGGACGCCCGACCTGGGCGCGTTTTTCACTGGCAGAAATCGACCGCTGGTTCCTGCGCGGTCGTTGAAGGGGGCGGCAATGGGGATGCAGCACAAGGGCAGGCCGCGGGGAGTGGCGTCCATGGCGGTCATCGCGATGGCGATGCTTCTGGCGGGGTGCGGCGGCAAGGCACCGGAACCGGCTGCCGCCGTGCCGGACGATCCCGCGTTCGCCGCACAGCAACAGCAATGGCGCATGCAGCGTTATACCGAGCTCACCGCCGCTGACGGCTGGACCGCCCTGGTCGGACTGCATTGGCTGGAACATAAAGCGCACTACATCGGTCGCGGGCCCGGCAGCGGCATTCGCCTCGCCGTCGGTCCAGACAAGCTGGGCATGGTCAGCCGGCAGGGCGATCGCTGGTCATTCACACCCGAGCGAGGGGTGGCGCTGAGCGTGGACGGCAAGCCCCTGACGGGGCGCATCGCCTTCAACAGCGACCACGACGCGCAGCCCACGCGCATCGCCTTCGACCAGGGTAAAGGCCAGCTCAGCCTCATCCATCGCGGTGAACGCTTCGCGCTGCGCATCAAGCACGCCGAGGCGGCATCGCGCACGGGCTTCACCGGACTGGAGTACTGGCCGGGAGGTGCCGACTGGCAGGTGCGTGCCCGGTTCCTGCCGCACCCCCCCGGCCGCACCCTGCCGATCGTGGACATCACCGGCCTGACCACCGCCATGCCCAACGCCGGCACGGTGACCTTCGAGCGCGACGGGCAGGCGTATCGGCTGGAGGCGATCGGCGAGCACGGCGCGCCGTTGTTCCTGATCTTCGCCGACCGGACCAGTGGCCACGGCAGCTATCCCGCCGGACGCTACCTGGATACCGACGCGCCGGGGGCGGACGGCCATGTCCTGGTGGATTTCAACCACGCCTACAATCCCCCCTGTGCGTTCACCCCTTTCGCGACCTGTCCGCTCGCGCCACCGGAGAACCGGCTGGACCTGCGTGTCGAGGCGGGCGAGCGCGCTTACCACCTGCCCAAGGAGAGTGCTGAGTGAAGCGACCTGTTTCCCGCTGGATGAGTGCATCGCTGCTGATGTTGGCGGCCTGCTGCAGCATAGGGGCGGTAGCGGCCCCGGCAACAGCAGCAAAGCCTGCCGGCACCACCCGGCCAGCCCCGCCCGTACCGTTGCTGTGGAAGGTGACCGGCGCAGGCGATGCGCGGCTCTACCTGCTGGGTTCGTTTCACCTGCTGCGCGCTGACGACTACCCCCTCGCTGCGGAGGCGGACAACGCGTTCGACGCCGCGAACCGCGTGGTCTTCGAGCTGTCGGCGGCGGATATCGAGTCGCCCGATCTGGCGAAGAAGATGGTGCAGGCCGCCGTGCGGACCGATGGCACGGAGCTGCGCAGTGACCTGGGCGATGCGACCTGGGCGAAGCTGCAGGACTATGCGACCAAGCACCCGCTGCCGCTTGCGCAGATGCAGGGAATGAAGCCCTGGTTCGTGGGCTTGAGCATCAGCATCGGGCAGATGCAGGCGATGGGCCTGGATCCTGCCCTTGGGCTGGACAAGCATTTCATGGAGCGCGCGGCAAAGGCCGGAAAGCCGATTTCCGGCCTGGAGAGCATCGACACGCAGATCGCGGTGCTCGCCGGCATGAGCATCACCGAGCAGCGGCAGATGGTGGAAGAAGCGCTTGAATTGTCGGACAAGGGCAATGCGGAGATCCGCGCGCTGCACGACGCGTGGCGGCGCGGTGACGATGCCCTGATGTGGAACCGCATGGCGGTGGACATGAAGCGCCAGTACCCGCAGCTCTACCAGCGCATCAACACCGATCGCAACGACGCGTGGCTGCCCAAGCTGCAGCCATACCTGCAGGCGGGGCAGGGCGGTACCCTGGTGGTGGTGGGCACCCTGCATCTGCTGGGCAGTGATGGCGTGGTCGAGAAGCTGCGTGCCAAGGGCTACAAGGTGGAGCGGGTGCGCGCCAAGCGCTGAGCTGCTGGCGTGTAACCCGCAGGGCCGACGTCAGTCGACGTCGCCTGCTGCGTGATGGCCGCACGAAAAACGGCGCGCCTGCCAGGACGCGCCGTTCGTATCTGCGCAGCGGAGCTGTCAGCGACCGCGCGGCTTGCTGCCCGTCGGGCCAGGCGCTTCGCCGGGCTTGTGCGCGGTGGAGCCGGAGGACTGGCCCGGACGCGGGCCCAGGCCGGGGCCGGGATTCGGTGCGGTGCCGCCCGGACGCGGGCCACCAAAGCCGGTGCCCATGCTGCGCTGGAACTCCTGCCAGAGTTCCAGGTTGCGCTCGGTCAGCTGGTTCATCATGGCCCAGGGCGTCTGGCCCAGCAGGTTGCCCATCTGCTGGCGGAACTGCTGCTGCTGGTCGAGGAACACCTGCATGCTGCGCTCCAGGTAATTGCCCATGAAGCCCTGCAGGGAATCGCCGTAGAAACGGATCAGCTGGCTGAGCAGCTGGGTGGAGAGCATCGGCTCACCGTCCTGCTCCTGGTCGGCGATGATCTGCAGCAGGACCGAACGGGTCAGGTCGTTGCCGGTCTTGGCATCGCGGACTTCAAAGTCCTCGCCATCCAGGATCAGCTGGCGCACATCCTCTATGGTGATGTAGCTGGAAATCTCGGTGTCGTAGAGACGGCGATTGGGATACTTCTTGATGATGCGTGTAGCAGCCATGAAGCAAGCACTCGTCACAATAGATGCGCAGCATGGCGCAGCGCAGCAGCTGTTGCAACGGCCGAATGCCCCTCAAACGTGCCGGATGCGTCTAACAATGTTGCGCAACAAGGGTTTTCATGTTGCGCAACATTTCATGCCCGTTGCCACGGCGGCGGCCCCAAGGCGGGCGACCTGCCGCTGCGCGGCGGGCATCCCCTCGTCACCAGCCCATGTGATGGCCGCCGTTGATGTCCAGGTTGCTGCCGGTGATCCACGCCGCCTCTTCGGCTACCAGGAAGGACACGCCGTACGCGATCTCCCCAGGCTTGCCCAGCCGCCCGGTGGGGATGTCGGCAATGATCTTCGCCCGCACTTCCTCGGGGACGGCCATCACCATGTCGGTGGCGACGTAACCGGGCGAAATCGTGTTGACCGTGATGCCGAACCCAGCATTCTCGCGCGCAAGCGAGATGGTGAAGCCGTGCATCCCGGCCTTGGCAGCCGCATAGTTGGCCTGGCCGTACTGGCCCTTCAGGCCGTTGATTGAGCTGATCTGGATGACCCGGCCCCAGCCGCGGCGGCGCATGCCCTCGATGACCGGGCGGGTGACATTGAACACCGAGTTGAGGTTGGTGTTGATGACCTCGTGCCACTGCTCGGCGCGCATGCGGTGGAAAGTGGTGTCGCGGGTGATGCCTGCGTTGTTGACCAGGATCTCCACCGGGCCCAGTTCGGCCTCCACTGCCCGCACCATGGCCTCTGCGCTGTCCGGGGTGGAAACATCACCGGGAAAAATGCCGATCGACAAGCCGCGCGCTGCCATGGCGGATTGCCAGGCCAAGGCTTTTTCGTGGTCACGGTAATTGGTGGCGACCCGGTGGCCCTGGTCGGCCAGGCGTTGGCAGATGGCCGTGCCGATGCCGCCGGTACCACCGGTGACCAGTGCGACGCGTGGAGTCATGCTGCGCTTCCGATTCAGGAGGGGAAAGGGGATTCTGCATGATCAGCGCACCGCGTGCGCCTTCAGGTCAGCAGAATGTCGTGATCGGGAATCCGCCCGGCATCGAACGCCGATGCCGCGCGCCGCAGCAGATCATCCCGATCCGTTGCATCGACAAGGGCCTCCGGTGCCTGGCCGAGCAGATGCCAAAGCTGCCTCAGTACAGGGACAGGGTCGCCTGCGTCCATTGGCAGTGCGGCATCTGATTTGGACAGTTTGCGGCCGTCTGTACCCAGCAGCAGCGGCAGGTGCGCATAGCGCGGGGTGTGCAGTCCCAGCGCGCGCTGCAGGAGCACCTGCCTTGCGGTCGACTCGAGCAGGTCGGCACCGCGGACAACGTCGGTGATGCCCTGCGCCGCATCGTCCACCACGACGGCCAGCTGATACGCCCAGCAGCCATCTGCCCGGCGCAGCACGAAATCGCCGACCTGCGTGTGGACGTCCTGCTGCTGCGGTCCACGCACGGCGTCGTTGAACGTCACCACGCTGCCAGGCGGCACGCGCAGGCGCACGGCGGGATCATGTCGCGGTCGGCGGCTGATGCAGCGATGGTGGATGCCGCCGTTGGCGGCCAGCTCGGAGCGGCTGCAGTGACAGATGAACGCCTCGCCGCTGGTCAGCAAGGCATCCAGGGCCTGCTGATAGGCCGGGGCGCGCTGGCTTTGCCAGAGCACGGGGCCATCGCTGCCCAGGCCGAAATGATCCAGCACGCGCAGCTGCGCCTGGGCTGCGCCGACGACGGTTCGGGGGGGATCCACATCCTCGATGCGCACCAGCCAACGTCCCCCGGCCTGGCGAACGAACAGCCAGCCAGCGAACGCCGCCAGCAGCGATCCGGTGTGCAGGGGGCCGGTAGGCGAAGGCGCGAAGCGGCCGCAGTGAATAGGGGGCGTCATGGAGGCTGAATCGTCGGTCAGGTTGGCGCTTGAATTCAAGCTGAAGTCACCGCAGATTGAGCGTCGACATCCTCATCAGAGCTTACCTTCCCCATGTTCAGTCGTATTGGCTTGTTCCTTCTGACCAACCTCGCAGTGCTGGTGCTGGCCGGTATCGTGATGTCGGTGCTGGGGGTCAACCCCAACCAGATGAGCGGCCTGCTGGTGATGGCCGCGATCTTTGGCTTTGGTGGTTCCTTCATCTCTTTGCTGTTGTCCAAGTGGATGGCCAAGCGCTCCACCGGCGCAGTGGTGATCACCGAGCCGCGCAACGAAACCGAGCGCTGGCTGCTGAAGACCGTGGAGCGCCAGGCGCGCGAAGCCGGCATCGGCATGCCGGAGGTGGCGGTGTACGACGGTCCGGAAATCAACGCGTTCGCCACCGGTGCCAATCGCAACAAGGCGCTGGTCGCCGTGTCCACCGGCCTGCTGCACAACATGAGCGAGGACGAGGCCGAAGCGGTGCTGGGCCATGAAATCGCCCACGTGGCCAACGGTGACATGATCACCATGGCGCTGCTGCAGGGGGTGTTGAACACCTTCGTGATCGTGCTGGCCCGCGTGGTCGGCGGCGTGATCGACAGTGCGATGTCGGGCAACCGCGAAGGCGGTGGGCGTGGCATCGGGTATTACGTGATCGTGTTCGTGCTGGAAATGGTATTCGGCATCTTCGCCACGATGATCGCGATGTGGTTCTCGCGTCACCGCGAGTTCCGCGCGGACACGGGCGGTGCGCAGTTGGCCGGTCGCCAGAAGATGATCGCGGCGCTGGAGCGTCTGAAGGCCAATCATGGCCAGAGCACGCTGCCCACGCAGGTGGCGGCCTTCGGCATCGCCGGTGGCATCGGGCAGGGCATGCGCAAGCTGATGCTGAGCCATCCGCCGCTGGACGAGCGCATTGCCGCACTGCGTGCTTCTACCTCCGTCTGAGGCGGATTGGTCGAACGGGTGAGACCGCCTCGCGGCTGGCTGCTTTCAAGCTGCAGCCGGGGGCCGGGCGGTGGGGCTGGGCGGGGGACGGCAAGGGCCGCATCCATGCGTGCCTCGTTTCGCGCCATCCATGGCGCGGGTCCACGCCATCGCATTCGCGCTGTCGCTCCCACGCTTTGCTGCGCAAACCGCGGGCCCCGTCTCACCGGCACCCACACCCCGCCGCTTTGCGGCCGCCCCTGACTCAGGGGCTCCCTCCACCCGACGGGTCAACGAGGCCGACCCATGGTCGGCGGAACGTTCCTGCCAACTGCCCGCTGCGCTCGCCGACCATGGGTCGGCGCTACCTATGCCCGCATGCCCCATGGCCACCATGGACCTGCCGAAGGTGGGGCGGGGTGGATTGGCGGGGGTGTTGAGCGCCATGGATGGCGCGAAACAAGGCCCGCATGGATGCGGCCCTTGCCGTCCCCCGCCAATTCACCCCGCCCCGCCAGCAAGCGGCCCTGCAGCTGTTGCTTTTGCTTTTGATCCTGCTGTTGCACCAGACAGCAGAACGGCGCCCGCAGGCGCCGTTCGACCAGCCGGATTTCGAAGCGAAGCGTTAGAACTTCGCCTCGAACTCGGCGGCGTAGCCAGTGTTGACCAGCACCTTCTGCAGCGCCTCGGCCACCTTCAGGTTGCCGGCGACCACCTGGTGGTTTTCCGGGCCGCGGTTGTCCATGCGGCCCAGGGGGGCGCCCTTGTAATCGCAGACCTTGCCGCCCGCCTCGCGCACCAGCAGCACACCCGCCGCGATGTCCCACGACTTCACGCCGGCTTCGAAGTAGGCATCGGCGCGACCACAGGCCACGTAGGCCAGGTCGAGTGCCGCCGAGCCGGTACGGCGCACGTCTTCGGCCTGCACCAACAGCGTATCGAGCGTCTTCAGCTGGACGCTGGCGCGGGCGCGCTCGCGCGGCGCGAAGCCGGTGTGGATCATCGTGCCTTCCAGGTCCTTGCGGTCCGACACGCGGATGCGGCGATCGTTGAACACCGCGCCGGCGCCACGGCTGGCCGTGAACAGCTCATTGCGCAGCGGGTCGAAGATGACCGCATCGATCGGCTCGCCGTTCTCGACCAGTGCGATGGACACGCAGTAGTGCGGAAAACCGCGCAGGTAGTTGCTGGTTCCGTCCAGCGGATCGATCACCCACATGTAGCGGTTGGCGCCCTGGATGCCGCCCTCTTCGCCGATCACGCCGTACTCGGGGTAGGCGCGCTTGAGTTCCTTGATGATGACCTTTTCCGCATCGCCATCCACCTCGCTCGCATAATCCATGCGGCCCTTCTGAACGACGTTCAGCGTCTCGAGCTTGTTGATGTTGCGCAGCAATACATTGCCGGCGAGGCGGGCGGCCTTGACCATGACGGTGACGGCGGGTTTCTGCATGGTAATAGCTCCCGGGAGGGCAGAGGGGGGATTGGCGGGGGAAAAGAGCAGGTCCGGCGCAGTGGCCGGCCGCACAGTTTACCATTGCAGGCCGTCCAGCTCGACTACTGCGTTCATGTCCGATCCATCCCTAGCTCCCCGTATCCGTTTTGTCCTGGTGGGCACCCAGCATCCCGGTAACATGGGTGCCGCCGCACGTGCCATGAAGACCATGGGCCTGAGCCGGTTGGTCCTGGTCGCCCCGGAAAAGCCGCTTGATGAAGAAGCCTTCCGCCGCTCGGCCGGGGCCGAGGACGTGCTGGGCGACGCGCCGGTGGTGGCGACCCTGGCGGACGCCGTCGCGGACTGCACCCTGGTGTTGGGCTGCACGGCCCGCGCCCGCCGGGTGCAGCTGGAAGAGCTGCTGCCCACCTTGGCTGCCGAACGGGTGGCTGGCAAGGCGGCCGAAGGGGCCGAGGTGGCGGTGGTGTTCGGCCGGGAGCGCACCGGCCTGACCAACGAGGAGCTGCAGCTGTGCCACGTCGCGGTGCACATTCCGTCCGATCCGGCCTTCAGTTCGCTCAATCTGGCTGCCGCGGTGCAGGTGCTGGCCTACGAAGTGCGCATGCGCTTGTTGGGCGATGCCGCCGCGCCGGTGGTCGAGCCCGGCCTGCGCGAGCAGCCGGCCAGCCACGAGCAGATGGAGAGCTTCTTCGGTCAGCTGGGTGAGACGCTGGAAGAGATCGAGTTCCACAAGGGCAGGGCGCCGGAATCGGCGATGCGCAAGCTGCGTCGCCTGTTCCTGCGCAGTGCGCCGAGCGAACAGGAAGTCCGCCTGCTGCGCGGCATCCTGGCCGATGCCCAGCGGATGGCCCGGATCGCCCACGAGGGCGATAAATAGCCTGACGCAGTTCTCACTTTTTCGGGTAGTCTTTCCCCTACACCAAGGGGGTCATCGTGATCGGTTGGCTGGGACGCATGCAGTGGGGACTGCTGGGCCTGGCGTGTCTGCTGTCGGCAGGCACGTGCTTTGCTGCGTCCGCACCCGTGCCCACGAACCGCCAGGGCGACAGCCATGTGCTGGTGCTGGGGCGCATCACCGATGACCCGCAGGCGCATTACCCACAGCTGCAGCCGTTGCTGGACTACGTGGTAGCGCACATGCACGACCTTGGCATCCGCGAGGGCCGCGTGCTGATGGCACGCGATGCCCAGCAGATGGCCAGCTATCTGCGCCGGGGTCGGGTCGACTGGGTCACAGAAACCGCCGGCACCGCCGTCGCGCTCGGGCAGCGTGCCGACGCGCGCCCGCTGCTGCTCACCGAGCGCAGTGGCGTGCGCGATTACCACAGCGTGTTTTTCGTGCGGAAGGAAAGCCCGGTGCGCCAGCTCGCCGATCTGCGCGGCCACACGGTGGCCTTGCAGAACGTGGCCTCCACCAGCGCGTACCTGGTGCCGGCGATGACCCTGCTCGAGCACGGGATGGTGCCGCAGATCCTGCAGTCGCCCGACGATGTGCCGACCGCTGACGCGGTGGGGTATGTGTTCGCCCGTACCGAATTGAACATCGCGACCTTCGTGCAGAAGGGCATGGTGGACGGCGGCGTGGTCAGCAGCGTGGACTGGGACGACGAGCGGCGCGTGCCGCCGGCGTTCAAGCATGATCTGCGGGTGATCTTCCGCACCGCGCCGTATCCGCGCGCAGTGGAAGTGGTGCGCGCCGACCTGGACGTGCGCGTGCGCGACCGGCTGCAGCAGGTGCTGCTGGATGCAGCGAACGATCCCGCTGCGCGCGGTGCGCTTGAACGGTTTTTTGGTACATCCGGCTTCCATCGCGTCGATGCGCGGATGCAGCAGCGCCTGGATGATTTGAAACGAGGCTTGGTACGCGTGCGGATGGAAGTGGAATGAGGCGGCTAGGGTCTGGGATGCAGGCGCGCTTCGTGCTCGCGATGGGCGGGGCGATGCTGGTGGTGGTGGCGATCCTCGGTGTGTTGCTGGGGCGGCAGGCGGCGTCGCAGCGGGAGGTCACGCGGCTGAGCGGCACGGTGATCCATGAGCTGTTCGATCGCAGCACGCGCAGCCGTGGCGAGATCATGGCGCGCGAGCTGGCGGATGCGCTGGCCAATCCCATCTACTACAACGACCTGGAGCAGGTCGGCGCGTTGGTGCGCAACATCGCCCGCCAACGCGCGGTGGGGTATGTGCTGGTGTTCGATGGCAAGGGCCGTCTGCTGCACGACGGCACCGTCGCGGTGCCCGGCTACGGGCGGGCGATGTCCGATCCGCTGGCGGCCGGCGCGATCGCGGCCACCGGTCCGCTGGTGCAGGAGTCGCCGAAAGTGCTGGAAAACAGCATGCCCATCATGATCGGCAACCAGCGCCTTGGGGGCGTGCGCGTCGGCATGGCCTTGCAGGAGATCCAGGCGCTGGAGGCGCAGGCCAGCCAGACCCTGGCCCAGCGTCTGCAGCAGGTAGGCACGCGCCACCTCGGCTGGCTGCTGCTGATGCTGGGGCTGCTGCTGGCGATCGGCGTGGCCGTGGTGATGTATGTACAGCGCACGCTGGTCGCCCCGATACGAGGGCTGGCGCTGGCCGCACGGCAGATCGAAGCCGGCGATTACCAGGTGCCACTGCGCGAGAACCATCGCGATGACGAGGTAGGTGAGCTGGTGCGCGCTTTCGCCCGCATGCGGGATGCGATTGCGCGGCACGACCGCGAGGTCCGCCACATGGCCTACACCGATGCCCTGACCGGCCTGACCAACCGGCTCGCCTTCCGCGAGGCGCTGGACCATCGCCTGATGGCTGCACGTGCGTCGGGCCAGCGCTTGGCGTTGCTGTTCGCCGACATGGATGATTTCAAGCGGGTCAACGACACGCTGGGTCACGATGCCGGTGACGAGGCCCTGTTGCAGTTCGTGCAGCGTATCGGCGATGCCGTGTCAGAGGCGGGGGGCGACGATGCACTGCTTGCCCGCTTCGGCGGCGACGAATTCGTGATCCTGCTCGGCGAGGGCGACGTGGCGGCACGTGCGCGCGAGCTGGCCGACCGTCTGGTGCACGAGCTGGGCAAGCCGCTCCGGGTGCACGGCAAGGAACTGTTTCTGGGCGCCTCCATCGGCGTCACCTTGTTCCCCGATGATGCAGCCGATGCCACCGCGCTGCTGAAGAACGGGGACGTGGCGATGTACCAGGCCAAGATGGCGGGAAAGAACTGCCACCGGTACTACAGCCGGGCGATGGACCATGCGGTGGAGCGTCGCGTGCACATGGAGCAGGAGCTGCGTGGTGCATGGGAGCGCGGTGAACTGCGGCTGGCCTACCAGCCGATCTTCCGCACGCGGGATCGCCGCATGGTCGGCGTGGAAGTGCTGCTGCGCTGGCAGCACCCGACGATGGGCACGATTCCGCCTTCGGTGTTCATCGAAGTGGCCGAGCAGAGTGGGCTGATTGAAGTCATCGGCCCGAAAGTCCTGCGTGCGGCCTGCATGGAAGCGGCGCAGTGGCCCCGCAACGTGGATGACGAAGGTCTCTTCGTGTCGGTCAACGTGTCGCCGCGGCAACTGCGCGGGGGCGAGTTGCCGGATCTGGTCGCGCAGTGCCTGCATGAATCCGGTCTGCCCGCCTCGCGCCTGCACCTGGAGCTGACCGAAACCGCAGTCATCGGCGATGAAATGCTCGCCGCACAGCTGTTGGACAAGCTGCACCGGACAGGCGTCAAAGTCTGGCTGGACGATTTCGGTACGGGTTTCTCCGGCCTGAGTCATCTTCGCCAAGTGCCGGTGGACGGGGTGAAGATCGACAAGAGCTTCGTGGCCGACATGCAGCGCGACCCGGACGACTTGGCCCTGACTACTGCGATCATCGCCATGGCCCATGCGCTGGGCATCACCGTGGTCGCCGAAGGCATCGAACAGGAAGTGCAGTTCGAGCTGTTGAGCCAGCGCGGCTGCGACCTCGCCCAAGGCTACTGGCTGAGTCACCCGGTCACCGCCACGGCGATCGTGCAGATGATCGAATCCGGCGCCTGAAAAAAGGGGACGGAGGGGATTAAGTCGCATCTGGCCCGCGTGGGCCAGATGCGACTTAATCCCCTCCGTCCCCTTTTTTCTACAGCGGGCGCTTGCTGGGGTCGCCGGGGAGTTCGCGGACCAGCTTGGGCACGAGGTAGCCGGACAGGCGGGCGGTCAGCGCGGCCAGCAGCGCCTTGGCGCGGGCGTCGTCGACTTCGAAGTGCGCTACGCCTTCCACCTTGTCCAGCTGGTGCAGGTAGTAGGGCAGCACGCCGGCGGCGAAGCTGCGTTCGCTCAGCGCGGCGAGGGCTTCGACGCTGTCGTTGACGCCGCGCAGCAGCACGGCCTGGTTGAGCAGCTGGACGCCGGCCGCACGCAGTCGCGCCATCGCGGTGTCCACGCTGTCGTCGAACTCATTGGCATGGTTTGCATGCACCACGAAGGCCAGCGGCCAGGGAAGGCTGCCGAGCCAGGCGATGAGTTCGTCATCCACGCGTTCGGGCAGCACGATCGGCAGGCGGCTGTGGATGCGCAGGCGGCGGATGTGCGGGATGGCACGCAGGGCGTCGGTCAATTCGACCAGCTTGTGCGTGGCCAGCGACAGCGGGTCACCCCCGGACAGAATGACTTCATCGATGGACGGGTCTTCGGCGATTGCCTGCACCGCATCCTGCCATCCGCCCTTGGCCGCGTTTTCCGTGCCGTAGTCGAAGTGGCGACGGAAGCAGTAGCGGCAGTTGATCGCGCAGCTGCCGGTGGTGACCAGCAGCGCCCGCCCGCGGTACTTCTGGATGACGCCAGTGGCCTTCTTTGCGGCACCGTCGCCCACGGCATCGAAACTGAATCCTTCGACCCGCCGCATTTCCTCGTTGATCGGCAGTACCTGGCGCAACAGGGGGTCGTGCGGATCGCCATGGCGCATGCGCCCGGCGAAGCCCTCCGGCACACGCTGCGCGAACTGCTGCAGCGCGGCCTCGGATACGCCCAGTGCCACCGGATCCAACCCCAGCCGGGACAACAGCTCGGCCGGGTCGCGGATCGCCTGGCGCCAGAGCTGCTGCCAGCGGGCGGAGACGGGGCGGGGAGCGGCAGAGAGCTGCATGGACAGGGGGCCTGCGGTTATCATGGGGATATAAATCAGCGCCCACCGGCCTCCGGTGGGCGTTCCATTCTATCCGGCTCGCCGCACATGCGGCGGTTTCGCCATTTGAGGAGCTTGAGCATGGCCACTGCGGGCATGAACGATGTCAAGAACGGGATGAAGATCCTGGTCAACAATGAACCGGCGGTCATCTCGGAAACCGAATTCATCAAGCCGGGCAAGGGCCAGGCCTTCACCCGCGTGCGCTACCGCTTCATCAAGTCCGGCCGTACGGTCGAACTGACCATGAAAGCCACCGACAACGTGGAAGTGGCCGACGTCGTCGACACCAACATGGACTTCATGTACAGCGACGGCGAGTACTGGCACTTCATGGATCCGGAATCCTTCGAGCAGGTCCAGGCCGACAAGGCCGGCATGGGCGGCGCGGAGAAGTGGCTGAAGGGCGAAGAGTCCTGCATCGTGACCCTGTGGAACGGTTCGCCGATCTTCGTGCAGCCGCCGAACTTCGTCGAGCTGAAGATCACCGAGACCGATCCCGGCGTGCGCGGCGACACCTCCGGCGGCGGCGGCAAGCCGGCCACGCTGGAAACCGGCGCAGTGGTGCGTGTGCCGCTGTTCGTCAACCAGGAAGAAATCATCAAGGTCGATACGCGTTCGGGCGAATACTCCGCACGCGTAAAGTAATCCGGCCAAGCCGGATTACGGCAGAGACGGCCGCTGGCCGTCTGCTGCTGCTCCACCTGGCAGACGGCCGCCGGCAGTCTGCTACCTGCTCTACAGGGGGGACGGCCAACGGCCGCCCCCACGGCAGGCCCGCCGCCCCCAGCCAAGTGAGCCCGCATGACCGATACCCTGCGCACCCCCGAAGCCTGTGACCTGCTGATCGAAGCGGGCTACGTGGTCCCGATCGAGCCGCATGCGGTTGTGTTGGAAGACCATGCGGTGGCCATTCGCAACGGAGAGATCATCGCCGTCCTGCCGCGCGCCGATGCCCGCGAGCGCTTCAGCGCCGCCCAGGTAGTGAGCCGTCCGGACGCTGCACTGATGCCCGGGCTGGTCAATGCCCACACGCACAATCCGATGACGCTCCTGCGCGGGGTGGCCGACGACCTGCCGCTGATGACCTGGCTGCAGCAGCACATCTGGCCGGTGGAAGCGGCGGTGATCGGGCCGGAATTCGTGGCCGACGGCACCACGCTGGCCATCGCCGAGATGCTGCGCGGCGGCACTACGTGCGCCAACGAGAACTATTTCTTTGGTGACGTGCAGGCGGCTGTCTACAAGAAACATGGTTTCCGCGCGCTGGTCGGCGCGGTGATCATCGATTTCCCCACGGCGTGGGCGAAGTCCGATGACGAGTACTTCGCCAAGGCCGGCGAGCTGCATGACCAGTGGCGCAACGATCCGCTGATCGGCACGTCGTTCGCCCCGCACGCGCCGTATACGGTCAACGATGCGAACTTCGAGCGCGTGCGCATGCTGTCCGACCAGCTGGACATGCAGGTGCACCTGCACACGCATGAAACCGCTCAGGAGATCACCGATTCGATCAAGCTGCATGGCCAGCGTCCGCTCGCGCGACTTGATCGCCTGGGCCTGGTCAACGACCGCCTGATCGCCGTGCACATGACCCAGCTGACCGAGGCGGAGATCCACCTGTGCGCCGAACGTGGCGTGAGCGTGGTGCACTGCCCCGAATCCAACCTCAAGCTGGCGTCCGGCTTCTGTCCGGCGTGCGCGCTTGAGCGGGCCGGCGTCAATCTCGCGATCGGCACCGATGGCTGCGCCAGCAACAACGACCTGGACATGTTCAGCGAGAACCGCACCGCGGCGATCCTGGCCAAGGCCGTCGCCAACGATGCCACCGCACTGGACGCGGCGACCACGCTGCGTGCCTCGACACTGGGCGGTGCGCGCGCGCTGGGCTTCGGCGAGCGCATCGGTTCGATCGAAGTCGGCAAGCAGGCCGACCTGGTCTGCGTGGACCTGTCCGCACTGGAAACCCAGCCGCTGCACAACGTGCTGTCCCAACTGGTGTATGCCACCGGCCGGCAGCAGGTGAGCGACGTCTGGATTGCCGGACAGCCCAAGCTGCTGCAGCGCGAGCTGGTCGGCATGGACCTGCCGGGCATCATCGCCAACGCACGCCAGTGGCGCGAGCGCATCCGCCACGTACGTGCCTGAACTGCCCATCCGCGTGCGTCTAGCGCCGCAAGGACTCCCGACATGAATGCCCCCAATCCTTCTTCCAATTTCGACCAGGCCGAGCTGGACAAATTCGCCGCGCTGGCGACCCGCTGGTGGGATGCCGACGGCCCGCAGAAACCGCTGCACGCACTCAATCCCGTGCGCCTGCAGTACGTGGTCGAGCGCGCTCCGCTGCGCGGCCTGCGCGTGCTGGATATCGGCTGCGGTGGTGGCCTGTTGAGCGAAGCATTGGCCCAGGCCGGTGCGGAAGTCACCGCGATCGACCTTGCCCCGGAGCTGGTCAAGGTCGCCCGGCTGCATGCGCTGGAAAGTGGAGTGACCGTCGACTACCGCGTACAGGCAGCCGAGGACCTGGCGGCCGAGCAGCCGGCAGGTTTCGACGTGGTCACCTGCATGGAAATGCTCGAGCACGTGCCCGATCCCGCCGCCATCATCGAGGCCTGCAAGCAGCTGCTGAAGCCGGGCGGGCAGTTGTTCCTGTCCACGATCAACCGCACCGCGGCAGCGTTCGCGGTGGCGATTGTCGGTGCCGAGTACGTGGCGCGCCTGCTGCCGAAGGGGACGCATCACTACCAGGAATTCATCAAGCCGGCCGAGCTCTCGCGCTGGCTGCGCGAAGCGGACCTGCAGTTGCAGGATGTCAGTGGCATGGCCTACGAGCCGTGGCGCAACCGTGCGCGCCTGAGCAGCCGTACCGACATCAATTACCTCGCCCACGCGGTCAAGCCCGCATGACCGCAGCGCGCTTCCCGCGCGCGGTGCTGTTCGATCTGGACGGCACCCTGCTGGACAGCGCGCCGGATTTCGTGGCCGCCACCACGGCGATGCTGGCGGCACGCGGCCGCGCGGCGGTGTCGCTGGAGCAGCTTCGTCCCGTGGTGTCCAAGGGCGCGCGCGCCATGCTGGCGGTTGCGTTCCCCGAGCTGCCCGACACCGCACGCGATGGATTGGTGCCGGAGTTCCTGCAGCGCTATGAAGGCCTGATCGGCCAGCATGCCGTGCTGTTCGACGGAGTGGCGGACATGCTCGATGCGTTGGACGCCGATGGCGCGCGCTGGGGCATCGTCACCAACAAGCCGGAGTACCTGGCACGACTGATCCTGCCCCAGCAGCACTGGCAGGACCGGTGTGCGGTATTGGTCGGCGGCGACTCGCTGCCGCAGCGCAAGCCGCATCCTCTGCCGCTGCTCCACGCCGCGCAGCTGATGGGCGTCAGCGCCCCGCACTGCGTCTATGTCGGCGACGACGAGCGCGACATCATCGCGGCACGCGCGGCGGGCATGCGATCAATCGCCGCGCTCTGGGGTTACCGCCTCGCCGAGGACGATCCAGCGACCTGGCAGGCCGACACCAACGTTGAAGATGCGGTCTCCCTGCAACAGGCCTCGCAGTGGCCCACTTTCCCGGCCCATGCCGGGTTCTATTTGAAGGACGTGTAGTGAACAGCAGTGCGTTGGACAGTTTCCTCGACAAATGGCGAGCCCGCTGGCCGGAATGGTCGGTCGCCGAGCCATTCGTGGCGCCAGACCTCCGCGCGCGCACCGTGGCGTGGTTCGCGCTGCTGCAGGAATTCGACGACATGCTCAACACCAGCGGCGACCCGCTGCCGGCCGATGCCAAGCTGGCCTGGTGGGGCGAGGAGCTGCGCAGCTGGGCGTCACAGCGCTCACGGCATCCGCTGGGGCGCGTGCTGGAGCCGGTGCGTGCGCCGTGGGCGCAGCTGGCTGATGCACTGCCGTCGCTGGTCGATGCGCGTGCCGTTGCGCCCGATGCGCCGGCCGCGGAACGCGCGCTGGGCGACTACGCCAACGCCGTGGCGGGCGTGGAGGCGGTGCTGTTCGAAGATCGATTGCGCAGTGGGGCAGGGCAGGCCGTGCTGACGCAGACAATGGCGCAGCGGCTGTTCGATGCCGGTGTTGCCGGCATCCCGCGATCACTGCTGGAGCAGGACGCGACGGGGGCAGCCCAGCGCTGGGCCAGCATGCTGTTGAAGCCGTGGCGTCGGCGCGTTGCCGGCCCGCGGCCGCGTCGGATATGGGCGGCATTGGCCCGTGCCCGGCTGCAGGCACAGGCCGATGGCAAGCCGATAGAAGCGACCCCGGTGCGCACCTTGTTGCGTGTGTGGTGGGCCGCGCGGGGCTGATGCCAGCGCGTCGACGGTAGCGCCGAGCCACGCTCGGCGAGCGCAGCGGGCCGTTGCCTGGACGATTCCGCCGAGCGTGGCTCGGCGCTACCGATGCAGAATCCGCGACGTCCGTAATCCGTAGCGCCGACCCATGGTTGGCGAGCGCAGCGGGCCGTTGCCTGGACGATTCCGCCAAGCGTGGCTCGGCGCAACCGATGCAGAATCCGCGACGTCCGTATTCCGTAGCGCCGACCCATGGTCGGCGAGCGCAGCGGGCGGTTGCCTTGACGCTTCCGCCGAGCGTGGCTCGGCGCAACCGTTATTTCCGTTCGAGCACCAGCAGCGGATCCATGCGGGTGTCGAACCAGTTCATGCCCCAATGCAGATGCGGACCGGTCGCTCGCCCGGTCGCGCCGACGGCGGCGATCACCTGACCCTGCTCGACACGGTCCCCCACCTTTACGTCGATGCGTGACAGGTGCAGGAAATTCGAACTGACCCCGAAACCATGGTCCAGCAGCAAGGTGCCGCCGGTGAGATACAGGTCAGGCGCGGCGAATGTGACCACACCTGCGGCTGGTGCCTTCACCGGGGTGCCGGTGGGCACCGCGATGTCCATGCCGGAGTGGCCCGAACCGGGCTGACCGTTGTACACGCGTGCATTGCCGAAGCGCCCGCTGATGCGCCCCTGCACCGGCCACGTGAACGGCTGCGCGAAGTCGGCGCGGTTGTCATCGCGGGCGCGGGCGGCAGTGACCTGCGCCTGCTCCCGCTTGATGCGCTCGGCAATGGCCGCGGGCGGATTGACCGTCTTCGGCGGGACGCCGTTGACGCGCTCCACCGGCCAGTCGCGGGCCGTGACGGCGATACGCACGGTCTCGCTGCCGCCGTCGGGGCGCTGCACGTCCACCTGCAGCGGACCCTTCTCGTCACGACCGATGCCGAACACCACGCTGCCATAACCGCTAACGCGCAGCGTGCGTCCGCCGAAACGCACGGTGCTGCCTGCGGGCACTTTCCCGATCACCATCGCGCCTTGCGATGCACTTGCCGGGAACACCACCCGGGCCTCGGCGGACTGCGCGGCGGCCGGCGAGATCGGAAATGCAAGCACGAGCGGCAGGGCGCCGGCCAGGATCGACGCGAGCAACGTCCCGCGCATCAGCGGCTGAACGCCAGACGCTGGCCGTTGGCCGCACCGACAATCTGGCTACCGTCCCAGGCCAGCTGGCCATTGATCCAGGTGGACGCGATGCGCGACTGGAACGTGGTGCCTTCAAAGGGCGACCAGCCACACTTGGACAGCACGTCTTCGCGCTTCACGGTAAACGGCTTGTCTTCCACCAGCACCAGGTCGGCGAAATAGCCTTCGCGCAGGAACCCGCGCTCGGCCACGTCGAACAGCTGTGCCGGCGCATGCGCGAACTTCTGCACCACGCGCGTGATGTCGAGCTTGCCTTCGTGCACCAGTTCCAGCGCGGCCGTCAGGGCGTACTGCACCAGGGGCAGGCCGGACGGTGCCTGCGGGTAGGGTTTCTGCTTTTCTTCCCAGGTGTGCGGGGCGTGGTCGGTGGCCAGCACATCGATGATGTCCTCCACCAGAGCGCGGGTCAGTGCCTCGCGGTCGGCCACGTCCTTGATGGCCGGGTTGCACTTGATCAGGTTGCCCAGCCGCGCGTAATCGGTGCGGTCGAAGCGCAGGAAATGGATGCAGGTTTCCGCGGTGATCTGCTTGCGACTGCCATCGGCACGGATCATCGGTCCGCGCTCGAACAGCATCAATTCGTCGGCCGTGGAGATATGCAGCACGTGCAGGCGCGTGCCGTGTTTCTTCGCCAGCGCCACCGCCAGCTGCGATGACTTCAGGCAGGCTTCGCGCGAACGGATGTCGGGATGCTGTTCAGCGCTCAGCGTATCGCCGTACTGCGCCTGGAACTGCTTGGCCAGCGCGTCGATCATCGGCGTGTCTTCGCAATGGGTGATGATCGGCGTCGGCGCATCGCGGAAGATCGCATCCAGCGTGTCCGGGTTGTCCACCAGCATGTTGCCGGTCGATGCGCCCATGAAGACCTTGATGCCCGGCGCGGTCTTCGGATCCAGCCGCTGGATGTGCTCCAGGTTGTCGTTGCTTGCACCCATGTAGAAGCCGTAATTGGCGCGCGCGCGGCCTGCGGCGGCATCGTACTTGGCCTGCAGTGCATCGGCGTTCAAGGTGGGCGGATTGGTGTTCGGCATGTCCATGAAGGTGGTCAGTCCACCGGCCACGGCCGCCGCCGATTCGGTCGCGATGTCGCCCTTGTGGGTCAGGCCGGGTTCGCGGAAATGCACCTGGTCATCGATCATCCCGGGCAGCAGCCAGCGGCCAGCGGCGTCGACGACCTGTTCGCCATCGCGGGCGGCCAGGCTGCCGTCAATGCGGGCGATGCGGCCGTTCTCGATGCGCAGATCGGCAGTGAAGACCCGCCCTTCGTTGACCAGGCGGGCATTGGTGATCAGGGTGGACGACATGTCAGTGGTTTCCTTTGCAGCGGCAGGCAGGGTCGTCGGTGCGCTCGGGCACCGGATCGAATCCGCCGGGATGGAAGGGATGGCAGCGGCCGATGCGGCGCACGGCAAGCCAGCTGCCGCGCAGCGGCCCGTGGCCGGCGATGGCCTGCATGGCATATTCGGAACAGCTGGGGAAAAAGCGGCAACGCGGCCCGAGCAACGGGCTGATGAAGCGCTTGTAGAAGCGCAGCACGGCGATGAGCAGGTGGGAGATCACCCGTTCATAGTAAAACGTGGTCCGTCCTTTGGGGTGAATCGCGGCGGCATGGCAGTCGGCGGCCTCAGGCCCCCCACAAGGACGATGTCGCCCATTCAGTAGAGGCGACGCAGCCGGCATGGTTGGCAGCGGCGAGGATTTGTCGCAGGATGGGCCGTTGGCTGCCGCGCGCGTCCTGCGCCGCAGCCATGCCGGTGGCATGATCCGCCGGCCACGTTCCGTGCCGCGCGGGTGGTGAAGCGGGTCAGGGACAGCATGGGGTCCTGCAGTGGGAGGGCCGTGTGTGCGTCCTGTCACGCGGTTGCTGCTGTCGGCCGGGTAGGCTATAAAGGCCCGCTTTCCCGGGCCCCGGGGAATCCAAGGAAGAGCGTTTCGTGGCTGCTAAAAAAACTGCAAAGAAGGCCGTCAAGGCCGCCAAGAAAACCGCCAGCCCTGTTGCGAAGAAAACGGCGGCCAAGTCTGTAGCGAAGAAGCCGGCCAAGCCGGTAGTGAAGACAGCGAGCAAGCAGGGAACAGCCAGGACGGCGGCAAAAAAGGCCCCGGCAGCGAAGGCGCCGGCAAAGAAGGCGGTGGCCAAGGCAGCACCCGTCAAGGCGGCACCCGCCAAGGCAGTCAAGACGGCCAGCACGCCGGCGAAGTCGGCCAAGGTGGCCTCCAAGCCTGCGAAGTCGACCGGCAGAACGACGGCCGGCAAGGGCGTCGTCAGCACGTCGGCGGCAAAGAAGACCGCGGCCAGTACGGCCCCGGCAAAGAAGGTTTCCAAAGTCGCCACGGCGACCAAGGCCGCCAAACCGGTTACCGGCAAGGCGTCCGTCAACAAGCCGTCGGCCCGTCCGGCGGTGAAGAAGTCCGCACCGGCCTCGCCGGTGGTGGGCAAGGCCGCGAGCAAGCCGGCAGGCAAGCCGGCGGCGGCGCCCGCAGTGAAGTCCGTACCGAAGCCGGCCCCGCCGGCTCCGGCCAAGTCTGTCCCGGCCAGTAACGCGGTCGCTGCGGCACCTGCAAAGGCTGCCAACGCAACTGCCAAGAAGGCCCCGCAAATCAAGAATCCCGTGCCCGTTTCGAAATCGCCCGCGAAAACTCCAGTGAAATCCGATGCCGCCCCGAAGACCGCAACCCGCCCGGTGGGCAAGGTTGCCGTGGCAGTGACCGCCCGCTCGACCGCTCCCGCGCCGCGCAGCAAGTACAAGGTGGTCGAGTACAAGACCGACGAAGCCACCGGCCGTCCGATCCTGCCCACCGGTTACAAGCCGGGTGCGGAAGAGGAATACATGAGCCCGCTGCAGCAGGAGTACTTCCGCAAGCGCCTGCAGGACTGGCGCGCCGACCTGGTGGAAGAATCCAAGCAGACCATCGAGAACCTGCGTGAGGAAGTGCGTGACATCGGCGATGAAGCCGAGCGCGCGACCCGCGAGACCGAGAACTCGCTGGAACTGCGTACCCGCGACCGCTACCGCAAGCTGATCGGCAAGATCGACAGCACGCTCAAGCGCCTGGAAGCCGGTGACTACGGTTACTGCGTGGATACCGGTGAAGAAATCGGCCTGGATCGCCTTGAGGCGCGCCTGACCGCTGAGCGCACCATCGACGCCCAGGAACGTTGGGAACACATGCAGAAGCAGCAGGGCGACTAAGCCCTGCCTGCGCAAGCGGAATCAAAAAGCCCGGCTCACGCCGGGCTTTTTCGTGGGCGGCAGGATTCCGCCGAGCACGGCTCGGCGCTACCAGGCGAGGCTCACGTGCGTCATCAGGCGAGGGTAGCGCCGACCCATGGTCGGCGAGCGCAGCGGGCCTTCGGCGCAGGCCGTTACCGCGCGTGCGGTATCAGGCGAGGGTAGCGCCGACCCACGGTCGGCGAGCGCAGCGGGCCGTCGGCGGACCGTGTCACCGCAGCTGCAGCTGCAGCTCGCCGGACTGCGGCAGCTGCACGATCACCGGTTCGCTTTCCAGGTCACCCTCGGTGTGCGACGCCGTCCCTGCGCGCGACAGGCGGGCCAATACCTCCACGCGTGCGTGGGCAGACAGCGGCTGGGTCGGCATCGGGCTGTCGGCGTCGCTGAGCGTGACGCTGGACGGCAAACCGTCAAGGGGATAACGGCGCACCGCCACCGGCATCGGCGGGCCTCCGGGGGCACGCGCCAGTACGAACAGAGCCGTGGCCTGCGGCCACTGCGCGGGATCGAAGCCAGCGGGCAGTGCAATGCGTACGCTCAGCAGCGGATCGGCGTTTCGCTGCGCCGGGTC
Organism: Stenotrophomonas sp. 169; assembly: GCF_014621775.1. Classification (NCBI taxonomy): domain Bacteria; kingdom Pseudomonadati; phylum Pseudomonadota; class Gammaproteobacteria; order Lysobacterales; family Lysobacteraceae; genus Stenotrophomonas; species Stenotrophomonas sp. 169. The sequence goes on from NZ_CP061204.1 coordinate 1,655,545, forward strand.
CGGGCTGGTAGCGGGTGCCTCGGTGCCCGCCGCAGCGCGTGCGATCGCCAGCTGCTGTTCCAGCGCCGTGGCCGCACCGGGCTGCAGCCGCGGCAACAACGCCGACCACACCTCGACCGCTTCTGCATCGCGCCCGCGTTGGCGCAGCGCGATGCCCAGCAGCCAGGCGGCGCGCTCGGCGTCGGGTTGCACCGTCAGGGCATGCTGCAGCCATTGCAGTGCCGTGTCATCGAACCGCTTCGCGGCGGCGGCCTGCGCGCGTGCCTGTGCCGCTTCGACCAGCAGACCGGCATCATCCGGTGCCAGGGCGGCCGCACGGGCGAACGCATCGGCCGCCGCCGTATTCTGGCCAAGCTCGCTGCGGGAGCGGCCCAGCAGTGCCCAGCCGTCGGCGCGCTGTGGCTCGCGCTGCAGCGATGCCTCCAACGCTTCCACGCCTTGTCGAAGATCGGCCATGGACGGTGCGGCGGGCTGCTGCGCCGCGCGTGGATCGCCGACCAGCAGGTACAGGCTGGCGCTGACGATACCCAGACTGAGGCACGCCGCCATGAAGCCGGTGCGCCCGCGCCGTCGCAACGGCCAGAGCACGCAGGCGGCCAGCACGATGCCGGCCAGCCCGGACAGCAGGGCAAGCCAGAGCGTCACCAGCCGTCTCCGCGTGCGTCATCCACCACCACGGCGCTGCCGCGACGGCGCACCAGCCGCCACAACAACACGGCGCCGCCGAGCAGGAACAGCAGCGGCCCGCCCCACAGCAACCAGGTGCCCGGTTGCAGGGTGGGTTGATAGAGCACGAACTCGCCGTAGCGCTGCACCAGGAACTGCTTCACTTCGGCATCGTCATGGCCCTGGTGGATGAGCTCCAGCACTTCGCGGCGAAGATCCTGGGCAATCTGTGCGTTGGAATCGGCCAGCGACTGGTTCTGGCACTGCACGCAGCGCAACTGCGCGGCCAAGGCATGGAAGCGCGCCTCTTCGGCGGCATCGGCGAACTGCAGCGGGCGCGCATCGTGCACCGGCTGCTGCGCACGCGTGGCGGTGCAGAACAGCGAGGCCACCAGCAGCACGGCCATCAGCAGGCCGTTGGCGAGCAGCCCCAGGCCGCGGCGGTCAGGGCGTGGCGCGCAGCGCATTGCCGGCATCGGCCTGGGCCTTTTCGATCTGTTCCAGCGCCGGGATCAGCTTCTGGTCGACGACGGCCTGGGTCATCGCACCACTGTATTTCCAGCGCACCACGCCACTGCCGTCCACCAGGAAGGTCTCCGGTGCGGCGGTGATGCCCCAGTCGATCGCGGTGCGGCCTTCGATATCGCTCAGCACCACCATGAACGGGTTGCCCAGCTGCTCCAGCCAATGCAGTGCATCGGTGGGCTCGTCCTTCCAGTTGTAGCCGATCACGCGCACGCGCTTGCTTTCGGCAAAGCGGGTCAGCACCGGATGTTCTTCGCGGCAGGCCGCACACCAGCTCCCCCATACGTTCAACAGGTACGGTGCGCCCCGCAGTTCTTCGCTGCGCACCCTGATGTCCGGGTCATGCAGCACCGGCAGGCTGAACGCCGGTGCCTGCTTGCCGATCAGCGGCGAGGGCAGCACATCACGTTGTGGATCGTCGCTCTTCATCACCCCGTACACCATCAGCCCGAGCAGGCCGAAGAAGAACAGCACGCCGATCACGATGGCTACCGGCGGCAGCGGGCGGGAGGGGCGGGGGGCAGGGGATTCGGACATGGACAACGCAACTCCTAACGACGACGGAAACGACGATCAGCCGCAGCAACCAGGCCACCGAGCGCCATCAACAGCGCCCCGAGCCAGATCCAGCGTACGAACGGCTTGATATGCACGCGTACGGCCCATGCATTGTTGCCCAGTGGTTCGCCCATTGCTACGTACACGTCACCCGACAGCCGTGCATCGATGCCGGCTTCGGTCATCACCTGCCCGCCGCTGGCGTACAGGCGTTTTTCCGGGTGCAGCAGGGCCAGCTCACGCCCATCGCGGAACACGCGCAGGTGGCCGCGGTCCGCGCTGAAGTTCGGCCCCTCGCGGTGGTCCACGCCTTCGAAGCGGATTTCGTGGTCACCCACCACCACGGTCTGTCCCGGTGCGAGTGCCACCTCGCGTTGCACGTTCAGCGCCTCCACCAGCAACGCGCCGGCCAGGAACACCGCGACCCCGGCGTGGCCCAGCAGCATGCCGACCATCTCGGCAGTGAAGCGGCCGTTGCCGCGCAGCCGCTGCCAGATGAAGCGTGCAGTGCCGAGTCCCACCCAGGCGGCCGCGCCCACGCCCAGCCCGACCTTCCAGCCATTCTGCGGTGCGTGCCACCAGGCGACGGCCGCCAGCAGCACGGCCAGCAGCAGCCACGGGGCCAGCAGCGCAAGTGCGCGCGACGGCTGGTCGCGCTGCCAGTTGACCAGCGGTCCGAACGGCAGCAGCAGCACCAGCGGCGCCATCAACAGCAGGAACAGACTGCCGAAGTAGGGGGGACCCACGGAAATCTTGCCCATGCCCAAGGCATCGGCCAGCAGCGGATACAGCGTGCCCAGCAGCACCATGGCGCAGGCACAGGCCAGCAGCAGGTTGTTGGCCATCAACAGGGTTTCGCGCGAGGTCGCGGTGAAGCCTCTGCGGGGATCGGCACTGTCCACGCCCATGCGGCCGGCGCGCAGCACGTAGAGCAGCAGCGCACCGCCGACCAGGATGGCCAGGAACAGCAGGATGAACATGCCGCGCGACGGATCGGCAGCAAACGAGTGCACGCTGGTCAGCACGCCGGAGCGCACCAGGAACGTACCCAGCAAGGACAGCGCAAAGGCGGTGATCGCCAGCAGCAGCGTCCAGCTGGCGAACGTTCCGCGCTTCTCGGTCACTGCCTGCGAATGGATCAGCGCCGCGCCGGCAAGCCACGGCATGAAGCTGGCGTTCTCCACCGGGTCCCAGAACCACCAGCCGCCCCAGCCGAGTTCGTAGTAGGCCCACCAGCTGCCCAGTGCGATACCCAGGGTCAGGAACGCCCAAGCGACGTTGGTCCACGGCCGCGTCCAACGCACCCAGCGCGTGTCCACGCGACCGTCCAGCAGCGCGGCGACCGCGAAGGCGAACGGTACCGAGAATCCGACATAGCCCAGATACAACATCGGCGGATGGATGATCAATCCGGGGTCCTGCAGCAGCGGATTGAGGTCGCGGCCTTCCAGCGGCGCCGGAATCAACCGGGTGAACGGATTGGAGGTGAAGATCAGGAAGGCGAGGAAGCCGACGCTGACCAGGCCCATCACCGCCAGCACGCGCGCCTGCACGTCGTCGGGCAGCTGGCGCGAGCCCAGCGCCACCGCACCGGTCCATGCCGCCAGCACCAGCGCCCATAGCAACAGCGAGCCCTCGTGGGCGCCCCACACTGCGGACCAGCGGTACACCATCGGCAGTAGGCTGTTGGAGTTCTCCGCGACGTAGCGGACGGAAAAATCCTGCTGTACGAAGGCGGCCGTCAGCACCGCGAACGCCGCGAGCACCAGCACCAGCTGCGCGAACGCGGCAGGCCGGGCGACCTGCATCCAGCTGCCGATGCGGCGATGCGCACCCACCAGCGGCAGGCTGGACTGCAGCAGCGCGGCCAGCAGGGCCAGCAGCATCAGGATCTGTCCGAGTTCGGGCAGCACTCAGCGCACCTCGGGCACGGGCACGGGCACATCGTGCTTCACGTGCGCCTCGCCCATCTTGTCGGCCAGTTCCTTCGGCATATAGGTTTCATCGTGCTTGGCCAGTACTTCTTCGGCGACGAACTGGCCGCCCTGCAGACGTCCGGTGACCACCACCGCTTGGCCTTCGCGGAACAGGTCGGGCAGGATCTGGTCGCTGCGCACGACGAGGTCCGCATCGCCATCGGTCACGGTGAAATGGGCGACCAGCGAGCCAGACTCCCGGGTCAGGGAACCCTTGGCGACCATGCCACCCAGTCGGAAACGCTCGGCATTGCCGTTTTCGCCACGCAGCACTTCGGCCGGCGTATACAGATAGGCCACGTTGCGCTGCAGGGCCATCGCCACCAGCGCGGTGGCCAACCCCGAAGCGGCCAGCAACAGCACTACCCACAGCAGGCGACGGCGGCGCTGCGGGTTCATCGCTCCAGCTCCAGCGGCCCGGTCGCGGCACTGCGCCGCGCGTCTTGGCGTTGCTGGCGCTGCCGTGCGACCTGCAGGGCCCGGCGCAGGCGCAGGCGCGAGCCGATGGCATCGACGACCAGCAGGCCGACGAATACCGCATAGGCGCCGACGACGTAACCGAGATAGCTCATGGCGCGCCTCCCAGCTGGCGTTGTACCCAGTCCTTGCCGGCCTCGCGCTGCAGGTTGTCCGCACGCGCCTTGGCCAGCAGCGAGCCGACGAACCACAGCTTGGTGCCGATGACCATCAGCCACAGCGGCAACTGCATGCTCGCATCCAGCGTGGACGGCCCGAACAGGCGGATCGTCTGGCCCTGGTGCAGGCTGCCCCACCAGTCCACTGAGTAGCGGATGACGGGTAACAGGGCAACGCCGACGATGGCCAGCAGCCCCGCGGCGCGCGCGGCATTGCGCCGGTCTTCGATGGCCATGTACAGGCCGATCACCCCGAAATACAGGAACAGCAGGATGAGTTCGGTGGTCAGCCGCGGATCCCAGTCCCACCACGTACCCCACATCGGCCGGCCCCAGATGCTGCCGGTGAGCAGGGTGACGGCGGTGAAACCGGCGCCGATCGGCGCGCAGGCCATGGCGAGCACTTCGCAGATCTTGATCTTCCAGATGAGCGCGATGGCGGCATACAGGGCCATCAGCGCGAACACGAACAGGCTCATCCACGCGCTGGGCACGTGCACGAACAGGATGCGGAAGCTGTCGCCCTGCTGGTAGTCGGCGGGCACCACGAACAGCGCCTGCCACAGGCCCAGGGCCAGCACCGGCAACGAGGCGATGAGGAAGAGACGGGACCAGCGACGAGCGAAGCGGTCGAAGGTGGGCGGCGAGCCGAGTTGGTGGAACCAGCGGACGATCGGTTGCATGCGGTAGCGGCTATCCCGGGTGGTCGGTGTGGCTCGGCTCAAGAACAATCAGCTCAACGAGATGCGGATCGCCGCTGCCGTGGCCAGGGGCGCCAGCACCAGCGCGACCACCAGGCCGGCGGCGAGCATCAGCAGCGCACCCAGCGGATCCTGGCCGCGTGCGGCGGCGGCGACACTGCCTGCACCGAACACCAGCACCGGTACGTACAGCGGCAACGACAACAGTGCAACGAGGATACCAGAGCGTCGGATGCCCACCGTCAGTGCGGCGACCATGCCACCGATCAGGCTCAGCAGGGGGGTTCCCAGCAGCAACGATGCCAGCAGCATCGGCCATTGGTCATGTGGCAGATGCAGCATTTCCGCCAGCAGCGGACTGATCACGATCAACGGCAGGGCGGTGGTCAGCCAGTGCATCAGCACGCGGACCAGCACCAGCCAGGACAGCGGTACCGGGGCCAGCAGCCATTGCTCCAGCGAGCCATCTTCGGCATCGGAACGGAACAGCGAATCCAATGCCAGCTGGCCTGCCAGCAGCACCGCCAGCCACAACACGGCCACCGCATTGGCCGCCAGCACCTGTGGATCGCGGCCCAGCGCCAACGCGAACAGCACGACGACCAGCAGGGCGAAAAGCACCGGTTGCAGCGCATCCCCCCGCCGCCGCCAGACCAGACGCAGGTCGCGGCTGGCAAGGGCGCGCGCGGTCTGCCACAGGCCCGGCTCGGTGCCCGGGGCGATCATGCGATCACCTGCAGCGGCAACTGCAGTTGGCGCGTCCGCACCGGCGGCGCAGCGTAGGCACCGTGGGTGGTGACCAGCGCCGCGCCACCGCCGCGCAGGTGGGCGGAAATCATCCGGTTCACCAGGTTGATGCCCTCCAGATCGAGGTTGGCGTAGGGCTCGTCCATCAGCCACAACGGTGCCGCTGACAGCCACATGCGGGCCAGCGCCAGCCTGCGCTTCTGCCCAGCGGAAAGATGCCGCACCAGGGTGTTTTCATATCCGGCAAGGCCCACCACGGCCAGCGCACTGCCCGGCATCTGCCGCGCGCGCCGCCCATGCAGCCCGCACAGGAAGTGCAGATTTTCCAGGGTATCCAGATCCGCCTTCAGCGCGGGAAGGTGGCCCAGGTAGGCGACGAAGTGCGCACGTTCGGCGATGCCTGCGGCGCGTCCATCGATCTCGACCGTGCCTGCCGCCGGGCGCAGCAGCCCGGCCAGCACACGTAGCAAGGTGGTCTTGCCGGCGCCGTTGTCGCCCTGCACCAGCAGGGCCTCGCCTGCATCGACATGGAAGTCGAGCGGACCAAACACCGTTTCTTCGTCGCGGGAAAAACACAGGCCACGGGCGGCCAGCAGCGCAGGGGTATCCAAGGGGCGATTCTCTGCGCCGAACACGGGCCCCGATTGTAAAGGGTAGTGACGGCCGCGCGTCGGTAGTGACGGCCGCTGGCCGTCAAGGCGCTACACTCACATGCCTGTCTTCCAACCCCGCACAGGCCGATGCAACCGCAGACCAAGCTGCCCAAGGTGGGCACCACCATCTTCACCGTGATGTCCCAGCTGGCAGCCGAACACGGTGCCGTGAACCTCGGCCAGGGCTTTCCCGACTTCAGCGCGCCGCAGCGGCTGATCGATGCCACCACGGCGGCCATGGCCGACGGTCTCAACCAGTATCCGCCGATGACCGGCGTGGCGCCGCTGCGCCAGGCCATCGCGCAGAAATCGCTGGACCTGTACGGCGCGGAGGTGGACCCGGATACGGAAATCACCGTCACCAGCGGTGCCACCGAAGCGATCTTCAACGCGATCCACGCCGTGGTGCGTGCCGGCGAAGAAGTGATCGTGCTCGACCCGGCGTATGACTGCTACGAGCCGGCGATCGATCTTGCCGGCGCGCGCGCGGTGCACGTGCCGCTGGATCCGCATACCTTCGCCGTCGACTGGGATCGCGTGCGTGCGGCGATCACCCCGCGCACGCGCATGCTGATGGTCAACACACCGCACAATCCGTCCGGCGCGATGCTCGATGCGGCGGACATGCAGGCCCTGGCCGATCTGCTGCGCGGCACGGACATCTATCTGATTTCCGATGAAGTGTACGAGCACATCATCTACGACGGCCGCCGCCACGAGTCCGCCCTGCGGCATCCGGAGCTGCGCGAACGCGCGTTCGTGATCTCCAGCTTCGGCAAGACCTACCACTGCACCGGCTGGAAGATCGGCTACGCCATCGCCCCGCCCGCAATGAGCGCGGAATTCCGCAAGGTGCACCAGTACAACACCTTCACCAGTTTCGGCCCGGCACAGTATGGCTTCGCGGCGATGATCCGTGACGAGCCGGAACACCACCTGCAGTTGGGGGCGTTCTACCAGGCCAAGCGTGACCGCTTCCGTGAGCAGCTGGCGCAGACGCGCCTGCAGGCGCTGCCGGTGCCGGGCGGTTACTTCCAACTGGTGGATTACTCGGCGATCAGCGACTTGCCGGACCATGAATTCGTGAAGTGGCTGACGATCGAGAAAGGCGTGGCGGCGATTCCGCTGTCACCGTTCTACGAAACGCCGCCGGCCGGCCAGCGCATCGTGCGCTTGTGCTTCGCCAAGAACGAAACGACGCTGGATGCGGCCATCGAACGGTTGGCACGGCTGTGAGCGCGGTGCCGACGAACGCACAGGGCGCTGTGCAGGACCTGCGTATCAGCCTGGTGCAGGGCGACACGCGCTGGCACGATCCGGCCGGCAACCGCACGTATTACGGTGACCTGCTGTCGCCGCTGGCGGGCCGTACCGACCTGGTGGTGCTGCCGGAAACCTTCACCAGCGGCTTCTCCAACGAGGCGATTGCCCAGGCCGAAGACATGCAGGGGCCGACCGTCGCCTGGATGCGCCAGCAGGCCGCGCAGCTGGATGCGGCGGTGACCGGCAGCGTGCAGCTGCGCGAAGGCGAGGCGGTCTACAACCGGTTGTTGTTCGCCACGCCCGATGGCGAGGTGCAGCAGTACGACAAGCGCCACCTGTTCCGTTACGGCGGCGAGCATGAGCGCTATGCCGCCGGCCGCGAGCGCCTGAGCGTGCAGTGGAAGGGCTGGCGGATCAATCCGCAGGTCTGCTACGACCTGCGCTTCCCCGTGTTCTGCCGCAACCGGTACGACGTGGAGCGGGCAGGGCAGTTGGACTTCGACCTGCAGCTGTTCGTGGCCAACTGGCCCTCGGCGCGTGCCTATGCCTGGAAGACCCTGCTGCGTGCGCGTGCGATCGAAAACCTCTGCTTCGTCGCCGCGGTCAACCGGGTGGGTGTGGACGGCAACGATCTGCACTATGCCGGCGACAGCGCGGTGATCGATTTCCTGGGCCAGGCTCAGGTGGAGGTGCGTGAGGTCGAACAGGTCGTGACGACCACGCTGTCGGCCGGTGCGCTGGCGGCACACCGCGCCCGTTTCCCGGCGATGCTCGATGCCGACGCCTTCGTGCTGGAGCAGCCGACGGCTGACTGAACCACAGGACGCGGATGGCGCAGCTGCCCCTGTCCGGAGGAAGGGGCCACTGCTAGATTTCGCGCATTCCACAACGCGGAGCACCCCTATCATGAAGTCCACCGTTTCCCTGCTGCTCGTGCTCGCTGCCTCTGCTTTCGTCGCGCCCGCCGCGCAGGCAGCGGGCAACATCGAATGCAACCTGCGCTACGACATGTCCGGTTGGTCGGTGTTCTACAAGACGGCGTCCGGTACCGGCACGATCACCTGCGACAACGGCATGACGATGCCGGTCAAGCTCAAGGTCAAGGGCGGCGGGCTGACGATCGGCAAATCGAAGATCGTCGATGGGACCGGCCGCTTCAGCGGCGCGTACTCGCCCAATGATCTGTTCGGCACCTATGCCGCCGTTGGCGCACATGCGGGCGTGATCCGCTCCAGCGGTGCAGCGGCGATGACCAAGGGCGACATCTCGCTTGCCTTGGCCGGCACCGGCAAGGGCTGGGACCTGGGCATCGACGGCACCGCGTTCACCATCGAGCGCCGCTGAAAGCCACGGTAGTGACGGCCAGCGGCCGTCACTACCCGACACAAAAAACCCGGCCGCGAGGCCGGGTTTTTTATTGATCAGCCGCCGCGCGGGCCGCCGCCACGTCCGCGGTTGCCACCGGGGCCACCCGGACCGCGATTGCCGCCACCGGGGCCGCCGGGACCACGATTGCCGCCACCGGGACCACCCGGTCCGCGGTTGCCACCGGGACCACCCGGCCCCCGGTTGCCGCCGGGGCCACCCGCCGAGCGGTTACCGCCCGGGCCACGGTTGCCGCTGGCCGGACGGGCACTGCCGTACGGGCTGAAGCCCGGGTTGGCATGATCGGACGGGAATGACGGGGCGTTGCCCGGATGCCCGTAGGGATGCTTGTTGCCCTGGCCACCCTGGCCCTGGCCGCCGCGGTTGCCACCGGCGCCGGCACCCGGCGACTTCGGCTTGGCATAACCGCCACGAGCGCCTTCACCCTGGCCCTGGCCGTAACCGCCACCCTGGCCTGGACCGCGCGCACCCGGACCCCGGGCACCCGGACCACCGGGACCGCGCGCGCCGGGGCCACCGGGACCACGGGCACCCGGACCGCGGGCAGCGCCCGGGCCGGCATTGCGGTGTCCACTCGGGCCGGTGCTGACGCCGTCCGGCACATACCAGCTGCGGAACGCAGCCGGGTTGCCTTCCGGCAGGCCACGATCGTTCTTCTGCGGGCGGGCCTTGAACGGGCGCTGCGACTGCTTGGCAGCCGCTTCACCGCTGACCGTCAGGCCGCCCTTGAAGCCGCCACCCGGCTTGCCGCCGCGACCGCGGCCGCGGTCTTCGCGCACGTTGTCGAAGCGGCGCAGTTCGCGGCCTTCATCGGCGGTGTTGTGGCCATTGACGTAGGCCGTACCCCGACCCCCGTCACGGCCGATGCGCACCGTGGTCTTGGCAGCGCGACGCTGACCGATCACCGGCTGCAGCGTCAGCGCCGAAGGCGCGCCTTCTTCCAGCTTCAGGTCGGCGCGCAGGGCGTCGACCTGTGCGGTCGTCAGCTCCACGGAATGACCACGGACCAGTTCGCGGGGCAGGCTGACCTTGCCGTAGCGCGTGCGCTTCAGCCGGCTCACCTGGCAGCCCTGGGATTCCCACAGGCGACGGACTTCGCGGTTGCGGCCTTCCTTCACCACCACGCGGAACCAGTCGTGGGAATCGGTGCCGCCGATGCGTTCGACTTCGTCGAACTTGGCCGGGCCATCTTCCAGTGCCACGCCGCGCTGCAGGCGCAGGATGGTGTTGTCGTCGACCTTGTCCTGGCCTTCCGGGGCACGCACGCGCACCACGTACTCGCGCTCGACTTCGAAGGACGGGTGCATCATGGCGTTGGCCAGCTCACCGTCGGTGGTCGCCAGCAGCAGGCCGGTGGTGTTGATGTCCAGGCGGCCGACGGCGATCCAGCGTGCGCCCTTCAGTGCCGGCAGCGACTCGAACACGGTCGGTCGGCCTTCGGGATCTTCGCGGGTGGTCACTTCGCCTTCCGGCTTGTTGTAGACCAGCACGCGCGACGGCTCGGCCAGGGCGGTGGCGACGAAGCCGCGGCCATCCAGCTCGATACGGTCGCCGCTGCGCACGGACATGCCGGTCTGCGCGACTTCGCCATTGACCTTGACCAGGCCCTCGGCGATGCGCTGTTCCAGCGCGCGGCGCGAGCCCAGGCCGGCCTGCGCCAGCACCTTGTGCAGGCGCTCTTCCAGCTTGAACTGTTCGGAGGTGGCTTCCCGCTTCAGCGAGAGCTTGTTCAACGAAGGCTTACGGGGGGTGTCACTCATTAACTTTGGCTCCAGCCGACGTTTCGTCATCGGCCTCTGGTTCGGAATCGGCTAGGTCAACAGCCACGGTCGTCATCGCGACGGCGTTGTCTTCGCTTTCGTTCACTGGCGCCGCGCGCGTTCCCGGCGCGGTTTCGGGGTGCCCGTTTTCGGTGGGCGAAGGTGCTTGCTCATCAGGGTCCGCCGCCACGGGGGCGTCGGATGAATCGGGTGCGGCATCGGCGCCATCGGCGGCCAGGGTGCCTTGGTCGTCACTGCCATCGGCGGCGGTGTCATCGTTTGCGGCCAGGTCCGGGCTGCCTGCACTGGCCGTCAGGGGCGCGTCGGGCTGCCCATCCGCGCCAAGCGGCAACTGCGGTTCCAGGTCGGCCAGGTCGCGCAGCTCGGACAGCGGCGGCAGCTCGTCCAGCCGCTTCAGGCCGAAGTAATCCAGGAATCCCTTGGTCGTGCCGAACAGGGCCGGCCTGCCGGGCACGTCGCGGTGGCCGACCACGCGGATCCATTCGCGCTCTTCCAGGGCCTGGATGATATTGCTGCTGACCGCTACGCCGCGCACCTGCTCGATCTCGCCGCGGGTGATCGGCTGCCGGTAAGCGATCAACGCCAGGGTTTCCAGCGTGGCACGCGTGTAACGGGTCTTGCGTTCGGTCCACAGCCGGCTGATATGGCTGTGGACTTCAGCGGTGACCTGGTAACGGAAGCCGGAGGCGACCTCCACCAGTTCCACGCCGCGTTCCGCACAGGCCTCACGCAGGTATTCCAGCGCGCGCTCGACACTGCCGGCCGGTGCCGGCTCGTCTTCCGGGAACAGCTCCTTGAGCTGCACCAGGGTCAGCGGCTGCGCAGATGCCAGCAGGGCGCCTTCGACGATACGGTTGATCAGCGGTTGATCCATCGGCAGTTCGGGCTCACTCAGCGTCGTTGTCGTCGAATTCGCTGCTGAAGGACAGCGGCTCATTGGTGTTTCCCGCCGCCAGCGACTTGACGTAGATCGTCGCCAGCGGGGCTTCCTGCACGATATCCAGCAGTTGCTCCTTGGCCAGTTCCAGCATTGCCAGGAAGGTGACCAGCACGCCGAGTTTTCCTTCCTCGGCGCCGAACAACGACTCGAACCGGTAAAACACGCCTTCGTCCATGCGGCCCAGCAGGTCGCCCATCCGCTGGCGCACACTCAGCGCCTCGCGTTTGATCGCGTGGCCGCTGAACAGCTCGGCGCGCTTGAGCACGTCATGCAGCGCCATCAGCATTTCCTTCAGGTCCACCGGCGGTGGCAGCTTTATCGCTGCACGATCGGGGACGAAGGCATGCACCACGGTGGTGTCGCGGTCTTGCCGGGGCAGGCTGTCGATATCCTCGGCCGCCTGCTTGAAACGTTCGTACTCCTGCAGCCGACGCACCAGCTCCGCGCGCGGATCGGCCTCATCGCCGTCCTCGCTGATCGGCCGCGGCAACAGCATCCGCGACTTCACTTCGGCCAGTATCGCCGCCATCACCAGGTATTCCGCGGCCAGCTCGAAACGCAGCTCGCGCATCACGGTGATGTATTCCACGTACTGCCGGGTGATCTCGGCGACGGGGATGTCCAGCACGTCAAGGTTCTGGCGGCGGATCAGGTACAGCAGCAGGTCCAGTGGTCCCTCGAACGCGTCGAGGATGACTTCCAGTGCATCCGGCGGGATGTACAGGTCCTGCGGTATCTGCAGGACCGGCTGCCCATGCACCACGGCCAGCGGCATTTCCTGCTGCTGTGGATGGGGCGGCCGGGTTGACGGATTCGCGCTGGGCGCGGTTTCAGAGGTCATCTAGGGACATCAGGATTGCAACGGACCGGTCGCGGTACCGCGCAGCGCCAACAGGAGATGACCTGACAGGCGATCGCGGGAACCAGGACACGCCGGAGTCGGCGCGATTCCACACATCAATGAAGCAGGACGCACCGCATCTGCGGAAGCGACGAAACTACGGGGAGGTCGTCTACATGGTCTGGTCGGGGGCAGCGGATCGATCATCGGGGGCTTGTAGGGCCACTGATCCGACGGGACGCTGCGTCCAGCCACGTGCAACACGTGCAATGGAAGTAGGTTACGGCTTTGCCTGGCTGCTGTCCAGCCTGCGCGGGGCAGGGGGCGAACGGGCTGGGCCCCCTCGCGGCCGGCGGTGGGGCATAAGCAGGTCATGGGTAGGGTCCGGGCGGGTGCGGGCATGGGGGACCCGGCGCAAGTACATCCCTGTAGCCTTGTTTCCGCCCATCCATGGGCTCCAACAGTCCCCCATGCCCGCACCCGCCCGGACCCCTGACGGGTTACGGGCGCCGCCGGTCGCGGATGAAGAAATAAAAAAAGCGGTAAAGCGGTAAAGCGGTGGCGCCGCGCCGTGGTCGGCGGCGCTGTTCCCGCTGGGGCTAGAATCACCGGCGATTCCCGTCCCGGGACAGTGAGGAGACAACCATGTGGTACGTGATCGAAGGCTATGACGCTCCGGATGTCCTGCCGGCGCGTCTGGAGGCGCGGCCTGCGCATCTTGCGCGGCTGCAGGCCCTGGTGGAGCAGGGGCGCTTGTTGGTGGCCGGCCCGTGCCCGGCAATCGACAGCGAAGATCCCGGCCCGGCGGGATTCAGCGGCAGCGTGGTGATCGCCCAGTTCGATTCGCTGCCGCAGGCGCGCGCGTGGGCCGATGCCGATCCTTACGTGGCCGCTGGCGTGTATGCGCGGACCGATGTCCGCCCGTTCCGGAAGGTGCTGCCGTGAGCAATGCGGAACGGGTCGAGCGTATTCGTGCGGCACTGCAGCAATCGCTGGCCCCTGTGCACCTCGATGTCGAGGATGACAGTCATCGCCATGCGGGCCATGCAGGGGCCCGTGACGGGCGCGGTCACTTCAATGTGCAAGTGGTCAGTACCGCCTTCGAAGGCATGGGCGCACTTGCGCGGCATCGGGCCGTGTACGCTGCCGTTGGCAGCATGATGGATACCGATATCCATGCGTTGTCGATCAACGCACAGACCCCGGCCGAGGCTGGCTGATCCCTGTCCGCTCTTGTCCCGTGGCGTCGTGGTGACGTCCCGCCAGGACAGCGGGCGGACGTCGAATGACAATCAGGACTAACGGAGTGTTTACATTGGACATTGGAAACGCTTACATTCCGCGCCAAGCCGAATGGCTCAAGTCGTGGAGGGCGACTTCGTGAACAAGGCAGCGATCACCATCAAGGATGTCGCACGGGAAGCCAAGGTCTCAGTGGCCACGGTTTCGCGCGCGCTCAACGGACACGAAAATGTCGCCGAGCCGGTTCGCCAGCTGGTGCTGGAGGTGGCTGCGCGCCTGCGCTACACCCCGCATGCGGCGGCGCGCAGTCTCAGCAGCCGCCGCACCAATACGGTGGGCGTGGTGCTGCCTGATCTTTACGGCGAGTTCTTCTCCGAACTGATGCGTGGCATCGACCAGATCGCCCGTGTGCGCCGCCAGCATCTGCTGGTGTCCAGTTACCACGGTGACCAGGAACAGCAGGGTGCGGCGCTGCGCGCGATGCGCGGCCGCGTGGATGGCCTGCTGGTGCTGTCGCCGTATGCCGAAAGCCCGGGTTTCCTGACCGACAACCTGCCGCAGTCGTTGCCCACCGTTCTGATCAACACCTATCTGCCCGACCAGGACCATCCTGTGTTGAGCATCGATGACCATGCCGGTGCGGTGGCGATGACCCGCCATCTGCTGGACGTCGGTCACCGACGCATTGCATTCATTTCAGGCCCGGACTCCAACTACGATGCGCGCGAACGCCTGCGAGGCTTCCGTGACGCGCTCACTGCCTTCGGCGCGCAGGCGCAGGGGATCGAGTTGCCCGGTGATTTCGACGAAGCTTCCGGCCATCGTGCCGGTCAGGAGTTGCTGGCAGCGGGGACGCTGCCCGACGCGGTGTTCGCAGCCAACGACATGATGGCGCTGGGGTGTCTGTATGCGTTCGCGCAGGCAGGACTGAAGGTGCCGGACGATGTGGCGTTGGCCGGATTCGATGACATTCCGCTGGCCCGTTTCGTTCACCCGTCTTTGACGACGATGCAGGTGAGTATCGCCGAGCTTGGTGACATGGCGATGACGCGCCTGATGCAGTTGATGGATTCAAAAACCACGGAAGGAGCGGGCGACAAGCAGACGCTGGTGCCGCGACTGATCGTGCGTGATTCAAGTAAGTGCAAGCCCAGGAACGAGACGCCATCCGGCCGCTGAAGCCGGAGGCATTACCTTTTTGTTTGACATGAAAGGGGCGGCCATGACGGTCGCCACCACCCCCGGAGATTTTCATGATGCATCTCAATAACCATCGTCGGATGCCGGCTCGCCGCCTGCTGACCTGTGCCCTGGCCAGTTGCCTGGTGTTCGCCGCTGCCCCGGACGTGATGGCCCAGTCGGCCAACGCGAGCCTGCGTGGCCAGGTCGCTTCGGCCCAGGCCGGCAGCGAAGTGGTCGCCACCAACGTGGCCACCGGCACCGTGCGTCGCGGCACTGTCCGCGCCGACGGCAGCTACTCGCTGATGGGCTTGGACCCGGGCACCTATGACGTGGTGGCCAACGGCCAGACGCAGAAGGTCACCGTGACCGTGGCCTCGACCGCGACGCTGAACTTCAGCGGCGCCCAGGCGACTGCGCCGGCCGATGGCAGTGCGACCAACCTCGATGCGATCACCGTCGTGGCACCGACCCTGTTGCAGGAAGTGCGCACCTCTGAAGTCGGCAAGACCGTCAGCCTGCAGCAGATCCAGACCACCCCGCAGGTGTCGCGCAACTTCCTGGAATTCGCCGACGCGGTTCCGGGCCTGATCTTCACCCGTGATGCGAAGGGCAACACCTCGCTGCGCGGCGGTGCCACCAACTCCGACGGCACCAACGTGTACATCGACGGCGTGGGCCAGAAGAGCTACGTCAAGGGCGGCGGCGTGGCCGGCCAGTCTGGCAGCGCCGGCAACCCGTTCCCGCAGCTGGCGATCGGTGAATACAAGGTCATCAGCGGCAACTACAAGGCTGAATACGGTCAGGTCTCCAGCGCGGCCGTGACCGCAGCGACCAAGTCCGGTACCAACGAGTTCAAGGGTGAAACCTTCTACCGTTACACCAACGAAGACATGCGCGCCAAGACCCCGGCCGAGCGTCAGCCGGGCCAGAGCAAGGAAGCGTCGGCCGAGAAGGAATACGGTTTTGCATTGGGTGGCCCGATCATCCAGGACAAGGCCCACTTCTTCGTGACCTATGAAGCCAAGCGCTTCGACCTGCCGGTCACCATCGCCCCGGAAGGTTCGGTCACCAACCGCGTCGGCCTGCTGCCGGCAGACGCCGCCGCCGGCCTCGGCCCGGCCAGCCAGCCGTTCCAGCAGGACCTGATCTTCGCCAAGATCGACTTCGAGCCGACCGACAACGATCGCATCGAACTGAGCTTCCAGGATCGCGACGAGACCCAGCAGCAGTTCAGTGGTCAGACCGCGCCGGAAGCCGGCCGTGAAGTGGTCAACACCGACCGTCGTTACGCGCTGCGCTGGAACCACAGCGGTGAGCGTTTCTACAACGAAATGATGCTCACCCACGAAGACTCGTTCAACAATCCGACCCCGCTGACGCTGGCCAACGGCTTCACCTACACCGCACCGGACGGCACTGAAGACCGCACGCTCGTGAAGATCGGTGGCGCATCGGCGCTGGATTCGCAGGTGAAGGGCCAGAAGGGCTGGGCGATTGAAGACAACCTGACCCTGGATGGCATCACCTGGAATGGTGACCACACCATCAAGATGGGCGCCAAGTACAAGGAAATCGACCTGTACGCATCGGATGCGGCACAGATCAACCCGGCATTCACCTATACGCTGGGCGATCCGGACTTCCCGTCCGACATTCCGTACAAGGCGCAATTCGTCAAGCCGGTGACCGGCGTGTCGGGCGTGTCCGGCGAAGTGCGTTCGAAGTCCAAGCAGATCGGCCTGTTCATCCAGGACGACTGGCAGGTCAACGACCACCTGCAGCTGAACCTCGGCCTGCGCTGGGACTACGAAAAGACCCCGGCCTACCTGGACTTCGTGACCCCGCAGGCAGTGGTCGACGCGATCTACTCGCAGGATCCGCGCGCTGCTGCTGGCCAGACCTACGCCGATTCGCTGGCGCTGGGTGGCCTGGACATCAGCCAGTACATCAGCACCGGCAAGAACCGCAAGGCGTTCAAGGATGCCTGGCAGCCGCGCATCGGCTTCTCGTATGACATCAACGCCGACGAGCAGCACGTGTTCCACGGCGGTGCCGGTCGTTCGTACGATCGCGACCTGTTCGACAACCTGCAGCTGGAAACCACCAAGCTGGCCCTGCCGCAGCCGACCATCTACTTCCGCAATCCGAACACCGGCACCTGCCTCAATGGCCAGGCCGCCTGCTATGACTGGAACCCGAACCTGCTCAACGGCATCGGCAACCTGCAGTCGCTGGTCGGTTCGACCAGCAATGCCGGCCTGGAAGTGGACCTGCTGAACAACAATCTGAAGGTGCCGTACTCCGATCAGTTCAGCTTCGGCATGAGCAACCAGGTCGGTGACTGGCTGACCGATGCGACCATCTCCCGCACCCTGAGCTACGACGGCTTCGCCTTCACGCTGGGCAACCGTTACCCGACCGGTCAGTTCTTCGATGACCCGCGTCTGTGCGGTGGCTCCGACCCGGGCTTGAGCCAGGCCTGGAGCTGCAACGTGCCGGGCTTCGGCAGCCTGATCATCGGCCAGCAGGGCATCAAGACCCGCGCGACCCAGCTGCTGCTGTCGGCGCAGAAGCCGTTCACCCAGGAAAGCGGCTGGGGCTCCTCGATCGCTTACACCTGGACCACCGCGCGCCACAACCGCGACATCAATGAGAAGTACGCGTTCGACCGTGGCCTGATCGAGGACTACCCGACCATCCGCTCCAACGGCGCCCCGCGTCACCGCCTGGTGGTCACCGGTTCGTATGCCGGCTTCTGGGGCATCACCTTCGGCGGCAAGGTCACCCTGGCCACGCCGACCGCGGTGAACGATTGGTACCCGGTGACCCAGTCGACGGGCTTCGACCTGCCGACCCCGGGCGCCGCAGTGCCCAACGGCAACGGCAAGTTCCTGCTCGGTGGCAAGATCTTCGGCTACCGTTCGGTCGACCTGCAGGCGACGAAGACGTTCAAGATGGCGCACGAGACCGAGCTGTACGCTCGTATCGACATCATCAACGTGTTCAACTTCGACAACTTCTCGAACTACAACTACACCAAGACCAACGGCAAGTTGCTGGCCAGCTACAACGAGACCGGCGACATCGTCGGTACCCCGCGTCAGGTGAAGGCCGAAGTCGGCTTACGCTTCTGATACAGGGGAGTTGAGAGGAACCGCGGTGCCGCCTTCGGGCGGTACCGTGGGCAGGCAATGGCGGATCTTCGGATCCGTCCATTGTCCAGCCCGCTGCCAGTGAGGGGGCAGCGGGCTGGGCAATGATCCATCGGTCCCGACCACCGCAGGTGGTTTTTTTCGGGGCAGATATGTAAACGATTTCAAGTCATGGGACGTTATGCTCTGTACTCTTGAACAGCAAAAAAGGAAGGGGCCGATGCGGGTACGCCACGTGTTGACTGTCGCGTTGTTCGGCCTGGCCACCGTCGGCTGCAAGCCACAAGCGGCGCCGGAGCCGGTCAAGCCAGCCCCCCAGGTGATCCTGGTCGAGGCGGACCTGCCGCCGCGGCCGATGAAGCCGGAACTGCCGCCGCTGTTCGATGACATCGAGCGCCGCACGTTCCAGTTCTTCTGGGATACCACCAACGAGATCAACGGGCTCACCCCGGACCGCTATCCTTCGCGTCCGTTCGCCAGCATCGCCTCGGTCGGTTTCGCGCTGACGGCGTACCCGATCGGCATCGAAAATGGCTGGGTCAGCCGCAACCAGGCGGTCGAGCGCACGCTGACCACCCTGCGATTCCTGCGCGACGTGCCGATGGGCCCGCAGCGCACCGGCAAGGGCGGTTACAAGGGCTTCTATTACCACTTCCTGGACATGCAGCAGGGTCAGCGTTACGACAGCTGGGTCGAGCTGTCCTCGGTGGATACCGCGCTGCTGATGATGGGCGTGCTGTTCGCGCAGTCGTATTACGACGGTGGCGACAGCCGCGAGAAGGAAATCCGTGACATCGCCGACACCCTGTACAAGCGGGTGGACTGGCCGTGGCTGCAGGAACGCGCCCCGCTGATCTCGATGGGCTGGTTCCCGGAAAGCGGCACCATCGAACACGACTGGATGGGCTACAACGAGGCGATGATCGTCTACATCCTGGCCTTGGGGTCGCCCACCCATCCGGTCAGCCCGGACGCGTGGACGGTGTGGACACGGACGTATGACAACGACTGGGGCGTGTACCAGGGCCAGGAATACCTGTCCTTCGGCCCGCTGTTCGGTCATCAGTACAGCCACGTCTGGATCGACTTCCGTGATATCCAGGATGCGTACATGCGCGAGCGTGGCAGCACCTATTTCCTGAACAGCCGTTCGGCGGCGCTGGCACAGCGCGAGTACGCCATCAGCAACCCGATGAACTGGAAGGAATACGGCCAGAACGTGTGGGGCCTGACGGCCAGCGACGGGCCGCAGAACACCACGCAGGAGTATCGCGGCGAGCAGCGCCAGTTCCGCCATTACTCTTCGCGTGGCGCGGGCCTGCGCGAGAATTTCGACGACGGTACGATCGCGCCGACTGCGGCGATCTCGTCGATCGTGTTCGCCCCGGAAGAGGTGATCCCCGCCACCCAGGAAATGCACAAGCGCTTCGGTGACTACATCTATTCCAGCTACGGGTTCCTGGATTCGTTCAACCCCAGCTTCAACTACGACATCCCGATAAAGACCGGGCGGATGGTGCCTGATCGTGGTTGGGTGGCCAGTGATTACATCGGCATCGACCAGGGCCCGATCCTGACCATGATCGCCAACTACCGTAATGATTTCGTGTGGGAGGTGATGAAGAAGAACCCCCACATCCGCAAGGGGCTGGAGCGCGCTGGATTCAGCGGCGGCTGGCTGACCCCCGAAGGCGAGCAGCAACCGCTGCAGCTGGAGAAGGACGAACAGGCCGCCGGCGCACGCGCTGTTGGTATTGCAGAATCGCGCGCTGCCGCGGCACAGGAACAGAAGAATGCATCCCGCAACAACAACCCCGGCAAGTAAGCCAGTGGCCGCAGTGAAATCCGTCGCCCGGCGTTGGCGCCGTGCCGCCGTGCTGGTGGCCATGCTGGCGCTGGCCGGCTGCGGTCGGCAGGACGAGGGCACCACGGTGCGCTTCTGGGCAATGGGACGCGAAGCCGAAGTAGTGGCCGAGCTGATCCATGAGTTCGAAGCGGAAAACCCCGGTATCAAGGTGGATGTGCAGAACATCCCGTGGACGGCGGCGCATGAAAAGCTGCTGACCGCGTTCGCCGCCGATGGGCTGCCCGACGTCTGCCAGCTGGGAAACACCTGGATCCCCGAGTTCGCCGAACTCAATACGCTGGTGCCGCTGCAGCCCTACATCGACCGCTCCAGCGTGGTGAAGCCGGATGACTATTTCCCCGGCATCTGGGACACCAACGTCATCCACGACGAAGTGGTCGGCGTGCCGTGGTACGTGGACACGCGCCTGCTGTATTACCGCAAGGACCTGCTGGCCAAGGCCGGCCACGATGCGCCGCCGCGCACCTGGGCCGAGTTCGAGCAGCAGATGGCCGACATCAAGAAGATGCAGGGCGCGAACCGCTATGCGGTGCTGATGCCGATCAACGAGTTCGAGCAGCAGCTGTCCTTCGCCCTGCAGCAGCCCGATCCGTTGCTGCGCGACGACGATACCCGTGGCAATTTCCGCAGCCCGGGCTTCCGTCGCACGCTGGGCTTCTACGCCAACATGTTCGAGAAGGGCTGGGCGCCGAAGATGTCCGAAACCCAGATCTCCAATGTCTGGGATGAGTTCTTCCGCGGCTTCAATGTGTTCTACATCTCTGGTCCCTGGAACATCCGTGAGTTCAAGAAGCTCGAACCCAAGGAGCTGGCGGGCCAGTGGGGCACGGCCGCGTTGCCGGGTCCGGATGGCCTGGGTGCTGGCATCGCCGGGGGCACCAGCCTGGTGATCTTCCGCAAGTCGCAGCAGAAGGAGGCGTCGTGGAAACTGATCGAGTTCCTGTCGCGTCCGGAGATCCAGGCCCGCTTCCATTCCATCATCGGTGACCTGCCGCCGCGTCGCAGCACCTGGGAAGCGCCCTCGCTGGCCAATGACCCGCTGGCGGCTGCGTTCCGTGACCAGCTCGAGCGCGTGAAGCCTACGCCGAAGGTGCTGGAGTGGGAGCGCATCGTGCAGGAAATGCGCATCGTGACCGAGAAGGTCGTCCGCGGTGGACAGGCGCAGGATGCGGCCGTGACCGAACTGGATGATCGCGTGGACAAGGTGTTGGCCAAGCGTCGCTGGATGCATGAGCAATCGTTGCAGGAGGCACCGCCGCAGGGCGATGCATCGGCGGTCGAAGGAGGCCTGCCATGAACCGTTCTTCCCTTGCCGGCTGGATCTTCGCCGCACCGGCGGTGATCGTGCTGGGCGTGTTCTTCGGCCTGCCGGTGGCTTCGGCGCTGGCGCTGAGTGTCACCGATTTCGACCTGTATTCGCTGGCCGACAGCAGCAACCTGCGCTTTGTCGGGCTGGGCAACTACATCGACCTGCTGCAGACCCCGATGTTCTGGAAGTCGCTGTGGAATACCACCTACTTCGTGGTGATCGGCGTGCCGCTGTCCATCGCGGTGTCGCTGGGTGCGGCCATCCTGCTCAATGCACCGGCCGCCCGCTTCAAGGCGCTGTTCCGCACCGCGCTGTTCGCCCCGGTGGTGACCACCCTGGTGGCGGTGGCGGTGATCTGGCGTTATCTGTTCCATACCAGCTACGGGCTGGTGAACTACGGCCTGGGCCACATCGGCATCAGCCCGATCGACTGGCTGGGTGACCCGAACTGGGCCATGCCGACCATCATGCTGTTCGCGGTGTGGAAGAACTTCGGCTACAACATGGTGATCTTCCTGGCCGGCCTGCAGGCGATCCCGCATGACCTGTACGAGGCAGCGCGCATCGATGGCGCATCGCGCTGGAAGCAGTTCCTGCACATCACCCTGCCGATGCTCGGCCCGGTGCTGCTGGTGGTGGGGGTGATCACGGTGTCCGGCTACTTCCAGCTGTTCGCCGAACCCTACGTCATGACCCGCGGCGACCCATTGCAGAGCACCGTCAGCGTGCTGTACTTCATGTTTGAAGAAGGCTTCAAGTGGTGGAACCTCGGCCGCGCGTCGGCGGTAGCGTTCCTGTTGTTCCTGATCATCCTGGCGGTGACGTCGGTGATGCTGCGCTTCGGGCGCAAAAGGCAGATGGTATGAGTCGCGAAATCGGCCAGTCACGCTGGCACGGATGGTGGATAAACGGCGGGCTGCTGGTGCTGGCGCTGGTCAGCCTGGCGCCGCTGTTGTGGATGGTTTCGGTGTCGGTGATGCCGGCTGGCGAGGCCACCACGTTCCCGCCGCCGCTGACCCCGTCCCACATCACCTTCGCCAACTACCACGAGCTGTTCGCGCGGACCGGCATGGGCGTCAACTTCGCCAACAGCCTGCTGGTGTCGGTGTCCATCACCCTCGGTTCGCTGCTGATGAACACGATGGCCGGGTATGCCTTCGCCAAGTTGCGGTTCGTTGGCCGTGAGCGTCTGTTCCAGGTGCTGATGGCGGCCCTGGTGATCCCGGCACAGGTGGCGATGCTGCCGCTGTTCCTGCTGATGAAGCAGCTGGGCCTGGTCAACAGCTTCGGCGGGGTGATCGTGCCGGCGCTGGCCACGGTGTTCGGCATCTTCCTGGTGCGCCAGTACGCGCGCTCCATTCCGGATGAGCTGCTGGAAGCAGCGCGCATGGACGGGGCAGGGGAGCTGCGGATCTTCTTCCAGATCGTATTGCCGATGCTCAAGCCGGTGCTGGTGACACTGTCGATCTTCACCTTCATGGGCGCCTGGAACGACTTCATGTGGCCGCTGATCGTGCTGACAGACCAGGAGCACTACACGCTGCCGGTGGCGCTGGCGACATTGTCACGCGAACACATCATGGATGTTGAGATGATGATGGCCGGCGCGGTGGTCACCGTGATTCCGGTGCTGGCGTTGTTCCTGCTGCTGCAGCGCTATTACATTCAAGGTCTGATGTTGGGGAGTGTCAAAGGGTGAACCGGAAAATCATCGCTGGCCTGGCGTTGTTGTGGTCCTGCGTGGCAGTTGCTGCCCCGCCTCCTGCCGCACCTGCACCGAAGGTCATCGATGATTTCGACGACATGGGCCAGTGGAAACTGGTGCTGTCCGACCAGGTCAGTGGTTCCCTGCGCAACGTCGCCGGTGCTGGCGGCGGGCGTGCGATGTGCCTGGATTACGATTTCCACGACGTGTCCGGCTACGTCGGCGTGCGCCGCGCGCTGAACATCGAGTACCCGGCCAATTACCGGTTCGGTTTCCAGCTGCGCGGTGATTCGCCGTCCAACGACCTGCAGTTCAAGCTGATCGACGCCAGCGGCGACAACGTCTGGTGGGTCAACCGCCCGGCCTACCGCTTCCCCAAGACGTGGACGCCGGTGGAATTCCGCAAACGGCACATCGACAAGGCATGGGGCCCTTCGCCGGAGAAGGAGCTCAAGCGCAGCGCGGCGATGGAGTTCACCGTCTACAGCAAGGTCGGCGGTCGGGGCTCGGTCTGTTTCGACAAGCTCACCCTGCAGGGCTTGCCCGCGCAGGATGATTCGCCGCTGCATCCGCAGGTGCTGACCGATACGGCGACTGCGCTGCAGGACCGGATGATCGACGGTAAATCCGATACCTTCTGGGTCAGTGGCGGGGTCAAGGAGCAGACCATCAGCCTGGATCTGGGCAAGCCGCGCGAAGTCGGCGGGGCGGTGATCGACTGGCTGCCCGGCCTGGAGGCCACGCGCTACACCGTGCGCGCATCGCAGGATGGACGTGACTGGCACACCGTGCGCGAAGTCACTGCCGGGAGTGGTGGCCGTGACTGGCTGGCCCTGCCGGAAACCGATGCCCGCTACCTGCGTTTCGACCTGCAGGGCGGCCCGAACTGGCGCTATGGCATCCGCGATATCGCGCTGAAGCCGCTGGCGTTCGCCGCCACGCCCAACGCGTTCCTGTCCTCGGTGGCGGCTGATCTGCCGCGCGGTTCACTGCCGCGTGCCTATGTAGGTGAGCAGCCGACGTGGACCCTGCTGGGCCTGGACGGCGGCCGCGAACAGGCGCTGATCAGCGAAGACGGCGCGCTCGAAATGGCACGCGGCAGCTTCAGTGTCGAGCCCTTCCTGAAGCTCGACGGCAAGCTGATCAGCTGGGCCGACATCACGCCGATCCAGTCACTGCAGGACGGTTATCTGCCCGTGGCCAGCGTGGACTGGCAGCATGACAAGGCGTCGCTGGCGGTGACCGGCTTCGTGCAGGGCACGCCGGATGCTTCGCAGCTGGTAGCGCGTTACTCGCTGAAGAATCCCGACAAGGTGGCCCACGAGTACACGCTCGCGCTGGCGATCCGTCCATGGCAGGTCAACCCGCCCACCCAGTTCCTCAATACGGTGGGTGGCTTCAGCCGGATCGACAGTCTGGACGTGGAAGAGGGCCTGGTGAAGGTCAACGGCGAGCCGCGGCTGTACCCGCTGCAGGTGCCGGACGCACGCTTCGCCACCCCGTTCGACGGCAAGCTGGAGGTGATGCACCTGGCCGACGGCAAGCTGCCGACGACCACCTCGGTCAAGGACCCGACGGGCATGGCGTCCGGCGCGCTGTTGTACACGATCAAGCTTGAGCCGGGCCAGAGCCGCGAGATCGCGCTGGTGTTGCCGCAGGTCGGCAGCTTCAATCCCCGCGGCTTCGATGCCGGCAAGGCGCAGGCGCAGGTGGCGGCGATGTGGCGGCAGAAGCTGGACGGCCTGCAGTTGCAGCTGCCCCGCGAAGGCCAGCCGTTGGCTGATACCCTGCGCACGGCGCTGGCCCACATGCTGATATCGCGCGTGGGTCCGCGCCTGCAGCCCGGCACGCGTTCCTACGGACGCAGCTGGATCCGCGACGGCGCGATGATTTCCGAAGGCCTGTTGCGCATGGGCCGCAGCGATGCGGTGCGCGATTACGTGCAGTGGTATGCCCCGTTCCAGTTCGACAACGGTAAGGTGCCGTGCTGCGTGGACGACCGCGGCAGCGATCCGGTACCGGAAAACGACAGCCATGGCGAGCTGATCTACAACATCGCCGAGTACTGGCGTTACACCGGCGATGACGCGTTCCTCGAGGCCATGTGGCCGCACGTGGCCGGCGCCTTCCATTACATGGAGCGTCTGCGCGCCAGCGAGCGCACCGAAGAAAACCGCGCACGCAATCCGGCGTTCTACGGCATGATGCCGGCGTCCATCAGCCACGAAGGGTATTCGGCCAAGCCGATGCACTCGTACTGGGACAACTTCTGGGCGTTGCGTGGCTACAAGGACGCGGCGATCATCGCCGAGCATCTGCAGAAGATGGAAGTGCTGGCGATCACCGGCGCGCGCGATGAATTCCGCGCCGACCTGCAGGCGTCGCTGTATTCGGCGATGGAGCAGCATCACATCGATTACCTGCCCGGTTCGGCCGAGCTGGGCGACTTCGACGCTACCTCGACCACGATCGCGCTGGCACCGGGCGGCGAGCAGGGTCGCTTGCCGCAACCGCAGCTGGATAACACCTTCCAGCGCTACTGGACCGAGTTCGTCGCGCGTCGCGACGGCACGCGCGAGTGGAAGGATTACACCCCCTACGAATGGCGCAATGTGGCGGCCTTCGTGCGGCTGGGCTGGCGCGACCGCGCCTGGCAGGCCACCGAATTCTTCTTCAAGGATCGCTCGCCGCAGGCCTGGAACCAGTGGGCCGAAGTCGTCTCGCGCACCCCGCGCAAGCCGTTCTTTGTCGGCGACCTGCCGCACGCCTGGGTGGCATCGGACTTCGTCCGCTCCGCGCTGGACATGTTCGCCTACAACCGCGACATCGATCAGTCGCTGGTGCTGGCTGCCGGCGTCCCGGTGCGCTGGTTCGAAGGGCAGGGCATCGCGGTGAAGGGCCTGCGCACGCCGCAGGGCCAGCTGGACTACCGCCTGCAGCGCAGCGACAAGCAACTGGTGCTGGAGGTGCGTGCCGGCATCGTGCCGCCCGCCGGCGGTCTGGTACTGCCCTGGCCGTATGCCGGTGAGCCCGGTGCGGCCACCCTCAATGGCGAGCCGGTGCAATGGGTTGACGGCGAACTGCACGTGCACCAGGTGCCGGCGAAGATCGAGATCGAGGTCCCGGCGGCCGTGCGCCGGGCCGAGCGCAAGGGGTAACAGCATGCGGGTGAGGGAAACGAAGGTCGCGCATCCGCTCGTCGGGCGCGCGCTGGGCGGGGTGGTGGGGTTGGCGTTGCTGCTGCCCGGTGCTGCAGGAGCGGCAGATCCGCCTTCGCGCGCCATCGCTGCAGCCAACCCCACCGTCGCGGGCGACGCCACGCGCGATGCGGGCATGAGCATGGTGACCTTCAACCTGCATCATGATCGCGAGGATTGGCCGGAACGCCGGAAGACCATCCTCGCCGGGCTGAAGCGCCTGCAGCCCGATGCGATCGCACTGCAGGAGGTCATCCAGAAGCGCGACGTGCGCAACCAGGCCGAATGGCTGGCGGCGAAACTCGGTTACAGCTACCAGTTTGTTTCCACTGATCCCGCCGGGTCGGTGAAGCGCTATGGCAATGCCTTGCTGACACGGCGTCCGGTACTGGCGCGTGGCGAGCACCTGTTGGCGCCGCTGGGTGACTACCGCACGGTGGCTCATATCCGCATCGATGTGGACGGACGGCCGGTGAACGTCTACGCCACGCATCTCAACGAACGGGCGGACGACGCAGGCAAGCGGATCCGTCGCGAGCAGGTGGAAGACCTGCTGCGTTTCATCAGCGCCACCTCGGCCGGAGCGCCGGTGGTGATCGCCGGTGACTTCAACGCACTGGTGGACGCGGGCGATCTCAGCGAGCTGCGCAGCCACTACGGCGACAGCTACGGCAGCGTGCACGTCAACAATGACCTGAGCACGGTGAGCACGCTCAACCGCCACTACTTCCAATCGCCGTCGCGGATCGACCATATCTTCTTCCAGCAGGACGTGATGCTGGCGCGCGAGGCGCGGATCCTGTTCGACACGCCCGACGAAGGCGGCCGCTGGGCGTCGGATCACTATGGCGTGTGGACGCGCCTCCAGTTCGCGCCGGATCGCCCGCGCTGAGCGCCGGGTAGACCCGCGGGTAGAGCCGACTTCAGTCGGCTTGCGACATGAGCCGACTGAAGTCGGCTCTACCGGGAATATCGGCTGCGCCGGCCACAAAAAAACAGCGGCCCGAGGGCCGCTGTTTTCGTTTGCGTCACCGCTGGAGATCAGCCCTGCGGCAGATTGTCCGGTTTGGCTTTCTCTTCATCCGCGTCGGCAGCCTGTGCGTTGGTCTGGCTGACGATCGCGGCCTGCTCGGCGGCGTCGGTGCCGCCGGCCAGGATCGCCGGTTCGGCAGCCGCAACGGCTTCGACCACGGCCGGGGTGGCGACCGCTGCAGGCAGCGGATCCGCAGCCTGCTCAACCGTCGGCTGAACGGCCGGCGTGCTGGCGACCGGAGGTGCAACCGCGGCAGCTTCCTGTGCAGCCACCGGCGCACGGGCGGCAGGTGCGTTCACCGCGTCGAGCATGGTGGTCTGCACCGGGGTAGGCGATGCCACCGGGGAAGGCTTGACGGCTTCCGGTTCGGCGGCAGGCACGTGGGCGGGAGCCGACGGTGCCGGCTGCCAGGTCGGGGCGGTGTCGGTAGCAGTTGCCGGCGTCGCAGCAGCCACCGGGGCGTCAACCTTGCTGGCCTCAACCTTCGGAGCCTCCACCTTCGGAGCCTCAACCTTCGGAGCCTCAACCTTCGGAGCCTCAACCTTCGGAGCCTCCACCTTCGGAGCCTCGACCGGCGTTTCGACCTTCGGTGCCTCGACGGCCGCGACCGGCGGGGCCATCGGAGCTGCGGCAACGATCGGCGTCTCGACCTTGGGCAGTTCAGCCTTCGGTGCTACTTCCTTCGGCGCCTCGACCTTCGGCGCGGCCGGAGCCACGAAGGCGACCGGTGCGCTGCTGGCTGCCGGGCTGGCCGCGACCGGCACGATCGCCGCCGTGGTCATCACCGCAGCCGCACGCTTCTCGCGCTCGGCCGGCGCAGGCGCATCGCCTTCGTCATCGAAGTCGAACTCCGGCTGCGGACGCGACGACCTGGGTGCACGCGGTTCGGCCGAATCGCCGTCCTGCGCCTCAGCGCCCTGGGCGACGTCACCGTCCTCGTTGTCATCCTCGTCCGCATCATCCTGGCCGAGCGAATCGGTGGCGGTGCCTTCGGCATTGCCACGACGACGGCGGCGACCACCACGACGACCACGACGACGACGCGAGCCGCCTTCGCCTGCACCTTCATCACCGGCGGGCGGCAGTTCGCCGTCGGCCTGGGTGACCGCGTTGGTTTCGTCCGTGTCCGCTGCGTTGTCGGCAACAGCATGGGAAACCGCAGCAATGTCCTGTGCGGCCGGCATGACCGGCGTTGCCGCCACGTCCTGCCTGGACGGGTCGGCGGCAGTCGATGCGGCAGCAACGCCTGCCGTCGCGGTCGCAACGGTGGCGGCGATGGCGGCCGTGTCGATCTGCTCGGCCGCATCACGCTGCGGCTTCTCGCCATTGGCACGCTCGCCATCCTGCTGACGCGGCTGGCGCGGCTGCTTCACCTTCGGCTGCTGCTGGCCCTGTGCGGGCGCCTGGCCTGCGGCCTGCTCGCTGCGTTCGCCACGCGGCTTGCCCTGTTCCTGGCGCTGCTTGGGCTGCTGCTGGCCATTGCCGTTACCGTTTCCGGCAACCGGCTGGGCGGCGACCTGCGCATTGCCACCCTGCGCGTTGCCCTGGCGGCGTTCACCGCGTTCACCGCGTTCGGCACGTTCACCGCGCTCGCCACGGTCCTTGTTGCGACCCTGGCCCGGTGCAGCAGCGTTGCCGGCTGCCGCGCCGTTGCGACCTTCATCACGGCGGTCCTTGCGGTCCTTGCCGTTGCGATCCTTGCCGCTGCGGTCCTTGCGGCCACTGTCGTTGCCGTTCGAACGCGCGGCCGGTGCCGGTGCCGGCGCGGCGGCCGGTTCACCACCGAAGATGCGCTTGAACCAGCCGACCACACCGCCGGTAGCGGCCGGTGCGACAGCAACCGGAGCCGCGACGGGCGCGGGGGCCGGCTGCGGTGCGGCTTCGTCGCGGATCGGGGCGGGCGAGTTGTGCTGCACCTGGGTCACGGCCGGCGGCGGGATGTTCAGCTGGCCCTTGGTCAGGGCATGCACCGGCAGCTTGCGCGGGGTGCCGCGCTGGTAGCTCGGCTTGCCGCTTTCTTCACCCAGCTCGTTCTCACGCAGGCGGGTGACGGTGTAGTGCGGCGTGTGCAGCTGCTCGTCGGCCACGATGACGATCGGGGCTTCGTGACGCGCCTCGATCTCACGCAATGCGCTGCGCTTTTCGTTGAGCAGGTAGTTGGCGATTTCCACCGGCGCCTGTACCAGCACCTGTCCGGTGTTCTCCTTCATCGCGTGCTCTTCGGCGACGCGGATGATCGACAGCGACAGCGACTCGACGCTGCGCATGCGGCCATGGCCGTCGCACTGGGGGCAGACCAGCTGGCTGGATTCGCCCAGGCTCGGACGCAGGCGCTGGCGGCTCATTTCCAGCAGGCCGAAGCGCGAGATGCGGCCGACCTGGACGCGGGCACGGTCGTACTTCAGGGCCTGCGCCAGGCGGTTCTCGACCTCGCGCTGGTGCTTGTTGGACGACATGTCGATGAAGTCGATCACGACCAGACCGCCCAGGTCGCGCAGGCGCAACTGGCGGGCCGCTTCGTCAGCCGCTTCCAGATTGGTCTGGAACGCGGTGTCCTCGATATCGCTGCCCTTGGTGGCGCGCGAGGAGTTGACGTCGATGGCGGTCAGCGCTTCGGTCTGGTCGACCACGATCGATCCGCCCGACGGCAGACGCACGTTGCGCTCGTAGGCGCCCTCGATCTGCGATTCGATCTGGAAGCGGTTGAACAGCGGGATGTCGTCGGTGTAATGCTTGAGCTTGCGCAGGGTCTGCGGCATCACCTGCTGCATGAACTCGCGGGCGTGCTCGTACATTTCTTCGGTATCGACCAGGATCTCGCCGATGTCCGCACGCAGGTAATCGCGCAGGGCACGTACGATCAGGCGCGATTCCTGGTAGATCAGGAAGGGGGCCGGCTTGCTCAGTGCGGCTTCGGCAATGGCGCGCCACACGTTCAGCAGGTAATCCAGATCCCACTGCAGCTCTTCGGCATCACGGCCGACGCCGGCGGTACGGATGATCACGCCCATTTCGTCGGGAATGTTCAGCTTGTCCAGCGCGTCCTTCAGGGCGGCGCGGTCTTCACCTTCGATGCGACGCGACACGCCACCGGCGCTCGGCGAATTCGGCATCAGCACCATGTAGCGGCCGGCCAGCGAGATGAACGTGGTCAGGGCGGCACCCTTGTTGCCGCGCTCATCCTTGTCGATCTGCACCACGATTTCCTGGCCTTCGCGCAGGAGCTCCTTGATGCCGGCCTTGTTGTGGTCCACACCGGCCTGGAAGTAATCGCGGGAGATTTCCTTCAGCGGCAGGAAGCCATGACGGCCACCGCCGTATTCAACGAAAGCCGCTTCCAGCGAGGGCTCGATGCGGAAGATCCGGCCCTTGTAGATGTTGGACTTCTTCTGTTCCTTGGCCGGCTGCTCGATGTCGATGTCATACAACGACTGGCCATCCACGATGGCGACGCGCAGCTCTTCAGCCTGCGTAGCGTTGATCAGCATTCGCTTCATTGTTGCGTTCCTCGCAAGCGGCTACCGCGCGGAACGCCATGGAGTTTCGCCTCTGGACACGGCTGGCCGCCCATTCGCGCAGGCGCGGGGAGGGAGGCCCGGGTTTCCAGCGCTACGACACCACGGCAGGCCGCGGGAGCGCTCTTCTTATCTGGTTTTGGTAGTACGGGACCGGCGGCAGCTGTCAGCCAAAACTGGAGCGCCACGCGGGACATGTTCAGCGCGATTACGTGTCAGGCAATCGGCGATGGCCGGGAGTGCCGATGAGCCGCTAACATGGCCGCCCCGGGGGCGGTGGTCGCGCACTGTGCCGGATTCGTCGGAAGACAGGCTTCTGGCCTGGAGTAACTTCCAACGAAATCAATCCCTTATCTCGCCGCCCGAGTGTAACAGAATAAACAGGCTGATGACTGCTCAAGACCCCGCAAGCCCCAATTCCGACAAGCCTTCCGTGCGCATGATCACCGTTCCCGATGACCGGGCGGGACAGCGCTTGGACAATTTCCTGCTCGGACAACTGAAGGGCGCTCCGCGCAGCCTGGTCTACAAGCTCGTCCGCAGCGGCCAGGTGCGGGTGAATGGCGGCCGCGCCAAGGCCGAGCGCAAGCTGGAGGGCGGTGAGGTGATCCGCATCCCGCCGGTTCATCTCAGCGAGGAGGGCGACAAGACCGGTCCGCCGGAATCGTTCATGCGGCGGCTGGAACAGGCCATCGTCTACGAGGACGAGCGCCTGCTCGCACTGAACAAGCCGTCCGGCGTGGCCAGCCACGGCGGCAGCGGGATCAGCTTCGGCGCCATCGAGACCTTGCGGGCCCTGCGCCCGGGCAGGACGTTGGAGCTGGTCCACCGTCTGGACCGTGACACCTCCGGCCTGCTGATCGTGGCCAAGAAGCGCTCGGCACTGAGCGAGCTGCAGGCCCTGCTGCGGGAAGACCATGGCGCGGGCATCCGCAAGAAGTACCTGACCCTGCTGGTCGGGCGCATGCCCGATGGCACGATGACCGTGGATGCGCCGCTGCACGTCGGCCTGCGGCAAGGCGGGGAGCGTCACGTGCAGGTGAATGCGATCGGCAAGGAGTCCATCAGCCACTTCAAGGTGCTTGAGCGTCGCGGTGGCCATTCATATTGCGAGGTGCGCATCGAGACGGGCCGCACCCACCAGATCCGCGTGCACGCACAGCACCTCGGGCATTCGGTAGCCGGTGACGACAAGTACGGCGATCCTGCAGTCAACAAGCGCTTTCGTGAGCAGATCGGGCTGAAGCGGCTCTTCCTGCATGCCGCGTCGCTGGAGTTCTCGCTGGACGCCGGCAAGACCCCCTATCTGCTCACTGCGCCGCTGGCCGAGGAGCTGGTCGAGGCGCTGGATCGGCTGAAGTAGGGATCAGCGAACGGCGGAGCCCCGCGCGGCGGACGGTTTGAAGCAGGTTGCGTGTTTGGGGCCGGGCGCTGGGACTGGTCGGGGGACGGCAAGAGCCGCATCCATGCAGGCCTCGTTTCGCGCCATCCATGGCGCTCAACGCCCCCGCCCAGCCCCACCGTCCGGCCCCCTGACAGGTTCCGGGGCCGCCCGCCGCGTATGAAAAAAGAGAAAAGCGGTAGCGCCGACCCATGGTCGGCGAGCGCAGCGGGCCGTTGGCGGAAACCCTCCGCCGACCATGGATCGGCGCTACCGATGACGATATCCCGTCTGGTGGAGGGAGCCCCTGAGTCAGGGGCGGCCGCGAAGCGGCGGGGTGTGGGTGCTGGTGAGACGGGGCCCGCGGTTTGCGCAGCAAAGCGTGGGAGCGGCAGCGCGAATGCGATGACGTGCCCCCTTACCCGTTCGACTACCCATTCACCACTTGAACAGCACCAGGCTCAACGCCAGCGTCATCATGCCGGCCACCAGCCCGTAGACCGTTTCGTGACCCTTGGCGTAGCGCTTCGCGGCCGGCAGCAGCTCGTCCAAGGCCAGGAACACCATCACGCCGGCGATCAGGCCGAACACCCAGCCGAAGGTCGCGTGGTTGAGTGACCCGGAAAGCAGGAAATACCCGATGGCCGCGCCAATCGGCTCGGCCAGGCCGGACAGCAGGCTCGCGGCGAACGCATAGAACTTGTTCTGCGTGGCGAAATACACCGGGATCGCGATCGCGATGCCCTCCGGGATGTTGTGGATCGCGATGGCGAAGGCCAGTGGCATCCCGACCGAGGGGCTTTCCAGCGTCGCGAAGAACGTGGCAAGGCCTTCGGGGAAGTTGTGCGCGGTGATCGCAACGGCGGTCAGCAGCCCGACCCGCTTGATGTAGGCCTTGTTGTCGTCGCGAAACGCCGGGTCTTTCTTGTCCAGGCTTTCGTGCGGATTCGGGATCAGGTGGTCGATGCCCATGATCAGCAGGATGCCAAGCAGGAAGGCGAACGTGCCGAAGGTGAAGCCGAGCCGCGCGTCGTAGGCCTGGGTGAACGAGTCGATGGACTTGTTGAGAATCTCCGACAACGACACATACACCATGGCACCGCCGGCGAATGCCAGGCCGAATGCCAGCAGTCGGGGGTTCGGCCGCTTGGCGAACAGCACCATGAGGCTGCCGAGGGCCGTCGCCAATCCGGCGGCGAGGGTGACCCCCAGCGCCATCCAGACGTTTTCAGTGGAAATCTGCAACATGGGCCAGCGCGATCCTTCAGGGAGTGCGCGCCCCGCAGAGGCGGGACGCAATGGGCAGGGAAGGCGGGCGCTGGCTGGCCTTGGGTGTCAGGAAAGGACGTCAGCCGCCGCGGCGCAGGCGCTCTTCCACCGCGAAGCATTCGGTGGGGCGCGGTTCGGGCGGGTTGAAGCTGACCGGTACCTGGATCGTCGCCGGCACCTTCTGGCCGTTGCGGCTGGCCGCATTGAACTGCCACGCCAGCACGGCGGTGCGGGCATTTTCATCCAGCTGCGCATTGCCGCTGCCGGTCAGCACGGTCACTTCGGTCGGTTTGCCTTCAACACCGACGACGACCTTCAGCGTACTGGTGCCACCGACGCCGGTGCAGGCCAGCTCGATGGGGTATTGCGGCGGCGGGGTCTTCACCGCGGCCACCTCCGTCGGGGGCGTACGGGGTGCAGTCGGCGCATCCGCGGTGCCGGTGCCACCACACGCCGCCAACAGCGCCGCGGTGGCCAAGGGGACGATCAACAGGCGCAGTTTCATGGGGTTCACTCCGTCAGGGCCGATGCTTTGGCGGCGCAGATGAAATCATTTTCGCTGAGGCCGCCCACGTCATGGGTGGAGAAGCGCACCACGGCCCTGTCGTAATGAACCCCCAGGTCCGGGTGGTGGTCTTCACGGTGGGCCACGAACGCAAGCGCGTTCACGAAGGCCATCGTGCGGTGGTAATCGCTGAAACGAAACGTGCGCTGCAGGGCCTGGCCGTTCTCCACCAGTTCCCACCCGGGGATCTGCGGCAGCAGTTCCGTCACCCGGGCCTGGCCCAAGCGGTGTTCGTTGCCGCGGCGCGGGATGCAGTGGGCCTGTGCCAAGGGGACCAGGTCGTTCATGGGACGCTCCACGTGTGAAAAAGTTGACTGAACAGTGCGCGGTCAGGTGTATAAACCGAATGAGCGCGAAATGATCGCCTGACAGGGTACTTGGTTAGAATAGCCCGATGATCCAGATATCCGACACTGCCCAGACCCATTTCAGTCGATTGATCGAACGCGAAGGCGTGCCCGGAATGGGCGTGCGGTTGAGCGCGGTCGATCCCGGTACGCCGCGTGCCGACGCGCGCTTGGAGTTCGCTGACCCCAGCGACCTGCAGGGCGATGAGTGGGCCGTGGACTGTAATGGCTTTACGTTGTACGTCGCCGCAGACAGCGTGGGCTGGCTGGATGGCGCGGAGATCGACATCGTCACCGGTGCGGCCGGCGGCCAGCAGCTGACCATCAAGGCGCCGCGCATCAAGGGCGAAGCGCCCGGCGATGCGGCTTCCCTGGTCGAACGCGTGCACTGGGTCGTGGAGAACGAGATCAACCCGCAGCTTGCCTCGCATGGTGGCAAAGTCGCGGTGCAGGAGGTGTCGGCCGAAGGGGTCGTCCTGCTGCGTTTCGGTGGCGGTTGCCAGGGCTGCGGCATGGCCGATGTCACCCTGAAGCAGGGCATTGAAAAGACGTTGATGGGCCGCGTGCCGGGCATCACCGCAGTGCGCGACGCCACCGACCACGAAAGTGGCCAGGCGCCGTACATCCCCCGCGGCAACGCCGCCTGACGCCCGCTGCGTGCCGTCAGCCCGGGCGACACAGTTGATCGACGCCCTGCTGGCACGCCAGCAGGAGCCGCCCATCCTGGAGAAAAAGACCCGCCTGCCTTATGGCTGGGCGATCTGGTTCCGTGCGTTGTCTCCGTTGCCGCGTCCGCAGCATGCACGCGAGATCGTCGCCGTCCTGGTACCACGCCCGCTGCCGGCATCGCCCGGCCGGTTGCCGCAACTCGGTGCGTGGACGGCCCTGCGTCGGCTGGCGTGGCAGCAATGGGAACCGGCACCCCGCGACCAGCGCTGGATGCGCTGGACCTCGGCGGCCGTCAGTGTCCTGCTGCATCTGCTCTTCGCATTCCTGCTGCTGTGGGTCGCCCTGGTGCGGTCGCCTACGCCTGAAACACAGGGCGGTGATGGCGAGCGCGTGCAGGTCGAGTTCGTCGGGCAGGGCGCGCAGGAAGGCGGAGGAGACCAGCCGGGTGGCGATCCCGCTGCGGCCGCCGCCGCCAGCGCAGCGCAGGCCGCGGCTGAGCCGTCGCCTGCGTCGAACGCTGCCGCCGATGCGTCCCCGCCGCCGGCCGAGACCGCGCCGGCGTCTGCTTCGGCAGCATCGCCGGCCGAGACGCAACCGTTGCCGCCACAGCCTGCGCCCGCTCCGCCTGTGCCGGCCGATCCCGCTCCCCCGGTGCAGGCCACCACGGTGGTCGAGCCGACAACCGATTTCATCGTGCCGCCGGTCACTGTGCCGCGTACCGAGGTCACGGTCGTACCGCGCGAGGTCGCTCCGACGGTGCGCGAGCGGGAAGTGACGCTGCCGGTACAGGCACCAACGCCCCTGCGTGTTGCACCGGCCGAGGTGACCGTTCGCGTGCCGGTGCGTGAGCCTGCCCCTGTGCGCGAGCGCGAGGTCACGACGGTGACGGCACCGACCATCACGCTGCCGACGCTGAAGGGCAATGAGCCGGTGGTGCAGCCGCGCCCCGCCGCTGTGGCGGCGGTGCGCGAGCGCAGCGTGGCCAACGCAGTGGCGCCGTCTCCGTCACGCCCATCGCCTGCCGCGTCATCCGCCTCCTCGTCGTCGTCATCGAATGCCGCCTCCCAGACCGCTGCACAGCAGCGCACGGGTGACCGTGCTGCCGCTGCGCCGGCGCGCGCTGGCGCTCAGCCCAGCCCGACGCCGGGCAACTGGGCGACACCGGCGCGCGGCGATGACTGGGGCGCGTCCAATCGCAACCAGGCCGCTGCTCCAGCGGGCGCGCAGGCGGGCCGCGCGGCCGGCAAGGGCGACGGTCTGTTCAACGCCGATGGCAGCACCCGCGTGCCGGGCCAGGACGGCAAGGGCGACAGCGAACGTGGCGCGCCGGGCGGTGACAGCGACGGCTGGTCGCGTGAGCGCATCGCCGCCTCCGGTACATGGCTGAAACGGCCGCCGTACGATTACACGCCGACCTCGTTCGATAAGTACTGGGTGCCGCAGGAATCGTTGTTGGCGGAGTGGGTACGCAAGGGGGTGCAGTCGGTGGAGATCCCGATTCCCGGCACGAGCACGAAGATATCGTGCGTCATCTCGGTGCTGCAGTTCGGTGGCGGCTGCGGCCTGAACGATCCGAACATGCAGGAGCAGCCCGCCATCGCCCGCCCGCCGCCGGATATCCCGTTCAAGAAAGAGCTGCAGGAAGACAACGGCAGCCGCTGACGGCCAGCGGCCGTCACTACCTGGCTACGGTGATCGGGCCGGTGTAGCGCCGAGCCACGCTCGGCGAGCGCGCAGCGCGGCGCCTTGGTTGTTCCGCCGAGCACGGCTCGGCGCTACCGAAGCAC
The DNA here is from genome assembly GCF_014621775.1 of Stenotrophomonas sp. 169. Lineage (NCBI taxonomy): Bacteria > Pseudomonadati > Pseudomonadota > Gammaproteobacteria > Lysobacterales > Lysobacteraceae > Stenotrophomonas > Stenotrophomonas sp. 169. Next base: position 1,692,437 of record NZ_CP061204.1, read on the forward strand.
ACGCGGCTGCCGTTATCGGGCGGCGGTGATCGGGTCGGTGTAGCGCCGAGCCACGCTCGGCGAGCGCGCAGCGCGGCGCCTTGGTCGTTCCGCCGAGCACGGCTCGGCGCTACCGAAGCACACGCGGGTGCCGTCACCCGGCGTCGGGATCCGGCGCGGCGGAAAGAAACACCCACATCGGCACATCCTGCCCCAGCCAGAACTGGCTGGCCTCGTCCAGGATGTCCAGCAACGTGTCGAAGCTTTTGCTGTCCTGTGCGCGCAGTGCATCGATGCGGTCAAAGAACAGGGCATGGCCCGTTTCCGAGCGCAGCCACTGCAGGTCACGCAGGTTGTCCGCCAGCGCATCCCAGTTGCCACCGAAGCCGGCAGGGAAATCCAGCTGGGCCGACAGCCGCGCCAGCAACGTGCGCTTGTCTGCCACACCCTGCAGATCGATGCGGCGCACCTGCAACCCGGCATCGCGCATCGCCGCAGCCAGTGCCGCTTCGTCGCCTTCGGCAATCGCATAGACGCCGGCATTGTTGATGTCGTGCAGGCCGAGGCCGAATGCATCCTGGCTCATCGTGGGGTCTCCCGCGCCGGGACGCTGAAGCTGCGGAACGACGCATAGTGGTCGCTGGTGTAATACCAGGCGTCTGGCGGATCACCGCCGGTGATGATGCGGCGCGCGCCACGGTTCGAGGCGCCAGGCGTGCGCACCGTGTACTCGCGGTAATAGCCGCGCGGACGCTGCGGCAACTGCTGCTCGCGGTTGCCGAATGTGCTGCCATCCTGCGCATGCGGGTAGGGGCCTCCGCGCTGGATCAGTGCGATGGTGTCCCGCGCCTCGGGCGGCAGGAACGACGGAAACGCGTCGTGTGTACTGCCACTCGCTTTTGCATCGGAGGCGGCCGGCGCGCCAGGCGCCGACAAGGAGGGCGCGAACTGCGGCTTGGCCGGGCGCTGAAGGTAGTGATTGCCGATCAGGCCCAGCAGCAGCAGGCCGATGGCGGTGATCAACAGCCGGGGGTTGCGCATGGTGGCGACGGAGAAAGGGAGGAAGGGGAATATCGTAGCGTCTGTCCGCTGCACCGGGGATGAGAAGGCGGCTGTCGCACCACGGTCACCTGCAGGACGAAGTTTCCTTTACATCCCACTTGGTAATCTTCACGCCTGTCCCCATCCTTTACTGCGCACCGCCCGGCAGTCGCCGGGTCCCCAAGCTACAAGGAGATGCACCATGGCCTACACCCTGCCCAAGCTGTCCTACGCCTACGATGCCCTGGAACCGCATATCGATGCGGCCACCATGGAAATCCACCACACCAAGCATCACCAGACCTACATCAACAACGTCAACGCGGCGTTGGAAGGCACTGAGTTCGCCGATCTGCCGGTTGAAGAGCTGGTGAAGAAGCTGAAGTCGCTGCCGGAAAACCTGCAGGGCCCGGTGCGCAACAACGGCGGCGGCCATGCCAACCACTCGCTGTTCTGGACCGTGATGGCCCCCAATGCCGGTGGCAATCCGGTGGGCGACGTGGCCAAGGCGATCGACGCCGATGTCGGTGGTTTCGACAAGTTCAAGGACGCCTTCACCAAGGCCGCGCTGACCCGTTTCGGCAGCGGCTGGGCGTGGCTGAGCGTCACCCCGGACAAGAAGGTCGTGGTGGAAAGCACCGGCAACCAGGACAGCCCGCTGATGGAAGGCAATACGCCGATCCTGGGCCTGGACGTGTGGGAACACGCGTACTACCTGAAGTACCAGAACCGTCGCCCGGATTACATCGGCGCGTTCTTCAACGTCATCGACTGGAACGAAGTCGAGCGCCGTTACCAGGCCGCGATCGCCTGATCGCAGTTGCTGGGTGAAATGCAGGGGCCGTGCAGCGATGCGCGGCCCTTTTTTGTTGTTTGACGGGCAGCGAAGGTCACTGCCGATGCATCAGCCTGCCGGACTCTGCAGCCTCAGCACCGCCATGACGCCCAGCGGCAGCAGGGGCTGCTCGCCTTCCGCGGAAAGTTCAACGCGTTGTTGACGCTGGCCACTGAACGACTTCACCTGGAACAACACATCCAGGCCATGGCTGCCTTGGCTGCCATTGTTTCTGTCCGGATGCGCGGACGGATTTCGCCGCGAGGGCTGGAATCCGGGCATACCCCGCACCACTTCACTGCTGCCTGCGCCGAAGTCGCCCACGATCAGGCTCGGATGTCCTTCCGCCGTGGCCGCGATCCAGGCCATCAGGTCGTTGGCCTGGTGCTGCCGGTTGGCGGCCGAGTCCGGATCCGTACGCAGCCGCGCCGCATAGATGTTGACCTGGGTCTCGCCCAGTGCCACCCGCATCATGCCGGCCGCGCTGTAGGGCCCCGGCGGATGCAGCAGGGTCACCCCGTCTTCTTCAACCCGCAGGCGGCTGAGCAGCGCACTGCCATGGCGTTCTGCCTGGCTGGGCGGATCGGCGGTAATGAAATCGCAGCTGTAACGCAGGCGGCTGGCCAACCAGCAGGCCGGATTGCGTCGACCCTCCTGCAGTACCTGTTGTACCGAGATGACATCCGGCCGCAGCGTGGACAGCAACTGCGCGATGGCCTCCCGGCGCGCCAGCCAGGCCGGATCGTCCTGTGCGGGAAGATGCAGGGTGGCCACAGTGAGCTCGGGAACCGGCGCGGACGCGGCAGGCTGCGCACGTAATGCCAACGGAGTCAGCAGAAGGCCAAGGCAGAGCAACACGGGGGAGGGCAGGGCGCGCATAACGATAAGTTTACGCTTGTGCCGTGCAGGTATCGTGACCCCGGATCCACCACAGCTGCGCCTGCCACGCTTTCATGTGCGTGTCATGCAGCCCTGCAGCGTGCGCAGGGCTGGCCCATTCCGGTAACCTTGGCGCTTTCGTGTCCGCAGGAAAGCATCACAGGATGAGCCATAACGCAGCCGCCCCCGCCGGCAAGGGCACCATGCCGCGCCAGATTCCCTACATCATCGGCAACGAGGCCTGCGAACGGTTCAGTTTCTACGGGATGCGCAACATCCTGGTGCAGTTCCTGATCACCTCGCTGCTGCTGCAGGAGCTCACCGCGGAAGGACGCGCCGGTGAGGCCAAAGACATCATGCACAGCTTCATGATCGGCGTGTATTTCTTCCCGCTGCTCGGTGGCTGGCTGGCCGACAAGTTCTTCGGCAAGTACCACACCATTCTGTGGTTCAGCCTTATCTACTGCCTGGGGCACCTGTGCCTGGCGCTGTTTGAAGGCAGCCGCGAAGGCTTCTTCTTCGGGCTTGGGTTGATCGCGCTCGGTGCCGGTGGCATCAAGCCGCTGGTCGCTTCGTTCATGGGCGACCAGTTCGACCAGAGCAACAAGCACCTGGCGAAACTGGTGTTCGATGCCTTCTACTGGATCATCAACTTCGGCTCGCTGTTCGCCTCGCTGCTGATTCCGTTGGTGCTGAAGAACTGGGGCCCGCAGTGGGCCTTCGGCATCCCCGGCATCCTGATGTTCATCGCGACCTTCGTGTTCTGGCTGGGGCGCAAGCGCTACGTGTTGACTCCGCTGCCGCCGAAGGACCCGCATTCCTTCTCCAACGTGGTGCGCACGGCACTGACCGCGCGCGTACCGGGCCGCGGTCGCCCCGGCCTGGCCATTGCGGTGGCCGGCATCGTGCTCGCGGTCGCCTCGTTCGGCCTGGTGGGATCGCTGGGCATCGTGATCTGCCTGTGCCTCGCGCTGGTGGCCATCCTGGCGGGCATCGGCGGCGGTACGTGGATGCAGCTGGATCGTGCACGCAGCGTGCATCCGGCCGAGGCGGTGGAGGGCGTGCGCTCGGTCCTGCGCGTGCTGGTGATCTTCGCGCTGACCACGCCGTTCTTCTCGCTGTTCGATCAGAAAGCATCCACGTGGGTGCTGCAGGGGCAGCAGATGGAGATGCCGAGCTGGTTCACCGCCTCGCAGATGCAGGCGTTGAATCCGCTGCTGGTGATGATCCTGATCCCGTTCAACAACCTGGTGCTGTACCCGGCACTGCGTCGCTTCGGTTTCGAGCCGACCGCGCTGCGCCGGATGACCGTGGGCATCGCCTTCAGTGGGCTGGCGTGGATCGTGGTGGGTGGCATCCAGGTGGTGATGGACGGCGGCAACGCGATGTCCATCTTCTGGCAGATGCTGCCGTATGCGCTGTTGACCTTCGGCGAAGTGCTGGTCTCGGCCACCGGCCTGGAGTTCGCCTACAGCCAGGCCCCGCAGGCGATGAAGGGCGTGGTGATGAGCTTCTGGAACCTGACCACGACAATCGGCAACCTGTGGGTGCTGCTGTCCAACGCCGCAGTGCGCAACGATACGGTGACCCATCGGATTGCCAGTACAGGCTTGAGCGAAGCCGCTTTCCTGATGTTCTTCTTCGCTGGCTTTGCGTTCGTGGCGGCACTGGCCTTCGGCTGGTATGCACGCCGTTACCGCATGGTCGACAACTACCGCGCTGCCTGAGCCTGACATGACGCCCGTAAATCTTCTCCTGATCGCCATCACCGTCATCGTGTCCTGGATGGCATTCAACAACCGCAAGCTGGCGGACCGGCTGATCCTGTGGCCGCCGGCGGTTGACCGCCATCGTCAGTACGACCGCCTGATCACGTATGGCTTCCTGCATGCGGACTGGCCGCATCTGATCTTCAACATGATCACGCTGTTTTTCTTTGGTGGTCAGATCGAAGGCTTGATGGTGCAGTTGTCAGGCAGCTATCTGACGTATCCGGCGTTCTATCTGGGTGCGCTGGTGATTTCCATCCTGCCGAGCTACATCAAGAACCAGAAGAACCCGAACTACCTGAGCCTGGGTGCATCGGGCGCGGTGTCGGCGGTGCTGTTCGCCTTCATCCTGCTCAGCCCGTGGACACTCATCTTCGTGTTCTTCATCCCGGCACCGGCGATCCTCTACGCGGTCTTCTATGTCGGCTACAGCATCTGGATGGACAAGCGCGGTGGCGATCAGGTCAACCACAGTGCCCACTTGGCCGGCGCCGCGTTCGGCGTGCTGTTCATGCTCGCGATGCAGCCCAGCATCTTCAACCACTTCCTGACCGAGCTGGCGAACCCGCGCTTCGGCCTCGGCGGCTGACACGCGCGCGGGGCGGGTAGAGCCGACTTCAGTCGGCTGGGCGGAGCGCGTGCAACATCAGCCGACTGAAGTCGGCTCTACCAGGGCAGAGCGCGTGCAACGTCAGCCGACTGAAGTCGGCTCTACCTCCCGGGGCTGGCGGTTACCGTGAGACGGTGTCTACGCCATAGGTGTCCAGCAGGCGGGTGAAGACTTCCTCGCCGATCTGCTGGAACTGACGGTCGTCAGTATGGCCTTCAACGGCAAGCTGCAGCAGCCCTTCCAGCAGGGTGGCATCGCTGGCTGTTCCGTCGGGGGCCGGGGTGGGGTAGTGGCGCATCAGAACCTCCTTGGTACGGGGGCGGGGTGCAGCGGCAAGCCACCCCATCGACCCTGTGAGCGGCCGCGCGGCGGATTTCTTTAGCGTGGCCGCCTGCGATACCTCAAAACCCCTTGCCCCTGTTCAGGCTTCACACGATCATGGCGGCTGGCTGCGCACCATCGGCAGTGCCGCCCAAGGAGTAAGGTCCATGGCTTCGGTCACGCCCCCCGGATTGGCCTATGAGGTCGACCATGATCTGGCCGGCCACCGCTTCACCGCCCGTGTCCGCGGGCATCTGGCGTTGCTGGAGTACCAGCTGAAGCGCCGCCGCATGGTGATCACCCATACGGAAGTGCCCGAGGCGATCGGGGGCCGCGGTGTTGCCGGCGAGCTGACCAAAGTGGCGCTGCGCTGGGCGCGCGAGAACAAATACAAGGTGGTCCCCGCCTGCGCATACGCAGAGGCGTTCTTCGACCGCCACGAGGAGTTTCATGACCTGTTGGCCGGATGACCCGGCAAGGTCCGTTCTAGCAAGGGAACTACAGTGATGTTGTCTGAAAATCAGGGGAAATGCATGGAGCCGGCACCGCGCCGAATTCTCACCGCCTCGCTGCTGAGCCTGGCGGTCACCGTCGTGCTGCTGGCCGGCTGCGGTCGCCAGGGCGATGCGGACGGCACCGCGCAGGCACCGGCGTCGTCGGCGGAGAGCGCCCTGCCTGCACCGGTGGCCGAGGCCCCGGCCGACGCACCGGTTGCGTTGACCGATGTCATCGAGACCAGCGGACAAGCGGTGGTAGGCATCAGTTATCCCGCCGGGCTGGATCGTTACCCCGGTCTGGCCAAGGCATTACAGGATTACGCCGCCGTCGCGCGTGGCGAGCTGCAGCAGGCGGTGGACGGGCTGGGCAATGACAAACCGAGCATGCCGTACGAGCTGTCCCTGGCCTTCGAGAAGCAGTTGGAGACCGCTGATCTGGTCGTAGTCAAAGCGGAGGGAAGCCGGTACACCGGCGGGGCGCACGGCGAACCCCTGGTGGCACGCTTTGTGTGGCTGCCGCAGCAGGGCCGGATGCTGACCGCCGATGAGCTGGTGGCCGATGCGAAGGGATGGAAGGCGATCAGCGATCACGTGGCCGACCAGCTGCGCGAGCGCGTGGCGACCCGCCTGAGCAGCGAGGATATGGAGCCCGGCGAACTGCAGGAGTCGTTGCGCAGCGCATCGCGGATGATCGCCGATGGTACCGGCGCGAAGGCGGACAATTTCCGTCAGTTCGAACCGCTGACCGACGCCAGCGGCAAGGTCACCGCGCTGCGGTTCGTGTTCCCGCCCTATCAGGTGGGACCGTATTCCGAAGGCACGCAGACCGCCGACGTGCCGGCGGCCGTACTGGCGCCGCTGGTCGCGCCGGAGTACGCCCCCTTGTTCGCGCACAGCTGACAGGGGACGGGGTGGACGCGGCGCTGCAGGCACGTGTCACCACCCTCCTGCATGACGCCGGCATCGAGGTCGGCGGGCCATGTGGACACGATATCCAGGTGCATGACCGGCGCTTCTTCGCGCGGGTCATCGCCGGTGGTTCGCTGGCGCTGGGCGAAAGCTACATGGACGGCTGGTGGGACGCGCGCCAGCTTGACGATCTGCTGCTGCGTTTGATGCAGGCGCATCTGGACCAGCGCGTGCAGGGATGGCGCGACCTGGCTGATGCAGTGCGTGCACGGGTGCTCAATGCGCAGGCGGGGCAGGGCAGCTACGAGGTCGGTCGGCGACATTATGATCTGGGCAATGATCTCTACCAGGCGATGCTGGGCCGACGCTTGGTTTACAGCTGTGGCTACTGGCCCAAGGCGCGCGACCTGGATGGCGCGCAGGAGGCCAAGCTGGACCTGGTGTGCCGCAAGCTTGGCCTGCGCCCAGGGCAGCGTGTGCTGGACATCGGCTGTGGCTGGGGCGAGGCACTGAAGTTCGCCAGTGAACGGTATGGCGTGAGCGGCGTCGGGGTGACCATCTCCGAGGAGCAGTCGACGCACGCACGCGAGCTGTGTGCGGGGCTACCGGTGGAGATCCGCCTGCAGGACTATCGCCAACTGGACGAACACTTCGACGCGGTGTTTTCGATCGGCATGTTCGAGCATGTCGGCGTGCGCAATTACCGGCATTTCTTCGACGTGGCACGGCGCTGCCTGGCACCGCACGGATTGCTGTTGCTGCACACGATCGGCGGTAATGTCAGCCGCTATCGCACCGATCCCTGGATCGCCCGCTACATCTTCCCCAACTCGATGCTGCCATCCGCCGCGCAGATCACCCGCGCATTCGAAGGACGCTTCGTGTTGGAGGACTGGCACGGTTTCGGCGCGGACTACGACCTCACCCTGCAGGCGTGGCGAAGCAACATTGAACGCGCGTGGGCGTCGCTGGATCCCCGGCGTTACGACGAGCGGTTCAAGCGGATGTGGCGATTCTATCTTGCGGCGTCGATGGCCAGCTTCCGCTGTCGCCACGCCCAGTTGTGGCAGCTGGTCCTGTCGCCTGATGGCGTGCCGGGCGGTTACACCGCGGCACGTTGAAAAAAAAATCGCCCGGTTTCCCGGGCGATTCTGGTCACACGTTACGTTTTACGCTGAGTCGCTCAGTTGCCAGCGCCGGTCAGGCCACGCTTCTCCAGCAGCGGCTCGATCTGCGGCTCGTGGCCAGCGAAATCGCGGAACAGCTGCATGGCATCGACGCTACCGCCGCGCGACAGCAGGGTCTTGCGGAAATGGTCACCGTTCTTGCGGCTGAGGCCGCCGTTCTCGTTGAACCACTTCTGGGTGTTGGCATCCAGCACTTCCGACCAGATGTAGGCGTAATAGCCGGCCGAGTAGCCGCCCATGATGTGGCTGAAGTACGGGGTCTTGTAGCGCGGCGGAACCGGCGCGTAGAAGATGCCGTCCTTGACCAGCGCATCGGCTTCGAACTTCATCACATCCGCTGGCGCCGGCACCTGGTCGGCACTGATCTGGTGCCAGCGCTGGTCGAGCATGGCCGCACCCAGATACTCGGTGGTGGCGAAGCCCTGGTTGAACTTGGCAGCCGCCACGACCTTGTCCAGCAGCGCCTGCGGCATCGCCGAACCATTCTGGTAGTGCTTGGCGTAGTTCTTCAGGATGACCGGATTGTCGGCCCACATCTCATTGACCTGCGAGGGGAACTCGACGAAGTCGCGCGGCACGGCGGTGCCGGAGAAGTACGGGTACTTCACATCGGAGAACATGCCATGCAGGGCGTGGCCGAACTCATGGAAGGTGGTGGTCACTTCGTCCCAAGTCAGCAGCGTCGGCTTGCCGGCCGGCGGCTTGGGGATGTTGAGGTGGTTGGCCACCACCGGCTTGAAGCCGGTCAGTTCGGACTGGGACACATACGAGTTCATCCACGCACCACCGCGCTTGGACGCGCGCGCATACGGGTCGAAGATGAAGATCGCCAGCTGGCTGCCATCGGCATCGAAGACGTCATACACGGTGACATCGTCGTGGTACACCGGCAGGTCGGTGCGCTGCTTGAAGGTCAGGCCGAACTCCAGCTGCGCGGCATGGAACACGCCGTTTTCCAGCACGTTCTTCATCTCGAAGTACGGCTTCAGCTGCGATTCGTCGAAGTTGTACTTCGCCTGGCGCACCTTCTCGCTGTAGAACGCCCAGTCCCAGGCTTCCAGTTTGAAGGTCGGCTTGCCGGCGGCCTTCTGCTCCTGGTCGATCATCGCCTGCAGGTCGGCGGCTTCGCGCTTGGCATTGGCCACGGCGGCCGGTGCCAACTGGCCCAGCATCGCATTGACCGCTTCCGGCGTCTTCGCGGTCTGGTTGGTCAGGTTGTAGGCAGCGAAATTCGGGAAGCCCATCAGCTTGGCCTTGTCGGCGCGCAGCTGCATGATCCGCGATACCAGCGCGGTGTTGTCGAACTCACCGCCGCGGCTGCCGCGGGTCGTCGATGCCTCGAAGATCTTCTGGCGCAGCGCACGGTTGGCCAGGTTGGTCAGCGGCGGCTGGCCGGTGGTGTTGAGCAGGGTGATCACGTACTTGCCGTCCAGGCCGCGTGCCTTGGCGGCTTCGGCAGCGGCGCTGATCTGCTCCTGCGACAGCCCGTCGAGTTCCTTGACGTCATCCACGGTGAGCGCCGAGGCATTCACTTCGGACTGCACGTTCTGGCTGAACTTCGTGCCCAGGTTGGCCAGCTCGGCATTCATTTCCTTGAGCTTGGTCTTGTCCGCCTCGGACAGCTTGGCACCGGCGCGGACGTAGTTCTCGTAGTACTTCTCGACCAGGCGCACGCCCTCGGCGTCCAGGCCCAGCTTCTGGCGGCCGTCGTACAGCGCCTGGATGCGGGCGAACAGCTTGCCGTTCAGTGCGATGGTGTCGCTGTGCGCGGCGAAGCGGGCCGAGTAGTCAGCCTGCAGCTTTTTGCGCGCATCGTTGGTATCGGCACCGACCAGCGAGAAGAACACGGTGGTGGCACGATCCAGCGTCTCACCGCTCTTTTCCAGCGCGATCAGTGTGTTTTCAAAGGTCGGCTTGGCCTTGTTGTTGGCGATCGCCTCCACTTCCTTCAGCTGCTGCGCCATGCCGGCGTCGAAGGCCGGGGCGAAGTCGCTATCGGTGATCTTGTCGAACTGCGGGTAGTGCAGCGCAAGGGGGCTGTCAGCGAAGAACCGGTTGGCCTGCTGTGCAGCAGGGCTGGCTGCCGGGGTGGCGGCGCCGGCCGAATAGGCGGGCAGGGCAAGGCCGAGGGTCATGGCCACGGCAAGGGCAAGGCGGGTGGTCAAGGTCAGTACTCCACGAAAACAAGTCCCCGAGGGTAACCCGGCGTTGAACGGGGCGGCTTGTGTCGAAAGGCATGGACGTTCAGGCTGGGCTGTCTCCTTTCAGGACCGGACCGCCATGGGCAGTGCCTACGACTTCGACATCACGACCCTGGAGGGGGAAACGTACGCGTTGTCCCGGTATCGCGGTCAGCCCTTGCTGCTGGTCAACGTGGCCAGCCGCTGCGGCTTCACCCCGCAATACGCGGGGTTGGAACAGCTGTGGCAGGAGCGGCGCGGACAGGGGCTGGTGGTCATCGGCTTTCCGTGCAACCAGTTCGGCGCGCAGGAACCGGGCGACGCCGCGCAGATCCGTGCCTTCTGCTCGCTGGATTATCCCGTAACGTTCCCGCTGTCGGCCAAGATCGACGTCAACGGTCCGCACGCCGACCCGCTCTGGCAATGGCTGTCCACGCAGAAGCGTGGCGTGCTGGGCACCGCGCGTATCAAGTGGAACTTCACCAAGTTCCTGATCGACCGAGAGGGCCAGGTCGAGGCACGCTTTGCCCCGACCACGAAGCCGGAGCAGATCTTCTGAAAAAAGGGGACGGATCCCGGTAGCGCCGAGCCATGCTCGGCGGGCCTTTTATGGTGCCACGGCCCGCTGCGCTCGCCGAGCGTGGCTCGGCGTTACCGCGCTTCAGCCAGCTTCTGCTTATTTTTCGACGAAGGCGCGTTCGAAGACGTAGTGGCCGGGGCTGCCGATGCGTGGGGAGACCTGGAAGCCCTTGGCATCCAGCACCGTACGCAGGTCAGCCAGCATCTGCGGGCTGCCGCAGATCATGGCGCGATCATGGGCCGGATCAAGTTCCGCAAGGCCCAGCGTGCGCTGCATTTCGCCGCTCTCCATGAGCGAGGTCAGGCGGCCCTGGTTCGCGAACGGTTCGCGCGTGACCGCCGGGTAATACAGCAGCTTGTCGCCGATCATCTCGCCCAGGAACTCATGCTCGCGCAGCTCCTTCTCGAAGTAATCGCGGTAAGCGAGGTCCTTTTCGTAACGCACGCCGTGGGTCAGGATCACCTTGTCGAAACGCTCGTAGGTTTCCGGGTCCTTGATGATCGACAGCCACGGTGCCATGCCGGTGCCGGTGCCCAGCAGGTACAGGTTCTTGCCCGGGTGCAGGTCGCTGATCAGCAGCGTGCCGGTCGGCTTCTTGCCCACCAGCACCTTGTCACCCGGTTTGATGTGCTGCAGGCGAGAGGTCAGGGGGCCGTCCTGGACCTTGATGCTGAAGAACTCCAGGTTCTCTTCCCAGTTCGCGCTGGCGATCGAGTACGCACGCAGCAGCGGGCGCGCTTCGGTTTCAAGGCCGATCATTACGAACTGGCCGTTCTCGAAGCGGAACCCGCTGTCACGGGTGAGGGTGAAACTGAAGTAGGCATCGGTCCAGTGGCGGACCTCAAGCACCGTCTCGGCGCCGAAAGCAGCAGACATGGGGGTAGCGTATCCAGGAAATCGTCCGCGCCATTCTACCTCAAATGAGACAGGTTCTCATTGAGGGAAATGAGAGTCGTTCTTGATGGTCGCTCAGCGGTAGCCAGCGGCCTGCAGTTCGAACAGTTCGGCATAGCGGCCACCCTCGGCCATCAGCTGCGCATGGCTGCCACTGGCCTCGATCCGACCATCGGCCAGCACCAGGATGCGGTCGGCCATGCGTACCGACGAGAAACGATGCGAGATCAGCACTGCCGTACGTTGTTCGGACAGTTCGCGGAAGCGCTGGAACACCTCGTACTCGGCCCGTGCATCCAGCGCCGCGGTGGGCTCGTCGAGGATCATCACCTGCGCCTGGCGCATGTAGGCACGGGCAATGGCGATTTTCTGCCACTGGCCGCCCGACAGGTCCACACCCTGTTTGAAGCGCCGGCCGATGACCTGTTGGTAGCCGCCCGGCAGTGCCTCGATGACATCGGCGGCCATGCCACGGCGGGCGGCCTCGCGGATGCGTTGTTCGTCATCCAGCGCGTCGACCTGGCCCACGCCGATGTTCTCGCCGGCGGTCAGGTTGTAGCGCACGAAGTCCTGGAAGATCACCCCCATGTTCGCCCGCAGGTCGTCCAGGTCGTAGTCGCGCAGGTCACGTCCGTCCAGCAGGATGCGCCCTTCATCGGGGTCGTACAGACGGGCCAGCAGTTTCACCAGAGTGGTTTTGCCTGCCCCGTTCTCACCCACCAGGGCCAACACTTCGCCAGCGTGCAGCTGGAAATCCAGATGGCGCACCGCCCAGGTCTCTGCATCCGGGTAGCGGAACCCCACGTCTTCGAAGACGAAGCCCTGGCGGATCGGGCGCGGTATCGGCACGGCATCGGCGCGGCTGTGGATCTCCGGTTGGATCTGGAAGAACGTGAACAGGTCATCCAGGTACAGCGCCTGGCTGGCGACCTGCGAGAAGCCGATCAGCAGCCCTTCCAGCAGTTGCCGCAGGCGCAGGAAGCTGCCGGCGAGGAAGGTGAGGTCGCCGATGCTGAAATCGCCGCGCACCGTGCGCCATGCGATGTACGCATAGGCGGTGTAGTAGCCCAGCGTACCCAGCGCGGCCAGCAGCGTGCCCCATATCGCACGGCGCCGTGCCAGCGTCCGGTTGGCCAGGAAGAAGCGGTCGGCGAGCAGCTTGTAGCGGTTGATCAGGAAGCGGTGGAGGTTGAAGATCTTCACCTCTTTCGCGGTCTCGACGCTGGCGCCCACCTGACGCAGGTAATCCAACTGACGGCGCTCGGGCGTCCACTGGAAATTGAGGCTGTAGCCGGCGGCGTTGAAGTGCGACTCGCCGATGAACGCCGGCACCAGGGCGAGGGCGAGCAGCACGATCAGCCAAGGCGCATACACCAGCAGGCCCACGGCAAGGCTGGCCACGGTGATCGCATCCTGCACCTGGCCGAACAGCTGGCTCATCAGGTTCATCCGGCCCATGGTCTGGCGCCGCGCACGTTCCAGCTTGTCCTGCAGTTCCGGGTCTTCGAAGTCTTCCAGGTCCAGCGATGCGGCGTGCTCCATCAGGCGCACGCTGGTGACATTGGTGAACAGCTCCGACAGCAGGGCGTCGGCGTAGCTGACGATGCGCCCCAACAGGTCCGACGCGATCGCCAGGCCGAACTCGAGCGCCAGCAGATACAACAGGGGATTGAGCAGGCCGCTGGCGAGGGCATCACCGAAAGGCGGGAAGCCGGCATCGTGCTGGCTGAGCTGCACCGCCGAGTCGATGATGAGCTTGCCGACGTACAGCATCGCCACCGGCAGCAGCGCGCGGATGATGCGCAGGCCAAGGCTGGCACTGGCCAGGCCCGGACTGGTCTGCCACACCTGGCGCAGGAACGGTGGCAGGTTGCGCATGGCGGAGAAGCGCTGGCGCAGGCTGGGGCGGGCGGACGCGGGGATATCGGGCATGCCGGTAGTGTGCGCCGTCATGGCGTGACGAGGGTATAGCCGACGGGTAGAGCCGACTTCAGTCGGCTGCGTTGCCCACAGCCGACTGAAGTCGGCTCTACCCGTCGCCTCTACCCGTCAGCGCAACCCGTCGGCTCTACCGGCCGGCATCGCAGCGGGCTTATGCCAGCGGCGGTAGCAGCCCGGCGCCCAGCCGGTTCCATGCGTTGATCACGGCCACTGCCATGCTCAGGTCGCTGATCGCCTGCTCATCGAAATGCGGTGCCAGCGCATTGAACGCGGCATCGGACGGGGCACCGTCGGGCAGCCGGGTGAGGGCCTCGGCCCAGCCCAGGGCCGCGCGCTCGCGTGCATCGAAGAAGCGGCTCTCGCGCCACGCCGCAACGGTATCCAGCTTGCGCGGTTCGACGCCAGCTTTCCGCAGCGCTGTCGCGTGCATGTCCAAGCAGTAAGCGCAGCCGTTGATCTGCGAAACGCGCAGGAACACCAGCTGCTGCAGCTCACTGTCCAAGGTGCTGCCATGGACCGTACGGCTGACCGCCAGCAGGCCGTTATAGGCGTCGGCCGACAGGCGGGTGTAGGGCACGCGCGGGGTGGTGTGACTCATGTCAAAGCTCCAAGGGCGAGCCGGAATGGCCGCCTCTCATGCCAAAGACGCGTCGCCATCGCGCGCTGTGACAGCCCCGCGCAATTTGTTTGGATTCAGCACGCTGTACACCGCACTGATGCGTCCGTCGTCCACCACGATGGTGGTGACCGACTGCAGCCGCGTACCGTCGAAACGCAGGATGGCCGGCTCGCCGTTCACCGTCCCCAACCGCGCCGGCAACGCACCACCGCGACGCGCGATCGCCCAGTACAAGCGACCGATGCGTTCGGCGCCCAGCAGCGGGCGGATACCGGCGGTGACCACGCCGCCGCCGTCGGAAACGTGACGTGCATTGGCATGCAGCAGTGCCTGGATCGCCTCGCTGTCGCCGCGCTGGGACGCGTCCAGGAAGCGCGCAAGCAGGCGGCGATGCTGTCCGGCATCGGCGCTGAAGCGCGGCCGGCCTTCCTGCAGGCGCCTGCGCGCCCGATGCACCATCTGCCGGCAGTTGGCTTGGCTGTGCCCCAGCAGGGCGGCCACCTGCGGGTAGTCGTGGTCGAAGACCTCCTTCAGCAGAAAGGCCGCGCGCTCTTCCGGGGCCAGTTGCTCCAGCAACGCGAGGAAGGCCAGTGAGACGTCTTCGGCCACGGCATGCACCTGTGCCGGATCGGGCTCAGGTGGCAGGTCGAGGGCGATATGCAGGGGTTCGGGCAACCAAGGGCCCACATAGTCCGTGCGGTGCCGCTTGACGGCGCGCAGGCGGTCCAGCCCCAGCCGGGTGGTTGCGGTCACCAGCCATGCGAGCGGATCGACGATGTGGGCATGATCGGCGGCGGCCCAGCGCAGCCACGCATCCTGCACCACGTCCTCGGCATCGGCACGGCTGCCCAGCAGGCGATAGGCCAGCGCCAGCAGGCGGGGGCGGTGCTCATGGAAAGCGGATTCGGTGCTCATGGACCCAGGACGCGGCGGCGGCATGCGGTGTGACAGCCATGGCGGCAAGTGAAGCACGGTTCGCGTTTGCGGGATGGCGGGAGTCGGCTCTACCGGCGGCGCGAACGGTTGAAGCCACATGCGCGGGCGCCCGGGGGTAAAATGGGCGGATTACCCCGCCAGCCCCCAGCAAGCGAGCAGCCCGTGACATCGATCAAGCAGGAAGACCTCATCCAGTCCATCGCCGACGCGTTGCAGTACATTTCGTACTACCACCCGGTCGACTACATCAAGAGCCTGTCCGCTGCCTACGAGCGCGAGGAATCGCCGGCGGCCAAGGAAGCGATGGCGCAGATCCTGATCAATTCGCGTATGTGCGCCGAGGGCCACCGGCCGATCTGCCAGGACACCGGCATCGTCACCGTGTTCCTGGAAATCGGCATGAACGTGCGCTGGGACGACGCCACGATGGGCGTGGAAGACATGGCCAACGAAGGCGTGCGCCGTGCCTACAACCATCCAGACAACAAGCTGCGCGCTTCGGTATTGGCTGATCCCGCGGGCAAGCGCACCAACACCAAGGACAACACTCCGGGCGTGGTCAACGTCAAGGTGGTGCCGGGCAATACGGTGGACGTCATCGTCGCGGCCAAGGGCGGTGGCTCGGAAGCGAAGAGCAAGTTCGCGATGCTCAATCCCTCCGACTCGATCGTCGACTGGGTGCTGAAGACGGTGCCGACCATGGGGGCTGGCTGGTGCCCGCCGGGCATGCTCGGTATCGGCATCGGCGGCACGGCTGAAAAGGCGATGCTGTTGGCGAAGGAGTCGCTGATGGAGCCGATCGACATCAACGAACTGAAGGCACGCGGAGCGTCGAACCGCGCCGAAGAACTGCGCCTTGAGCTGTTCGACAAGGTCAACGCGCTGGGCATCGGCGCGCAGGGCCTGGGCGGCCTGACCACGGTGCTGGACATCAAGGTCAAGGACTTCCCGACCCATGCGGCGAACCTGCCGGTGGCGATGATTCCGAATTGCGCGGCGACCCGCCATGCGCACTTCACCCTGGATGGCAGCGGCCCGGTGATGCTGGACCCGCCGTCGTTGGCCGACTGGCCGCAGATCACCTATGACGCGTCGAAGGGCACGCGCGTTGACCTGGATACGATCACCCCGGACGACGTGGCCAGCTGGAAGCCGGGCCAGACCCTGCTGCTCAACGGCAAGCTGCTGACCGGGCGCGACGCAGCGCACAAGCGCATCGTGGAGATGCTGGACAAGGGCGAGCCGCTGCCGGTGGACCTGAAGGGACGCTTCATCTACTACGTCGGCCCGGTGGATCCGGTGCGCGACGAAGTCGTGGGCCCGGCCGGCCCGACCACCGCAACGCGGATGGA
Source organism: Stenotrophomonas sp. 169 (assembly GCF_014621775.1). Taxonomy (NCBI): domain Bacteria; kingdom Pseudomonadati; phylum Pseudomonadota; class Gammaproteobacteria; order Lysobacterales; family Lysobacteraceae; genus Stenotrophomonas; species Stenotrophomonas sp. 169. The sequence continues at coordinate 1,708,966 of NZ_CP061204.1, forward strand.
CAAGTTCACCCGTCAGGTGCTGGAACAGACCGGCCTGCTGGGCATGGTCGGCAAGGCCGAGCGCGGCCCGGCGGCGATCGAAGCGATCCGTGACAACAAGTCGGCCTATCTGATGGCCGTGGGCGGATCGGCGTACCTAGTGTCCAAGGCGATCAAGGCTGCCAGGGTGGTGGGTTTCGCCGACCTGGGCATGGAAGCCATCTACGAGTTCACGGTGGAGGACATGCCGGTGACCGTGGCGGTGGATTCCACCGGCGAATCGGTGCATGTCACCGGCCCGCGCGAGTGGCAGGCCCGCATCGGCAAGATCCCGCTCGTGGTGGTGTAAGCCGTCGCATCCGGAATGCAAGCGCATTCCACGGTAGCGCCGAGCCATGCTCGGCGAGCGCAGCGGGCTCCCGGCAAGGATCGGTACGGTAGCGCCGAGCCATGCTCGGCGAGCGCAGCGGGGCTTTTGCAGAGCCAGGGCAGCCGACTGAAGTCGGCTCTACCAGGGCGGCTCTACCCGCCAGTACTCAAAGGATGTCCAGCACCCGTTCCGGCGGGCGACACAGGCGCGTGCCATTGTCGGTGATCACGATGGGCCGGTTGATCAGGCGCGGATGCGCGGCCATTGCCGCCACCAGAGCAGCTTCGTCCGCACCGGACAGCCCCAACTCGGTGAACAGCGGCTCCTTACTGCGCACCAGCTCCAGCGCGCCCAGCCCGGCATCGTCGAGCACCCGGCGCAACGTCGCCGCATCGGGCGGTGTCGCCACATAGTCCACGATGACCGGCTCCACGCCGGCATCGCGGATCAGCTTCAACGCACCGCGCGAGTTGCCGCACGCCGCGTTGTGCCAGATCGTCACCGCCATCAGAACCATTCCAGCAGCGACACACCCACGCCGATGTAGGTGGCCTTGTGGTTGTAGTCGATCATGCTCTCGCCATAGCCGTCGAACACCTGCACATGGCCGCGCAGCAGGTTGCTGATGGGGAAGCCATAATCCAGCTGCAGCGCGCCGTGCGAGCGGTCGCCGCCGCGCAGCGAGTGGCGGGCCAGCAGCGCGACCTCGTGGCCCTTGTGGTTCCAGACCAAGGTGGCATCGCCACGGCCCATGTAATCTTCGATGTCCGGATTGTTGTCTTCGCTGCGCGACTCGGGAATGCGGTACCACGGACGCAGGGTAAGGGCCCAGTTCTCGCGGTCCAGGCCGACACTGACGATCACCCGGTTCCAGCTGCGCGAGAACGGATCGGAGCGTCCGTTGGACTGATGGTTGACGCCGATCGTGCTCATCCGGCCACGCCAGCCGCCGATGGAGTAACCGTTGCGGAACACGGCCATGACCTCCGGCTCATAGTTCGTTTCGCGGAACGGTCGCGAGTTGTCCGCGTTGTAGGCCTGCCAGCGCGAGCTCTGCGTGTAAGCGGCCCAGATATCGCCGTTATCGCCGAACAGGTTCTCGACGATCTTGGTCTTGAAGCTGAGCTGGAACTTCAGCTCGTTGCTGTCCAGCAGCTGCGGCGTGGTCACCGTGTTGGCCGGGTTCGGCGACTGCGGCATCAGGTTCTTGTCGCTGGTCCAGAAGGCGGGCAGCAGATAGACCGGCTTGTAGGCGCGCAGCTGGAAGGGGCCGAGCTTGGAGGCCTCCGCCAGTTCCCAGCGGCTGTCCAGCAGCGAGCCGCGACCGGCATTGGCCACCGCTTCATCGTGCGGGGCGGGGCGAAATAGATCGCCCACGCGCGAGCGGATCTTTTCCTCGCCCTCGCTCACGCGCACGGTCTGGCGTTCTTCGCGACGGTCCTGCTTGGCCGCTTCGGCAGCCGCGTCGGCCTGCGCGGTGGTTTCCTGGGTCGGACCAAACAGCTGGTCATAGCACGCAAGGCGCGCGGCATCGACGGTGATGGCGGCGCAACCGGTGGGCGTGGTCGCTGCAGAGGAAGTGAACTCCTGCGCGGCCAACGGCGCGCTGGCCATGGCGAGCACCAGCGGGGCGATGCGGGGAAAGTGAGAGGTGAGGGTCATTGCTGCGGGCCCTTGCACAGGATGCGAAGTAAGGAGAATGGGCGACAGTGTGCTGCCTGCGGTGCATGCAGGCCAGTACCGGCGGCGATATGCCCGCCACTATCGTGAGGTGACCGTGAAGGCGGTGCGTTCAGAAGAACCAGGCAAAGGCGAACAGGCCCAGCATCGCCACCCCCAACGCAAGCTTGAGCGCGAGGCCCAGCAGGATACCCAGCCAGGTGGACAGCCCCACGCGCGTAGAGCGGCCGAGTTCGCGGGTGTGCCAGTACTCGCCCAGCAGCGCACCGACCAATGGGCCGAGGAACAGGCCGATCGGCATGAAGAACAGCCCCGCGATGCTGCCGACGAAGGTGCCCCACAGCGCTTTGCGACTGGCCCCCACCCGCTTGGCACCGACGACCGTTGCCAGGATGTCGACCACGAAGGACAGTACGGTCAGTAGGGCCAGCACGAGCAGGGTGGGCCAGCCGACATGGACGAATCCGTCAGCCCACGCGGCAAGCAGCAGGCCGAGGAAGACCAGCGGGATACCCGGCAGGGCGGGCAGGGCAATGCCCGCGATGCCGACAACAACGAGGAGTGCCGCTAGCAGGTACAAGATGAATGAAAGGTCCATGCTTATCCGTAGGGAGGTCGAAATGGTCTTGACACCCGGCAAATCTACCCGTTGCAAATTCGTTTTGCTCGGGTTAAGTTGACCTCGCTGAGCTTGGCAAGGTCACCGTGGATCGTGGCCTGGTGTTGGTGGATCGTCACGAACCGCTGCATCGTTGCACCTCGCTTCCCCCTTGCTGTCAGCCGCCTGCCAGGGCGTATCCAACAACAAGACAGTCAGGGAGTAGGCAAGATGAGTGAGAAGGGCACCGTCAAGTGGTTCAACGACGCCAAGGGCTTTGGTTTCATCAGCCGTGAGAGCGGCGAAGATGTGTTCGTGCACTTCCGTGCGATCGAATCCCAGGGCTTCAAAAGCCTGAAGGAAGGTCAAGAGGTCGAGTTCGAAGTCGTGACCGGCCAGAAGGGTCTGCAGGCGGACAAGGTGAAGCCGCTCTAAGCGCGCACCGCACATCCTGCGGGAGAGACACCAGAAGGGCCCGCTCGCGCGGGCCCTTCTTTGCTTTCATCCGCTTGGAATGCAGAGCAGGCGGACGATCAGCGCAGGATCACGCGGCCATTCACCACGCGAACGTAAGTGTTCTCGCGGATGCCGGCCAGGTCACGCTGGTTGACCACGATGGTGCGCCCGTCGTCCATGCGCACCGAGATGTCGTAGGTATCGCTGGTGACGTTCTTCTGGATCTGGTTGCCTGCCAGGGCACCACCGACCGCGCCTGCTGCAGCGGCGATGTTCTTGTTGCCGCGGCTGCCGCCGGTGTGGTCGGAGATCTCATGGCCGGCAACGGCGCCGACGATGCCACCCAGCACGGCGCCGGTGGCGCTCGGTGCAGCGCGGCCGGAGGCGACGGTGTTGATGCGGGTCACGATGCCGCAGTCCGCACAGCGATTGGTGTTGTAGTTGCCGCCGCTGTTGCCGTAGCTGTTGTTGTTGTTGTTGTAACCGCCGCCGCCGTAACCCGGGGAGGTGGCACAACCGGCCAGGGCGAGCGTGGCAATGGCACTTGCGGCGATGAGCTGGATCTTCATGGTGGTTCTCCTGGCCAGAATGAGGTGGTGGAGCGTCTGGTGCGCGTGGGGGGATCGTCCTGCTTTGAACGTGAACGGAGCGCCAACCACGCCAGGTTTAGATGGCTGGCGGATGAACCGTTTCCGCTTCGCCCCTCGAATGAGTGGGATGCGAGGGAACGCGCGAGCCGCTTTACACTATGCCGATGAATGAATCGATCAAAGAGCGCTTCGCCGGCGTTGAACGGCTGTATGGGCGGGGGGCACTGGAGACGCTGCAGGCACGCCGGGTCGCGGTGGTCGGCATGGGAGGGGTGGGGTCGTGGGTGGTGGAGGCACTGGCGCGGTCGGCCGTGGGCCACCTGACCCTGATCGACGCCGATGACATCTGTGTCTCCAACACCAACCGGCAACTGCCCGCGCTGGAGGGCAACTACGGCCGTAACAAGGCGGTCGCGATGGCGGAACGGTGTCGCGCCATCAATCCCGCCATCGACGCGGCCGCGGTCGAGTCGTTCTTGACGCCTGCGAACATGGCGGACCTGCTGGACCACGGATTCGATCTGGTGATCGACGCCTGTGACAGCTTCCGGGTGAAGGTGGAAACCATCGCCTGGTGCCGCCGCCGCAAGCTGCCGCTGCTGACCGTGGGCGCCGCCGGTGGACGCACCGACCCCACCCTGGTGCGCGTGCGTGATGTGTCGCGCACCGAGCACGATGCCATGTTGGCGATGATCCGCAAGAAGCTGCGCAGTGAGTTCAATTTCCCGAAGAACGCGAAGCGCTACTTCGGCGTCCCGGCGGTGTATTCGCTGGAGAACGTGCGTTACCCGCAGGCCGATGGCAGTGTCTGCGGGATCCGCCCGAACCTGGGCGCCGATGCGGCGATGAAGCTCGATTGCGGTGCTGGGCTGGGTGCAGCCACCCACATCACCGGCGCCTTCGCCTTCGTTGCCGTGGCCAAGGCACTGGAGATGCTGCTGGCCCCGGCAAAGCCGTAACGACCGCCGCCATCGGCGGCGCGATCCAGGTAGAGCCGACTTCAGTCGGCTGCTTGGGGGCGACCGCCCGGGTAGCGCCGAGCCACGCTCGGCGAGCGCAGCGGCAGCGTCATCACGATGCGCGGTCCGGGCCACGATACGAATGCGCAGGACAGCAGCCGACTGAAGTCGGCTCTACCAAGCTGCCTCTACCAAGTCGGCTCTATCCCATGCCGGTTACACCACAGGCAGGCCGAACAGTCGCTGCGCGTTGGCCGTGGTCGCTTCCGCAAGGACATCTAGCGAAATGCCGCGTAGCGCCGCAATCTCGCTGGCGATGTGATGCAACCGCGCCGGTTCGTTGCGTTCGCCGCGTATGCCGCTGTCCGGCTGATCGGGCGCATCGGTCTCCAGCAGCAATTGTTCCAGCGGCATGTTCTGCACCAAGCGGTGCAGCCGTTGCGCGCGGTCGTAGGTGACCGGTCCACCCAGGCCGAGCAGGAAGCCGGCCTTGTGCAGCAGCGCGGCCTGCTCGGGGCTGCCGGAGAAGCTGTGCACCACACCGCGCAGCCCGCCGACCCGTCGAATGGCGGCGATCACCGCATCGACGGCGCGCCGTGCGTGCACGATCACCGGCAGATCGAACGCGCGTGCCAACTCCAGCTGTCCCACGAAGTACAACTGCTGCTGCTCGCGGTCCAGGTCATCGATGAAGAAGTCCAGCCCGCACTCGCCGATGGCACAAGGACGCTCGCGCTCGATCCACTGACGCAGCGTCGCCAGATCGGCAGGGGCGTGGTCGGCGAGGAAGACAGGATGCAACCCATAGGCGGGGAACAACCCCGTGTCCTGCTGGCAGACCGCCCGCAGCTTCGGCCAGCTGGCGGCGGTGACGGCGGGTACCACCTGCTGCCGCACCCCGGCCGCGCGTGCCCTCGCCACTACCGCGCTGCGGTCGACATCGAACTCGCCCGCGTCCAGATGGCAATGGCTGTCGATCAGCACGGTCAGCGCAGCTCCAACGGCGGCGCCGCAGGTTTGCGCGTTTTCCAGCTCGCCAGCAACAGCGTGCCCATGCCCAGCAGGAGTTCGTCGACAAAGGGAATCGGATCGGGCACCACCAAGGTGATCGCAAACAGCCCGGCAGTGAGCTTGAACAGGGTGGGGAAGCGCAGGCGGCGCGCCCAGCCCAGCACGGGCAGCAGCATCGGATTGGCCATCTTGGATTTCCTCGCAGGACAGGCTGCAAACGCTACCACGGCGTCCGGATGGCCGTTTCCTGAATGGGAGGCGGAAAGATAAAGGTCTTGTCGAGATTCCGTTCAGGGAGCGCGTGCTGCAATCCGCATTGTGAACGTTGCGGGTGGTCCGCAAGGAGCAGGTCATGAAAACTACTACTACTACGGTCCTGGTCGCTGCAGGTGCATTGCTGGTCGGTGGCATTGCCACGGCTGCCTTCATGAAAAGCGGCGACAAGAGCCCGGGTTACGTGACCGCCGCCGATGGAACGGTGCTGCCGGACGCTGCGCTGGCCGATGACGGCGCGCGCACCGACGCGCTGGATGTCGATGCCAAGCGCGGCCTGGAATATGCCGACGTGATGAAAGTCGCCCCGATCACCCAGAAAGAAAAAGCCTATGCGACCGTGATCGGGACCGAGGCGGTGCGCCAGACCTCCAGCACCCAGACGCCGCATGAAGTCTGCGAAGACGTCGTGGTGCAGGAACGACTGCCCGAGCGCGACGGCAACGTGGGTGGCACGGTCGCCGGTGCGGTGATCGGCGGCCTGCTGGGCAACCAGGTAGGCGGCGGCAATGGCCGCAAGGTCGCCACCGCAGCGGGCGCCGTGGCGGGTGGCATGATCGGCAACAACGTCGACAAGCGCCACGTCGGCGGTCGCGTGGTCAATCGCACCGAGCGCCAGTGCCACACCGAAACCACCACCTCCGAGTCCAGCCAGGTCACCGGCTACAACGTGACCTATCGCAACGAAGACGGCACCACCGGGACGATGCGCATGGACAGCAAGCCGGGCACCCGGATCGCCATGGGGACTTCCGATGTGGTCAAGGGCTACGACGTGACGTATCGCTACGACGGCGCTGAGAAGACCATCCGCATGAACGACAAGCCGGCCAGCGATCGTCTGCCGGTGGTCGATGGCCAGTTGGTGACCCAGACCGCTGCAGCCGCGAGCAACCACCAGTAACGCGCTTCACTGACCGCAGTCGCTGCAAGGACGAGGCCGGCGCAAGCCGGCCTTTTCCGTATCCAGCGGTGGCTGCAGCCCGCTTGGCAAGGCGGCGCACAGTTGCCAGACTGCCCAGCACGCGCCGGCGTGGCTGGCGGCCCAGAGGGAGTGCAGTGATGGCGGATGAGCGGGTAGGTCTGACAGTCCATGGGATGTCCGTATCGGGCAACTGCCACAAGGTGCGGCTGCTGCTGGAGCAGCTCGGCACGCGCTATCGCTGGGTAGAGGTGGACAGCGCGCACGGACAGACCCACGAGCCCGGGTTTCTGGCGCTCAACTTGAATGCCAAGGTACCCGTCGTCGTACGCGATGACGGGCGGGTACTGCCCGAGTCCAACGCCATTCTGTTCTGGTTGGCGGAAGGCACGCCGTTCCTGTCCAGTGATGGCTGGGAGCGCGCACAGACCCTGCGCTGGATGTTCTTCGAACAGTACAGTCATGAACCGTACGTCGCCGTGGCGCGCTTCATCCGCGGATGGGTGGCTGCGGATTCGCCGCGGCATGCAGAGCTGCCGCAGTTGCGCGAGCGCGCGGCGCAGTCGCTCGCCGTGATGGAGCAGCACTTGGCCGGCGCATCGTGGTTCAGTGGCCGCCAGTACGGGATCGCCGACATCGCACTGTTCGCCTATACGCACGTCGCGGGCGATGGCGGCATTTCCCTGCAGGCGTTTCCGTTGATCAGCGCATGGCTGCAGCGTGTCCGCGCGCAGCCTGGGTTCGTGCCGATGCCTGCGGTGACGGCCGAGGTGCAGGCGCGGTTCGACGCGCAATAGCCGGGCCGGTCATGGACCCGCCCTGCGCCACGGGCGACAATGTGCAGGTAGCGTCCCATCGCCCTGGGCGCAGGAAGCAGATGCATGTGTGGATTGGCGGGAATGCTGTTGCCGGCACCTTCGATGGAGGCCGGACCCCTGCAGGCGCTGGCCGGGCGGATGGGCGATGCGTTGCTGCATCGCGGACCGGATGATCGCGGTGTGTGGGCTGATGAAGCGGCGGGCGTGGCCCTCGCACATCGTCGCCTGAGCATCCTCGATCTTTCACCGCTGGGCCACCAGCCGATGGCCTCGGCCGATGGCCGCTACGTGATGGCCTACAACGGCGAGGTCTACAACTTCGCTGCGCTGCGTGCCGAGCTGGAGCCGCATGGTCACCCGTTCCGGGGTCACTCCGATACCGAAGTGCTGCTCGCGGCGATCCTGCAATGGGGGCTGGACGATACCCTGCAGCGCTGCAACGGCATGTTCGCCATCGCGCTCTGGGATCGCCACGAGCAGTGCCTGTGGCTGGCGCGCGATCGCGTCGGCAAGAAACCGCTGTATTACGGCTGGGCGGGTAGCACGCTGGTGTTCGGATCGGAGTTGAAAGCGCTGTGGCAGCATCCCGATTTCGACAACGACATTGACCGCGACGCGCTGACCCTGCTGCTGCGGCTGGACTACATTCCCGCGCCGCACAGCATCCACCAGGCATGCTTCAAGATGATGCCGGGCCGTGTGCTGCGGCTGGATGCGGCCATGGTGGAGGCGGGCGCCTCCGCGCATCGGCCGGAGCAGGCGCAACGTCCGTTCTGGGACGCGCGTGCGCGCATGCAGGCTGCCTTGGCCAACCCCTTCCGCGGCAGCATCGACGACGCCGAACAGCAGCTCGATACCTTGTTGCAGGATGCGGTTGGCCTGCGCATGGTCGCCGACGTGCCGGTCGGCGTGTTCTTGTCCGGCGGCACCGATTCTTCACTGGTCGCCGCGCTCATGCAGGCGCAGAGCAGCAAGCCGGTGCACAGCTTCAGCATCGGCTTCAGTGATTCGCACCACGATGAAGCGCCGCTTGCCAAGGAGCTGGCCGCGCACCTGGGTTGCGACCACACCGAGCTGTATGTCAGTGGGGCCGATGCGCTGGCGGTGGTGCCGCAGCTGCCGACGATGTTCGATGAACCCTTCGCCGACGCCTCGCAGGTACCGACGGCCCTGGTGGCCCGACTGGCGCGGCAGGGTGTCACCGTGGCGTTGTCCGGTGATGGCGGCGATGAACTGTTCTTCGGCTACATGCGCTACGTGCGCGCGCTGCGCAACTGGCAGATGCTCGGCCGTGTCCCGGCCCCGCTGCGGCGCTGGCTGGGTGCGCGTTCGACGGGGCAGGGCGAGGCCTCGCGCACGGGGGGGCTTGCGGCATTGCTCGCCGAGACCGGCGCGCGCGGCATCGGCGATGTGTACCGCAACCGGATCTCACGCTGGCGCGACCCGCTGGCTGCCGTGCAGGGTGCCCGCGGGGCGGGGAGTTTCTATGACCTGGCCGATCCGCTGCATGGCGCCGGCACACCCGCCGACGCGATGATGCTGGCCGACTTCGTGAGCTATCTGCCCGATGACCTGCTGTGCAAGGTCGACCGCACTTCGATGGCGGTAAGCCTGGAAGCGCGTGCGCCCCTGCTGGACTGGCGGGTGGCTGAGTTTGCGTGGTCGTTGCCGCTGGCGTTCAAGCGTCAGGACGATGTGAGCAAGGTACTGCTGAAGCGCGTACTCGGACGCTATGTGCCGCAGTCGATGGTGCACCGACCCAAGCGCGGCTTCGGCGCGCCGGTCAGCGACTGGCTGCGTGGCGACCTGCGCCCGTGGGCCGAGGCGCTGCTGGATCCGGGCCGGCTGCAGCGTGAGGGCGTGCTGTCCGCTGCGGCCATCCAGCCGCTGTGGCAGCAGTTCATCGGCGGCCAGCGCAAGTGGCATACCCACCTGTGGAACGTGCTGATGTTCCAGGCGTGGCAGGCGCACTGGCGTGAGACGCGCGACAGCATCCGTGCAGCCAGTCGGCAGGGCGGATCTGTGTGACTGCGCGAGCGGGCAACATGGGCCTGCTCGCGTGCCTTCACCCAGCCACAAGGCGGCCGCCACTAGGGTGAAACATCCCCAACGCGAGACCATCCCATGGCCGAGTTCACCATTGCCGTCCTTGTCGGCAGCCTTCGAAAAGAGTCGATCAACCGCAAGCTGGCGCGCGCGCTGGAAAAACTGGCAGCGGGCAAGGCGCGCTTCGACTTCGTGCAGATCGGCGACCTGCCGCTGTATGACCAGGATTTCGACAGCGACTATCCGGCCGAAGGCAAGCGGCTGAAGGACCAGATCAAGCAGGCGGACGCCGTGCTGTTCGTCAGCCCTGAATACAATCGCTCGGTGCCCGGTGTGCTGAAGAACGCCATCGACATCGGCTCCCGGCCGTATGGACACAGCGCGTTCGCTGGCAAGCCCGCCGCCGTGATCGGTGCCTCCATCGGCGTCATCGGGACGGCGGTCGCCCAGCAGCACCTGCGCAACATCCTGGCCTACCTGGACATGCAGGTGCTGGGTCAGCCAGAGGCCTTCCTGCATTTCAAGGAAGGGCTGATCGATGACAACGGCACGATCACCAACGAAGGGACGCAGAAGTTCCTGCAGGACTTCGTCGACCGTTTCATCGCGCTGGTGCAGGTCCACGCCAAGGCTGTCTGAACACCCCGGTCGCGGTCGCCGGCTGGCGGCCGCGATCTGCGATAATGCACCACGCGGGCGTCGCAACGATGCCTGCCATCGGCACCACGACATCGCAGCGCCACGTTGGTCATGCACCGGTGGATATCCCCCGTTTGCCCACGGCTTATCCACAGGCTTGTCCATGGCGGCAGGGGTTCGCGCGTGCCTACACTGATCTCGCCAACCCGTAGGAAATTCCGCCGTATGTCTGCCCGTTCCGGCTTCCGTTCCGACCGTCGTGAGCGTTCCGACCGCCACGACCGCGATGACTCGCGCATTGATTCGCTGCGTGTGCCGCCGCATTCGGTGGAAGCCGAGCAGGCCGTGCTGGGCGGCCTGATGCTCGCGCCGGAGGCCTTCGACCGCGTCAACGAGCAACTGGCCGAGGGAGACTTCTACCGGCGCGACCACCAGATGATCTACCGCGCCATCCGCGAGCTGTCCGAGCGTGACCGTCCGTTCGATGCGGTCACGCTGGGCGAGTGGTTCGAATCGCAGGGCAAGATGGAGCTGGTCGGCGACGGTGCCTACCTCATCGAGCTGGCCAGCACCACGCCATCGGCGGCGAACATCGTGGCCTACGCGGAGATCGTGCGTGACAAGGCGGTGCTGCGCCAGTTGATCCAGGTCGGCACGGACATCGTCAACGACGGCTTCCAGCCCGAAGGCCGCGAAAGCAGCGAACTGCTGGCCAGCGCGGAAAAATCCGTGTTCGCCATCGCCGAGCAGGGCGCTCGCGGGCGGACGGATTTCGTGGCGATGCCGGGTGCGCTGAAGGACGCCTTCGAGGAGCTGCGCAACCGCTTCGAGAACGGCGGCAACATCACCGGACTGCCGACCGGGTACAACGATTTCGATGCGATGACCGCCGGCCTGCAACCGACCGACCTGATCATCCTCGCGGCTCGTCCCGCGATGGGCAAGACAACCCTGGCGCTGAACATCGCCGAGTACGCAGCAATCAAGTCGAAGAAGGGCGTCGCGATCTTCTCGATGGAAATGTCGGCCTCGCAGTTGGCGATGCGCCTGATTTCATCGAATGGCCGCATCAACGCCCAGCGCCTGCGCACCGGTCAGCTGGAAGATGAGGATTGGAGCCGGGTGACCGGCGCCATCCGCATGCTGAAAGAGACCAAGATCTTCATCGACGATACGCCCGGCGTGTCGCCGGAGATCCTGCGGTCCAAATGCCGTCGTCTGAAGCGCGAGCATGACCTGGGCCTGATCGTGATCGACTACCTGCAGTTGATGAGCGTGCCGGGCAACAGCGAAAACCGCGCGACGGAAATCTCCGAAATCTCGCGAGGCCTGAAGGGCCTGGCGAAGGAGCTCAACGTGCCGGTGATCGCGCTGTCCCAGCTCAACCGATCGCTGGAAACGCGTACCGACAAGCGCCCGGTGATGGCCGATCTTCGCGAATCCGGCGCTATCGAGCAGGATGCGGACATGATCGTCTTCATCTACCGCGATGATTACTACAACAAAGAAAACTCGCCGGACAAGGGCTTGGCCGAGATCATCATCGGCAAGCACCGTGGTGGCCCCACCGGCTCGTGCAAACTGAAGTTCTTCGGTGAGTACACCCGGTTCGACAACCTGTCGCACGATTCGGTGGGGTCGTTCGAGTAAGGGACGTAGCGCCGAGCCCTGCTCGGCGCTACCAGCATCATGGATGCGCGCGCGGGGTTCGTCGGCGCATCCGGCGTTTCGTCGCATTCCGCTTGCACCGCGCACAGCGGGAGGGAAGGATGGTCTCCAGGCGGCGCGGTGCCGTCGTAGGAGCCCCTGTCATGAAGACCCTGTTCGCGCTCGGCGTGTGGTGCCTGCTGTTCGTGCTGTGCTGGCCGCTGGCGATACTCGCCCTGATCGCGTGGCCGTTCGTGTGGTTGATCAGCCTGCCGTTCCGCCTGGTGGGAGTGACCCTGTCGGCCGTGTTCGCGTTCCTGTCGGCGGTCTTGATGCTGCCCGCGCGCCTGCTCGGCGGTGGGCGACAGCCAGCCGCCGCTCGGTAGAGCCGACTTCAGTCGGCTGGCGGTCGTAGGTCATGTAGCCCGCAGCCGACTGAAGTCGGCTCTACCCAGGGCAAAGCAGCCGGCCGGCCCCCTGAGGCCACAAAAAAACCCCGCCGAAGCGGGGTTTTTCGTTACGCCACCAAAGCGGTATCAGTTCGCCTTGTGGATCGCGCGCTTGCTGACCGCCATCGCGGCGTCGTGCACCACTTCCGACAGCGACGGATGGGCGTGGCAGATGCGCGCGAGATCATCGGCCGAACCGCTGAACTCCATGGTCAGCACGCCTTCGTGCACCAGCTCGGACACATTCGCGCCGACCAGGTGCATGCCCAGGATGCGATCGGTTTCGGCGTGTGCCAGCACCTTGACGAAGCCGGTCGGCTCGATCATCGCAACCGCACGGCCATTGGCGGCGAACGGGAAGCTGCCAGCCTTGTACGGAATGCCTTCCGCCTTCAGCTGCTGCTCGGTCTTGCCGACCCAGGCCAGCTCCGGCTCGGTATAGATGACCCACGGGATGGTGTCGAAGTTGACGTGGCCCGGCAGGCCCGCGATCAGCTCGGCCACGGCGATGCCTTCCTCGAAGCCCTTGTGTGCCAGCATCGGGCCGCGCACGCAGTCACCGACCGCCCACACGCCATTGACGCCGGTGTGGCAGTGCGCGTCCACTTCGATCTGGCCACGCTCGTTGATCTTGACGCCGGTGCCTTCAGCCAGCAGGCCCTTGGTCGCTGCGCGACGGCCGACGGCCACCAGCAGCTTGTCCACGGTCAGCGACTTCTCGCCTTCGCTGTCAGTGTAGGTCAGCGCGACTTCGGCCTTCTTGCCCTTGCCGGTGACTTCAGCCTTGGACACCTTGGCGCCCAGCTTGATGTCCAGGCCCTGCTTCTTGAACTCCTTCAACGCGACCTTGCCCACTTCGGCGTCGGCGGCGGCCAGGAAGTCCGGCAGTGCTTCCAGGATCGTCACTTCCGACCCCAGGCGCTTCCACACGCTGCCCAGTTCCAGGCCGATCACACCGGCGCCGATCACGGCCAGGCGCTTCGGGACTTCGGTGAAATCCAGGCCGCCGACGTTGTCGACGATGGTCTCACCGTCGAACTTGGCGAACGGCAGTTCGATCGAGTCCGAGCCAGCGGCGATGATCACGTTGGTGCCCTTCAGCTCGACGATCGAGCCGTCGTGCTGGGTCACCTTGACCACGTTGTCCTTCTGCAGCTCGCCGAAACCGTAATACGCAGCCACCTTGTTCGCCTTGAACAGCATGGCGATGCCACCGGTGAACTGCTTGACGATCTTGTCCTTGCGGCCAACCATCGCCTCGACGTCCATCTTGGCATCCTTGAAGCTGATGCCGTGGTCGCCAAAGATGTGGCCCATGTTCCAGTACTGGCGCGAGGAATCCAGCAGCGCCTTGGACGGGATGCAGCCCACGCGCAGGCAGGTGCCGCCGAGCGCCGGCTTGCCGTCCTTGCCCAGCGCCGCGTCGATGCAGGCCGTCTTCAGGCCCAGCTGCGCGGCACGGATGGCGGCGTGGTAACCGGCCGGGCCGGCACCGATGACGACGACGTCGAATTGTTCAGCCATTTGAAGGTTCCTTGTTGCATTCCTCGACCCGTGGAACGGATCGGTGGCGCGAGGCGCCGGGAGGCGGGCAGGGCGGTGGCCGTGCCCCTGAATCGACAGACCCCTCCCGCGGGCGGGAGGGGTCGGCGGGTCTTACAGGCCGAACAGCATGCGGCCCGGGTTTTCCAGCTGGTTCTTGATGTCCACCAGGAACTGCACCGAATCCTTGCCGTCGATGATGCGGTGGTCGTAGGACAGGGCCAGGTACATCATCGGCGCGATCACGACCTGGCCGTTCTCGGCGATCGGACGTTCCTTGATCGCGTGCATGCCCAGGATGGCGCTCTGCGGCGGGTTGATGATCGGGGTGGACAGCAGTGAACCGAAGGTGCCGCCGTTGGTCACGGTGAAGGTGCCGCCCTGCAGGTCGTCCAGGCTCAGCTTGCCGTCACGCGCCTTCTTGGCGTACTCGGCGATGCCCTTTTCGATATCGGCGAACGACTGGCGTTCGACGTTGCGCAGCACCGGAGTGACCAGGCCCTTTTCGGTGGACACCGCGATGGAGATGTCCGAGAAGCCGTGATAGATGATGTCGCTGCCGTCGATGGACGCATTGACCAGCGGGAAGCGCTGCAGCGCGTTGGCGGCGGCCTTGACGAAGAAGCTCATGAAGCCGAGCTTGATGCCGTGCGCCTTCTGGAACTCTTCCTGCAGTTCCTTGCGCGCGGCCGATACCTTGGCGAGGTTGACCTCGTTGAAGGTGGTCAGCATCGCGGTGCCGTTCTTGGATTCCATCAGGCGGTCGGCGATGCGCTTGCGCATGCGGGTCATCGGCACGCGTTCTTCCGGACGCGCACCACCGGCCTTGCCAGCGCCGCCGTTGCGGGCGTAGTTGACGATGTCTTCCTTGGTCACCGCGCCACGACGACCGGTACCGTCCACGTCAGCCGGGTTCACACCTTCGGTGATCGCCGAGAAACGGGCGCCCGGGGGCAGCGAATCGGCGGCGGACTTCGCAGCCGGTGCCGGAGCGGCAGCGGCCTTCGGTGCGTCGGTGGCCTGTGCCGGTGCAGCTTCGGCCTTCTTTTCTTCAGCGGCCGGGGCCGGGGCTGCGGCTTCAGCCACTGCACCTTCCTCGATGATCGCCAGCACCTGGGAGCTGGTGACGGTGTCACCTTCCTGGAACTTGATTTCCTTCAGCACGCCGTCGACGGTCGACGGGACTTCCAGAACGACCTTGTCGGTCTCCAGGTCAACCAGATTCTCGTCACGCTTGACGGCGTCGCCGACCTTCTTGTGCCAGGTGGCGATGGTGCCGTCGGAGACGGATTCGGGCAGTACCGGGACTTTGACTTCGGTGGCCATGCGGGGGCTTCCTGGGTTCTTTTTTCGTGGAATGGGGGGGTTATTCGGCGACCGAGTCGTCGAACGGGTTGACCAGCGCATCGGCGACCAGCTTCTGCTGCTCGATGACGTGGTCAGCCATGTGGCCGGCTGCCGGCGATGCCGACCGTGCACGACCTGCGTAATGGAGGCTCTGGCCTTCGCCGACGCAGAACTGCAGGTGGTGGCGGATCTGGTACCACGCACCCTGGTTCTGCGGCTCTTCCTGCGTCCACACCACGTCGGTGGCATTGCCGTACTTCTTCAGTTCGGCAGCCAGCAGCGCGCGCGGGAACGGGTACAGCTGCTCCACGCGGATGATCGCCACGTCGTCCTGGCCCCGCTTGGTCTGGTCTTCCAGCAGGTCGTAGTAGACCTTGCCCGAGCACAGCACCACGCGCTTGACCTTCTTCGGATCTGCCTTGGCATCACCGATGAGGTGCTGGAACTCGCCATTGGCCAGTTCTTCCAGCGTCGACACGGCCAGCTTGTGGCGCAGCAGCGACTTGGGCGACATCACGATCAGCGGCTTGCGCGTGGTCAGGTGCTGCTGGCGACGCAGCATGTGGAAGGCCTGCGCCGGCGTGGACGGGACCACCACCAGCATGTTTTCCAGCGCACACAACTGCAGGAAGCGCTCAAGGCGCGCCGAGCTGTGTTCCGGACCCTGGCCTTCATACCCATGCGGCAGCAGCAGGGTTAGACCGGTCAGGCGGCCCCACTTGGCTTCACCGGCGGCGATGAACTGGTCGATCACCACCTGGGCGCCGTTGGCGAAATCGCCGAACTGGCCTTCCCAGATGCACAGGGTGCCCGGGTCGGTGGTGGAGAACCCGTACTCGAATGCCATCACGGCTTCTTCGCTGAGCAGCGAATCGATGATGGTGGCTTTTTCCGGCGCGTCCACCAGCTGCCGCAGCGGCAGGTAGTAGTTGTCGGTGTTCTGGTCGTGCAGGATCGCGTGGCGGTGCGTGAACGTACCGCGGCCGACGTCCTGACCGACCAGACGCAGGCGATGGCCTTCGTCGAGCAGGGTGGCGTAGGCCAGGTTTTCCGCAAAGCCCCAGTCGCCCGGGATCTCGCCGGCGGCCATCTTGCGACGGTCGTCATACACCTTGGCCACGCGCGAATGGACCTGCACGCTTTCCGGGATGGTGGTGATCCGCTTGGCCAGATCGGTCAGCTTCTCCATGCCTACCGCAGTGCTGATGCTGTCCGACAGCTTGCCGTCCAGCAGCTTCGGCCAGTCCACGAACAGCGGGCTGGTCGGCGGGGTCTTCTCCACCTTGGCCAGCTCGGTGGTGTACTCGCCGCTGTCCAGCTTGACGCGGTAGCCATCCACCAGTGCCTTGCCGCCACCGGATTCGATCACGCCGGCCTGCTCAAGCTGCTCGGCGTACATCTCACGGGTGGTCTTGTGCTTGCGGATCACCTGGTACATCAACGGCTGGGTGATGGCCGGTTCGTCGGCTTCGTTATGGCCCCAGCGGCGGTAGCACATCAGGTCGATGACCACGTCCTTGGCAAACTTCTGCCGGAACTCGAAGGCCAGCTTGGCAGCGAACACCACGGCCTCGGGATCATCACCGTTCACGTGGAAGACCGGTGCGGCAATCATCTTGGCCACATCGGTGCAGTACAGCGTGGAGCGCGAGTCTTCCGGGTTCGACGTGGTGAAGCCGACCTGGTTGTTGACCACGATGTGCACGGTGCCGCCGACGGCGAAACCGCGCGCCTGCGACATCTGGAACAGCTCCATCACCACGCCCTGACCGGCAAACGCCGCATCACCGTGGATCAGGATCGGCATCACCTGCTTGCGCTCGGTGTCGCTGCGGCGTTCCTGGCGCGACCGCACCGAACCGGCCACCACCGGATCGGCGATTTCCAGGTGCGACGGGTTGAACGCCAGCGCCAGATGAACCGGGCCGCCGTCAGTGCTGACATCGGCGGAGAAGCCCATGTGGTACTTCACGTCACCGGCGGAGGCATGGTTGTCGTGCTCGAACTTGCCTTCGAATTCGTCGAACAGCTTGCGCGGGTTCTTGCCCAGCGTGTTGACCAGCACATTCAAGCGGCCACGGTGGGCCATGCCGATCACTACGTCCTTGACGCCGTCCTTGCCGGCATCACGGATGATGGTGTCCATCATCGGGATCAGCGCGTCGCCGCCTTCCAGCGAGAAGCGCTTCTGGCCCACGTACTTGGTGTGCAGGTAGCGTTCCAGGCCTTCCGCAGCGGTCAGGCGCTCCAGCGTGCGGCGCTTGGTCTCTGCATCCAGCGCGTAGTCGCCACCGGCGAGCTCGAGCTTTTTGTAGATCCACTGGCGCTGCTCGACCTCGGAGATGTGCATGAACTCCGCACCGATCGAACCGGTGTAGGTCGCCTTCAGGCGCGCCAGCAGGTCACGCAGTTTCATGCGCGGCTGGCCACCCACGCCGCCGGTGCTGAACTCTGCGTTCAGGTCACCATCGGACAGGCTGTGGAAGGGCAGGCCAAGGTCCGGCGGGTTGGTCGGTTCGGCCAGGCCAAGCGGATCCAGGCGCGCACCGAGGTGGCCGCGCGAACGGTAGGCGGTGATCAGGCGGCCGACATTGCGCTCGCGCTCGTCACCGGCACCTTCGCCCGTACCGCTCTTCAGCGCACCCTTGGCGGCGTCTGCGATGTGCGCGATGACGGCCGAGTGCGGGATGTCACCGGCTTCGCGACCCTGGAAGCCATCGAAGTAGGCCTTCCATTTGGGATCGACACTGTCCGGCGAGACGAGGTACTGCTCGTACAGATCCTCGACATAGGAGGCGTTGCCGCCGGCGAGTTGCGATGATTGCGCAAACTGCTTCAGTAGATTGTCCACGATGGAGAGTGATTATTCGCTTGTGGGGTAGGGCTCTGGAAGTACCCGGCCGACTGGATGAATAGCCATGCACGGGCGCGTTCAAACACTTGAATTGTACCCCTATCCGCCGAATGAAGGGGCGCTGCGGGGTGCTTTGGGTGGCCTGCCGTGCCGCTGGCAGACAGGTTGCAGTGGGGTGCCAGGCTCAGATCCCGAGAGCCCGCAGCTCGTTGCATTCGCGCGAACGGTCCCAGACCCGCTGCAATTGTTGCTCGAACGGCTGCGAACGTGATGGCAGGGCAATGCCCGCTTCGCCGTCCAGTCGATGGCCCATCAGACGAAAGTAGTAGTCGCCGCTGTCATTGCAGGCACAGGCCGATGCCAGTGCGCGATCGACCGGGTCGCTGACCTCGCGGAACTGGAAGACGCTGGGCAGTCGTTGCGCCAGCGCCAGCAGCGGTGCGCCCCCCGCCTGCACCGCGGCCGCATCGTGCACGATCACCCGCACCTGCTTGTCGTGCGTACGGGTGGCAAAGCGTCGCAGCGCCTGCTGCACGGCGGGTGCGTCCAGCAGGCCGGGGTCCAGTTGGCGGCTGTGGATCCACAGGCGGCGGCGCGCGCGATGGATGATGGCCGTGGTCACCGCCAGCGCGGCTTCTCGACCGTCGACCGCCATCGGTGCACCCAGCGCGCGGCGCATCTGCAGGTGGGTGATGCCGGCCTCTTCGAACCGGCCGCCCTCTGGCACGAAGCCCTGCCGCGCATAGAACTCGCAGGCGGGCAGCTGCGCATGCAGGCTGACCTGTGGCAGGCCGGCGTCCATGGCTGCCTGCACCAAGGCCTGCAGCAGCGCTTCGCCCACGCCGCGGCTGCGCCATCCCGGCAGCACCGCCATCCGGCCGATGCGGCCATCGGGCAGCAGACGGCCGGTGCCGCTCGGCGCGCCGTCGGCGTCGCGGGCCAGCACTTGCACGCAGACCGCGTCCAGTTCGTCGCGCTCCAGATCAGCGGGCACGCTCTGCTCGACGACGAACACCTGCTGGCGCACGCGGTGAAGGTCGGCGTGGTGGAGCGCATAGTCAGCGCGCTCGACGTGGAAGGCCGTCATGCTCAGTGGCGGCGCTGGCCGGCGCCGTCCTCCTGCTCATCTTCTTCATCGTCCTCGTCGAAGCTCACCACCACTTCCACGCCGTCTTCGTGCACGTTGACTTCGCGCACATCGTCGGAGAAGTCGTCGACCTCGATGGTCTCGACCGTTTCCACCGCCTCGACCACCTCCGCGCTCGCATCCAGCACGTCGTCCTGCTCGTCGTCCGTATCGCGGGGATCGGTGAGCTGGTAGAAGCCCAGCACCATCAGCTCCTGCAGCGCCTGGCGCCCCTTCGCCGACAGGCCGCGCCAAGCTGCCTCGTCCAGCCGTTCGGCCGCCGCGATGCGCTGCGCGTCCTTGACCGGCACACTCAGGTCCAGACCGCTGCAATACAGGCTGGCACCGCGCTTTGCACGACGCCATGCCAGCCGCGCCCAGGGGTGCCGCTCCAGCAGCAGCCCATGCGCCAGCGCCTGGTCGACCTCGTCCAACGACGGTGCCGGCCCGCTGGGCATGACTTCACCGGCGGCCCGGTAGGTGGTGATGAACCGGCCGAACCAGTCACCCAGCTTGTCCGGGTCATTCATGCGGATGGCATTGAGCGCGGCGACGACCCGGTTCATGGCCGCCACGTCGATTTCGTTGGGATCTTCCGGCAGCTTGAGGTCCGGGTCCTGATAGCGGATGGACTCGTCGGCGTCCACGACCAGCGTATCCAGGTAATCGCTGATCAGCTCGGCCGAGGCCGGCGCGCGCATGCCGAAGGAGAACGTCAGGCACGCATCCTCGGCCACGCCGTTGTGCGGTACGTTCGGCGGCAGGTAGAGCATGTCGCCCGGCGCCAGCACCCAGTCGTGGGTCGGCTTGAATTTCGTGAGCTGCTTGAGCTCGATGTCAGGGCGGAAATCCAGCGCTGGCCGCTTGCCCTTGGTCGATTCGCTGGCGTCGATCTGCCAGCGCCGGTGGCCGTGGCCCTGCAGCAGGAATACGTCGTACTGGTCCACGTGCGCGCCCACCGAGCCGCCGGCGGCAGCGAAGCTGATCATCACGTCGTCCATCCGCCAGCGGGGCAGGAAGTCGAACCGTGCGATCAGCGCCCGCACGTCCGGGTCCCACTTGTCCACGTCCTGCACCAGCAGGGTCCAGTCCTGTTCGGGCAGGGCAGGGAACACCGCTTCCTGGAAGGGGCCGGTACGCACGCGCCAGCCGTCGGTGCCGCGGTCGTGTTCGATCAGGCGGGCCAGCACGCCGTCCTCGCAGGCCAGGCCCGCCAGGTCTTCCGGGGTCACCGGGGTCTGGAAATCAGCGAAGGCGTTGCGGATCAGCAGCGGGCGCTTCTGCCAGTAGTCGCGCAGGAAGGTCGCGGGGGCCATGCCCAGCGGCTTGGCGGCGGTCGCGTGGACTTCGATGGCGAAGGGCTTGGGGCGGGGGGCGGGTGTGCGTGCGGCCATGGGGGAGATCCTTGCAGCGGAAACAGGGGCGGCCTGTCGGGGCCGCTGATGGCCTATTGTCCGCGCTCGGGCGGGGTGGTGTCGAACGGGTGGAACCCCCTCGCGGTGGGGGCTGCGAAAGCGGGTTACGTGCTTGGGGCCGGGCGGTGGGGCTGTGCGGGGGACGGCAAGAGCCGCATCCATGCGTGCCTCGTTTCGTGCCATCCATGGCGCGGGACCGCGTCATCGCATTCGCGCTGCCGCTCCCACGCTTTGCTTCGCAAACCGTGGGCCCCGTCTCACCAGCACCCACACCCCGCCGCTTCGCGGCCGCCCCTGACTCAGGGGCTCCCTCCGCCCGACGGGTCAACGAGGCCTGTGGTAGCGCCGACCCATGGTCGGCGGAAACCATCAGATCCCATCCCCCAAGAATCCGCCGACCATGGGTCGGCGCTACCGAAATCGGGAGGCACCACGGTCCCAAGGCCGCCATGGACCTGTCGAAGGTGGGGCGGGGGTGGGCTGGCGGGGGCGTTAAGCGCCATGGATGGCGCGCAACGAGGCCCGCAGGATGCGGCTCTTGCCGTCCCCCGCCAGCCCACCCCCGCCCCGCCAACACGCAGCCCTGCAGCCTTTGACGTTGCTGTTGCTGTTGCTGTTGCTTGAAAAGCAGGTGCCGGGCGCAGCCCGGCACACACTCAGATCGCGCGGGCGAGGTCGGCCGCCAGGCCGGCGTAGCCGCCTGGGGTCAGTTCGCGCAGGCGCTGCTTGGCGTCTTCCGGCAGTTCCAGCGATTCCACGAACGCGCGCATCGACTCGGCCGTGATGCCCTGGCCGCGGGTCAGCGCCTTCAGCTGCTCGTACGGATTGGGCAGGCCATGGCGACGCATCACCGTCTGCACGGCCTCGGCCAGCACTTCCCACGCACCGTCCAGGTCCGCATCAAGACGCTGCGGGTTCACTTCCAGCTTGCCGATGCCCTTGGCCAACGAATCCAGCGCCACCTGGGTGTGGCCGAACGCCGTGCCCAGTGCCCGCAGCACGGTGGAGTCGGTCAGGTCACGCTGCCAGCGGCTGATCGGCAGCTTGGCGCTGAAATGCTCGAACAACGCGTTGGCGATGCCGAAGTTGCCCTCGGCGTTCTCGAAGTCGATCGGGTTGACCTTGTGCGGCATGGTGGACGAGCCGACCTCGCCTTCCTTCAGGCGCTGCTTGAAGTAGCCCAGCGAGATGTAGCCCCACACGTCGCGGGAGAGGTCGATCAGGATGGTGTTGGCGCGACGTGCGGCATCACCGATCTCGGCCACGTTGTCATGCGGCTCGATCTGCGTGGTGTACGGGTTGAACACCAGGCCCAGGCCTTCGACGAAACGCTGGGCGAACAGCGGCCAGTCCACGTCCGGGTAGCTGACCACGTGCGCGTTGTAGTTGCCCACTGCGCCGTTGATCTTGCCGGTCAGCTCGACCGCGGCGATCTGACGACGCTGGCGTTCCAGGCGGGCAACCACGTTGGCCAGCTCTTTGCCCAGGGTGGTCGGCGAGGCGGTCTGGCCGTGGGTGCGCGACAGCATCGGCTGCGCGGCCTGTGCATGGGCGAGGCTGCGCAGCGATGCCGCGATGCCATCGAGGGTCGGCAGCAGCACCTCGCGGCGGGCCTGCTCCAGCATCAGGCCGTAGCTGAGGTTGTTGATGTCTTCGCTGGTGCAGGCGAAGTGCACGAACTCCAGCGCCGGGGCCAGCTCGGCATCGTCCTTCAGCTGTTCCTTGATGAAGTATTCCACCGCCTTGACGTCATGGTTGGTGGTGCGCTCGATGTCCTTCACGCGTGCGGCCTGCGCGGGGCTGAAGCCATCGGCCAGCGCGCGCAGGCGGGTGGTGGCGGCTGCCGAGAACGGTGCCAGCTCCACGATGGCCGGCTCGGCAGCGAGCGCCAGCAGCCACTCCACTTCTACCTTGATGCGCGCCTTGATCAGGCCGTACTCGGAAAAGATCGGGCGCAGGGCATCGACCTTGCCGGCATAACGGCCATCGAGCGGGGACAGGGCGAGCAGGGCAGATTCGGACATGTCGGCAGGCAGCTGGGAAACGGCGGGGGGCATAGTCTAATCCAGCTGGGCATACGGCATGCCCCGCAGGCCGCCGCCGGTTGCCGCCGCCCGTGCGTTGACGGCCCGTCGCCATCCCCACGCGGTATCCTGAAAGCAGACGCCAGCCAGGGACTCTGCCCGATGCCAGCCGCAGTGTCCCTTTCCCCCTGAAAGATTGCGGAGTTGATCGATGAGCAAGCGTTCCAGCACCATTTCCAGCACCGGTTTCCGGACCGAACATGACAGCATGGGCGAGCTGCAGGTGCCCGCGGACGCCCTGTGGGGCGCGCAGACCCAGCGTGCCGTGGACAACTTCCCGGTGTCCGGCCAGCGCATGCCGCGGGGCTTCATCCGCGCACTTGGCCTGGTCAAGGGCGCGGCCGCCGAGGTCAATGCCGATCTGGGCCACCTGCCGAAGAACATCGCCAAGGCCGTGCAGTTGGCGGCGGCCGAAGTGGCGGGTGGCGAGTGGGACGCGCACTTCCCGATCGATGTCTACCAGACCGGCTCGGGTACCTCCTCGAACATGAATGCCAACGAGGTCATCGCCACGCTGGCCAACCGCGCCGGCAAGGCGGGCCGCATCACGGTGCACCCCAATGACCATGTCAACCAGGGCCAGAGCTCTAACGATGTGATTCCCACTGCGCTGCGGGTGTCTGCCGCGCTGGCGGCACAGGAAGACCTGCTGCCCGCGCTGGCCCACCTGCGCAAGGTCATCGACCGCAAGGGCCGCAGCCTGCGCAAGGTGGTCAAGACGGGCCGTACCCATCTCATGGATGCGATGCCGCTGACCTTCGAGCAGGAATTCTCGGCGTGGTCGGCGCAGTTGTCTTCGGCACAGGACCGGTTCGACGACAGCCTGAAGCGTCTGCGCCGCCTGCCGTTGGGAGGCACCGCCATCGGTACCGGCATCAACGCCGACCCGCGTTTCGGCGAGCGCGTGGCCAAGGTCCTGAAAAGCAGTACCGGGGTGAAGTTCGAGAGCGCCGCCAACAAGTTCGAAGGGCTCGCCGCGCAGGATGATGCGGTGGAAATCTCCGGCCAGCTCAACGCCCTCGCGGTGGCGCTGATCAAGATCGCCAACGACCTGCGCTGGATGAATGCCGGTCCGTTGGCCGGTCTGGGCGAGATCGAGCTGCCCGCGCTGCAGCCTGGCAGCTCGATCATGCCGGGCAAGGTCAACCCGGTGATTCCGGAAGCGACGGTAATGGCCTGCGCGCAGGTGATCGGCCACCACACGGCGATCACCGTGGCCGGGCAGACGGGCAACTTCCAGTTGAACGTGACCCTGCCGCTGATCGCGGTGAACCTGCTGGACAGCATCAATCTGCTGGCGAATGTGTCACGGCTGCTTGCCGACAGCGCCATCGACGGACTGACCGTGCGCGAGGACCGCGTGCGTGAGGCGCTGGACCGCAATCCGATCCTGGTCACCGCGCTGAATCCGATCATCGGCTATGAAAAAGCGGCGGCGATCGCCAAGCGCGCGTACAAGGAGCAGCGTCCGGTGCTGGACGTCGCCTTGGAAGACAGCGGCCTGGAGGAAGCCGAGCTGCGTCGGCTGCTGGATCCGAAGGCCTTGACCGCTGGCGGAATCCCCGCCGGCGGTTGATTAACCGGCGCCGGACGGTCTGCGTCGCCGAGCGTGCCTCGGCGCTCCAGACTGTCCGGATCCTGCGTGATCGGCGGGCCCTCAGCGGCGGTCGGCCTGCAGGTTGCCGAACGTCTCGGTGTAATCCTTGAACTCCGGGATCACCTGCACCAGGTCGGCCGGGATCGGATTGCCCCCTTCGGGTGGCACGATCTTCACCGGCTTCCTGTCCGGGTCGGCCGGCGCATCGACCAGCGTGTTCTGCCGCAGTACCTGCAGGTGGCCGAACATCTGCTGCAGCATCTGCTGCTGGTTGGGCTGCAACGGTATCTCGATCTCGTCCACTTTCATGTGGCCGTTGGCCAGGATGATGATGTTGGGCGCTGGCGCGCGGCGCACGGTGACCATCGTGTCGCTGACGGTGATCTTGGGCTTGCTGCGCTCCACGCGGTGGTTGCGGTACTCCTGGTCACAGCCAGCGAGCATCAGGCAGGACAGGGCGGCCAGCAGCAGGAACAGCTTCTTCATGGCGGTCCAGAGAGGGGGAGGGGAGCCCCCTAGTGTAATACCGGCAACGCGCTCCGGCCGCCCCCGCAGGGGCGGTGGCGGCCGGGTGCGCTCATTTGCCGCAGTCGACGATGTCGTTGTGGTCCATCTTCGCGTAAGGCGCGAACTCGGGCAGCGTCGCCGCGAGGGCCTGCTGGGACGCCATCATCGCCGGCAGCTGGTCGCAGATGCCTTTTGCCTGTTCTTTCATCTTGTCGGCCTCGGCGTTGATGCGCTCTTCGATGCCGTCGGTCTTTCCGCTGAAGACCCCTTTCAACGCCTCACCGGCTGCCTTGACGCCCAGGTTCGCCCCGGACACGCCGATCTGCATGCCGGCTTCGGCAATGCGTTCGATCTGGTGCCGGTACTCCAGCAGTTGGGCGCGTTGTTCGGCGGTGGTCACCACGTCCTTGCCCTGGATCAGCAAGCCCCCCTGCGGGGTGATCTCCGCCGTCGGCAGCCCGTCGACGGTCAGCTTGAAGTTGGTGGTCGCCATTTCTTTGCGCGCCGTGTCGGTGGCTTCCTGCACCGTGCGGCCGATGGTGCTGGTGGAGTCGGTGACCGATTTGGCTGCATCGTTCCCTGCCCGGTCGCAGGCGGTGAGGGACAGGGCGAGCAGGGCAGGCAGGAGCAGGGGACGCAGGTTCATGATGGGATTCCGTGTCAAAGGATCAGGGGTTACTTGCCACGCGGCAGGCTGACAGTGCCGCGCACGCCGTCATGGCGGATGCTGCCGCTGCCACTGCGTTCGACGGTCAGGTTGCCGCCGACACCGTTGACGCGTACATCCCCCGAGCCGTGTGCGCCGACCTTCAGGTTGCCGGTGATGTCGCGCAGCTCGACGTCACCAGAGCCGACCACGCCGATGTCCGCATTGCCGCTTACCACGCGCACGTCCGCGTCGCCCGATCCGATGGTGTCGATGCGCACGTTGCCGCCGATTTCGCGCAGGTCCGCATCGCCGGAACCGATGGTGCCCACGTGCAGGTCGCGACGAACATGCGACACCTTGGCGTCGCCGGAGCCGACCGACAGCAGGTTCACGCTCTCGGCGCCGTCGATCATGAGATCGCCCGAGCCCACCGTCGCGTGCACGGCGCCCTGCGTGCGCAGGACATCGGCATCGCCGGAGCCCACGTCCACGCTCAGCGACCTGGCGCCATCGACGTGTGCATCACCGGAACCCACCTTCAGCTGCACCATCACATCGGCCGGCACGCTGCCGCGGATATCCAGCCAGGCATAGCTGTCCGATCCCATCGACCACGACTGCTTGCCCTCGCGGCGCAGGCTCACCACCAGCTTGTCGCCACTGCGCTGCTGGGTCAGCGTCAACTCGCGCAGCCAGTCGGCATTGGAGGCGCAGGCCCGGCCGGACAACTGGGCGGGACCCTTGCCGGCCAGCAGATGCAGGTCGTGCTGGTTGACCTCGAAGACGACCGTCTTCGCACCGTCCAGCTGCAGGGTGAGGTCCCGGGTCTCGGTGAACTTGCAGGGCGCGTCGTTGGCCAGGGCGGACAGCGGCAGCAGCATCAGCGTGGTGAAAGCGAGCAGGGTACGCATGGCGGGTGGCTCCTTGGAGTTAGATTTCGCCAGCGCGACGGCGCAGGCGGATGGCGATGAAGATGAAGACGATGCCGACGGCGGCGCCGATCCAGATCTCCGGCAGGGCCAGTGCACCCAGCTGATGCGACGGCGACAGCAGCTCGACGATCGAATCACGCGACATCGCAGCCTCGGGCCGGTAGGCCAGTTCCACGCCCGGGATGGTGCCCAGCAGCAGGCGGCCGACGATGTGCTGCCAGAACCAGCCGCTGGTCATGTCAAACAGGCCCATCACCTTGGTCGTGCTGACCACGATGCCGGCGAACAGCGGCAGCATCACTGCCCACAGGAAGGGCTTGCTCTTGGCCCACGACGAGCACAGCAGCAGCCAGCCCACGGTCGGCAGCGACCACAGCATGAACACCGGGATCCAGCTGAGGTGGCCGGCGGCGAGCAGCAGCGGGCTGGAGGGCCCCCAGATCAGCGCCATCGGATCACCGCCATGGGTCAGGGCGACGATCGAGATCACCACCAGGAAGCACAGCATGGTCACGATCGACGCCACTACGGCGATGATCGGCGCCACCAGCACGGCACTGATCAGCTTGGACAGCACGGTCTGGGTGTCGGACAGTGGCAGCGACTTCCAGAACAGGATGCTGCGGTCGCGGCGGTCGTCATACAGCGCGCCCAGGCAGTAGAAGAACACCACGAAGCCAAGCACCACGAAGGGCCATGCCGAGCTCAGGGCCAGGGTGGCGTCCAGGCCGTTGCCCAGTTCGACCAGGTCCTTCGGATTGAGCTGGCGGGTCAGCAGGTCCAGGTCCAGGCCATTGACCTGGATGTCACTGTTGTTGATGTGCAGGTCGCCCTGCGAGGCGGCGCGGCGCAGGACGAACAGGCCGATGACGATGCCGACCGTGCTCATTACCAGCGAGGCGATGCCCGCGATGAAAGGGGCATACAGGAAACCGCCGCGGTTTTCCCAGTATTCGCGCTTGAGCAGCCAGCGCAGCGTGGAGACCTTGCTGATGGGATGGTTCACGGCGTTCATGCGTAGGTTCCCTTCATGATGGCAACGAACAGATCGGCCAGGCCGGGGCTGCGGATTTCGCCCAGGGTGGACAGCTGCGTGCGCGGTACGTTGTCGAACAACAGCACGGATTTGCCGAACGGCAGGGCGCGCTCGTCGATGGGCTTCAGCGCGCGGGCGTTGTCGACCTGGTCGGCGTTCACCAGCACCTCGGTGTAGCGCTCGCCCACTTCATCCATCTCGGCACTGAGCACGACCTTGCCATCACGAATGAACATCACGTCGGTAAGGATGTGCTCGATCTCTTCCACCTGGTGGGTGGTGACGATGATCGTCTTCTGTTCGTCGAAATAGTCTTCCAGCAAGCGCTGGTAGAACTCCTTGCGGTACAGGATGTCCAGGCCAAGTGTGGGCTCGTCGAGCACCAGCACGCGTGCGTCGATGGCCATCACCAGGGCCAGGTGCAGCTGCACGATCATGCCCTTGGACAGTTCGCGTACCCGCTGCTTCGGCTGCAGCTTGGTGGTGGACAGAAAGCGTTCGCAGCGGGCACGGTCGAAGCGCGGGTGCACGCCGGCGACAAAGTCGATCGCCTCCCGCACCTTCAGCCAGCGCGGCAGCACGGCAACGTCGGCGATGAAGCAGATGTCATTCATCAGCTCATCGCGGTGGGTGCGCGGATCCTTGCCCAGTACGCTCAGCTCGCCCTCCACCGCGGTCAGGCCGAGCAGGGCCTTCAGCGCGGTGGTCTTGCCTGCACCGTTGGGTCCGATCAGGCCGACGATGCGGCCGGACGGAATGCTGAAACTGGTGTTGTCCAGGGCCAGCGTGCGCTTGTAGGCCTTGCGCAGGCCCCGCGCGGTAATGACATCCACATCCTGGGTTGCTACGGCATTCATTGGATTTTCCCCTGGGTCAGCAGATCGTTGACGTTCAGGCCCAGGCGCTGGATGCGCTCGAGCACGGCCGGCCATTCTTCGTTGAGGAAACGGTCGCGTTCGCTGCTGCGCAGCTGCGTGGCCGCTTCTTCGGTCATGAACATGCCCAGACCGCGGCGCTTCTCGACCAGGCCCTCATCGGCGAGCTCCTGGTAGGCACGGGACACGGTGATGGGATTCAACTGGTAATCGGCGGCCACCTGGCGCACCGAGGGCAGGGCGTCGCCCGGCTTGATTATTCCGTCAAGCATCATGGCGATCACGCGCTCCTTCAGCTGACGGTAGATAGGAGCGCCATCGCTCCACTGGATATCGCTCATGGTCAGCTCCGGGAATTCAGCGACTGTGCGAAAGAAAAATACGGCATGGACAAAGAGCTGTTCAGCCGCCGCGGGGGGGAGGGTGCCGGCGGTGCTTTCCCAGCTTCCGGCACGCCCGCATCCTGCAGGCTTTGAAGGGCGGGGGAGGTGTCGACGTTGCCGGCGCCCCCCGGCGCTGCACCAAACCACAATGAGAACAGCAGCAGACCCGCCGCGGTGGCGGCTGTGCGGGTGGTACGACGTCGGTATGACGTATTCATCGGCTGCCCCTGTCTCAGGTGACTGGTGTTGTAGTCAACTATAACACCACCGATTCAGAGTGCAAGCCTTCTGTATGACCAACTGATGGCATAGGACGGCAGCCGCCGCTTTGGCCACGTAACCTGTTGAATATAAACAGGACGCTCTCATCGCGTAGGCTTCACCTCGATGACGGCGCGTTCAGGGCGCCGTGCGTCGCCGGCGTGCTGCTCTGGATTCGACGCCCGTCATCGGTGTTGTCTGGCGTACCGCGCGGTGCTCCGGGCAAGGCGGCGAAAGCCCCGGTGCTATAGTTCGCGGCGAAATCCGGGCCCCGTGTCCGGCCCGAAACTTCCCACCAGGATCATCCGCCATGCTGCGTTCCGTAACCTCCCAGCGCCGCACTCCCCGCGCGCTTTCTTCCGTGCTTGGCGCGTTCCTCGTGGCGGGCAGCCTGGCCCTGCCGTTGGTGGCCTCCGCCGCCGGCCTGCTGGATGTCTCTTACCGCCAGTTGGCGGGCAAGGAGCAGGTCAATCTGGCCCAGCGTTACCACGGTCGCGTGCTGCTGGTGGTCAACACGGCCAGCAAGTGTGGGTTTACCCCGCAGTACGAGGCCCTTGAGGCGCTGCAGAAGAACTACTCCCCGCGCGGCCTGAGCGTGCTGGGCTTCCCGTCCAATGATTTCAAGGGACAGGAGCCGGGCGACGAAAAGGATATCCAGGACTTCTGCACGCTGACCTATGGCGTCAAGTTCCCGATGTTCGAGAAGGTGCATGTGATCGGTGACCAGGCCACGCCGCTGTACAAGGGCCTGACCGCCGCCACCGGCGTCGCGCCGGGCTGGAACTTCCACAAGTACCTGATTGGCCGGGACGGCAAGGTCATTGCCCAGTTCCCGAGCAAGGTCAAGCCGGATGCACCGGAGCTGGTCGCTGCCATCGAGCGCGCACTGGCTGCGCCAGCGGGCCATTGAAACCAGCGCGCGCGCCTCGACATATCCAGCGTGCGTGCGACAATGAACGTTTTAGCGCCGACGTCGGCGTCTTTTCACTTCCAGGAATGCAACACATGAAGATGGGAATGCGTGGCGCCGCGGCGTCGGTTCTGATTCTGGCGATGGGCACCACGGGCGTGGCGCTCTCGCAGCAACCGGCTGCCGCCCCGGCAGCTGCCAAGGAGACCAGCAGTTTGAATTCAAAGCAGAAGCTCGGCTACGCCATCGGCGCCGACGTCGCCCGTTCGCTTGAAGCGATCAAGGCCCACATCGATCTGGCCGCCATGCGCGAAGCCGTGCAGGCCACCTTCGACGGCAAGCAGCCGCTGATCACCCAGGCCGACGCGCAGAAGACCGACGCCGCCCTGCGCGAGTCGATGGCCATCGCCAGCGGCCAGCAGGTACCGGGCCGTGCCCCGGGCAGCGCAGCGCCGAAGGTGGACAGCCGCCAGGTCGGCCTGATGCTGGGCAGCTACATGGTCGGTCCGTCGCTGGCCGAGCTGAAGGATGACATCGAGCTCGATGCGCTGTTTGATTCGGTGAAGACCGCCTTCGCCGGTGGCCAGCCGAAGATCAGCCAGGAAGAGGGCGCAGCCATCCTGCAGTCCTTCATGGCCGGCAAGCAGGCGGAAATGCAGGCCAAGGCCGCGCAGCTGGGCCAGACCAACCGTCAGGAAGGCAACGCGTTCCTGTCCAAGAACAAGACCGTGCCCGGCGTGGTCACCACCGCATCGGGCCTGCAGTACCAGGTCATCCGCCCGGGCAGCGGCGAACGTCCGATGCCGACCAGCAAGGTCAAGGTCAACTACGAAGGCAAGCTGCTGGACGGCACCGTGTTCGACAGCAGCTACCAGCGTGGCCAGCCGGTCGAGTTCGGCCTGGACCAGGTGATCAAGGGCTGGACCGAAGGCGTGTCGCTGATGCCGGTGGGCTCGAAGTACCGCTTCTGGATTCCCGGCGAGCTGGCCTATGGCGAAAACGGCACCCAGGGCGGTCCGATCGGCCCGAACGCCACGCTGACCTTCGACGTTGAACTTCTGTCCGTGCAGCCGTAAGGCACGCAGGCGCCCTGCCAAGCCCGCCGGTGCAGCATCGGCGGGACTGGCCTGATTCGGCATTGGCCGGGGATCCTCACTGCATGTCTGATATTCCGTCAAGCGAACGCGAGCAGGCGCTGGAAGCGCGTCTGGTCGAGCTGGAAATGCGTGTCTCCTTCCAGGAGCAGGCATTGGCCGAGCTGAGCGAGGCGTTGGCTGACGCGCGCATGGAAGGTACCCGCAACGCGGGCCTGATGCGCGTGCTGCTGGAGGACCTGGGCAAGGTCCGCAATGCGCTGCATTCCTCTGATCCGGTGGATGAGCCGCCACCGCCGCACTACTGACGTCCCCCTTATGACCGATTCCCTCCGCGACCAGCTGATGGGCCTGGGCTTCAAGCCTGCGCCGAAGCCTGAACGCAGCAATGAGCGCAAGCCGGACCGCAAACCGGACGCGCGCCGCGATGCGCGACCGGGCAGCGGCAAGCCGGCACATGCCGGTGCCCGTCCCGGCGGCAAGCCGGGCGAAAACCGCTCGCCGGCCTCTCGCCCCGGCAACGCCGGTAACCCTGGCAACCGTGCGAACGCCAACCGTCCGCAGGGTGCGCGCAAACCGCGTTCGCAGGAAGAAATGGATCTGGCCAAGGCCTACGCCATCCGTGCGCAACGCGAGAAGGAAGAGCGCATCGAAGGCGAGCGCCTGAAGCAGGAAGAAGCACGCGTGCGCCGCGAGGCGAAGGCGAAGCTGGAAGAGCTGCTGAAGGACAAGTCGCTCAATGCCGAAGAAGCCGACATCGCACGGCACTTCCCGTATGGCGGCAAGATCAAGCGCATCTACGTCACCGCCGATCAGTTGAAGGCCCTCAACGCCGGTGAACTGGGCGTCGTGCAGGTGGCGGGGCGTTACATCCTGGTCACCGCCGAACTGGTGCTGCAGACCGAGGCGATCTTCGCCCAGGCCGTCGCGCTGAAGGTCGATCCGAACGCGCCTGCCGAAGACGATCCCTATGCGGACCCGCAGTACCAAGTGCCTGACGACCTGGTCTGGTAGTAGCGGTTGCGGTATCGCCGACCCATGGTCGGCGAGCGCAGCGGGCCTTTCGCAGGAATCCAACCGCCGAGCAGCGCTCGGCGTTACTGCGACAATCTTCCCGCACCTCTTGCATCACTCGATGATCGGGCCGCTCACTTCCCGACCGGCCTGCCACACCGCGCGGATCTGCCGCGTATTGTCGATATCCGCCAGCGGATCCGCATCGAGCACCAGCAGATCCGCGCGCTTGCCTGCAGCAATCCTGCCGCGATCGGCAAGCCCCAGCAGATCCGCTGCATCGGCGGTGGCGACCTGCAGCGCACGCGCTGGGGTCAAGCCGGCTTCGGTCAGCAGCTTCAGCTCACGATGCTCGGCAAAGCCGATCACCCGCTGCGGCATTGCGCCAGAATCCGTACCGAAGCCCAGTTTGACCCCGCCGGCATGTAGCCGGCGCAGGTTTTCCAGGCTCATCTCCACCGCCTTGCGTGCGCCGGCGATGTTCGCGCCTGCCAACTGTTCGCTCTGCCACTGCGGCTGCTGCCAACGGGCAAGCACCTCGGCCGGCAGGGCGGCACGCAGGAACGCTGTCTGCAGTTGCTGCGGGTTTTCCGCATACCAGTAATTGGCCTCGTCGATGTTGACGGTGGCGATGTAGCCGGTGCCTTGCTCGCGCATTTTGCGCACCAGCATCGGGTCGATCGCGCGGTCGCGGATGCCATGGGCGATGATGTCGACCTTGGCATCGATCAGGTCACGGGCCTGGTCCAGATCGTGGATATGCGCGGCGACCTTCAGGTCGCGGGCGTGCGCTTCGGCAATGGCGGCGCGATAGATCTCCGGCGGCATCATCGGCACCTTACCGCCGAGGTTGTCCACCCACAGCTTGATCAGGTCCACCCCGTCGGCCTGTTGGGTGGCAACGGCGGCACGGGCTTCCTCGGCATTGCGCGGGCGGGCCACCGCATCACGCTGCAGGCCCATCGCCGCCGCAGGCGGTGCACCGTCCACCGCGCCAATGCCCCCACCTGCGCCGTACAACTGCGCGCCGAGCGTCGGATCGGCATTGACCTCGGTGCGGATGGCGGAAAATTCGTGGCCGTTCATGCCCAGCGCAGTGACGGTGGTGATGCCGAAGCGCTGGAACTGGCGCAGGTCACGCACCACGTTGTCGCGCGTGTAGTAGCGATCGCCGTGCTGCAGGCCTTCGGTATTGCCGACATGCGCATGGTCGCTGACCAGTCCCGGCAGCAGGGTCTTGCCGCTGTAATCAACGCGGCGGGCACCGGTTGCCGCCGCAGGCAGCGGCGCGCCGACATGCACGATGCGCGTTCCATCAATGAGCACCGGCGTCACACCGAGATCGCGCGTGCCATCGAAGACGCGGGCATGCTCCAGCAACACCGGCTCGGCGGCAGCGGGCAGGGCGATCGCGGCAAGCAGCACAGACCACAGGCGATTGAGGCGCATCGGCGATTCCTTTTTCAAGACGTACCCCGAGCCTAACCCGCACACCGTGACGGCACCAACGCCCGCTACCGCGCAACACATCCCCGCTACCGCGCGACACATCCCCGACGCCGCGCAACACATCCATGTACCGCGCGACACATCCAAGGGTAGCGCCGACCCATGGTCGGCGAGCGCAGCGGGCGCTACGCGGAACGCGTCCGCCGAGCACGGCTCGGCGCTACCGACAAGGGTGCCACGTTCAAGACCCGGCCTTACTCCGGATCGTAATCCAGGTTCGAGGCCAACCAGCGTTCAACCTGGATGCGATCCACGCCCTTGCGCTTGGCGTAATCGGTGACCTGCTCACGGCTCACGCGCCCGACAACGAAATACTGGCTGCCAGGATGACTGAAGTAGTACCCGGATACCGCCGCCGTCGGCAGCATCGCGAAACTTTCAGTCAACTGCATGCCTGCATTTCCCGGCGCATCCAGCAACCGGAACAGGGTGTCTTTTTCACTGTGCTCCGGACACGCGGGATAACCCGGTGCGGGCCGTATCCCGCTGTATTTCTCGGCGATCAACGCCTCGTTGTCCAGCGTTTCCGCGCTGGCATGTCCCCAGAATTCCTTGCGCACGCGCTGGTGCAGCCGCTCGGCCAAGGCTTCGGCGAATCGATCTGCCAGCGCCTTCAGCAGGATCGAATTGTAGTCATCGTGCGCCGCTTCAAAGCGCGCCACATGCGCGTCGATACCGATGCCGGCGGTGACCGCAAACGCACCGATCCAGTCCTGCCGACCACTGTCGGCCGGGGCGATGAAATCCGCCAGGCAGAAGTCCGGCCGTTCGGCGGGCTTGTCTACCTGCTGACGCAGGAAATGCAGCGTGGCTTCACCGTCGGGGTGCTGCACGCGGACATCGTCACCGACGCTGTTGGCCGGCCACAGACCGAACACCGCCCGGGCCTGCAGCCACTTCTCATCGACGATCCGCGCCAGCATCTCGCGCGCATCGCGGTACAGTTCGCTCGCCTGGCTGCCCACGATGTCATCGGTCAGGATCGCGGGATACTTGCCGGCCAGCTCCCATGCCTGGAAGAACGGCGTCCAGTCGATATAGTCGACCAGTTCGGCCAGGGGGTAGTCGTCGAACACGTGCAGGCCGGGCTGCTTCGGTGCCGGCGGCGTGTAATCCGTCCAGCCGCCGTCAAAGCGCTGCCCCCGCGCATGGGTCAGGCTCACCAGTCGTTTTGCATCGCCGCGGTTGCGATGGCGCTTGCGGATCTCCGCATAATCCGCTTCGTTGGCGGCCACGAAATCCGCACGCAGATCGCGCGAAATCAGGGACTGCGCCACGCCGACCGCACGCGACGCATCTTTCACCCACACCGTGGGCGCTTTGTAATGCGGATCGATCTTCAGTGCGGTGTGCGCGCGCGACGTCGTCGCGCCGCCGATCATCAAAGGCAGGTCGAAGCCTTGGCGCTCCATCTCACGGGCGACATGGCTCATCTCCTCCAGTGACGGGGTGATCAGGCCGGACAACCCGATGATGTCGGCGTTCTCGGCGCGCGCGGCATCCAGGATTTTCTGCGCGGGCACCATCACCCCCAGATCGATCACCTCGAAGTTGTTGCAGGCCAGGACCACGCCGACGATGTTCTTGCCGATGTCGTGCACGTCGCCCTTGACGGTGGCCATGATGATCTTGCCGTTGCTGCGTGCGGTGTCGCCGCTGCGCGCCTTCTCTGCCTCGATGTAGGGCAGCAGGTAGGCCACGGCTTTCTTCATCACCCGCGCTGATTTCACGACCTGGGGCAGGAACATCTTGCCGGCGCCGAACAGATCGCCGACCACGTTCATGCCGTTCATCAGCGGCCCCTCGATCACATCGAGCGGCCGCGTCGAGGCCTGTCGCGCTTCCTCGGTATCCAGCTCTACGAAGGCATCCAGGCCGTGCACCAGTGCATGTGCAAGACGCTCGGTGACCGGCTTGTCGCGCCACGCAAGATCTTCTACGCGCGCCGCTCCCTTCTTTCCCTTGTAGCGCTCGGCGGTCTCCAGCAGCCGCTCGGTGCCATCGGGACGGCGGTTGAGGACCACATCCTCGACGCGCTCGCGCAGTTCGGGATCCAGATCGTCGTAGATCGGCATGGCACCGGCGTTGACGATGCCCATGTCCATGCCCGCGCCGATGGCGTGGTACAGAAACACCGAATGGATCGCCTGGCGCACGGTTTCGTTGCCGCGGAACGAGAACGACACGTTCGATACGCCGCCGGAGACATGGCAGTGCGGCAAGGTGCGCCTGATGATGCGGGTGGCTTCGATGAAGTCGACGGCGTAGTTGTCGTGTTCTTCGATGCCGGTCGCTACGGCGAAAATATTGGGGTCGAAGATGATGTCCTGCGGCGGGAAGCCGACCTCATCGACGAGGATGCGGTAGGCGCGCGTGCAGATTTCCACCTTGCGTGCACAGGTATCGGCTTGGCCTTCCTCGTCGAAGGCCATCACCACGGCCGCGGCGCCATAGCGCAGCACCTTGCGTGCGTGCTCGATGAACTGCGCCTCGCCTTCCTTCAGCGAAATCGAGTTGACCACGCTCTTGCCCTGCAGGCACTTCAGGCCGGCCTCGATCACGCTCCACTTGGACGAATCGACCATCACCGGGATGCGCGCGATATCCGGTTCGGACATGATCAGGTTCAGATAGCGCGTCATCGCGGCTTCCGAATCGATCAACCCTTCATCCATGTTGACGTCGAGGATCTGCGCGCCGCTGGCCACTTGCTGGCGTGCCACGTCCACGGCTTCCTCGTAGCGCTCTTCCTTGATCAGCTTGCGGAACTGCGCGCTGCCGGTCACGTTGGTGCGCTCGCCGATGTTGACGAACAGCAGGTCCGGGGTAATGACCAGCGGCTCCAGGCCGGACAGGCGGGTGTACGGGCCGTGGGTGCTCATGCCGCCTGCTCCCGCTCGCGCGGCAGGGCGCGCGGTGGCAGCCCGGACACGGCGTCGGCGATGGCGCGGATATGCGCGGGCGTGCTGCCACAGCAGCCGCCTACCAGGTTCAGCAGGCCGTCGGTGGCGAATCCACGCAGCGTCGCCGCCATTTCCTCCGGCGTCTCGTCGTACTCGCCAAAGGCGTTGGGCAGGCCGGCGTTCGGATGAGCGCTGACGAAGCAGTCCGCTACCTGGGACAAGGTCTCCACGTGCGGACGCATCGCGTCCGCGCCGAGCGCACAGTTCAGGCCGATGGAGAGCGGGCGGGCATGCGCCAACGAAGCATGGAACGCCTCTGCCGTCTGCCCGGACAGGGTGCGTCCGGACGCATCGGTGATCGTGCCGGAGATCATCACCGGCAAGCGGCCGCCGCGTGCATCGAAGACTTCTTCCACCGCGAACAAAGCGGCCTTGGCGTTGAGCGTGTCGAAGATGGTCTCGACCATGATGGTGTCCGCGCCGCCATCGATCAGCCCTTCAATGGCCTCGCGGTAGGTGCCGCGCAGTTCGTCGAAGCTGGTGTTGCGGAAGCCGGGATCGTTGACATCCGGGCTGATGGAGGCCGTCCGGCTGGTCGGTCCGAGCACGCCTATGACGAAACGTGGCTTGTCCGGCGTGGTCACCGTCATCGCATCGCAGCAGGCACGGGCAACAGCTGCGCCTGCCTTGTTCAACTCGTAAACCAGATGCTCAAGGTGGTAGTCCGCCTGGCTGACCGACGTTGCATTGAACGTGTTGGTTTCCACCAGGTCCGCGCCCGCCTGCAGATACTCGGTGTGGATGCCGGCGATGATCTCCGGCCGCGTCAGCAGCAGCAGATCGTTGTTGCCCTTCAGATCCTGCTCCTCCACCGGCCCATGATCGCAACCGGCACCGTGCACGTGATGGTCCGCGTGCGTGTCGCTCCCGTCGCTGAAGCGCTCACCGCGGTAGTCCGCTTCCTGCAGGCCGTGGCGCTGGATCATCGTGCCCATTGCACCGTCGATGATCAGGATGCGCTCGCCGAGTGCGGCAAGCAGGGACGTGGCACGTTCGGGATGCAACCAGGGTAGGGCGGGCACGGCAACCTCAGGGTTTGTTGGCAATCAGCGAAATGACTTCGAAATGGGGTGGCCGTTTTTCACGTGTCACCGTTTCCAGGCTGGATACCTGCAGGCCGGCCTTGTCGACGAACTTCTTCAGTTCTTTGTCGCTGAAGCCAAGATTCACGTGGCCATACGCGTCAACCGCCGCCTTGTGTTCATGGCGGGCCAGGCTGCACAGCAGCAGGCGACCGCCGGGACGCAGGACGCGCGCTGCCTCGGTGACGGCCTGCGCCGGTTTGGCTGCATAGGTAAGCGCGTGCATCAGCACGACCAGGTCGAAGCTGCGGTCCTTGAAGGGCAGGGCATGCATATCACCCTCGCGCACTTCCACATTCGGCAGACGGCGCAGGCGCTCGCTCGCAGCGGCGACCACGCGCGCGCTGGTATCGATGCAGACATAGCGGCTGGCATGGGGGGCCACCAACTCGGCCAGCACGCCATCGCCCGAGGCGATGTCGAGCACATCTCCGGTTTCCAGCAGTGGCAGCGCGGTGCGCGCCAGTGCTTCCCAGGTCCGGCCGGGGGAGTAGTGGCGTTCCATGTCGCCGGCGACGCTGTCCGCCCAGTTCTGGTCAGCCGCACGGCTGGCCAGCACCGAGGCCACGCGCTCGGCGTCCTGGCGCAGCAGCGGGTCATCGCTGCCAGTGCTCAAGGCATGCCACAATGCGCGCTGCGCAGGATCCAGCTGCGCGTCATCGAAGCGGTAGTACGCCGAAACGCCTGCACGGCGGTCGCGCACCAGGCCGGCTTCCTTGAGCCGGGCCAGATGGGTCGACACCCGCGGCTGCGCCAGACGGGTGATTGCCGAGAGCTCGGCCACCGTCAGTTCTTCCTGCTCCAGCAGCGCCAGCAGCCGCACCCGGGTGGCGTCGGCAAACACCTTCAGCCGAACCGACCAATCCTCGAGATCCATAAATATCCACCTATCGCGATAGAGAGATATTTTCACCGCCAACCGTCTCGTGGTCAAGGCGGTAACGAAACGGGTGTTCAGTGAAACCCAGCGTCGGGGAAGCGTCGGGGACCGGTAGCGCCGACCCATGGTCGGCGAGCGCAGCGGGCCGTTGGCGGATTGATCCCGCCGAGCGTGGCTCGGCGCTACCAGAGCGTCCGGGACCGGTAGCGCTGACCCACGGTCGGCGAGCGCAGCGGGCCGTAGGCGGAGAGATTCCGCCGAGCGCGGCTCGGCGCTACCAGAGCGTCCGGGACCGGTAGCGCCGACCCACGGTCGGCGAGCGCAGCGGGCCGTGGGCGGAGGGATCCGCCGAGCGCGGCTCGGCGCCACCGGGAGCATTTCCCACGCCTGCAAATCGCGTTCCCTGATCGTGACGTGTGGTGCATCCCCGGATACTGGACCCATGTCCAGCCGTCATCTCCAGCGCGGTCGTGCGTCCATCCCCGGTGGGTATTACGTTTTGACCACAGTCACCCACTGCCGCCGCCCGGTCTTCGAGTTCCCTTGCAACGCTCAGATCATTATCGAATCGCTGCGTGACGTAGAGCGGGCAGCGATCAGCCGCTCGTTCGCCTGGGTCGTCATGCCCGACCATGTGCATTGGCTGCTGCAATTGCGTCAAGGCACCTTGGGCGCCTGCATGCAGCGATTCAAATCCCGAAGCAGCCGGTTGATCGGCAGGACGTCTGGATCCGGAGCGCGGCTATGGCAGCCCAGCTACTTCGATCACGCCTTGCGATCGGAAGAGTCATTGCGTACGCAGGCCCTCTACATCGTGGCCAATCCTGTGCGCGCCGGGTTATCCGAGAACCTCGACGACTACCCCTACGCCTGGTGCCGCTGGCCCCTGCATCCGTGAAAAGCGCAGCGCAGGTAGCGCCGACCCATGGTCGGCGAGCGCAGCGGGCCGTGAGCGGAGGGATTCCGCCGAGCGTGGCTCGGCGCTACCGCAGCGTCCGGGGTCGGTAGCGCCGACCCACGGTCGGCGAGCGCAGCGGGCCGTGGGCAGGAAGATTCCGCCGAGCGCGGCTCGGCGCTACCGCAGCGTCCGGGGTCGGTAGCGCCGACCCATGGTCGGCGAGCGCAGCGGGCTGTGGGCTGATAGATTCCGCCGAGCGTGGCTCGGCGCTACCGAGGTGCCAGGATCGGTCGGCGAGCGCGGTAGCGCCGTATCCGAAAGAATTGCGCCAGCGCATCCGGGATCGGTAGCGCCGACCCATGGTCGGCGAGCGCAGCGGGCTGTGGGCGGAGAGATTCCGCCGAGCGCGGCTCGGCGCTACCAGAGCGTCCGGGATCGGTAGCGCCGACCCATGGTCGGCGAGCGCAGCGGGCCGTTGGCGGAGGGATTCCGCCGAGCGCGGCTCGGCGCTACCGCAGCATCCGGGATCGGTAGCGCCGACCCATGGTCGGCGAGCGCAGCGGGCTGTTGGCGGAGGGATTCCGCCGAGCGTGGCTCGGCGCTACCGAGGTGGCAGGCAGGCAGTGACCGGACGGATTCCACCAGCATCCGGGATCGGTAGCGCCGACCCATGGTCGGCGAGCGCAGCGGGCCGTTGGCGGATTGATCCCGCCGAGCGCGGCTCGGCGCTACCGGACGGGGTTGTCGCCGCGCAGTCAGCTGCAATCACGGCGCCCCCAGTACAATCCCGTATTCGTTACCCGGGAGGGGTTGTTGTGGATTTCAGCTTTACCGAAGAGCAGTTGATGCTGCAGGACGTTGCGCGCCGCATTGCGCAGGAAAAGATCGGCCCCAGCGCCGAACACCATGACCAGACCGGCGAGTTCCCGCTGGCCAATATCCAGCTGCTCGGTGAGAACGGGCTGATGGGGATCGAGGTGCCAACGGAGTACGGCGGCGCGGGCATGGACCCGATCGCCTATGTGCTGGCGATGGTGGAAATCGCCGCGGGTGATGCCGCTCATTCGACCATCATGTCGGTCAACAATTCGTTGTTCTGCAACGGCATCCTGACCTACGGCACCGAAGCGCAGAAGCAGAAGTACGTGCGCGCCATCGCCGAAGGTACGGCCATCGGGGCGTTCGCGCTGACCGAGCCGCAGTCGGGCTCGGACGCCACCGCCATGCGCTGCCGCGCGGTGAAGCAGGCTGACGGCACGTATGTGATCAACGGCAAGAAGAGCTGGATCACGTCCGGTCCGGTGGCAAAGTACATCGTGCTCTTCGCGATGACCGACCCGGACAAAGGTGCCAAGGGCATTACGGCCTTCCTGATCGACACCGACAACGCCGGCTTCGGCCGCGGCAAGACCGAGCCGAAGCTGGGCATCCGCGCGTCGGCCACCTGCGAAATCGAGTTCGATGACTACGTTGCGCAGGCAGGCGACGTGCTCGGCCAGGAAGGCGAGGGCTTCAAGATCGCGATGGGCGTACTGGACGCGGGCCGTATCGGTATTGCGTCGCAGGCCATCGGCATCGCGCGTGCGGCGTACGAAGCCACGCTGGAATACGTGAAGGAGCGAAAGGCCTTTGGCGCGCCGATCGGCACCTTCCAGATGACCCAGTCCAAGATCGCGGACATGAAGTGCAAGCTGGACGCGTCCCTGCTGCTGACCCTGCGCGCGGCGTGGGTGAAGGGCGAGGGCAAGCGCTTCAGCAACGAAGCGGCCATCGCCAAGCTGACTGCATCGGAAGCTGCGATGTGGATCACCCACCAGGCCGTGCAGATCCATGGCGGCATGGGGTACTCCAAGGAAATGCCGCTGGAGCGTTACTTCCGTGATGCCAAGATCACCGAGATCTACGAAGGCACTTCGGAGATCCAGCGGCTGGTGATCGCCCGCAACGAAACGGGCCTGCGCTGACCCAGTGGCGTGCGCGCTGAAGCGGGTCCATGACCCGCTTCGTGTCGCTGATCACCTAGAATGCCCGTCCTTTCAAAGCAGGTACGGGCATGATCATTTACCGCGGCGCAGGGTTCTTCACCCTGCTCACTCCCATCGTGGCTGTGTTGCTGCTGATGTGGCTGCAACAGGATCCGACCGTGGCCAAGGGCAACATGACGTTGCCGCAATTCCTGCTGGGCTGCGGCATCGGTGCGGCGATCAATACGCTGCTGGGCTTCGTGCTCAATCGTGGCGTGCGGGCAGACGGCGAGCCGGCGAAGCATCATTTCTTCTACCTGCCCATGCAGTGGCCTTCGTTGGCCATCGTGGTCGTCTGTGCGGTAGTTGCGGCCGTTCGCTGAGTCAGCGTCCCCCGAAAATGAAAAAGGCCCCGGATCGCTCCGGGGCCTTTTCATTTCAACCGCAGCGGATCAACGATCCGGGCGGTGCGGGCCATTGGCCTCGCTCTGGCTCTGCAGGAACTCCTTGGACGGCTCGTCGATCTTGTCACCCAGCATGCGGCGGACCACGACGAAGAACACCGGAATCATCAGCAGGCCCAGGAACGTGGCGAACACCATGCCGCCGATCACGCCCGTACCAATGGCGTGACGCGAGTTGGCGCCGGCACCGGTGCTGATCGCCATCGGGATGACGCCCATGATGAAGGCGAAGGAGGTCATCAGGATCGGGCGGAAGCGCAGGCGTGCCGCCTCGATGGTGGCATCGCGCAGCGTCTTGCCGGCCGCACGCTGTTCCACCGCGAACTCCACGATCAGGATCGCGTTCTTCGCCGCCAGGCCGATCACGGTGATCAGGCCGATCTTGAAGAACAGATCGTTGGGCAGGCCACGCGCCATCGAGAACACCAGCGCACCCAACACGCCCAGCGGCACCACCAGCAGCACCGCCACCGGGATGGACCAGCTTTCATACAGGGCGGCCAGGCACAGGAACACCACCACGATGGACAACACCATCAGCAGCGTGGCAGCGTTGCCGGCGAGGATTTCCTGGTAGGACATGCCGGACCAGTCGAAGCCGAAGCCCGGCGGCAGCTCATCGCGGACGATCTCTTCCATGGCGGTCATGGCTTCGCCGGAGCTGCGCCCCGGAGCCTGCGAGCCGACGATGTTGAACGCCGAGTAGCCGTTGTAGCGGCTGAGCGAGGGCGGAGCGGACACCCACTCCGAGCGCACCACGGTGTTCAGCGGGATCATTGCGTTGGTGCCATCGGCATTCTGGGTCAGCGACGAAGGACTGTAGAAGCTCTTCAGCGATTCCTCACCGGTGCGGAACGGCGCGTCGGCCTGCATGGTCACGCGCTTGATGCGGCCTTCGCTGAAGAAGTCGTTGACATACACCGGGGCCAGCATCAGCTGGATGGTGCTGTAGACATCAGTCACCGACATGCCCATCGCCTGCGCCTGCACACGGTCGACATGCAGGGCCAGCTGCGGGGCGTTTTCCAGTCCGTTGGGACGCACGCCGGTCAGCAGGTCGCTCTTCTGCGCCGCCGCACCCAGCAGGGTGTTGCGCGCGCTGGTCAGCTGGTCGAAGCCCGCACCGGCACGATCCTGCAGCCACATGTCAAAGCCGCCGAACTGGCCCAGTCCCTGCACGGTAGGCAGGTTGACCACGAAGATCTGCGCTTCCTTGATGCCGTAGAACGCGCCGTTCATGTTCTTGATCAGCTCGGGCACGGTGACGTCGCGGTCGGCCCAAGGCTTGAGGCGGATGAAGCCCATGCCCACGTTCTCGCCGGAACCGACGAAGCTGAAGCCGGCAATCTGCAGCAGGCCTTCGAAGCCTTCCTGCTTTTCCAGGATGCCGCGCATCTGCGTGAATACTTCGTTGGTCTGGCTCTTGCTCGACCCCGGCGGCAGCTGCACGATCGCCAGCGCGTAGCCCTGGTCTTCTTCGGGCAGGAAGCTTCCCGGGATGCGGGTGAACATGAAGGCACACAGCGCACCCAGCACCACGAACAGGATCATCCAGCGCGGCGCATGCTTCACCGCCGAGGTGATGTGGCCCACGTAGGTGCCACTGATCTTGTCGTAGTACTTGTTGAACGTGCGGTAGACGATGTTCGGGTGGTCGTTGTGCGTCGGCTTCAGGAACGTGGCACACAGTGCGGGGGTGAAGCCCAGCGCCAGGAACGCGGAGAACCCCATCGAGATGGCGATGGTCAGTGCGAACTGCTTGTAGATCTCACCGGCCGCACCGCCCTGCAGGGCGGAGGGAATGAACACCGCCGCCAGCACGACGGTGATCGCCACCACCGCGCCGGTGATCTGGGTCATCGCCTTCTGCGTTGCCTGCTTGGGCGGCAGTTTTTCCTCGGTCATGATGCGTTCGACGTTCTCGATCACCACGATCGCATCATCGACCACGATGCCGATCGCCAGCACCAGCGCGAACAGGGTCAG
Source organism: Stenotrophomonas sp. 169 (assembly GCF_014621775.1). Taxonomy (NCBI): domain Bacteria; kingdom Pseudomonadati; phylum Pseudomonadota; class Gammaproteobacteria; order Lysobacterales; family Lysobacteraceae; genus Stenotrophomonas; species Stenotrophomonas sp. 169. The sequence continues at coordinate 1,752,775 of NZ_CP061204.1, forward strand.
CTGGTTGATCGTGAAGCCGATCATCCACATGCCCAGGAACGTACCCAGCAGCGCGACCGGAATCACCAGCGTGGGGATCAGCGTGGCGCGGAGGTTCTGCAGGAAGATCAACATCACCAGGAACACCAGCACCATGGCCTCGATCAGGGTCTTGATGACTTCCTCGATCGAGATCTTGACGAAGGTGGTGCTGTCATACGGCGAGAACCAACTGACGCCTGCCGGGAAGCTGGGCTGCAGCTCTTCCATTTTCGCGCGCACCGCGTCGGCCACGTTCAGCGCGTTCGCGCCGGGCAGCAGCTGGATCGCGAAGGCGCCGGTGGGCTTGCCGTTGTACTGGGTATCAAAGCCGTAGTTGCCGGCACCGAAACCAATGCGGGCAATGTCCTTGAGCAGCACGCGCGAGCCATCCGGATTGGCGCGCAGGATGATGTTCTCGAACTCTTCCGGGGTGCTGAAACGGCCTTCGGCCGATACCGTGGCGGTGAAGTGCTGGCCGGCGGGCGCCGGATCCGAGCCCAGTGAACCCGCTGCGAACTGTACGTTCTGCTCGCGCACGGCCGCCAGCACCTGGCTGGCCGACAGACCGTAACCCTGCATGCGTTCGGGGTTGAGCCAGATGTTCATGGCGTACTCGCCGCCGAACTGCTGGGTGCTGCCGACGCCGGGGATACGCGAAATCTGCTCGAGCACGCGCGAGGCCACGATGTCGTTGAGCGCATCGCGGCTGACGCTTCCCGAATCCGAGCGCAGTGCCACCACCATCAGGAAGCCGGCGTTGGCCTTGGCCACCACCACACCCTGCTGGGTCACTTCGGTGGGCAGGCGCGGCGTGGCCAGCGACACCTTGTTCTGCACCTGTACCTGGGCGATATCGGGATCGGTGCCGGTCTCAAAGGTGACCGTGATCGTGGCCCGGCCATTGGACGACGACGAGGAGCTGAAGTACAGCAGATGATCGATACCGGTCATCTGCTGCTCGATCACCTGGGTGACCGACTTTTCCGTGGTGTCCGCACTGGCACCGGGGTAGGTAGCCGACACGGTGACCTGCGGCGGGGCAATGGTGGGGTAGGACTCCACACCCAGGTTGAGGATCGCGATCACGCCGCTGAGCGAGATAAGGATCGCTACCACCCAGGCAAAGACCGGATGTTCGATGAAAAATTTAGGCATGACGGATGATTCCCGTTACTGCTTGGTCGAATCGGATGCCGGCGCCGCCTGGTCGGCGGGTGCCGGAGCCTGCGGTGCCTGCGGTGCGGCGTCAGGTGCTGCGGCAGCATCGCCCTGCGCGGCGGGTGCGCCGCCGGTCGGCTTGCCGCCCGCTGCGCCGCCCTGGGCGGCCGCCTGCTCGGGGGTCCACGGCTTGGCCGTGGCCGGTGCGCCTTCCTTGACCTTCTGGGTACCGGCCACCACGACCTTGTCGCCCGGCTCCAGGCCGGCGGTGACCAGCCAGTTGCCGCCCTGCGCACCTTCGGTCTTGACGTTGCGGCGGACGACCTTGCCATCGGCACCGACCACCATCAGGTAGCCGCCGGTGGCGTCGCGCAGCAGCGCCGGCTGCGGCACCAGGTACGCGTTGTTGCGCTCGCCCAGGGTGGCCTGGAAGCTGACGAAGGCGCCGGGCAGCAGAATGCGCTGCGGATTGGGCAGCACCGCACGCAGCGACACGGCGCCGGTGGCCGGGTCGACGGTGGTGGACGAGAAGTCCAGCGTGCCGTTTTCACCGTAGGTGGTGCCATCGGACAGCTTGACCTGCACGGTGGCCTTGCCATCGCCGCTCAGCGCGAGCGCGCCCTTGGCCTGCGCGGCACGCAGCTGCGACAGCTCGTCCACGCTCAGCGAGAAGTTCACGTACAGCGGATCAAGCTGGTCCACGGTGGTCAGCAGGGTCACATCACCCTGGCCGACCAGCGCGCCCTCGGTCACCTGCTGCTTGCCGGCCACGCCGCTGATGGGCGCCTTGACTTCGGCATAGCCCAGGCTGATCCGCGAGCTGCTCACAGCGGCTTCGGACTGCTTCACCGCCGCCTGCGCGGTGCGCTCGGCCGACTCGGCGTTGTCCAGGTCTGCCTTGGACACATACTTCTGCGGGGCCAGCGAGCGCGCGCGATCAGCGGCCACCTTGGCATTGGCGTACGTGGCACGGGCCGAGGCCAGCTGGGCTTCGGTGGCATTGAGCTCGGCGCGCAGCGGTGCCGGGTCGATCAGGAACAGCGTCTGGCCCTGCTTGACCTCGCTGCCTTCCTGGTAAACGCGCTTGAGCAGCACGCCCGGGACGCGGGCACGCACATCCGAGCTGCGGTACGGCGACAGGCGGCCGACCAGCTCGCGCTGCAGCGGCAGGGTCTGCGGCTTGGCATCGATCACGCCCACTTCCGGCGGCGGCGGTGCTTGCTGCTCTTCTTTCTTGCAGGCAGCCAGCGCAACGGCGACAGCGCACGTCAAAGCGAGGGTGCGGAGTGGGGCGATCATCAGGAGAAACTCCGGTGTTGGTTTGAAGACGGTTGGGTCGATGCGCCGGGCGCGAACGCGCGCAGGAAGCTGTCGACAGAGAATTCTGCCCAGCGCCGACGCGCCAGGGCGTCGTCGCGGTGGGTAATGAAGAAGCGTTGCCGGTCGAAATCCTGCCCGCCGATCATGCTGATCAGCAGCTCGGCCATGAAGTGCGGGTCGTCATGCCTCAGGTGGCCACGCGCAATGGCGTCAGCTATCCATTCAGCAAGGTGAAGCGTCAGCGTGCCGGTGCCGTCACGGTAGAGGTTGCGCGCCTCATCAGGGAACTGTGCGGCATCGGCCGCGATCAGCCGGCAGGCCTGCGCCACGTGCGGCTGGTTGAAATGGTCCAGATAGTCGGTGGCGAACTGCAGCAGGCTGCCGTGCAGATCGTCGCCGCGCAGGCTGCGCAGGCCGGCGGTGGCACGGCAGACGTGGCGTTCCACCACCCGGCGCATCAGCTCCTGCTTGCTGCCATAGCGCGAATACAGGGTCTGCTTGGAGCAGCCGGCATGCTGGGCGACCGCCTCCATGCTCATCTGCATCCCGTGTCGCGCCAACAGTTCGCGCACCGCGTCAAACACACGCAGGTCGCGCGCGTCCGTGTCGGAAGCGGGGAGGGAAGAGGGGTTCACGGAGTGGACTATACCGTCCAGTTCAGAATTGTGGAATCGTTTTGCAGCCAAACGCCGCCTTGCTGTCACACGCTTTGCCGATCCTGTCGGCAGCGCTTGCCGATCGCGACAGCCGTACGTCGGCGCATGGGGGCGGGTGTCGGCAATCGCATGTAAACCGCACCCAACCCGCAGATTCATATTCCGTCCTGCAGCAAGGCCTTTTCGTGCAACAGGGCTACACTTTCATTTTCCCAACTGGGCAACACGACTCGCTCTGCCATGAAATCGCAAAAGTCTGCAGTCAAAACCGTGAAAACCAAGCCCGCTACGGCGGAAACCCAGCTTGTCCCGGCAACTGGTTTCTCGCTGGAACCGGTGTACACGGCCTTGCGCAAGCGATACCCCGCGGCGGGGCAGGCCGAGGCCGTGGCTTTCGCCGCCGATTTCTACAAGCGTATGGAGGCGGACGAGTTCCCGCATCACAGCGCTGAAGAATGGGCTGCGCTGGCCGCCGATACGCTGGAGTTCGCCCGCAACCGCAAGGTCGGCAAGGCCAATGTGCGCGTGTTCAATCCGACGGCCAAGGCCAACGGGTGGGAATCGCCGCATACGGTGCTGCAGATCGTCAATGACGACATGCCGTTCCTGGTCGACACCGTGACCATGGCGCTGGCCGAACAGGGCATCGGCGTGCACGTGCTGGGTCACCCGGTGATCCGCTTCGGGCGCGACAAGGCCGGCAAGCTGTCCACGGTCGGGGAGGGTGACGTCGAGTCGGTGATGTTGCTGGAGATGGACCGTCAGTCGCCCGAGGCGATGGCCGACATCGAGCAGAGCATCGGCAAGTCGCTGGAAGAAGTGCGCTCGATCGTGCGCGATTGGCAGCCGATGCGTGACAAGGCGCTGGCCGTGGCCGAAGACCTGGGCAGCCGCCAGCTGCCGGTCGACGATGCCTCGCGTCGCGAGGCGCAGGAGTTCCTGCGCTGGGCGGCCGACAACCACTTCACGTTCTTCGGCTACCGCGAGTACCGCGTGCAGAAGGAAGGCAAGGAAGACGTGCTGGCGCCGCTCAACGATACCGGCCTGGGCCTGATGCGCGGCCGTGACAAGTCTGCCGCACGTCCGGTCAAGACGCTGGCCGCCCAAGGTCTGAACACCACCACCGGACTGAAGGATGCGTTGATCCTGACCAAGACCAATGCCCGCTCGCGCGTGCATCGTGCCGGTTACATGGATTACATCGGCGTGCTGGAGTTCGACGCCAAGGGCCGCATCATCGGCGAGCAGCGCTTCCTGGGCCTGTTCACCTCCAGTGCCTACAACCGCCGTCCGTGGGAAATTCCGCTCGTGCGCCAGCGCTACGAGCACGTGATGGAGCGTTCGGGTCTGTCGTTGTCCAGCCATAGCGGCAAGGCACTGCGCCACATCCTGGAAACCCTGCCGCGCGAAGAGCTGTTCCAGTCCAGCGAAGACGAACTGTTCCGCACCGCCATGGGCGTGCTGGGCCTGCAGGAGCGCGTGCGCAGCCGCCTGTTCCTGCGCCGTGACAAGTATTCCCGCTTCATCTCCGCGCTGGCGTTCCTGCCGCGCGAACGTTTCAACACCGATGTGCGCCTGCGGATCGAAGCCATGCTGCGCGACGCCCTGCAGGGTGAGCACGTGGACAGTTCGGTGGTGCTCGGCGATTCGCCGCTGGCCCAGGTGCACCTGATCGTGCGGCCGAAGGCCGGCCCGGTGGTCGACGTGGACACCAACGCGCTGGAACAGAACCTGGCCCACCTGCTGCGCAACTGGCAGGACGACCTGCGCGAAGCGCTGGTCACCCGTCACGGTGAGACCGAAGGCCTGCGTATCGCGGCCCGCATCGGCAAGGCATTGCCGGCCGGTTACATCGAAGACAACAGCACCGCCGTGGCCGCCAGCGATGTCAGCCAGCTTGACGCGCTGACCGGTCCGGACGATCTGCGCCTGAGCCTGCAGACGGTACCGCGCGAGAGCGGTGACGGCCTGCGCCTGAAGCTGTACCGCCAGCTGGACGACATCCCGTTGTCCGATGCGCTGCCGATGATGGAAAACATGGGCCTGCGGGTCATCTCCGAGCGCCCGTACCGGCTCTCCGTGGACGACGCGCCGGTGTACGTGCAGGACTTCGAAGTGGAGTCGGTGGCCGGTGCCATCGATGCCGCCAGTGTCGACGAAGCCTTCGGCCAGACCTTTGCCCGCGTGTGGCACGGTGACGCCGAGAACGACGGCTTCAACCGCCTGGTACTGGCCGCCGGCCTGCATTGGCGCCAGGTCGCCATGCTGCGCGGTTACTGCAAGTACCTGCTGCAGACCGGCGTGCCGTTCTCGCAGGCCTACGTGGAAGGCACGTTCACCCGCTATCCGCTGCTGGCACGCCTGTTGGTGGAACTGTTCGAAGCGCGCTTCGATCCGGCGACCGGCAACGAGAGCAAGGACGACATCGCGGCCGGCCAGGCCACGCTGAAGGCGCATCTGGATGTGCTGGCTGCCGGTGACGACGCCACGCTGAAGGTGCTCAAGGGCGTGGTCGACGCTCGCAAGGGCGACCGCAACTCTCAGATGCAGGCCGCGCGCGATGCGCTGCTGAAGCTGATGGACCGTGTGTCCAGCCTGGACGAGGACCGCATCCTGCGCAGCTTCATGGGCGTGATCGATGCGACCCTGCGCACCAGTTACTACCAGAGCGATGCCAACGGCCAGCCCGGCCATTGCATCAGCTTCAAGTTCGACGCCGCGCTGGTGCCGGACCTGCCCAAGCCGCGCCCGTACCGCGAAATCTTCGTCTACGGTCCGCGCGTGGAAGGCGTGCACCTGCGCTTCGGCGCGGTGGCCCGCGGCGGCCTGCGCTGGTCGGATCGTCGCGAAGACTTCCGTACCGAGGTGCTGGGCCTGGTCAAGGCACAGATGGTCAAGAACACCGTGATCGTGCCGGTCGGCGCGAAGGGCGGCTTCTTCGCCAAGGTGCCGCCGGCCAGCGGTGACCGCGATGCGGTGTTCGCCAATGGCGTGGCCTGCTACAAGCTGTTCATCCAGGGCCTGCTGGACATCACCGACAACATCGTCAACAACAAGATCGTGCCGCCCATCGATGTGGTGCGCCACGATATGGACGACCCGTACCTGGTGGTGGCCGCCGACAAGGGCACCGCGACGTTCTCCGACATCGCCAACGGCCTGGCCATCGCGCACGGCTTCTGGATGGGCGATGCATTCGCCTCCGGCGGCTCGGTCGGTTACGACCACAAGGGCATGGGCATCACCGCACGCGGTGCGTGGGAGTCGGTCAAGCGCCACTTCCGTGCACTCGGCCGTGACAGCCAGAGCCAGGACTTCACCACGGTCGGGGTCGGCGACATGTCCGGCGACGTGTTCGGCAACGGCATGCTGTTGTCGCGCCACATCCGCCTGCTGGCCGCGTTCGATCACCGCCACATCTTCCTCGACCCGAATCCGGATGCCGCCACCACGTTCGTCGAACGCGAGCGTCTGTTCACCGTGCCGCGCTCCAGCTGGGCCGACTACGACGCCACGCTGATCAGCAAGGGCGGTGGCATCTTCCCGCGTTCGCTGAAGTCCATCGAGATCACCCCGCAGGTGCGTGAAGCGCTGGGCCTGGAAGACGGCGTCAAGGCGATGTCGCCCAACGACCTGATGAGCGCCATCCTGAAGGCGCCGGTCGACCTGCTGTGGAACGGCGGCATCGGCACCTACGTCAAGGCAGCCAGCGAGCAGCACAGCGATGTCGGCGACCGTGCCAACAACGCGCTGCGCGTCAACGGCGGCGAGCTGCGTTGCAAGGTGGTGGGCGAGGGCGGCAACCTGGGCATGACCCAGCTGGGCCGCATCGAGGCGGCGCAGGCCGGCGTCCTGCTCAACACCGATTTCATCGACAACTCGGCCGGCGTGGACACCTCCGATCACGAGGTGAACATCAAGATCCTGCTCAACGACGTGGTGCGTGCGAAGAAGCTCACCGTCGAGCAGCGCAACAAGCTGCTGGCGTCGATGACCGATGAGGTCGCCGCGCTGGTGTTGAACGACAACTATCGCCAGAACCAGGCACTGAGCCTGATGGAGCGGATGGCGGTCAAGCGCCTGGGTTCCAAGCAGCACTTCATCCGCACCCTGGAACAGCAGGGCCTGCTGGACCGCCAGATCGAGTTCCTGCCGTCCGATGCCGAGCTGTCCCAGCGCAAGGCGCGCGGCCAGGGCTTGACCCGTCCGGAGCTGTCGGTGCTGCTGTCGTACTCCAAGCTGGTGGCCTTCCAGCAGCTGCTGGAATCGGACATCCCGGAAGATCCGTACCTGTCCAAGGAGTTGCAGCGCTACTTCCCGCAGCCGCTGCAGAAGAAGTACGCCGATGCGATGGAACGCCACCGCCTGAAGCGCGAAATCATCGCTACGGCCGTGACCAACCAGACCATCAACCGGATGGGCGCCACGTTCCTGATGCGCATGCAGGAAGATACCGGTCGCTCCATCGCCGAGGTCGCCAAGGCATACACCATCAGCCGCGAAACACTGGATGCCCGCGCGCTGTGGGCGCAGATCGATGCGCTGGACGGCACCCTGCCTGAAGCCGTGCAGATCGACGCGCTGGAAGTGATCTGGAAGCTGCAGCGCGCCTTCGTGCGCTGGCTGCTGTCGCGCCCGGGCCCGATGCCGGGCATCACCGAAGCGGTCAACCGGTACCAGGCGCCGTTCAACGACATCCGCGTCGCGTCCGGCGTGCTGCCCGATTCCCAGCGCCCGACCTACGAGGCCTTGGTACAGCAGTGGAACGAGAAGGGTCTGCCCGCCGCGCTGTCGCAGCAGCTGGCCGAGCTGCACTTCCTGGAACCGGCGTTCGACATCATCGAGCTGGCCCGCACGCGCAAGCTGAAGCCGGTGGATGTATCGAAGATCCACTTCCGCCTGGGCGAAGCGCTCAGCCTGCCGTGGCTGTTCGAACAGATCGACGCGCTGGAGGTCAACGGTCGTTGGCATGCGGTTGCACGCGGCGTATTGCGTGACGAACTGGCAGCGCATCACCGCAATCTGTCCGGCCAGGTGATCGGCACCAAGGGCAGCGGCGCGGAGGCCAAGGTGGCCGCCTGGATGGGCCGTGACGACAGCAGCCTGCGCTTCACCCTGGCCATGCTCAGCGAACTGGCCGAGCAGAAGACGCTGGACTATCCGACCGTGTCGGTTGCGGTACAGCGGTTGGGTCAGCTGGCGTCGCACGGTTCGTAAGCGCATCCGCACTGATGCCCCACGGTTTGCGTTGCACACCGTGGGGCCCGTGCAGAGCGTGCTTCCAGACTCCCGCGCCTCTTTGGCGCGCCCCCCTGACTGAGGGGGCTCTGGTCCGGATACCGTCCGGGCCGGCGGCACGTGGCGCGGTTTCCGCGCCACGTCCGGTTATGCTCTACCGGTACCCGCGCATCACCGGACAGCCTGCATGAGCGATTCTCCCCGCATTGCGTTTCTTGCCAGCAGTACCGAGCCGGCACGGCTTGCCTTGGCCGCAATGGTGGCACGGCATGGTGCCCATGCCCCCGAGGACGCGGACGTGCTGTGCCCGCTGGGCGGCGATGGCTTCATGCTGCAGACCCTGCACCGCTTCGGTCATCTGGGACGTCCCGTGTTCGGGATGAAGCTGGGGACGGTCGGTTTTCTGATGAACCAGTACCGCGACGATGACGATGTCGCCCGGCGCATTGCAGAGGCCGAGCCGGCGCACCTGCGTCCGCTGCAGATGATGGCCCTGACCGAATCGGGTTCGACCACCGGGTCGCTGGCCTACAACGATGTGTCCTTGCTCCGGCAGACCCGTCAGGCGGCCCATATCGGCGTGGATCTGAACGGCCAGGAACGCGTCGCCGAACTCATCGGCGACGGCGTGCTGGTGGCGACGCCGGCGGGCAGCACCGCGTACAACTACTCCGCGCACGGTCCCGTGTTGCCCTTGGGCTCAGCGACCATCGCCCTGACCCCGCTCGCCCCGTACCGTCCACGACGCTGGCGCGGCGCCATCCTCAAGGCGGATACCGAAGTGCGCTTCCGCGTGCTGGACCCGTACAAGCGACCGGTCAGCGTGACGGCCGATTCGCATGAGACCCGGGACGTGGTCGAAGTCACCATCCGGGAATGCCGCGATCGCCAGGTCACGCTGCTCTTTGACCCGGAGCACAACCTGGAAGACCGGATACTGTCAGAACAGTTCGTGTTCTGAGCGACAATAGGCGGCCGGCAACCGCCGGCTGCAGCAAGGAACCGAGCCGATGGGCGACAACACCCCCCGATTGTTGACGGTCGCGGTGACAGCACGCGCGCTCTTCGACCTGGAAGAGAGCCACGCACTGTTTGAGAGTGACGGTGTGGATGCCTACGCGCAGTACCAGCGCGAGCACGAAGATGATGTGCTGGGTCCCGGCGTTGCCTTCCCGGTGGTGCGCAAGCTGCTGGCCCTCAACCAGGGGGCAGGCCCGGAAAACCCGCGGGTGGAGGTCATCCTGCTGTCGCGCAATTCGGCCGATACCGGCCTGCGTATCTTCAATTCCATCCAGCATTACGGCCTGGACATCATCCGCGCCACGTTCACCGCCGGTGAACCCACCTGGCCCTACGTGAAGCCGTTTGGCACCGATCTGTTCCTGTCGGCCAATCCGGAGTCGGTGCGCAGCGCACTGCTGCACGGAATTGCCGCGGCCACCATCCTGCCGAAGCCGCCGGGCGAAACAGCAGCTGCGGCGGCCGACCAGTTCGTGGACATGCGTCGACCGGCGGGACAGTTGCGCATCGCCTTTGACGGCGACGCGGTGATCTTCGGCGATGAGAGCGAGCGTATTTCGCGCGAGCAGGGCGTTGAAGCGTTCGGCCGGCATGAACGCGAGCGCGCACGCGAAGCATTGAGCGGCGGCCCGTTCCGTAATTTCCTGTCTGCGCTGCACACGTTGCAGGAAGTCTTCCCGTCCGGCGAAGACGCACCGATCCGTACCGCACTGGTGACAGCCCGTTCGGCACCGGCACACGAGCGGGTCATCCGCACGCTGCGGGAGTGGGGGGTGCGGCTGGACGAGGCGCTGTTCCTCGGCGGACGGCACAAGGGCCCGTTCCTGCAGGCCTTCGGCGCGGACATCTTCTTCGACGACTCCCAGCACAACATCGACAGCGCCCGCGAGCACGTCGCCGCTGGCCACGTACCGCACGGCGTCGCCAACGAACGCTGACCTGCCGTCGCAACACACCCCGGGCGGCCTGCGTCCGGGATCGCGACGTCGCATCACGTCCAGGTAGCGCCGACCCATGGTCGGCGAGCGCCCCGCGCGGCCTGCGTCCGGGGATCGCGATGCCGGAACGAAGGGCCGCCGAGCACGGCTCGGCGCTACAGTTACGGTGCCGGTATCGCGTTGCGCAGGTCGACCACCCGCCAGCGCAGTCCCTGCGGTTCCAGTACCACCTGCAACGGCGGCTCGGCGGGACCCCGATCTACATCCACCACGAACCGATCCAGCCGCTCGAACCGATGCCGGGCTTCCTTCAGCGGTTGCGCCGGCTCGGTGGCACCGTACGCATCGCCGCCCTGCAACTCGTTGCGACCTCGCTTGTACAGCACGTGTCCCTGCAGCAGGGCGCCGATACCCATCGGGGTGATCATCGTATCGACCGCGGCACCGCCCAGCTGGCCACCCAGCCCGTAGAGCAGCGCGCCGAACGGGCTTTCGGCCACGCCGGGCCCCGCCTGGCGGACCAGGTAGTCGCTGATCTGTGCGCGCAGGCTGACGCGAACCCGCGGGAAATCGACATAACGTTCCAGGCGGGAGGTATCACGCTGCTCGATGGCGGTGGCCAAGCCATGGACGGTCAGATACGGGCCACTGAACCACCAGCCCGCAAGCGCCAGCACCAGCAACACGACAACGGTAATGAGTTTCTTCATCGGACAGGCAGCGCAGAGGAGGACACACAGCGTGCCGCATCGCCAAGGCGGCCGGGTTAAGCCTCAGTGACTGGGTGAGCCACTGCCGTCGCCGAAGGCCTCGACCAGCGCCGCCAGGTCGGCCTCCGTCAGCCGGTCCGGATCGGTCTGCAGCACCTGTTCCAGGCTCGCCACCCGGGTCGTACCGAGGATGCCAGCCGCCACCCCGGGATGCCGCAGCACGTAAGCAAACGCGGTCTGCGCCGGGCGCTGCGAGCGGATCGCCGCCACCGCCTGCTGCATCGCGCGGGCGCTGTGCATCAGGCGACGGCTGCTCGGTTTCAGCCACGCGCGGGCAAGATACCAGGCATCGGCGAGGCGCGGCACACGGGCACGCGCAGGCAGCAGGTGCCCCTGCGCCAGCACCGTACCGGCCAGAACGCCGATGCCGGCCTCGTGCAGCCGGCTGATGTGCGTGCCGCGATCCTGCTGCAGTGCGTTGTAGTCCAACAGGACCACATCGAAGGCTGCCGGATGCGCCAGCATCCAGTCGAACGTCACCGCCGAATGGGTATTGATGCCCGTGCTGCGGATGAGCCCGCGCTGTCGCAGCTGCTGCAGCGCGTGCAGCAGCTCATCGGTGATTTCGTGGCCACCGATGCCATGCAACTGATACACGTCAAGGTAGTCCAGCCCCAGGTTGCGCAAGGACGCCTCGCAGCTGGCGACGATCGCCGCGGGCGAGAAGTCGCGTTGCTCCGCCCCGCTGATGCCCGCTTGGCCGGTCAGCGTGCCGCCCTTGCTCGAGATCACCAGCGAATCGCGTGGAAAACGTGACAGCAGCGGGCGCAGGATGCGACCGAGCCGAGGTTCCGCGTTGAACCCCGAGTAGTTGTGGCCCGTATCCAGCAGATTGAGTCCGCGCTCCAGCGCATGGGCCACCACGCGCGCGGCGTCGGCTTCATCGAAGCGCCTGTGCCCCCAGAATCCAGAGCAGCCCAGGCCGACGGGCGAAACCTGCAGGCCGGTGCGTCCGAGCGTTCGCCGTTGCTGAGTGAGCGGAGTGGTGGTCACGGAACTCAGAATTCCAGGTCCAGCGCAGCGCACAGATAGTCCACGAACGGCCCCAGCGCGGCCAGGTCCTTGCCCAAGGTGGAGAGCAGACGCGGCCCCGTCATCATGGTGTCGTCGAGCGGACGCCACATGACCCAATTACGGTGCTTCAGGTCTTCGATGAACTCGAAATCCGCCGGGAATCCGCGCGGCGGCCGGACCAGTTTTTCCGTCTGCTCCAGCTCGAACCGTCGACGCAGTGCAGGGGCATGCGCGGCCTGCTTCCAGCTGCCCGGGTTGTCCAGGATGAAATGACGGATGCGCCGCTGGGTGTCCGGCTCCGGGTGCCACAGCCCTGCGCCGACAAAGCTCCCGCCGGGCTGCAGGTGGATGTAGAAAGACGGTGCGGCGACTTCACGGCGCCGCTCATGGAACAGGCGGGCGCCCTGCCAGTTCTTGTACGGTGATTTGTCGTTGGAAAAACGCGCATCGCGGTAGATGCGGAACAACGATCCGCCCATCGTGCGCGTATCGGCACGGAACTTCGGGCTGACCTCGGCCAGTGCGGGCTGCAGGTCGCCGATCAGGCGCAGGAACGGCTGGCGCACGTGATCTTCGTACTGCCGCTTGTGCTCGTTGAACCACGGCTTTTCGTTATGCAGGGCCAGGTTGCGCAGGAAGGCGAAGCTGGCATCGGAAAAATAGGCACTCACAGGCTGTCCTCAAGCTGCTTGCCCCAATCGCGCAGTGCCTGCAGCAGCGTGTTGCGGCGCAGGTCGTCGGACGACTCGGCGGCAAGGGTATCGATCTGTTCGCGGTACTCGGCCAGGTTCACCTCACCCAGCCGGTCGTCGCCCCGCAGTCGCTTCTGCCGGTAGGCCTGCCAGCGCGCCTGCGCGGCCGGGTCCAGGCTGCCGGGATGGTTGCGTGCCCGGTAACGCAGCAGCAACTCGGGCAGACGCGGGTCGTTGAATTCGCCTTCAAGCGCGGCCAATCCGTCCGCCGCCGTAGTGCGTACGCGTGCCAGCAGCGGTTTGTCACCGGCACCGAGGAAGCCATCGTAGATCGAGGCATCCACATCGGAGGGGCCACCTTCGCGCGGGCGGGAAAAGACCAGGCGCGCCTTTTCGGCCAGCATCGGGGCGTGCGGACGCAGCCGCTCCACCTTGGCCTGGATCGCGTCGACGTCCAGCCCCAGCCGCGCGTGGTCGTCCGCACGCAGATGGTTCCAGGCGACCAGCGCCGGCACCTTGTTGGTATGCACTTCTTTCAATGGCACGCGCGCCATGCCCTCGGGCATCTCACTGGAGCGCAGGTACAGCCGCTCGGCGATGGTCTCGGCCGGCAGCTCCAGCAGCGCATCGATATCGCCCTCCAGATCGAACACGATGTACCGGTTGTTGATCTGCGGGTGCACGGCCAGCGGCAACACCGGGGCCGCGCACAGGCGCGTGGCGGGGTAACGCATGGAGATGTGCAGCAGCGGTTGCAGTGCGGTCACATCCAGCAGGCTGGAAACAAACCGCTTGTCGCGCAGACGCAGCGCGTACTCCCACAGGCGCGGCTGCGCCTTGCGGAACAGGCGCGCCATGCCGATCGTCGCGCGCACATCCGACAGGGCCTCATGCGCGTCGCCATCGCGCACCCCGTTGGCCTCGGCCAGATGTTCCAGCTTGAAGGACGTGGCGCCGTCCTCGCGTTTGGGCCACACGATGCCCTCCGGGCGCAGTGCATGCATCAACCGCAGCATGTCCAGCAGGTCCCAGCGCGAGTTACCGTTGCGCCATTCGCGCTCATACGGGTCGAAGAAGTTGCGGAACAGGCCATGACGGATGAACTCGTCGTCGAAGCGCAGCGTGTTGTAGCCCAGCGAGCAGGTGCCCGGACGGCTCATCAGGTCGTTGATGCGCGCCAGCGCGTCGGCCTCGCTGATGCCCTCGGCCAGCGCATGCTGCGGGGTGATGCCGGTCACCAGCGTGGCGTACGGCGAGGGCAGCAGGTCGTCGGCGGGACGCACGTAAAAGCTGACCGGCGTGTCGATCTCGTTGAGCTCGGCATCGGTGCGGATGGCAGCGAACTGGGCGATGCGGGTGCGGCGTGGATCCTGGCCGAACGTTTCGAGGTCATAGAACAGGAAGCTGTCAGCCATCAGTGCGCGCCCTCCAGCACCGGCAACTTGGCGTGCACTTCGGATTCGAGGGCGGACCAGTCGATCTGCAGCAGCGAATCGAGGCCGTGGGTGGCGTTGCGCAGGATGCGGCGCTGGATCCGGGTGCGCTCCAGCGCGACCGCGTAGGGCGTGTGCAGGAAGGTAACCATGGTGTAGTGTGGCACGAAGCGGGTAGGCCAGCGCTGCTGCAGCGCAAGCTCCAGTTCACGCTGCAGCAGGAACGTCGGCTCGGCGACCTGGTCGCGCATTTCCACGTAGTTTTCCAGCGCCATCTGCTGGATCGCCCACGCATTCGGCGAGCGCTCCACTTCGAATGCGGCGTATGCCGTGCGCAGGTCCGTGGCCACATCCAGATGCCGCGCCAGTGCCACGCAGTCTTCAAAGGCGCAGTTCATGCCTTGGCCGTGGAACGGCACCATCGCGTGCGCGGCATCACCGATCAGCACGGCCTTGTCGTCGCTGTGCCAGCGTTCCAGATACAGCGTGCCGAGCAACCCGGGCGGATGTGCATCCCAGTCCGCGCGCAGGTCGGGTATCAGGGGCAGTGCATCCGGGAATTCCCGCGCGAACAGCGCATGCGCCTGGTCACTGCTCACCACGGTGTTGAACCCCGGATTGCCCTTGTTGGGCAGGAACACGGTGACCGTGAACGTTCCTTCGTGGTTGGGCAGGGCGATGCACATGAAGCGGCCGCGCGGCCAGATGTGCAGCGCATTCGGATCGATCTGGAACGCACCATCGGGGCCGGGCGGAATCTCCAGCTCCTTGTACGAGTGGTCCAGGAATTCGGTCCGCTCACCCAGTGGCTGGCGGCGGTTCATTGCCCCACGCAGTGCCGAGCCGGCACCGTCGGCACCGATCAGGCTGTCGAAGCGGATGTCGTGCGGCGTATCGTCACGGTCATCGATGAAACGCGCCTGCTGCGCATCGAAGTCGACGGTGTGCAGGCGGCGGTGGAAATGCACCGTCGCACCCGCCGCCTCGGCCAGCTCCAGCAGGGTGATGTTGAGATCGCGGCGGTGGATCGACCAGATCACTTCACTGTCGTCGCGGCCGTAGCGCTGCAACTGCGGCGCGTCACCGTCGCGCAGATGGACCATGCGGCCGCGCATCATCACCGCGCGCGCCATCACCGCTGCTTCCACGTGGGCGCCGGCCTGGCGCAGTGCATTGCGTCCACGCTCGGCCAGCGCCAGGTTGATCGAGCGCCCGCTTTCATAGCCACTCACGCGCGGATCGCCACGGCGTTCGTACACTGTGATGTTCCAGCCCTGCCGCGACAGCAGGATGGCCAGCAGCGAGCCGGCCAGGCCCGCGCCGACAAGGGTCAGTGATCGCGGGCGGGCAGGGGTCTTCAGAGAGGGCTGCACGGGCTCAGCCACCGGCCCACGCCTCCACTTCGTCGACGAAGTGGTGCACGTCCTGATAGCGGTTGTAGAGCGGCGTGGGGGAGATGCGGATGACATCCGGCTCGCGCCAGTCGCCCAGCACGCCAACCGAGCGGAGATGCTCGAACAGGGCGCGGCCCCGCTCGCGGCCACCGATCACCCGCAGCGAGAGCTGGCAGCCGCGCCGCTCGGCTTCGGCCGGGGTGATGCGCTCCAGCACGTGCGGCAGCCGTGCCTGCACCAGCGCGTCAAGCAGGCCGGTGAGCGCCTCCGATTTCTTGCGCAGCGCGTCCATGCCGGCACGTTCGAACAGGCCCAGCGAGGCACGCAGCGGCGCGAGACCGAGGATCGGCGGATTGCTCAACTGCCAGCCCTCTGCGCCGACCGCCGGGGTGAACTGTGGGGCCATCTGGAAGCGGGTGGACTCTTCATGCCCCCACCAGCCGGCGAAGCGGGGCAGGGTGCGGTCGCGGTGATGTCGTTCGTGGACGAACGCACCGGCCACGGCGCCGGGGCCGCTGTTGAGGTACTTGTAATGGCACCAGACGGCAAAATCCGGCGCCACGTCGTGCAGGTTGAGTGGCAGATTGCCGACCGAGTGCGCCAGGTCGAAGCCGATGGCGGCACCCTGCGCCCGCGCCAGTGCGGTGATGGCCTGCAGGTCGAACGCCTGGCCCGTGCGGTACTGCACGCCGGGCCACAGCACCAGCGCCAGCCGCGCACCCTGCGTGGCGATGGCCTGCTCGATGGCGGCGAGCGAAATCGTACCGGCGGCCTCGTCGGGCTGTACTTCCACCAGACAGTCGGCCGGGTCGAAGCCGTGGAAACGGATCTGTGCCTCCACCGCATGGCGGTCCGTCGGGAACGCGCCTGCTTCCATCAGGATCACCGGGCGCTGCGTGGTGGGGCGGTAGAAGCTCACCATCATCAGATGCAGGTTGACGCTCAGCGTGTTCATCGCCACTACTTCGCTGGGCAATGCCCCCACCACCCGGGCCAACTGCTCGCTGACCAGCCGGTGGTAGCCCAGCCACTGGGTGGGGCCGGTGAAGTGGCCTTCCACGGCCAGGTCGCCCCATTGGCCCATCACTTCCTGCACCATCGCCTGCGCACCGCGCGGCTGCAGGCCCAGCGAGTTGCCGACAAAGTAGATCTGCTGGCCGCCATTGTGGCGTGGGATCAGGAATTCATCGCGCAAGGCGCGCAGCGGATCTGCGGCATCCAGGGCCAGGGCATGGGCGCGGGTAAGCAGTTCGGACATGAGGGCAGCGGCATAGATTGACGTGGCACGAAGTGTACCGCGCAGCGGACGGGCCGATCGTCGTCGACCCCGGTGGCGCCGATCCACGCTGGGTGGAATGTCCGAGGCGTGCGCAGCGCCGCCGAGCACGGCTCGGCGCTACCGGATCGGGGCGGTGGCGTTGGGGGGATGCAGGTAGCGCCGAGCCATGCTCGGCGGGACGTTCCAGACTGCAGCGATGCCCATGGCCGCGCTGACGTGCGTGTCCCAGTCTTGATGGCTTCGAAGCGCGGATACGAAGATGAGCGACGACGCGTTCTTTGATGTCGATGGCACGCTCCACGGCGGCGATCTGTTCGGACACTATCTGCTGCATCTAGCCCGCACCCGTCCGCTCAGGCTGGCGCTGACCTGGCCGCTGGTTGTCACTGCGCTTCTTTCCTACCTGCTGCGCCCGCATGGCCGGCGAAGCCTGGGCTTCCTGCTGTGGACGCTGACCGTGGGGCTGTCGGAGGCGGCACTGCAACGCGGCACGCAGCGCTGTCTGAGAGCGTTCTGGATGAGGGGCGAACGTCATCCTGCAGTGTGGGCTGCACTTGAGCGGCACCTTGCCCGTGGTGACCGTGTGTGGCTCATATCGGGAAGCCCGGAATGCCTGCTCCGGGGGCTGTATCCGCGATTTGATGACGATCCACGGGTGAGGATCATCGGCTCGCGGATGGCGCCTTTCTTCGGCGGGCAGGTGCTCGCGATGCGTTGCATTTCGCTGGAAAAGGCGCGGCAACTGGACCTGCGTGCGCAACGGGAAGTGACCTTCCGCGTAGGCTACTCGGACTCCGCGCAGGATATGCCGCTCCTCATGCGCTGCCGGCGGGCGTACAAGGTAAAGCGTGCGGGCCGCATCACGCGGTGGCGCTGACCGGGTCTGCGCGTAGAGCCGCCGAGCACGGCTCGGCGCTACCATGCAGGTCGGCAATCGTGGCCGCAGCGCCGGGTCGCCGATCATGGCGAACGCAGGGTGCAGGGTAGCGCCGAGCCACGCTCGGCGGAATGCCCGGCCCGCGCGCAGCGCCGGGTCGCCGATCATGGCGAACGCAGGGTAGCGCCGAGCCATGCTCGGCGGAATGTCCATCCCGCGCGAAGAGCCGCCGAGCACGAAGAGCCGCCGAGCACAGCTCGGCGCTACCAGACAGGTCAGCCCGCAGGCAGCGGGTCGACGTGACCGCACTGCGCACACGTGCGCAGCGACAGATCGCCTTGGTAGCGGGCGAAGACTTTTGGCAGATCACTTTCGATGTTCTGCAGGTGGAACCACTCTTCATGCAGCAGGTGGTTGCAGCGCTCGCAATGCCACGCCACGCCGTCGCGCTCATGGGGAAGCCGCTTGCGCTCCACCACCAGCCCGACGCCACCGGCGGGGCGACGCGGTGAGTGCGGTACGTTGCCGGGCAGCAGGAAAATTTCACCGGCGCGTATCGGAATGTCGCGGACCCGGCCGTCCTCCTGCACTTTCAGCACCATCTCGCCCTCGAGCTGGTAGAACCATTCCGGACCGGCATCGATATGGAAGTCGGTGCGCGCGTTCGGACCGCCGACCACCATCACGATGAAGTCGCCGTCCTCGATCATCTTGTTGCCCACCGGCGGCTTCAGCAGGTGGCGATTCTCTTCTACCCAGGCCAGCAGGTTGATCGGCGACGCAAGCATGACGCTACTCCTGTGGAAAGCTCAGTCGCGCTTGCCGGTGCGCGGAACGAAGGACAGCGCCTTCTCATAAGCCGGCTGCAGCGCTTCGGCGCTGTCCACGTCGATGCCCATCTCGCGCACGCGGCCATCGCGCAGGCTGTAGACCCATCCGTGCACCGTCAGCTTCTGGCCGCGGGTCCATGCATCACGGACGATCGTCGACTGGCACGCGTTGGCCACCTGTTCGATGACGTTCAGTTCGCACAGCCGCGCATGGCGCTGGTCCGGATCGTCGATCGCATCCAGGATCGCGGCGTGCTTCTGCGCCACATCGCCAACGTGGCGCAGCCAGTTGTCGGCCAGGCCCACGCGCACATTGTTGAGGCTGGCATGCACGCCGCCGCAGCCGTAATGGCCGACGATCAGGATGTGCTTCACCTTCAACTGGTCCACGGCGTACTGGATCACGCTCAGGCAGTTCAGGTCGGTGTGCGCCACGACGTTGGCCACGTTGCGGTGGACGAACACCTCGCCCGGTGCCATGCCGATGATCTGGTTCGCCGGCACGCGCGAATCGGAGCACCCGATCCACAGATACTCGGGACTCTGCTGGGTGGACAGGCGATGGAAGAACTCGGGGTCTTCCTTCTGCACCCGATCAGCCCATTCGCGGTTGTTCTGCAGCAGCTTGAAAACGTCTTTCATGAAAGTGTCCCTGCGGGAAAGGGGATGGCTCAATCAGCCATGCGCTATGGCGTGGCAAGGAAGCGGCGCATCCACTGCGCCAGCTCATGCGAAGCGGGGGAGGGCAACGCCTCCAGCGCGCCCATGACGGCCTGCTGGTTGGCCACCGGATGGTTCTGGCTGAGCTTGAGTTTCAGTTGCACATCGTCCACCACGAAACGGAAGCCGATGATGCCGCGCAGTTGACTGCGGTGGTCTTCGCGCTCGGGTTCGAACCGCCATGCCTGGCCAACGCCGGCTTCAAACAGATCGCCGGTAGCGGCCACCAGGTCGGCCAGCGCGTCGGTGTCGTCGAAGCGCTGCAGCTGGCCGCGCAGTTCGGCGGCGGCATAGTTCCAGGTCGGTACGCGGGCCATCTGTTCTTTGTCGGGATACCACGACGCCGAGATATAGCCATGCGGTCCGTCCACCAGCACCTTGGCGGCCCCGTCGCGACGCGACTGCGGGTTTGCCCTAGCCCAGTGGCCATGCAGCGTGATGTCACTGCCTCGGCGCTGGTACAGCACCGGCAGTCGGGTCAGCTCCGGCAGGCCATCGTCACCGGTGGTGAGCACGGTGATGAACGGATCGCGCGCGAACAACGCGTCCAGCCACTGCAGGTCGGTCTCGGCGAACGCGCGCGGGGTGAACACCGTGCTTAGACCGTGCGGCCCAGCGACTGCACCATCAGGCCGCGCAGGCCTTCGTCGCTGGACGCTTTCGGCGGCTGCACTTCATGCAACGAGAAACCGCGCACCAGCGCGTCCTCTTCATCCAACCCCTCGAACTCGACGAAGTCGGCGTCGAACAGTTGCGCGCGCGCGGTGTCTTCGCCGTCATAGCTCAGCGTGTTGCCATCACTGTCGAGCACCTCGGCGGTGCCGGCAGGCCGGATGCGCAGGCGTGCCCAGATCAGCGTGTTGCCGAGGCTGGCCAGCCACCAGGTGTCCTGGGATGCGGTTTCTTCATTCATTTCGTGATTACCAGAGCGATGCCAGCCAGAGCAGGGCAGCCATGCCCAATCCTGCCAGCAGGGTCAGCAGCGACACCCAGGCCGGTGTCGCCAGCCCGGACAGCGAGCGGTCCGGCTGCGCGCGGTAGTCACGCCGCAGCAGCCAGGCCAACGCCTCGGGCTTGAGGAAGGCGCCGCTGCCGAAGCGCTGCGACAGCGCCGGGTGGCGGTCGCGCAGGTGCACCAGGGTCAGCGGCCAGAAAATCACGAAGGCACTGAACCCGGCGATCGCCACGCCAAAAAAACACAGCGCGAAGAACAGGGTCATCGTTGCAGTACCTCCATTAGTGCAGGATGGATCAGAAGTCGGCGCTGCCCGGTGCACGCGGATACGCAATCGCATCACGGATGTTGGACAAGCCGCACACGTAAACCACCAGGCGCTCGAAGCCGAGGCCGAAGCCGGCATGCGGCACCGAACCGTAGCGGCGGAAGTCGCGGTACCAGCTGTAATGCTCGCGGTCCAGGCCGAACTGCGCCATGCGTGCATCCAGCACGTCCAGTCGCTCTTCGCGCTGGCTGCCACCGATGATCTCGCCGATGCCCGGCGCCAGTACGTCCATCGCGGCGACCGTCTTGCCATCGTCGTTCAGGCGCATGTAGAACGCCTTGATGTGCTCGGGGTAGTTGGTGACCACCACCGGACGCCCGATGTGTTCTTCGGTCAGCCAGCGCTCGTGCTCGGTCTGCAGGTCCAGGCCCCACTCGACCGGGAAGTCGAACTTCTTGCCCGAGTTCTGCAGCAGCTTCACCGCTTCGGAGTAGTCGATCTGCTCGAACGGGGCGTTGATGAAGTTTTCCAGCTTGCTGATCGCGTTCTTGTCCACGCGCTCGGCAAGGAAGGCCAGATCATCACCGCGCTCGTCCAGCACCGCACGGAACAGGTATTTCAGGAACTCTTCGGCCAGACGCGCATCTTCGGCCAGGTCCGCGAACGCGATTTCCGGCTCGATCATCCAGAACTCGGCCAGATGCCGCGTGGTGTTGCTGTTCTCGGCGCGGAAGGTCGGACCGAAGGTATATACCTTGCTCAGCGCCAGGCAGTACGCCTCGACATTCAGCTGGCCGGACACGGTCAGGAAGGTTTCCTTGCCGAAGAAGTCGCGGCTGAAATCCACTTCGCCGCGGTCGTTGCGCGGCAGGTTGATCATGTCCAGCGTGGAAACGCGGAACATCTGCCCTGCGCCTTCGGCATCGGAGGTGGTGATGATCGGCGTGCTGATCCAGTTGAACCCGTTCTGGTGGAAGAACCGGTGCACGGCCTGCGACAGGCAGTTGCGGATGCGGGTGACCGCACCGAACAGGTTGGTGCGCGGGCGCAGGTGGGCGACTTCGCGCAGGAACTCCGGCGACATCGGCTTCGGCTGGATCGGGTAGGTAAGCGGGTCTTCGACCCAGCCGACCACTTCCACGTGGCTGCCCTGGATTTCGAACGACTGGCCCTTGCCCTGGGACTTTACCAACGTGCCCTTGGCGATGACCGAGCAGCCACTGGTCAGGCGCTTGATTTCATCGAAGTTGGCCAGTGATTCGGCCGCCACCACCTGGATGGGGGCAAAGCAGGACCCGTCGGTGACATTGATGAAGGCCAGATTCGCTGAGCCACGGACCGTGCGCACCCAGCCGCGCACCGTGACTTCGCCGCCTTCCGGGATCTTCCCCGCAAGCGCATGTTCAACGCTGACCACCGTCATGACTTGAATCCTCTGCTGATCGACTCGATCTGTGAATTCGAAGTTTACCGGTTGCAGCGTTCTGCTTGCGAGGCATTTCTGCCGGGCCGGTCCCCCTTATACTCGTCTGGTACCTTCGTGGAGCACCATCATGGCTGTCAGCCTGACCCCCATTGCCTTTGAGCGCGTTCAGCGCTTCGTTTCCCAGAGCCCGGGGGCGCTGGGCCTGCGCTTCGGCGTGACCCGTACCGGCTGTTCCGGCTGGGGCCATGTGACCGACCTGGCACGCGACGAGCGCGAGGGCGACAGCGTGTTCGAGCAGGAGGGCGTGCGCATCTACGTGGACGCGCAGAGCTTGCCGCTAGTGGATGGCACGGTGATCGACTTCGGCAAACACGGCCTGAGCGAGACGTTCACGTTCAAGAATCCGAACGCGTCGGCCGAATGCGGCTGCGGCGAGAGCTTTACCACAGACGAAAGCCACCGCTGAGGGGTGGTTGCCGGGCTGCGCCCGGCGCCCGCAGAGGCGACGGCCACGCCAACTGCAACGGCCACGTCGACGGCAACAGCAACAGCAACGGCAACGGCAACGTCCAGAGCTGCATGGCTGAGGGCTGGCAGGGCGGGGTGGATTGGCGGGGGACGGCAAGGGCTGCATCCATGCGTGCCTCGTTTCGCGCCATCCATGGCGGGGTCCACGTCATCGCATTCGCGCTGCCGCTCCCACGCTTTGCTTCGCAAACCGCGGGCCCCGTCTCACCAGCACCCACACCCCGCCGCTTCGCGGCCGCCCCTGACTCAGGGGCTCCCTCCACCAGACGGATTGGCATCATCGGTAGCGCCGAGCCGTGCTCGGCGGAATGTGACCGACAACGGCCCGCTGCGCTCGCCGACCATGGGTCGGCGCTACCGCTTTTCTTTTTTTTCATACGCGGCTGGCGGCCACGGAATGTGTCAGGGGGCCGGGCGGTGGGGCTGGGTGGGGGCGTTGAGCGCCATGGATGGCGCGAAACGAGGCACGCAGGAGCGGCTTTTGCCGTCCCCCGACCAGCCCCACCGCCCGGCCCACTCGCAGCAGCCTTGAAGCAGCCAGCCGCGAGGGGGTTTCACCCGTTCGACGCCGCCGCTGCCAGCGACCCGGCGCCACGCCGGCGCTCGATCAGCACCGACACACCCCACAGCAGCAACCCCGCCGCCGCAGTCGCAGCGCCCACGTAACCGGTGGAGGCGTAGCCGAACCCGCCGCCGATGGCCATGCCGCCCAGCCACGGGCCCAGCGCATTGGCCGTATTGAACGCCGCGTGGTTGGATGCCGCCGCCAGCGTCTGCGCTTCACCGGCGGCATCCATCAGGCGGGTCTGCAGGGCCACGGCCAGCGCGCCCATCGTGCCCACCGCGATGATCGCCGGCACCATCGCCCACGGGGTGTGCGCCGCCAGCGGAAACAGCAGCAGCACCACCACCGACCACGCCAGCAGCACGCCGGCCGCGCGCAACTGCAGGCGATCCACCAGCCAGCCGCCCATCATGTTGCCAATGATCGCGCCGACACCGAACAGGCCCACGGCCGCCGGCATCCAGCGCTCGTTGATGCCGGTTACATGCACCAGGGTGGGGGCCAGGTAAGTGAAGACGCAGAACATGCCGGCAAAGCCGATCGAGCCGATGGCCAGCGCCAGCCACACCTGGGTGGTGTTGAACGCGCGCAGTTCGCGCATCGGACTGGTGCGCACTTCGTTCGGGTCCGGCGCCAGGTGGCGGGCCACCATCACCACCGTGGCCAACGCCAGCAGGCTGACCAGCGCAAACGCGGTGCGCCAGGTGAACTGTTGGCCCAGCCAAGTGGTCAACGGATTGCCGACCAGGATGGCGACGGACAGGCCCAGCAGCACCTTGGACACCGCAGCGCCGCGTTGCGCCGGCGGGCTGATCGACGCTGCCACCAGCATGGCTACGCCAAAGTACGCGCCGTGCGGCAGCCCGGCGACGAAGCGCGCCAGCAACATCGTGGGGTAGCTGGGCGCCAGTGCGCTGGCCAGGTTGCCAATGGCATAGAAGCCCATCAGTCCCAGCAGCAGGCTGCGACGGCTGATCCCCGCACCGGCGAACGCCAGCACCGGGGCACCGACGACCACGCCGATCGCATATGCGCTGATCAGGTGGCCGACCTGGGCTTCAGTGATGGACAGGCCGCGGCTGATGTCCAGCATGAGGCCCATGCTGGCGAATTCGCTGGTGCCGATGGCAAACCCACCCAGCGACAGCGCCAGCAGAATGAAGGTGCGCTGGCGCGGTGTCAGTGTGGCCGCCAGTGAAGAAGTGACGACAGGGGCAGGGGACGGGTTCACGACAATCCGGGGCATGTAAACGATTGCAGATTGTACTGCTGCGCTGCAGCACGGTCGCGCGTTTTCCGTCCTGTGCGCTGAACGCTGTATTTCCAATGGCCGGCAGAGATCCCGCCGAGCGTGGCTCGGCGCTACCCATGTCGGGCGCACGCAATGTGTCAGCCCCACCGCCCGGCCGACGCCCGAGCTTGCCCCGCGCGAGCCAGCAAGGCATACTTGGCGGCTTCCTGCGCCCAGCGCGGGAACCCTTGCCCCACCGCCGAACTTACTGCGGGGGGCTGTCCGGCCTAACGGCCACATCCGAAAGGTATATAAACATGAGTCGTCATTACGAAATCGTGTTCCTGGTCCACCCGGACCAGAGCGAGCAGGTCCCGGCCATGATCGAGCGCTACAAGTCGCTGGTCGAGAACGGCAACGGCACCATTCACCGTCTGGAAGACTGGGGCCGTCGTCAGCTGGCTTACCCGATCCAGAACCTGGTGAAGGCCCACTACGTCATGCTGAACATCGAAGTGGACCAGGCCGTGCTGAGCGAGCTGGTGGAAAGCTTCCGCTTCAACGACGCCGTGCTGCGCAACCTGGTCGTCAAGCGCGATGGCCCGGATACCGAGCAGTCGCTGATCATGAAGAGCAAGGACGAGAAGGGCGAGAAGCCCGAGCGTGGCGAGCGTCGTCGTCGTGACGACGAAGAAGGTGAGACCACCACCACCCCCGCCGCTGACACCGATGCCGGCGAAGACGCCGCTTCGGCCGCTTAAGGAGCACTGACATGTCCAAGTTCTTCCGTCGCCGCAAGTTCTGCAAGTTCACGGCCGAAGGTGTCAAGGAGATCGATTACAAGGATCTCAACACCCTGCGCCAGTACCTGACCGAGAACGGCAAGATCGTGCCGAGCCGCGTCACCGGTACCAAGTCGAAGTACCAGCGCCAGCTGGCAACGGCCGTCAAGCGCGCCCGTTTCCTGGCCCTGATCCCGTACACCGACAACCACGACATCTGATGCCGGCGGGCGGCCCCGTGCCGCCCCTCTGCACCTGATATTCGGACAGCCATCCGCTGCGGGGCCTTGCCTCGCTAACGAATACATTCTGGAGTAACACCATGCAGCTGATCCTTCTGCAGAAAGTCACCAACCTCGGCAACCTGGGCGACCTGGTCGACGTGAAGCCGGGCTACGGCCGTAACTTCCTCGTGCCGCAGGGCAAGGCCGTGCCGGCCACCGAGAGCAACAAGGCCGAGTTCGAAGCCAAGCGCGCCGAATACGAAGCCAAGGCAGAGTCGATCCATTCCGACGCCGAAGCCCGCAAGGCCAAGCTGGAAGGCAAGAGCGTCACCATCGGTGCCAACGCTTCGACCGAAGGCAAGCTGTACGGCTCGGTCGGCGCACGCGAAATCGCTGATGCCTTCACCGCTGCTGGCCTGCCGGTCAACAAGAGCGAAGTCATCCTGGGCGAAGGCGCCTTCCGCAACATTGGCGAGTACGACGTCCTGGTGCACCTGCACGCTGACGTTGAGACCACCGTCAAGGTCGTGGTTGAAGCCGAAAAGGCCTGATCCCACGCCGAAAGGCATGGAATCACCAGAACGGGCTCCCGCAAGGGGGCCCGTTTTGCGTTGGGCGGGCGGAAGTCGGATGCCCGGTGGTGCGCGATCACGCGGGCGCGTTCGTACAACACGGCCACATCGGTATACTCGGCGCATGACATCCGTCCGACGGCCCTGACCCAACCGGGCCAAGGGGTTGGCGGGTAAATGCAGGCCGTACCCCGGCCCCAGCCCGGAAACCCTATGCGTCTTTCCACGATCAAGCTGTCTGGCTTCAAGTCCTTCGTCGATCCCACCACGCTGCACCTGCCGACCAACATGACCGGCGTGGTCGGACCGAACGGCTGTGGAAAGTCCAACATCATCGATGCGGTGCGCTGGGTGATGGGCGAAAGCTCGGCCAGCCGGCTGCGTGGTGACTCGCTGACCGATGTGATCTTTGCCGGTTCGTCGGCCCGCAAGCCGGTATCGCAGGCGACGGTCGAGCTTATTTTCGACAACAGCGACCACACCATTTCCGGTGAGTACGCCTCGTTCAACGAGATATCGGTAAAGCGCACCGTCAGCCGCGACGGCAGCAGCAACTATTATCTCAACGGCACCAAGTGCCGCCGCCGCGACATCACCGATCTGTTCCTCGGTACCGGCCTGGGGCCGCGCAGTTATTCCATCATCGAACAGGGCATGATCAGCCAGATCATCGAGGCCCGGCCCGAAGACCTGCGTGTCTACCTGGAAGAAGCCGCCGGCATTTCCAAGTACAAGGAACGGCGCAAGGAAACCGAGACCCGTATCCGCCACACCCGTGAGAATCTGGATCGGCTGGGTGACCTGCGCGATGAGATCGGCAAGCAGCTCGAGCACTTGAAGCGGCAGGCGCGGCAGGCCGAGCAGTACCAGGCATTGCAGGAAGAACGGCGGGTCAAGGATGCTGAGTGGAAGGCGCTGGAGTTCCGCGGGCTGGACGGGCGCCTGAGCAAGTTGCGCGAAGGGTTGGCGCAGGAAGAAACGCGCCTGCAGCAGCTGATCGCCGAACAGCGCGAGGCAGAGGCGCGCATCGAGACCTCGCGCGTTCGTCGTGAAGAATCCGCCGATGCCCTCAATGCGGCACAGGCCGAGGTGTATCAGGTGGGCAGCACGCTGGCCCGCCTGGAACAGCAGATCCACCACCAGCGCGAGCTGTCGCAGCGCCTGCACAAGGCGCGCGATGAAACGCAGCAGGCGCTGGCCGAGCTGGGCCACCACATCAGCGGCGACGAGGCGAAGCTGATGGTGCTGCGCGAATCGGTCGATGCCGCGACCCCGCAGCTGGAGCAGTTGCAGGAAGAGAACGAGATCAAGCAGGACAGCCTGCGTGAAGCAGAAGCGCGACTGGCCGACTGGCAGGTGCGTTGGGAGCAGCACACCCGCCAGAGCTCGGAAGCATCGCGCTCCGGCGACGTCGAGCGCACCCGCGTGGACTACCTGGACAAGCAGGTGCTTGAGGCGGATCGTCGTCGTGAGGCCCTGCAGGCCGAGCGTTCGGGACTGGATGTAGATGCCCTCGAAGCGGTGTTCGAGCAGCTGCACGTGCAGCACGATACGCAGAAGAGCGCGCTGGAAGAACTGGGCGAGCAGGTCGAGCTGCGCAAGCAGGAGGTTGCCGCCGTCCAGGAGCAGCAGCGCGGCACCCAGAATGAGCTGGCCGAGCTGCGCAAGCAGGGCAACGGGGTGCGCGGTCGCCTGGCCTCGCTGGAGACGTTGCAGCAGGCCGCACTCGGCCAGGAGCAGGGCGCCGCCGTTGCCTGGTTGAAAGCGCGAGGGCTCGATTCGGGCGCACGCGTGGGTGAGCGCCTGCAGGTCGAGGCGGGCTGGGAAAACGCGGTGGAAAGCGCGCTTGGCCAGTTGATCGAAGGCGTGCTGGTGGATGCACCCGAGCAGCTCGTCGAGGCGCTGGGTGAGCTGGGCGAAGGCCGCATCGCATTGGTTGCAGATGACGATGCGCCGTTGCAGGTCGCCGCCACGTCGCTCGCTGCAAAGGTGACAGGGCCGGCGGCGATCCGTCGCCTGTTGGCCCGCCTGCACGCCGCCGAAGATCTGGCGGACGCGGCGCGGCTGCAGGCCACGCTGCCCGAAGGTGATTCCGTGATCACCCGTGGGGGTGAGCGCCTGGGTACAGGCTGGGTGCGTGTGTCGCGCTCCGGTGCCGCCAAGCAGGGCGCGCTGCTGCGCGAACGCGAGATCAACACCCTGCGCGAGCAGATCGAAGTACTGGCGCAGCGCGAGGCCCAGCTGGAACAGTTGCTGGTCGGCTTCCGTGAGCAACTGCTCGACGCCGAGCAGCAGCGCGAAGACGTGCAGCGGTCGCTGTACCAGATGCACCGTGGTGTTTCCGAGCTCGCTGGCCAGTTGCAGGGCCAGCAGGGCAAGCTGGAGTCGGCGCGTACCCGCATCGATCGCATCGAAGGTGAGCTGAGCCAGCTGCTGGAGACGTTGGACGTCAACCGCGAGCAGGTGCGCGAGGCACGGGCGCGGTTGGACAGTGCCGTCAACAGCATGGGCGACCTGGAGTCGGTGCGGAACGCCCTTGAAAACGAGAGGCGGCAATTCACCGAAGCGCGCGATCGCGCCCGTGACGCCGCCCGCAGTGTGCGTGAGACGGCGCACTCCCTGGCGCTTACCCTGGAATCACAGCGTGCGCAGGTGGCGTCGCTGAGCCAGGCGCTGGAGCGCATGAGCAACCAGCGTGGCCAGCTGGATTCGCGGCTGGGCGAACTGCATGCGCAGCTGGACGATGGCGATACGCCCGTCGAGTCGTTGCAGGCCGAGCATCAAGCCGCGCTGGAGGCCCGTGTTCGCGCAGATGGCTTGCTGTCCCAGGCCCGCTCGCTGCTGGATGGCATCGATGTGGAGCTGCGCGAGCTGGAGCAGACCCGGCACAAGCGGGACGAGCAGGCCTTGGCCCAGCGCGAAAAGATCTCGCAGCGGCGGCTGGACCAGCAGGCGCTGGTGCTCAGCGCCGAGCAGCTTCAGGCGGCCGTGGAAAAGGCCGGATTCGTGCTGCAGGAGGTCATTTCAACCCTGCCGGACGATGCCCGGCTGGGCGACTGGGAACAGACCGTGCAGCAGATCGACGGCCGCATGCGCCGGCTGGAGCCGGTGAACCTTGCGGCCATCCAGGAATACGGCGAAGCCTCCCAGCGCTCGGAGTACCTGGATGCGCAGAACCTGGACCTGACCACCGCGCTGGAAACGCTGGAAGATGCGATCCGCAAGATCGACCGCGAAACCCGTGGCCGCTTCAAGGACACCTTCGACCGGGTCAACGCCGGCGTGCAGGCGCTCTATCCGCGCCTGTTCGGTGGTGGCCATGCCTATCTGGAGCTGACCGGCGAAGACCTGCTTGATACCGGCGTCACCATCATGGCGCGGCCTCCGGGCAAGCGCGTGTCGAGCATTTCGCTGCTGTCCGGCGGTGAAAAGGCGATGACCGCCGTGGCGTTGGTGTTCGCGATCTTCCAGCTCAATCCCGCACCGTTCTGCCTGCTGGACGAGGTCGATGCGCCGCTGGACGAAGCCAACGTCGGCCGTCTGGCCAACATGGTGAAAGAGATGAGCGAGAAAGTGCAGTTCCTGTTCGTCAGTCACAACAAAGCCACGATGGAAGCGGCGCACCAGCTTTCCGGCGTCACCATGCGCGAGCCCGGCGTCAGTCGCCTGGTGAGCGTGGACCTGGAAGAGGCGGCGCGGCTGGCAGGCGCGGCCTGATACACGCTCTGCACGGGGGGATCAGGCATTCTTGCCGCCCCCCCGGTGCAAGAAGCCTTGCATCGTGCCATTCTTGTCTGAACGTATTTAGCCGGAGACCCTCTCGAATGTCCGACACCGCACTGCTGCGCATCGGCATCCTCACTGCCGGCCTGCTGTTGATCGCTGCGATCTTCCTGTTTGGCCGACCGAAAAAGAAAACCCAGGGGCGCCGCGTCGAGGGCGAGCCAGGTGGGGACAAATCCGCGCGTCGCGAGCCCGTGCTGGGTGGCGGCGTGCCAGGCGAGGAGGGCGAAGGCCTCCCATCCTCGGGTATGGAAGGCGAACAGCCCGAGCTGGGCCTGTCCGACGCGGATCCGCACGGAAACAGCGATCTGGGCAAGCGGGCCAGCCAGGACTTCGACAAGATCGTGTCGCTGTTCGTGGCCGCGCGTGCGGGTGAAAAGCTGCGCGGCGAAGACATCGTGGTGGCGGCGGAAAAGACCGGTCTGGTGTTCGGCCACATGAATGTGTTCCACCGTCTGGTTGAAGGCCATCCCGAGCGCGGCCCGATCTTCTCCATGGCCAGCATCATGAAGCCGGGCAGCTTCGACATGGGCACCATCCGCGAGATGGAGACCCCGGCAATCGCCTTCTTCCTGACGCTTCCCGCCCCGCTGACCGCGCTGGATGCCTGGGAAAAGATGCTGCCGACCGTGCAGCGCATGGCCGAACTGCTGGACGCGGTGGTGCTGGATGACGGGCGCAATGCACTGGGTCGCCAGCGCATCGCGCACATCCGTGACGACCTGCGTGCGTATGACCGCCAGCATCAGGCACCGCCGCTGACCAAGACGCCGCGCTGGTAAGCAGGGCGCTGACAGGGGAGGCGGGCTGCTGTGCCCGCCGTCCCTGGGTCAACGCTGCAAACGCCTGCACATCACGGACCGCACCGTGTCATGGCGGCCGGTGGCGGTAGAATCTCTGCCTGTCCAAGACCCACCGGATCTGCATGAACGTTACTCCCGCCGAGCGCATCGAAGCGCTGCGCCGTCAGCTTGCCAGTGCCAATGCGGCCTACAGCGAGCGCGATGAACTGCTGATCCCGGACGCGGATTACGATGCGCTGATGCGTGAGTTGCAGGGGCTGGAGCAGGCGCATCCTGAGCTTGCCGCTGCGGATTCGCCCAGCAGTACGGTGGGCGGACGCCCCTCATCGCGCTTCGCCGAAGTCACCCACGCCCTGCCCATGCTGTCGCTGGGCAATGCCTTCAGTGACGAAGAGGTTGCCGATTTCGTGCGCCGTATCAGCGAGCGCCTGCGTCGCCCGGCGCTGCACTTTTCAGCAGAGCCGAAGCTGGATGGGCTGGCCATCAGCCTGCGCTTCGAAGACGGCCACTTCGTCCAGGGCGCGACCCGGGGCGATGGCAGCAAGGGAGAGGACGTAACCGCCAACCTGCGGCAGATCCGTGACATCCCGCACCAGCTGCAGGGCAGCGGCTGGCCGGCGGTGCTGGAAGTGCGTGGCGAGGTCTACATGGCGCGCGCGGATTTCGAGGCCTTCAACGAACGCGCGCGACAGCAGGGCGGCAAGGTGCTGGCCAATCCACGCAACGGGGCAGCTGGCTCGCTGCGCCAGCTCGACCCGAAGATCAGCGCGCAACGACGGCTGAGTTTCTTCGCCTACGGCACCGGCCAGGTCGAAGGCGGGGAGCTGCCCGACACCCATTCGCAGACGTTGCAGCAGTTGCACGGCTGGGGCTTCCCGGTCAGCGATCTGTGCAAGGTGGTGAGCGGGACCGAGGGCCTGCTCGCGTATTACCGCGACATCGGCGCGCGCCGCGATGGGCTGGCGTTCGATATCGATGGGGTCGTGTACAAGCTGGATGATCGCGAAGGGCAGCAGGCCATGGGCTTTGTCGCCCGCGCCCCGCGCTGGGCGATCGCGCACAAGTTCCCCGCGCAGGAACAGAGCACGACGGTCGAGGCGATCGAGATACAGATCGGCCGCACCGGCGCCGCCACACCGGTCGCGCGTCTGGCGCCGGTCGCCGTGGCCGGAGTGATCGTGTCCAACGCCACGCTGCACAACGCCGACCAGATCGCGCGGCTGGATGTCCGGGTGGGCGACAGCGTGATCGTGCGCCGCGCGGGCGATGTGATTCCCGAAGTGGTGAGCGTCATCGCCGACCGCCGACCTGCCGGTACGGTGCCGTGGACCATGCCCACCGTGTGCCCGGTCTGCGGATCGGAGATCGTGCGCGAAGAGGGCGCCGCCGCCTGGCGCTGTTCCGGCGAGCTGAGCTGCCCGGCACAACGCAAGGAAGCCATCGCGCATTTCGCCTCACGACGCGCGATGGACATCGACGGCCTGGGTGGCAAGTACATCGAGACCCTGGTGGATGCGGGCATCGTACGCAGCGTCGCCGATCTGTACCGGCTGACCCGCGACACCCTGCTGCAGCTGAAGCTGGTGCTCGATGCCGAAGATCCTTCTGCGCTGGCGGCCAGCTATCAGCCGCATCTGCCGCCAGAAGGCAGCAGCGCGGTACTCAATGCTGCGATGAAGCTCGATGGCGGCGATGCAGGCTGGCGTGCGCAGGCGCTCGCGCAGCCCGTTGCGTTTACCTGGAACACGAAGAAGATCGCCACGCGCTGGGCCGACAATCTGGTCGCCGCGATTGACGCCAGCCGTGACGCTACGCTGGAGCGCCTGCTGTTCGCACTCGGCATCGAGCACGTGGGCGAGAGCACCGCCAAGGCGCTGGCACAGTGGTATGGCGAGCTCGAGCTGATCCGCCACCTGCCGTGGCCGCTGTTCAAGCGGGTGCCGGATATCGGCGGCGAAGTAGCACGTTCGCTGGGACATTTCTTCGAACAGGCAGGTAACCAGCAGGCCATCGATGACCTGCTGCAGGTGGGTCAGGTGCGCATCACCGATGCCCATCCGCCCAGTGCGAAGCTGCGCGAAGGGCTGGACAGTGCGCAGCTGCTGGTGGAAGCGGAGATTCCCGGCATCACCCGGCTGCGTGCCGAAAAGCTGGTGGCCGCGCTCGGCAATGCGCAGTCCGTGCTCGACGCCGAGCATGGCCAGCTGGTCAATGCCGGGCTGCCGGATGACACGGCCCGCGCCGTGGCCACCTGGCTGGACAGCGACGGCCACGGCGAGATGTTGTTGAAGGCCGAACAGGCGATGCGCGAGATCCTGCAGAAGGCGCCGACGCAGGTGCAGCAGGCCGCTGGACCCTTGGACGGGCAGACTGCAGTGCTCACCGGCACGCTGACCGCGTTGACCCGCGACGCGGCGAAAGAGCGGCTGGAAGCGCTGGGTGCCAAGGTCGCAGGTAGTGTGTCGAAGAAAACCAGTTTCGTGGTGGCCGGCACCGAGGCGGGTTCGAAGCTGGAGAAGGCGCAGTCGCTGGGCGTACCGGTCTGGGACGAAGACCAGCTGCTGGCGTTCCTTGCCACACACGAATGACGGATACAGGCCGGGCTGATGCCCGGTCGCCCCCTTGAAGGAGACTTGCATGCAGACCGCCCCCCTGGATTTCCGCCTGGCCACGCGTGCCGACGAGGCGCAGCTGATTGAGCTGATGCGCGCGTTCTACATCGAAGACCAGATCGAATTCGATGATGCGCGCGTGCGCCGTGGCGTGGATGCGCTGCTGGCCGATCCCCGTAACGGCGAGGTGCTGATGTTGCTGGACGAGCACGGCGCGGTAGGTGGCTACGTGGTGATCGCCATGGGCTTCAGCCTGGAGCAGGGCGGGCACTTTGCGCTGCTGGATGAACTGTATCTCGCCCCCGGCATACGCGGTCGTGGGCGCGGCAAGCAGGCGCTGGCGATTGTCGAGCAGCGCGCACGCGGGCGTGGCGTCGGCCGCTTGCGCCTGGAAGTGAACCGCCACAACGAGCTGGCGCGCCGTCTGTACACCGCCACCGGTTACATCGACGACACGCGCGACCTGATGACGCTGCCGCTGGACCACCCGCGCGACGGCGTGCTGTGAGCCCCTTGCTGCACGCGCTGCGGCAGCGCGCCGCGCTCAATGCGCTCATCAGGCAGTTCTTCGCCGAACGCGCTGTGCTGGAAGTGGAGACCCCGATCCTGTCGGCGGCCGGCAACACCGAGCCGAACATCGACAGCTTCCACACCGATTTCAGCGGCCATCGCGATGCCGGCGTGCGCCGGCGCTGGCTACGTACCTCGCCGGAGTTTCCGCTCAAGCGTCTGCTGGCTGCAGGCGTGGGTGACTGCTATGAACTGGGGCGTGTTTTCCGCAACGGGGAAGCAGGCGGGCGGCACAACCCCGAGTTCACCATGCTGGAGTGGTATCGCATCGGCTGGGATCATCATGGACTGCTGGTGGAAACCGCCGCACTGGTGAATCAGGCGCTCGCGCTGGTGGGACGGCAGGCGACGCTGCAGGTCATCGATTACCGGTCGCTGTACCAACAGCGCGTGGGCGTTGACCCCTTCGAGGACAGCATCGAGCAGTTGCGGCAGCCACTGGCCGACATCGCCATCGATCCCGCCGGCCTGGGGCGTGACGACTGGCTGGACCTGCTGATGACCCATTGCATCCAGCCTGGATTCGACGACGCGGTCATGACCGTCGTGCACGACTGGCCGGCGTCGCAGGCCGCGCTGGCCCGCATCCGCCCCGGTACGCCTGCGCTGGCCGAACGCTTCGAGCTGTATCTTGGCCCGGTGGAGCTGGCCAACGGGTACCACGAGCTTGGCGATGCGCACGAACAGCGCGCACGGTTCGAGGCCGACCATGTGCGCAGGCAGGCGCGCGGTGACGTATTGCCCCCGCTGGACGACGCATTGCTCGCCGCCCTGCCGGCAATGCCAGCCTGCGCGGGCGTGGCGGTGGGGGTGGACCGGCTGCTGATGGCGATGGCGCAGACCCCGCGCATCGCCGACGTGCTGGCGTTTGATTTCAGCCGTGCCTGAACGACGCGTTTTACGCTTGCGGCGCGCGCGTGATGATGCTCTTATCACGCCGGTTGCCGCATGGTGGCAAGTGAATCGCGATTACAGGCGGGGTTGTCGTTGAACAAGCTGTTGGCAAGCACGGGGGCATCGATGGGCGCGCTGCTGCTCTGGACCGCGTTGCTGCCTTCGGCGGCCGCGGCACCGGGGCAGGGCGGCTATGCCGGCGAGGTGGTGCGCTGCCAGTCCCGCGATCTGGAGTGGAAGCATTGCGATATGGACGTCAGTGGAGGCGTTGAACTGGTCCGCCAGCTGTCTGACAACGCGTGCGTGCGCGGCAGCGAGTGGGGCACCGACCGTTCAGGCGTGTGGGTCACCCTCGGCTGCCGGGGCGAGTTCCGCGCGCGCGGTAACGCAGCGCCCGCGGTCGAAGGGGCCGCGCCCAAGCTGGTGCGCCGCGTCGTGCGTTGCGAATCCAACGGCCGCCCGCAGAGCTGCCCGGTGCGCCTGGAAGGGGCGCCGGTGCGCCTGCTGCGGCAGAACTCGCGCATGCCTTGCCGCGAAGGCCACAGTTGGGGCTACCGGCGCAACGAAATCTGGACCACCCGTGGCTGCGAGGGCGACTTTGAGATCGGCGCGGAAGACGGCGGCGGCTTCGTCGATGTGCCGCGCCGGTTGACCTGCGAATCCAAGGACCGGCGCAAACGCTTCTGTGGGGCCACGATCAGCACCGGCGCGAACATGGTCCGCCAGCTGTCCGGCAGCCCCTGCGTGGAAGGCCGCAGCTGGGGTTGGGACAAGCGCGGGGTGTGGGTGGACGATGGCTGCCGCGCCGAGTTCTCGGTGAACTGAGCGCGCATTACAATGGGCGCATGAACGCGCCTACCGATATCGATTACGCCCGCTACGACCACATCCGTCCGATCCTGTGGACCGGCGACGCCCTGCAACTGCTGGATCAGCGCAAGCTGCCCTTCGTGGTGGAGCACGTGGCGTGCACCACCAGCGACGACGTCGCCGCGGCGATCCATGCGCTGACCGTGCGCGGCGCACCCGCCATCGGCATCGCCGCCGCGTGGGGCGTCGTGCTTGCCGCCCGCGAGGTGGACGCCGACGACGGCGCGCAGGCGCTGATGAAGCTGGAGCCTGCGCTGCAACGCCTCGATGCGTCGCGGCCGACAGCGGTCAACCTCGCGTGGGCCCTGGCCCGCATGCGGCGCGTGCTGGCCGTAGCCGATGGCCAGTGGAAGCAGGTGCTGGAGGCTGAGGCCGAAGCGATCGCCACCGAAGACCTCGCGGCCAACCGCCACATGGGGGCACTGGGCGCTGGCCTGATCGAGCCCGGCAGCGGCGTGCTGACCCATTGCAACACCGGTTCACTGGCCACGGCCGGCTTCGGTACCGCCCTCGGGGTGATTCGTGCCGGCATGGCGCAGGAGCGCATCGCGCGCGTGTTCGCCGGTGAAACACGGCCATGGCTGCAGGGCGCCCGGCTGACGGTGTGGGAACTCCAGCAGGACGGTATCGATGCCACCCTCATCGCCGATTCGGCCGCTTCGCACCTGATGAAAACCGGTGCGGTGCAGTGGGTGATCGTTGGCGCAGACCGCATCTGTGCCAACGGTGATACGGCCAACAAGATCGGCACCTATCAGCTGGCGATCGCCGCGCGCCACCACGGCGTCAAATTCATGGTGGTGGCACCGTCCTCGACGGTCGACATGGATACCGCTGATGGCACCGAGATCGAGATCGAGCAGCGTGACCCGGGTGAGCTGTACGGTGTCGGTGGCACGCGCACGGTGGCAGAGGGCATCGCCGCCTGGAACCCGGTGTTCGATGTCACGCCGGGCGAGCTGATCGATGCCATCGTCACCGAGCGCGGCGTCATTCTGGCCCCGTCGGTAGCGAGCATGCAGGCCGCTTTCAGCCGCTGATGGGCCGAGCTCGCTCCGATCACCGCGAACCGGCCCCTAAGTTGCTGATTTCTTCGGGTAAAAACCGGCTGAACAGGGGCGGAAAAGCCTGCGTTGTGGTAGACTCCGTCAGTTAATCGAGATTCCGTCGCTGCCGCTCCGCAAGGGCTGGCGCGACGGACTGGACCGCTACCAGACAACGGAACCCGAATGGCAGAATCCGCCAAGGAAATCATCCAGGTAAATCTGGAAGACGAGATGCGCAAGAGCTACCTCGATTACGCGATGAGCGTGATCGTGGGGCGC
Source organism: Stenotrophomonas sp. 169 (assembly GCF_014621775.1). Classification (NCBI taxonomy): domain Bacteria; kingdom Pseudomonadati; phylum Pseudomonadota; class Gammaproteobacteria; order Lysobacterales; family Lysobacteraceae; genus Stenotrophomonas; species Stenotrophomonas sp. 169. The sequence goes on from NZ_CP061204.1 coordinate 1,789,543, forward strand.
GCATTGCCTGATGCGCGCGACGGCCTCAAGCCCGTGCATCGCCGTGTGCTGTTCGCGATGAATGAGTTGAACGCGCACAGCAACAAGCCTTACTTCAAGTCGGCCCGTATCGTCGGTGACGTCATCGGTAAGTATCATCCGCATGGCGATCAGTCGGTGTACGACACGCTGGTGCGCATGGCACAGCCGTTCTCGCTGCGCTACATGCTGGTTGATGGCCAAGGCAACTTCGGTTCCGTCGACGGTGACTCCGCCGCGGCCATGCGTTACACCGAAGCCCGCATGTCCAAGCTCACCCATGAACTCATGGCTGACCTGGACAAGGAAACGGTCAATTTCCAGCCCAACTACGACGAAAAGGAACTCGAACCGACGGTCATGCCGACCCGGTTCCCGAACCTGCTGGTCAACGGCTCGGCCGGTATTGCCGTGGGCATGGCGACCAACATCCCGCCGCACAATCTCACCGAGTCCATCAACGCCTGCATCGCGTTGATCGATAACCCGGAGATCGACGTCGATGGGCTGATGGAATACATCCCGGGCCCGGATTTCCCCACCGCCGGCATCGTCAATGGCACGGCCGGCATCATCGCCGGTTACCGTACCGGGCGTGGCCGCGTGCGCATCCGGGCCAAGGCGGACGTGGAAGTGGCCGATAACGGCCGCGAATCCATCATCGTCACCGAAATCCCGTACCAGGTGAACAAGGCGCGTCTGATCGAGAAGATCGCCGAGCTGGTCAAGGAAAAGAAACTCGAAGGCATCAGCGAACTGCGCGATGAGTCCGACAAGGACGGCATGCGCATCTTCATCGAGATCAAGCGCGGCGAGTCGGCGGAAGTTGTGTTGAACAACCTCTACCAGCAGACCCAGATGGAATCGGTGTTCGGCATCAACATGGTGGCGCTGGTCGACGGCCGTCCGCAGTTGATGAACCTCAAGCAGATGCTCGAGGCGTTCGTCCGCCATCGCCGTGAAGTGGTCACCCGCCGCACCGTGTTCGAGCTGCGCAAGGCGCGCGCCCGTGCCCACGTGCTGGAAGGCTTGACCGTTGCACTGGCCAACATCGACGAGATGATCGAGCTGATCAAGAGCTCGGCCAACCCGAACGAAGCCCGCGAGCGCATGCTGACGCGCGTGTGGGATCCGGGTCTGGTGGGTTCGCTGCTGGGCGCTGCCGGCGCCGAAGCATCGCGCCCGGAAGACCTGCCCAAGGGCGTGGGCCTGATCGAAGGCGGCTACCAGCTGACCGAGATCCAGGCGACGCAGATCCTGGAAATGCGCCTGCACCGCCTGACCGGGCTGGAGCAGGACAGGCTGACCGACGAGTACAAGCAGCTGCTGGAAGTGATCGCCGGGCTGATCCACATCCTGGAGAATCCGGACCGCCTGCTGGAGGTCATCCGCGAAGAGCTGATCAACGTGCGCGAAGAGTTCGGCGACGAACGACGCACCGAGATCCGCCACAGCGAAGAAGACCTGGACATCCTCGACCTCATCGCGCCGGAAGACGTAGTGGTCACGCTGTCCCATGCCGGCTACGCCAAGCGCCAGCCGGTCAGTGCGTACCGTGCACAGCGCCGTGGCGGTCGTGGCCGCAGTGCCGCGTCGACGAAAGAAGAGGATTTCATCGAGCAGCTCTGGCTGGTCAACACCCATGACACGCTGCTGACCTTCACCAGCGCGGGCAAGGTGTTCTGGCTGCCGGTGCACCAGTTGCCGGAGGCCGGTTCCAATGCCCGTGGCCGCCCGATCATCAACTGGATTCCGCTGGAGCCGGGTGAACGCGTGCAGGCCGTATTGCCGGTGCGCGAGTACACCGAAGGCCAGTTCGTGTTCTTCGCCACCCGCAACGGTACGGTAAAGAAAACGCCGCTCAGTGAGTTCGCGTTCCGTCTTGCGCGCGGCAAGATCGCCATCAACCTCGACGAGGGCGATGCCCTGGTCGGCGTCGGGTTGACCGACGGTGTGCGGGACATCCTGCTGTTCGCATCGAATGGCAAGACCGTGCGCTTCGGTGAAGACAAGGTCCGCTCGATGGGCCGCACCGCCACCGGCGTGCGCGGCATCAAGATGCCCAAGGGTGAGGAAGTCGTCAGCCTGATCGTCGCAGAGAGTGCCGGCGGCGTTGAGGAAGAGATCGAGGACGACAGCACCGTCGAAGACACCAGCGTGGAGAGCGCGGACGTCGTGGTCGACGTTGGTGACGAGGCAGGCATGCAGTTCATCCTGACCGCCACCGAGAACGGCTACGGCAAGCGCACGCCGCTGCCGGAGTATCCGCGCAAGGGTCGCGGCACGCAGGGTGTGATCGGCATCCAGACCAGTGAGCGCAACGGCAAGCTGGTCGCTGCGGTGCTGATGGGGCCGGCCGACGAAGTGCTGCTGATCTCCGATGGCGGTACCTTGGTGCGTACGCGCGGCTCGGAAATCAGCCGTGTCGGCCGCAACACCCAGGGTGTCACCCTGATCCGCCTGTCGAAGGAAGAGAAACTGCAGGCCGTCGAGCGGATGGATGCCTTCATCGAGGCGGAGGAGCTGGACGTGGCGGTCGACACCCCCACCGAAGCGCCCACTGCCCCGGTGCCAGGCGACGAGACGCCGCAGGAGTGATGAACGAAGAACGCCGGCCCCAAGCCGGCGTTTTTCGTTATACCGGCGGCATGTAGACGGTAGAGCCGACTTCAGTCGGCTGCCTTTCGCCGGAAGCCCAACCGCAGCAGGTAGAGCCGACTTCAGTCGGCTGCCGTTCGCGGGCTCTAAAACCAGTCGACTGAAGTCGGCTCTACCCCCGCCGTCGCCACTCAGGGTGCATCTCTCACCCCACTTACCACTGTGCGCCGATTCCGTGCCCCCCCGGTGCTGCCCACCATGGACAGCATGTCCAGCCCACGCCTCCACCTCGGCCGCCACTCCTCGCTCGGCAACGTCTACGCCGTCACCACGATCTGCCGCCACCGCGCGCCGCTGTTCCTTGACCCCGCCAACCCGGCCATCATCAGGGAGGTCATCGCGTCTCACGACGTCCGAGGCTTCACCAGCACGTTCGCATGGGTTGCCATGCCAGACCATCTGCACTGGCTCTTCCAACTGCAGCAAGGATCACTGGCGCAGTGCATGCAATCCATGAAAGGGGGGAGCAGTCTGCAGATCAATCGGCAGCGAGGCCGGGGTGGCGCGATCTGGCAACCGGGGTATCACGATCACGCCGTCCGGGCAGATGTATCGTTGCACAAGCACGCCCGCTACATCCTGGCCAACCCCATCCGCGCAGGTCTCGCCACCACCCTCGGCGAATACCCGCACACCGGGTGCCGATGGACGCGGGAAGAAATAGACGACCCCCAGGCACCCGTTATGTGACTGCCCCGGTAGAGCCGGCTTCAGCCGGCTGCCGTTCGCGCGGTGTCACGCAAGCCGACTGAAGTCGGCTCTACCTCTCCACCATCCGCAGCGGTGTCACACAAGCCGACTGAAGTCGGCTCTACTCCCCCCGCCAGCCGTTCGCGGGGTGTCAAACAACTAGGTCGGGACCCGCACCATCTTCTTCAGCAGATGCTCCACCACCCCCTGCGGGTCGGCGGTACGGCCGACATGCGTGCTCGACATCTGCACCACTGAGCTGCGTTTTGCCGTCAGAAAGTGGAAACGGGCCCGCGCCGGCAGTTGCGCGATGGGTCCGGCGCCGGCGTCGCCGCGGCAGATGGCCACGATGGCGTCCAGCCACGGCTGCAGGTCCTGAAGTTCGAGCGTCGGTGCGAATGCATGCAAGCGCGCCGGATCGATCTCGATTGCGGCTTCCAGGTGCTGGGCGCCGGGGCAGGACACGATCACGCCGACGTTGATGAACTCCTCGCGGTCGACCCGGGGTACCACGCGGATCACCGCGTAGTCATATGTGTGCAGCGTGGGCACGAATGGCCTCCTGGACGAAGGCGGCGCGGACGCGCAGGCGATGGACGAAATAGTCGACGTATGCCTGTCGGTACATCGCCGGGGTCTGGAAAGCCGGCTCGTTGACCAGCCAGGCATCGGGCACCAAGGCCACGATGCGCTCGATCTCCTGCGGCGGCAGGCGCGCCGCCAACGCCTCGTCAACACCGGCAATGCATGAGGCAAACGGCAACAGCACGTGGTCACGGATCAGCACGAACGGCTTCGTGCAGGCTTCACCCGCACTGTCCCAGTCGTGGTGGAAGTACATCGCTGCACCGTGGTCGATCAGGTACAGCTTGCGATGCCAGACCATCAGGTTGGGATTGCGCGCAGTGCGATCCACATTGCTGGTGAACGCATCGAACCAGACGATGCGCGAGGCCAGCTCCACCTCCACGGGCATGGCCGCAGGATCGTAATTGATGGCCCCGGGAAGATAATCACTGCCCAGATTCAGGCCCTCACTGGCCCGTATCAGTTCCTGGATTTCCGGATCGGGTTCGGTGCGGGCGAACTCGCGGTCCAGCTCGACGAACATGATCTCCGGAATAGGCAGGTCCAGCGTTCGGGCAAGCTCGCCGGCAATCAGTTCGGCAATGAGCGCCTTGGGGCCTTGCCCGGCACCGCGGAACTTGAGGACCACCATCCCGTCATCGTCGGTCTCGACGATGGCAGGCAGCGATCCCCCTTCGCGCAGCGGGGTGACGTAACGCAGGGCGTGCACGGTGCGCACGGCAGCTTCCTTGGGCGGGGGACCGCAAGATTACCGCAAGGGCGATGATCCAAGCATGCCCAGGTAGCGCCGAGCCGTGCTCGGCGGAGTGGTCGGAGGGCACGGGGTGTAGACATCCGACTGACGTCGGCTCTGCGCTGTCACGCACGGCGGTTCGGCAGCAGGGCGGCGACGATGCCGAGCAGCGGCAGGAACGAGATCAGCTGGTACACGTGCACGATACCGGTGTGGTCGGCCAGCACGCCGAGCACGGCGGCGCCCAGTCCGCCCATGCCGAAGGCGAAGCCGAAGAACAAGCCGGACACGGTGCCGATGCGATGCGGCATCAGTTCCTGCGCATACACCAGGATCGCCGAGAACGCAGAAGACAGCACAAAGCCGATGATCACCGCCAGCACGCCGGTCCACGCCAGGTCCACGTACGGCAGGGCGAGGGCGAACGGCGCCACGCCGAGGATGGAGGCCCAGATCACCGGCTTGCGGCCAATGCGGTCGCCCACCGGACCGCCGATCAAGGTGCCCGCGGCAGACGCCAGCAGGAACGCGAACAGGTGCATCTGTGCGCTCTGCACGGACACATGGAACTTCTGTATCAGGAAGAACGTGTAATAGCTGCTCAGGCCGGCGATGTAGAAGTACTTGCTGAAGATCAGCACCAGCAGGATGCCGATCACCCAGCGCACCGTGCGGGCAGGAAGCACCTCCGCCGATCCGGCGGGGTCTGCGGAACACGGCCGCCGTGGTTCCGCTGCCACGCTGGCCAAGTGCTGCTGATACCACCGGCTGACATAGGTCAGCAGTGCGATGCCGATCAGCGCTGCGCCGGCAAACCACGCCACACTGGTACGGCCGTTAGGGACGATCACCGCCGCCGCCAGCAACGGACCGATCGCGGTGCCGGTATTGCCGCCGACCTGGAACACCGACTGTGACAAGCCATGCCGACCACCAGAAGCCAAGCGTGCGATGCGCGAGGATTCAGGGTGGAAGATCGCCGACCCGATACCCACCAACATGGCAGCTGCCAGCACCAGCGTGAAGCTGGGGGCATAGGCCAACAACAGCAGACCACACAGCGTGGACACCATGCCGAAGGGCAGGGAGTAGGGGGCGGGACGACGGTCCGTGCGCAGCCCGATGAGTGGCTGGAACAGCGACGCAGTGAGCTGGTATGTGAGGGTGATCAGGCCGATCTGGGCGAAGCTGAGATGGAACTGCCCCTTCAGGATCGGATACAGCGCCAGGATCAGCGACTGCATCATGTCGTTGACCAGATGCGAGCCGGTGATCGCGGCAAGGACGCCGCCGACCAAGCGACGGCGCGGTGCAGCGACGGAGGATGACAATGAAGGGGTGGTACTGGACATGGGCGCGCTGCATCAGCGGGGGGAGCCGCATGGTAAAGTCGCCGCCGAAGTCCCTCCCGCGCGATATGGTCATGGATCATCGAGAAAAGGACAACTCGGCGCCTGCCGGTCAGGGGCGTCCCCTGCCGATAGGCCCGTCCACGGCGGTGTTCTGCCGGGCGCGCAACTATCAGGCCGATACCGTCATCCCGCTGCACCATCACCCAGATCGGCACCAACTGGTCTATGCCGAAAGCGGGGTGCTGGTGGTGCATGCCGGCACGGGTCGCTGGGTGGTGCCCAGCACGCGCGCGATCTGGATGCCTGCCGGGGTCGGGCATCGGGTCGATTGCCTGGGGCCGGTGCGCATGCGCAGCCTGTACATCGCGCCACAGGCGATGCCGCATGCAGCCGCCGAAGCGTCCACGGTGTCGATCACCCCCTTGCTCGCCGCGCTGATCCACGCTGCAGTCGAGGTGCCCCAGCCCTACGCGCCGGATTCCCGTGACGGCCGGCTCATGCAGTTGATCATTGACGAATTGCAGACCCTCCCCGTGCTGCCGCTGCACCTGCCCGAACCCCGCGATCCACGCCTGCGGCGCATTGCACGCCACTGGGAGCGCACGCCCCACGATGTCTCGACCCTGCAGGATTGGGCGCAGCGCCTGCAGATCGACGTAAAGACCATCCAGCGTCTGTGCGCGCGCGAGTTGGGCATGACGTTCGGGCAGTGGCGGCAGCAGGCGCGCCTTCTGCGTGCGTTGGAACGGCTGGCGCAGGGCGGCAAGGTGATCGATGTCGCCCTGGCGTTGGGGTATGACAGCCCCAGTGCGTTTGCCAGCATGTTCAAGAAGCGGTTCGGCCTCAGTCCAAGCCAGTTTTTCCGCTGACGCATAGCCGCCGTTGGTAGAGCCGGCTTCAGCCGGCGCCGCTATTGGTAGAGCCGGCTTCAGCCGGCTGGTTCGGTGCAGCCGACTGAAGTCGGCTCTACCCGTCGACTCTACCCGTCGGCTGCCGGGGTGTGGGCGCGGATGTGGTCTATCAGTGCGCGCAACTTCGCCGGCGGATTATGGCGGCTTGGAAAATACAGAAAGAAGCCAGGGAAGGGCGGCAGGTACGTCTCCAGCATCGTCACCAATTCGCCGCGCGCGATGTACGGGGCGAAGGTTTCTTCCATGCCGAAGGTGATGCCCCCGCCGGACAGCGCGGTACGGACCATCAGCAACATGTCGTTGGTGGTCAACTGCGGGGATACGGTGACGTCGAACGCGCGGCCGCCCTCGGCGAACTCCCAGCGATACGGCGCTGCTTCCGGCGCGGGTCGCCAACCGATACAGCGGTGGCGGGAGAGCTCGCCGGGATGCGTGGGAACGCCATGCTCCGCGACATAGCCGGGCGAGGCGACGACGACCTCGCGCTGCGGACCGGTAAGCGCGATGGCCACCATGTCCTGTTCGATCACCTCACCCAGCCGCACGCCCGCGTCGAAGCCGGCCGCCACGATGTCCGATGGCGCGTCGGTCACGGTGACATCCAGCGTGATGCCGGGATGCGTCTGCAGGAAGTCGGATATCACCGGCCCGGACAGGAAGCGCTCGGCGATGGAGGTCACCGCAACGCGCAGCAGGCCGCGTGGCTCACCCACACTGGCGGCATCTTCGAGTGCCGAGGCAACGACGTTCAATGGCGCGGCGATTTGGCTGAGCAGCCGCTCGCCGGCCTCGGTCAGCCGCACGCTGCGGGTGGAGCGCTGCACCAGCGCGATGCCCAGGCCGTCCTCCAGTCGCCGGATGCCTTGGCTCACCGCAGAGCGGGTCACGCCCAGGCGATCAGCCGCCGCACGGAAGTTGCCTCCCTCGGCAACGGCAAGGAACAGGCGCAGCAGGTTGAGATCGGTGTCCATTGGTTACCGATACTAACCACTCTGTCCAGCGGACGGGGAGTTCTCTGGACACTGACACGCTCGTAAGGTGACTGCTCTTCCACGAAGTCACCGCAGGAGTTCGCCATGAACCAGATTCAGGACAAGATCGTGCTCATCACCGGGGCCAGCAGCGGGATCGGCGAGGCCACCGCGCGGCTGCTTGCGCAGCAGGGCGCGACGGTGGTGCTGGGGGCGCGCCGCATCGATCGGTTGCAGGCACTGGTGATCGAGATCCAGGCTGCCGGCGGAACCGCGATGGCGCTGGCGCTGGATGTCACCGATCGAACGCAGACGGCGGATTTCGTCCAGCGTGCCGTGGAGACCTACGGGCGGGTGGACGTGATCATCAACAACGCAGGGGTCATGCCACTGTCCCCACTGGCGTCGTTGAAGCTGGATGAGTGGGATCGCATGATCGACGTCAACATCCGCGGGGTGCTGCACGGGATCGCAGCGGTGCTGCCGCAGATGCAGGCGCAGGGCCACGGGCAGGTGATCAACATTGCCTCCATCGGGGCGCATGCGGTGTCACCGACGGCGGCGGTCTACTGCGCAACCAAGTACGCGGTCTGGGCGATCTCCGAGGGGCTGCGGCAGGAGAGTCCGTCGATACGGGTGACCACCATCAGCCCGGGTGTCACCACGTCCGAACTGGCGGACAGTATTTCCGATGCGCAGGGCCGCGAGGAAATGAAGGCGTTCCGCGCGACGGCGATTCCGGCCGAGGCAGTGGCACGTGCGATCGCGTTTGCGGTGGCGCAGCCGGCTGATGTGGATACCAGTGAGATCATCGTCCGTCCGACCGCCAGTCCGCATTGATTTCCGCACGGACGCTGCGAGGAACCGAGACCCGCAGCCCGCACGAAATGGAGACCGCAGCCCTGGTAGCGCCGAGCCATGCTCGGCGGAATGCGGGACGGCGAGCGCGCCAACAGCAGCCGACCGAAGTCGGCTCTACCAAGCGATCAATCCACCGCGCGATCAATCCACCACGCCGTCAATCCACCGCTCGATCCACGCGTCATGCAGGCACTTCGGCGTCGGCGGCAATCAGTTTTTCTTTTTTCAGTTCCGCCCAGAAATCCGCCGGGATGGCGATGGACATCGACGCGACGTTCGCGCGGACCTGCTCGGGCGTCCGTGCACCGGGGACGATGCACGAGACCACCGACGGCGCGTCGGCAAACTGCAGCGCCGCAGTGCGCAGGTCGATGCCATGGCGCTCGCAGATCGCGGCGATCTTGGCGCGCTTGGCCGGCGCCCACTCCGGGATCGGGCTGCCGTACAGATAGCGCTCGCGGCCGGTCAGGTAGCCTGCCAACAGCGGTGAGCCCACCATCACCGATACGCCTTTTTCAGCGAGCTTCGGGAAGGTGTCGCGCAGGGTGGTTTCGTGGTCCAGCAGTGAGTACTGGCAGGCCAGCAGCATGATGTCCGGATCCGATTCGACCACCGCGCGCAGTGCCGGTTGCGGCCGGTTCACCCCGAACCCCCAGCCTTTGATCAAGCCTTCCTCGCGCATCTTCGACAGTTCCGGCATGGCGCCGCGCAGTGCTTCGGCAAAGCGCTGTTCCCACGGCATGCCGAGGTCTTTTTCGTTCTCCGGCGACAGGTCATGGATGAACACGATATCCAACTGCGACACGCCCAACCGGTTGAGGCTGTCTTCCACGGAACGCCGTGCGCCGTCTGCGGAATAGTCGTAGCGATAACGGAACGGCGCCGGATCGTGCCAGTTGGTTTTCTGCAGGGGGCCGGACGTGCCCGTGAGCAGGCGACCGATCTTGCTGCTGAGGGTGTACTGATCGGCGGGGTGCAGGTGCAGTTCATTGCCCATGCGCCGCTCGCTCAGGCCCAGCCCATACCAGGGCGAGGTGTCGAACAGGCGGACGCCCGATGCCCACGCCGCCGCCATGGTGGCCTGTGCTGCGTCACGGGTAGTGGGTGCCAGGCTGCCTCCCAAGGGCGCACCGCCGAGTCCCATGCGGGTCGGCGGACGGTAGCGGCCACCTGCGGGCTGCGGTCGCGCAACCGGGCTGCCGCCGCTGCGGGGTGTGCCACGCGTGGGCAGCACGCTGCCCGGTGCCGGTGACTGCGCGAACAACGGCGAGGCCGCCATGACCGCCGCGCTGGCCGCGGCAAGGGAAAGAAACTGACGTCGTGAGTTCACTGGGGTCTCCTGGAGGGGAAGGCGTGCAGGGCGCTCGCAAGCCACACGACCTTATCGCGGCACCGTGTCAACGCAGCGGGAACGGCCATCGCCGACGCCCGTTACGCCGGTGGCGAGCGATTCCTGCAAGTGCGCTGCCAGCGCGCTCCCTAGGCTTTTCCCATGCAACGGAGGGGGAGAGTGGGATGCGGGGTGCAGGCGAAGAAACAGGCAGCCATACCGGTCTCGAACCGCCTGCCTGGCAGCAGGTGGCACGCGAAGAAATCAGCCAGCGGCTGGCGGATGTGGACTTCCCGTGCCTGTTCGCGCGCAAGGCGTGGCGGGCCGGTTCCATCTGGTTCCAGTTCTGCGAGCGCGATCGCTACGTTGCCGCGCGTGAAGCACTGACCGCCTACACTGACATGGTCAAGACGGTCGCCATCGAGGAGCGTCTCTATCGGCCGCTGTGTCTGGTCTTCCGCAACGAGGAAGACGAGCAGCCAATGGACCAGCACGCGGCGGCGTGGCAACTGCTGGAGTGGCTGCATCGCTACGATCCGCAGGCATGGCCTGCGAAGGTGCCCGATGAAACCGACGACCCGGCTTGGAGTTTCTGCTTCAACGGCGTGCCGTTGTTCGTCAACATCAGCTCGGCCGCCCATGTGCAACTGAAGAGTCGCAACCTGGGCCGATGCCTGGTGCTGGTGGTCAACCCGCGCGAGAACTTCGACGTGGTCGCCAGCGCGGCCTCGCCGCATGGGCGCACGTTGCGCGCGCGGATCCGCAGTCGCGTGGAAAGCTACAACCAGGCACCTGCGCCGGCGAGTCTGGGATTCCATGGCGAACCGGGCAACCGCGAATGGATGCAGTACCAGCTGGACGAGCCAGGGCTGGAGGCGCCTGCGTGCTGCCCGTTCTCCACGCAGCGCAGGCGCCTCCGATGATCGGATTCGATCTGAACCTGTTGCTGCTGTACATCGTGACGGTCACGGTGATGATCGCGCTGCCCGGCCCGGTGATGATCCTGGTGGTCAGTGCGGGACTGTCCGGTGGGCCGAGGCGCGCGTTGTCGACCATCGCCGGTACCAATGCGGCCTCGCTGCTGCTGATCGCGCTGTCGGCGCTCATGGTCCAGGGTCTGCTGGCCATCGATGAGGCGTACTTCAACGGCATCAAACTGCTGGGGGCGCTGTACATCGGCTACGTCGGCTGGGGGCTGCTGCGCGCGGTCCCCTTCGAAGGCCGGCCGCAGTCAGGTGGCGGTGTCGGCGGCTTCGGCAAAGGCTTCATGGTCGCCATCGCCAACCCCAAGGACATCATCTTCTTCGCCTCGTTCTTCCCGCAGTTCATCGGCATCATGCCGCAGCCGGCACTCAGCCTCGTGGTGCTGACACTGCTCTGGGTGGCGCTTGATTTCGCTACGCTGATGGTGATGTTCCAGCTGGTGCGTCGATTGCTGCGACCGGTGCTGCAGCGTGCGCTGCTGCGGTGCTCGGGCGTGCTGCTGATCGTTGTGGCACTGGTGGGGGTGGCGTTTGCCGGACGGGCGTTGTGGACGACCTCGGGATGACGGCCAAGCGGCCGTGGCGGCAGTGCGTCATCGCAGGTCAGCACCGTGCCACGGGTCAGCTCGCCCATGTTGAGCGGAATGCGAAAGCGTATCCGCAGGCGAACAGTTTTACTGAAATTCGTGAAATCAGGCGCGCTACCCCCGTGTTTCCGATGTCCCCTGTTGGCAGCCGCTCCATCCTGCGAGAGCCCTCCGCACCGGGCGCGCGCGTGAGTACGACCGCTCCCGGCCCGCTTTCGCTGCGAGCAGTTGGCAATGGAGCTGCCATGCAGGCCCCGCTCGTGCGCTCGTTCGATCCGCCCCGAGTGGATTGGAGCCAAGGGCTTCCTGCGGTATGGGAGGCGAGGCAGGGAAGCGCCACAGGTCGCACCTCGGATCCATCGAGCCTGCAACAGATCGTTCTCGGTCTTGGAGACGATGATGCCTGGCGCCGCATCAGTCCGTACTTGGAACAAGCGACGATGGCGCCGTATGCCGATGCGTTGAGAGGCCTCGTTGCCGCGGTCAGCGCACTGCCAACCAGCGAGCGCAAGGCGTATCCGGGTCTGCCCGGCTTCACGCGCCATCACGCGGTCAAGTCATTGCTGGAGTCCAGAACAGATGTGCCCGTACCCCCAAAGGTGCTCGTGAGCATCATGGGGTGGCAGCAGTCCGTCATCGGTGAGTTGTACGCCGCACTTTTCTCCGGTGGCGTGCTTGACTGGGATACGACATGGTTCGACTTCGGCCTGGATCACGACAGTGTCGCCACCGGTGCCATACGCACGGAGCTGTGGGCCGCAATGGTCGTGGGGCCGACTTATTCCAGCTTCGAACACGGCGCGGTGGTCTCGCCCGACCAGTTCGACGGTCCGCTTGTGCAGCGACTGCGGGGCGAAGAATCGGCTGAACAGGTAAGCGCTGCAATGCACATCGATGACACTGCATTCAAAAAATGGATTTCATGTGCGGCCGAGACGTTGCGACGTGGCGGAACCCTGTCGTCGGAACATGTCCTACCGTTGAACAGGGACGGTAGTAGACCTGCGCCTGCGGACACGCGCTAACGTTGCCCGATGCGCGTGGGACCTGACATCCATCATGGTCGTGGCCGCGAGGGCCGCGAACGTGGCGCGGCCCCACCCATCTTCGTTCCAGCGTCAGTGCGCCAGCAGTCGCGCGTACAGTGCGGCACCGTAATGCGGTGGATGCTGGGGTGCGTGCAGGGTGAAGTGCGGGCTGGCAGCGTGCAGCGCGGTCGAGAACGGCCCCATCAGTGCATCGCCTGCGCTGAAGGCACCGCCCGACCAGGACAGCGGCACCGGCTCGCCGGCCTGAAAGTCCAGGTTGATGCGCAGCGCGTCGGCGATGGCAGCCAACTCGTGCCCGGCCCGCTCGAAGATCGAGGCGGCCACCGGGTCGCCAGCCTGTGCTGCGCGCGATACCAGCGGCGACAGCTGCGCCAACTCACCCCGTGAGCCGTGGCCCTCGCCGTACACATGCGCGCAGATGTCCAGGTCGTGCTCGCCCAGCTGGAAGTGCTCGCGCAGGATGCCGTGCAGCGGCCCGCGCGGCAGGCGGCCATCACTCATCCGCGAGAACGCATTGAGCCCCTGCACGGCGATCCAGTACGCCGACCCTTCATCGGAAAACGCTTCGCCCCAGCCGCCGGCACGTGCAGAGGCTGCACCGCGACGTCCGTAGCCCATCGAGCCCGTGCCGGCGATGATGTTGATGCCATCGGCGCAGGCCAACGACCCGGCCCAGCCACAGACCATGTCGTTGTCGCAGCTGTAACGTGCGTGACCCAGCACGTCCCCGGGAATCGACTGCAGCCGGGCAGTGGCGCGGCTGTCTTCGCCGTACGCAGGCAGGCCGAAGAACGCCTGGCGGATGGCCTCGCGTCCTGCGTCAACCTGCGTCAGGACCTGCTCGATGCCTTCAGCAAGAATCGCACGCACGCCGTCCAGCCCCACCTGCGGGTGATACGTCGTCCCCAGCTGCGCCTCGGCCAGCAGCGTGGCCTGCGCATCGATCAGGGCGAAGCGGGTCTTGGTGCCGCCACCGTCCACGCCCAGGTACAGCGCGCCACTCATGCGTCCAACGCGTACAACTGCACGCCCTGTACCACGCGGTTGACGATGCCGGCCGGGTTCGGATTGTCCGGTGTCACCCCGCGCGCCAGCGAATGCAGGAACGCGTAGATCTGCGCCGCGGCGACATAGGGCCACAGGAGCTCGACATCGTGTGCGTCCTGCAGCCCGCGCACCGCCAGCGTATCGGCGGCGGCCGCATCGCGCGGCTGGGCGGAGATCTCGATCACCCGCGCCGCACAGCCGTCGCGGCGCAGTTCGTCGATCAGGTCGTGGTCGTAGCGCCGCGTGTGCGGATCGTTGGACACGAACACCACCACCAGCGTGGAATCGGTGACGAAGGTCTTCGGACCATGGCGGAATCCCAGCGGTGAGTCATAGCACGTGACAACGGCCCCGTTGGTCAGCTCGCCGAGCTTCAGCGTGGCTTCGCGCGCCAGGCCCTGCAGCAGCCCGCTGCCCAGATACACCACGCGGTCATGGCGGGCTTCGGCCAAGGTGTGGAGCAGGGGCAGGGCGGTGTCGATCACCTGCGCAGTGGCCGCCGCAATGGCGTCGACGCGACCGCCGCGCACGCTGGCAGGCACCAGCGCGGCCAGCGTGGCGTACATCATGCAGCTGAAACTGGAGGTCATCGCAAAGCTGGTGTCGTGCGTCTGCTCGGGCAGCAGCAGGGTCATCGAGCGGGCCACGGGCACCCGCGCCAACGCGCCGGTGGGATTGCAGGTCACCACCAGATGGTGCACCTCATCGACCAGCGATTCGGCCAGTTCGACCGCTGCCAGACTTTCCGGACTGTTGCCGGAACGCCCGAAGGACACCAGCAGCAGGCGCTGCGTCGGGTCCAGGTACAGGCGCGGTGCACAGACGATGTCGGTGGTCGGTACGGCGTCCACGCGCGCGGCCAACTGGCGGTCCAGCAGCGGTGCAAGGCATTGGCCGATGTACGCCGATGTGCCCGCACCGGTCAGCACGACGCGCGCGGACGGGTCATCGATCAGGGGCCCGACGAACGCGCGCAGCTGATCGGCCATCGTCGCCACCAGAGCATTGGTGGCCTGCAGCATGTCCGGTTGCTGGGCGATCTCGCGCGCGGTCCACAGTGCACCGTTCGCTTCCAGCGTCGGTTCGGGGAAACCGAGAATGTCAGGTGAGGTCATGGTTCGTGCATGCATGGTGGTAGTCATCGAGGACAGCGCTGATATGGGCCATGGCCAGGGACTGCGGATCGAACGTTGCCGTTCCGTTGCGCACCGCGTTCAAGGCATGGGGAAGGTACTGGCCGATGAGCGGCATCGGCGGCGGGTCGGCCCGCAGGTTGTCGAACAGCTGCACCCGCGCCGCTTCGATCAGCGGGTCAGGCCAGTAGTAGCGGATGCGGTCGCTGAGGCTGTACTGCAGATCGGTGGACAGGGCACGGCCTTCGCCGTGGTAATAGCGCTGCCAATAACCGGGTGCATCCTGCATGCGGCGCAGGGTGACCTCGCGCAGCCGCGCGCGCTGGTCATCGGCGATCCACTCGCGCTCGATGGCATCGAGTCCCCACAGTGCTTCGCGCAGGGCGAATGTCAGGCCCGGACCCACCTTCAGGATCGCGAAGTGATCACGCACCAGCGCGGCCAGCGCATCGCGGGTCTGGTAGTCGGTGGAATGCGCTTCGAAGACCAGCCCCGGCACCGTGGTGACAGACTGGCTGAGCGCCTGTGCCTTGCTGCTGTCGTAGTCGATGACGTCGTGGTGGTCGAACTCCACGCCCGGTTGCACCACCGAGGCCAGCACGCGCAGCCACGCCTCGCCCAAGCCGGCGGCCTCGAAGGCGACGCGATGCGCCTGGATGGTGGCCAACGCGGCATCGGCAGTGGTCACCGCCAGGCCTTCGATCGACTCCGTGGCGCCGCCGGGCACGGGCACTTCGGTGCCGATGACATACACCGGCGCCTCGCCACCGGCCTGCTGCCACGCGGCCTCTGCGGCACGGCACAGGCGTACGGCACGCCTTACGATCTCGGCTTCCGGCAACGGCTCCGGGTCGCCACTGCAGGCCATCGAGCAGTCCAGGTGGATCTTGCGGAAGCCGGCAGCGACGTACTCACCGACCATCACCTCGGCCTTGTCCATCGCGGCCTCCGCGTCCAGCGACGTCCACGGATTGGGACCCAGATGATCGCCTCCGAGCACGATGCGGCCGGCGTCGAAACCTACGCGCTCGGCGATGTCATGCACGAAGCGCACGAAGTCCGCCGGTCGCATGCCGGTATAGCCGCCATCCTGGTTGACCTGGTTGCAGGTCGCCTCGAACAACAGCAGATCCTGACCGGTGCGCTGAGCGTGGCGCAGGCTGGCCTCGATGACCAAGGGATGGGCCGAGCAGATCGAGGTCACGCCGATGGCGTGGCCTTGCCGATGCCGCGCGACCAGGTCGAGCAGAACGTGCATGGGGAGTCCTGTCAGGGGAGGGGGGAAGGCGGTGTCTGGCGCTCGGGTTCGAGCACCAACAGCAGCGATGCGATCAGGGCGAGGACCAGGCCGACCGTCTTCAGCGGGCCCGGCACGACGCTGGCGAACAGCAGCGACAGCACGGCCGTCACCAGCGGTGCGCCTGCGTTGCTCAGCGGCGCCACCACCATGGCCTTGCCGTAGCGGAAGGCAAAGACCAGGGTGAGCGCGCCGATCGCGTTGAGGATCTGGATGCCGGCGGTCATCCACGGCCCGGTCAGGCCCCAGTTGATCGGTTGCGAAAAGTCGGTCATCGCCAAGGCCACCGGTGCCAGCAGCAGCGCGCCGAGCGTCATGTAGGCAAAGATGCTCTCCGCCCGCACCGTGTCGTTGGCCAGCTTCATGAAATAGGCCTGCAGGCCCCACGCCAGCATGATCAGCAGGGATTGCACGAACCAGCCCAGGCCGGCTTCGCCGCGCCCGAAAGACAGATCCAGCAGCGGCAGCGCCACCAGGGCCAGCACGATGCCCAGCGTGCCCTGCCAGCCGGTGCGCTCGCGCAGCAGCAGGAAAGACAGCGCAATGGTCACCACCGGCGACAGCGAAATCACCGGGAACACGAAGTACGCAGGACCGATGGTCAGCGTATGGAACAGCAGCATCTGCCCACCGGCACCGAGCAGGCCGATGATCAGGCCGTAGCCGATCGCCCGCTTCGAGCGCTCCAGCTGCCAGCCGCCGCGCCACAGGATGTACAGCGCCGGCGGCACCATGGTCAGCGCCCAGACGCAGTACACCAGCGTGTCCGGGAAGCCATGCGCAGCAGATAGCGGGGACAGCGCGCCCCACACACCCCAAAGGGCCACCGTGGCCAGCGCGAATCCCAACCAGGGGCGACGGCGCGCGGGCGGGGCAGCCATCACGACGGCCTCGGCACTCATGCGCCGGTACCGGCAGGAGTGGCCTGCAGCATCAGGAAGCGCTCGAACCGCGCGGGCAGGCGGGCCACGGCGCCGCCGTCCACCTCGCCCAGATCGGTGTCGTTGAACAGGTCACGCACCGCCCAACGGCCGGCCGGCAGTCCACGCAGCTCGACCTTGCCGTCCCAGCGGGGCGCGTAAAAGGTGTAGTAGCGAGCTCCGTCCTTGGCGATGGCATGCGCTTCGGGCTTGTCGAAGCCGATGTCGTACAGCGTACCCAGGTACTCGCCCTTGGGCAGCATGTGCGTGTTGTACAGGCCCACCCACCGACGCCACAGCGCTTCGCGCTCGTCGGTCAGCACGAAGCCGCCGGGCGGAAGGGGGACCGAGGGATGATCGGTGTCCTTCGGCCAGGTGAACTTGCTGGAGATCACCGCGCCGATGCCCACGCTGGAAGCGAAGTCATCGCGGTTGTCGGACAACTCCACATGGTCACCGGCGTAGCTGCTGCGGTCGCCGATCAGCGCCTTGATGGATTTGCCCTTGCTGCGTACCTGCCACGACGACAGCGGATCCGACGACGGGAACTGGTCGGTGGCCGGCAGGTTGTGGAAGGCAAATGCGGTGCCGCAGGGGCACAGCTCGACGACGGCATCGGGGTTCGCATCGTGCGCCGCGCGGTAGATCGCATCCCAGAATTTCGCCAGGCCGACCACGGAATCCTGCGGGCTGGCGTGCTTGTGTGCCGGATTGAAGCAGGGCGCAACGGCATTGAGATGCTGGCCATCCAGCTTGATGCCCTCGAAGCCCCAGTCGGCGATCGCCTTGCGGGTCAGTTCGACGTAGAAATCGATGGTCGGCTGGTAAGCCGGACACTGGGTCAACGCGTTCCACCAGGTGACGGTCTGGAAGGCGCCTTCCTTGTCCAGCAACAGCATGTCGACATGGTCGTGCAGCACGTCGCTGCCCGGGTCGGCGGCCAACGGGGCCAGCCACAGGCGCGGACGCATGCCATGACGGCGCACCTCCGCGGTGAACGCGCGCATGTCCGCATCGCCGCGCGGGAACTTGCGCAGGTCGATCTTCCAGTCGCCTTCGTTGGTCTGCCACCCGTCATCCAGTACCGCCCACTCGAAGCCAAGCTCCTTCGCCTTCGGCAGCGTGGCGAAGATCTGCTCCACGCTGAAGTCGCGCTCGTAGCCCCATGCACACCAGATCGGCGCGAACGCCGAATCGGGCGGACGCGGGCCTTCGATGCCTTCGCCGCGCATGAAGACCTGGTACTGCTGCAGGGGCGCGTAGAAATCGCCTTCGTGCACGGCCAGCAGGGTCCGCTCGGTCACCAGTTGCTGGCCCGGTGCCAAGGTGACGGCCTGCGGTGATTCGATGGCGATGGCCGCACCCTTCGCGGTGCGCCTGACCGGCATGTCCAGTGGGCGCGGGACGGGCTCGACATGGCCAACGGCCAGGCCGACATCGCGGCGCCAGATATTGGCAACCGGCGTGCCGCCGCCGTAGTCCGATGAATCCATGGACAGCGTGTTGCGCTGGTCGAAACCCGCATCCATCGGCTGCACCCAGTCGCGGCGATCGGTGTGGGTGGCACCGGAAAAACTCCAGAAGCCGCCCGGCGCCTCGTCCAGCTGGTACGCGCTGTTGCGCCAACCGGTGACGGCCAGTGGCACGCTGCCGATGTTGCGGTAACGCACCTGCAGCAGGGCCAGGCCAGGCTGCTGGTCAAAACTGCTCACCGCAACCTGCTTTTCCACCCCATTGCGGGAGCGGCCGGTGAAGACCACCTGCTTGCCGGGGCCATGACGGGGGTCATCCAGCACATGCGCCTGCTGATCCACCAGTGCAAAGTCGACGATCTCGATGTCAGCCAGCAGCAGCGCTTCACTGGGCTGCCAGCCGGTCAGGGGCTTGCCGTTGCGGGAAACGCGGGTATGCATGCGCTTGTCGAAGGCAAGGCTCAGCACGGCATCGCCGGCGGCCTGATCCGTCGAACGGGGAGCCATCGCGGCGCGCGCCCAAGGGGCTGCACTCCAGGCCATGCTGCCTGCCACGCTTCCGGCAATCAGCTTCAATGCGGTACGGCGTCCAATCGGTGGCATAACGTCATTCCGAGTAACGATGAGGGGCATTCTGCGCACGCGCCAAACGTTGATGCAAGCGTTTTGTTGCGATATGGTTCGATTAAGTTTCGTTTCCTAACAGTGGAGTGCGTCATGGCAGTGAAACAGCAGGTGTTGGCCCTTGGAGTGGCGCTGGCGGCCATCAGTCTCGCGGCCTGTTCGCCGTCACCTGGCGCCGGCAAAGCCGCTGCGTCGGTGCCCGCACCGAGTGCTGACGCCGTCACGACGAACACTACGCCCTATGCGATGGCCGACTTCGCCACCGTGCGCAAATTCGATGCCCATGTGCACGCCAACGACCTTGATACCTCCCTGTTGCAGCAGGCGCGCGCGGACAACTTCGAAGTGCTGTCGATCAATGTCGATTACCCGGACTTCCCCAGCCTGCAGGATCAGCATGC
This sequence comes from Stenotrophomonas sp. 169, assembly GCF_014621775.1. Taxonomy (NCBI): domain Bacteria; kingdom Pseudomonadati; phylum Pseudomonadota; class Gammaproteobacteria; order Lysobacterales; family Lysobacteraceae; genus Stenotrophomonas; species Stenotrophomonas sp. 169. The sequence goes on from NZ_CP061204.1 coordinate 1,809,168, forward strand.
GATCGCCGTCGCGCAGGCGAAGCAGGATCCCGCGCACTTCCACTGGGCGACCACGTTCTCGATGAAGGACTATGGCAGCGAGGGCTGGCTGCAGCAGGTCAACACGGGGCTGGACCGTGACATCGCCGAGGGCGCGCGGGCAGTCAAGGTCTGGAAGAACATCGGCATGGTGGAGAAGGACGCGCAGGGCAGGGCGATCATGCTCGACGACGCAGGCCTTGCACCGGTGGCCGAGCACGTGCGCGCACTGGGTGTGCCGTTGATCGCGCACCAGGGCGAGCCGTACAACTGCTGGCTGCCGCTGGACAAGATGACCACCAACAACGACCGCGAGTACTTTGCCAAGCACCCGCAGTACCACATGTTCCTGCATCCTGAGCAGCCTTCGCACGCCGACCTGATGGCGGTGCGCGACCGTTTTGTCGCCGCGCATCCGCAGTTGCGGGTGATCGGGGCGCACATGGCCAGCCTGGAGTACGACGTGGACGTGCTGGCCGGCTTTCTTGACCGATTCCCGAACGCAACGGTCGATCTGGCTGCACGCATGAGCCAGGTGCAGTATCAGTCCAATGCAGACCGCGCGAAGGTGCGCGACTTCTTCATCCGCTACCAGGATCGGCTGCTCTACGGCACCGACCTGACCCAGTCACCGGGCGCGGATACGGCACAGTTCAAGGCGGAAACGCATGCGGTGTGGCAATCGGACTGGCGCTACCTGGCCACCGACGAAACCCAGCACATCGACGTGCTGGCCGCCGACGTCGCCGGACTGGCGCTGCCGCGTACGGTGATCGACAAGGTGTACTACGGCAACGCAGCACGCGAGTTCAAGCTGTAACGGCGGGCCCAGGAATCCCGGTGACGCCGAGCCGCGCTTCGCGGATTCCGGGCGACCGGTGAGTGGGCTTTGGTAGCGCCGAGCCACGCTCGGCGGAGTGGGTCAGCGCACGTGGGTTGGGTGCAGCCGACTGAAGTCGGCTCTACCCGCTGGCTGTACCCCGCCAGCAGGCGGTCAACCACGCGCGGTCGAAGCCGCCGCTGCCGCTGCGCTCGCCGAGCGTGGCTCGGCGCTACCGGGCGACCGGTGAATGGGCTTTGGTAGCGCCGAGCCGTGCTCGGCGGAGTGGGTCAGTGCGCGTGGGTTGGGTGCAGCCGACTGAAGTCGGCTCTACCCGCTGGCTGTATCCCGCCAGCCGCTGCCGCCGCTGCGCTGTGGATCAGGTCAGCTGCAGGTCCACGCCCAGGGCCCGGCAGTGCTGGGCCACGTCGTCGGGGGCGCCGACATCGGTGATCAGCGTGTCGATGTCCGATACCGGAATGATCCGGTGCAGGCAGACCTTGCCGAACTTGGAGCTGTCCGTGATCGCGACCACCGCACGTGCCGCCTCGACCATCTTGCGGTTGAGCATGGCTTCGGGTTCGTAGTGCGTGGTGATGCCGCGCTCCACATCGAATCCATCCACGCCCAGGAACAGCAGGTCCACATGCAGGGCATCGAGTGCTTCCACGGTCAGCCCGCCATAAAAGGCCATGTTCTTGCGCCGCAGTTCTCCGCCCAGCATCACCAGGTTGATCCGGGTCTTCGGGCTGAGCACGGTCAGTACGCCGAAATCGTTGGTGACGACGGTCAGATCAATGTCCGGCAGGGCCTCGGCCAGCTGCATCGCTGTAGTGCCCGAATCAATCGCGATGGTGTCGCCCGGCCGTACCATCGCCGCAGCGCGTGCACCGATGCGGCGCTTCTCATCCAGAAACACAGTGCGCTTGGTCTCGTAGTGAGGCTCGGCCGCAGGCGCAGCACTCACCGCACCGCTGTCGATGCCGCCGCCGTAGGCGCGCGCCATGACCCCGCGCTCAGCGAGGTAGCGCAGGTCCTTGCGCACGGTCTGCAGGCTCACACCGAACTGTTGGGCGAGCGAGGACACCTGCACACTGCCGTGCTGGCGAACCAGTTCACTGATCTGTTGGCGGCGATGGCTGGTGTCCCGGGTGGCGACCATGCAGAGAGCTCCTTTCAAACGTTCAAGAGTATGCGCCTTTTCGTTACATTTCGCTATTGATGCAAAACGAAACCTCATATACGCTCGGTTTCGTTGCTTCACCAGCCAGGCCCCCACAGCCACCGTCCTACGCTTCATGCCTCAGGAGAGAGAGCCCGTGAACGCCGTCCGTCCGCATCGCCATTGTCTTTACCATGGAATCACCCTTGCCTTGCTGCTGCCCGCCACGGCGTGGTCGCAGCAAGCCAGTCCCGACACGCCGCCGCCCGCCGGTGCACCGGTGGCTGCTGCTGAGCAGGCACCTGCCGGCAGCGCCGTCGATCTGGAAACCGTGCAGGTCAGCGGTGTCCGCGCCGCGCTGGCGCGCTCCACCGAACTGAAGCGCGATGCGTCTACCGTGCAGGATTCGATCAGCGCGCTGGAACTGGGCCGCTTCCCGGATGACAACGTGGCCGACTCGCTCAGCCACATCACCGGCGTATCGATCACCCGCACGGCCGGCGGCGAAGGACAGAAAGTCAGTGTCCGTGGCCTGGGCCCGGAATACACGCTCACCACCTTCAACAACCGCATCCTCGCCACCGACGGCGCAGGGCGCGACTTCGCCTACGACGTGTTGCCGTCGGACGTGATCAGTGGCGCCGATGTGGTCAAGGGCGCACAGGCATCCCTCACGGAAGGGGCGATCGGCGGCCTGATCAACCTGCGTTCGGCCAGCCCGTTCGACAACAAGGGCCAGCATGCGATCGTGCGTGCAGAGGGCGACCACAACCAGATGTCCGAGTTGAACGGCCGCAAGTTCTCTGCGACCTACAGCAACACCTTTGCCGACGACACCATGGGTCTGCTGATCGGCGCGGTCTACGCCGAGCGCAAGGACCGCACGGATATCGCGGGCAATGACGGCGGCTGGACCCGTAATCCGGACCCGGCCGACCCCAGCTGGGGTGGCAATGCCTGGGGCGGCAACATCGACCCGAACGGCAATGGCGAACTGGATCCGGAAGAATACGGTCTGATCGCGCCGGGTCAGTTCCGCGTCGGTTCGGTGCTGGAAGACAAGAAGCGCAAAGCCTTCTCGGGCAAGTTCGAGTGGCGTCCCAACGACGACGTGCGCATCGTGGTGGATGGCCTGAAAACCCGCCTGGATTCGCCGCAGGTGTCTTACCAGCAGTCGTTCTACCCGCTGTTCGCACCGGGCCGTTGGTCGGATATCAACGTGCAGAACGGCATCGTCACCGGCTTCACCATGGACAACCCGGATCCAGAGCAGCGGATGAACCCGGAAGTGCTCAACCAGACCGAGCACCGCGTGGTGGATACCGATCTGTTCGGCATCAACGGCAGCTGGAAGGTCAACGACAGCCTGACCATGACCGGCGATGTGTACCGCTCCACTTCCGAGCGCAAGTCGGGCGGGCAGGACACCTACGTGGTGCTGCGCATGAACCAGCCGAACGTCACGCGCATCGACCTGACCGGCGACGCCGTGCCGAATGTCACAACGACGCTGGATGATGGCCGCGATCTGTCCACGGGGCTGGCCAACGGCCAGTTCAATGACCGTGATTTCAACACGCACTACATGGAACTGCGTGGCGACAACATCAAGGACGAGATCACGGGCGGCACCATCGCCGGCAAGTTGTACGTCGGCGAGTGGGGCGTGGACTCACTGAACTTCGGCATGACCCGCACCGAGCGCAGCAAGCGCCGTGACCTGGTCAACAACACCCTCAACGGCGGTGCCGACTACTACTCGGTGGACAACGCGATCAACGTCGGCGATCTGGGCGGTGGCGTGCTGGACCGCACCCTGTCACTGCCGAACTTCATGAACAAAGTGGGCTCGAACTTCCCGCGCAGTTTCCTGGGCTTCGACGTGCCGAACTACCTGGCCAGCCTGGAAGCCTACAACGGCAACCCGCGTCCCGACGGCAGCGTGTACGACTTCGCCAACGCCGCACCGCAGTGGAATCCGCTGGAAAGCTACCGCGTGGAAGAAAAGACCAACGCGTTCTACGTCCAGGCCGACCTGTCCGGCGAGCGCTGGAGCGCAGACGTGGGGGTGCGCGTGGTCAGCACGACGACGCGCGCGCAGGCATGGGATGCAAAGATCATCAGCATCACCGAGAACGGCGCGTTCAACTACACCGCACGCTACGCCGACCCGACCCCGGTGCTGCAGGACGGCAGCTACCGCTACATCTTGCCGTCGGGCAACTTCACCTGGCGCTTCACCGATGATCTGCTGCTGCGCCTGGGCGCGGCCAAGACGATGGCCCGCCCGCCGGTGGACAAGCTCGCACCGACCAACACCACGGCCAGCGTGTCGTGGGGCGAGTTCACCCAGATCTACGGCGGCAACGTGGATCTCAAGCCCTACACCGCGCAGCAGGGCGATGTCTCGCTGGAGTGGTACTTCGACGAGCAGTCGATCGCCAACATGGCGGTGTTCTACAAGCGGATCGAAAACCAGATCACCACCAGCTGGGAGCCGGGCCAGGACATCGGCGTGCCGGGCTACCTGTTCAACGTGATGCGCCCGATCAACGGCGACTACGCCAAGGTGCACGGCATCGAAGCTGGCCTTCAGCACTTCTGGGAGAACGGCCTGGGGTTCCGCGCGCAGTACACGCGCAACTGGTCCAAGAGCTTCGTCGGCGGCGAAGAGCGCCCGCTGGAAGGCATCGCTCCTTCGGTGTATTCGTTGGGCCTGATGTATGAAAAGGGCCCGTGGTCGGTGAGTGCAACGGCCGATTACAGCGACGGTTTCGTGACCGCCACCAACGTGCTCGGTGCGGGCTACAACGAACAGGCCGACGAGATCACCTGGCTGACCGCGAGCATCTCGTATGAGATCAACGACATGTTCAGCGTCAGCCTGCAAGGCCAGAACCTGCTGGACGAAGCACAGACCTACAGCATCAACGGCAACCCGTTGCTGTCGCAGGGCTATTACCGCTACGGCCGCTCGTTCACGCTGGGCTTCAGCGCGCGCTTCTGAATGAGCGAAGCGTAGTGCCGGTGCGTGACGGTCGCAGACTGTCACGCACCGGGTGAACCTGACTGGATGAACCTGGACTGGTAGAGCCGACTTCAGTCGGCTGCTTTTGCATGCCGAGGCCGACTGAAGTCGGCTCTACCATTCTCCGTGAAGCCGACTAAAGTCGGCTCTACCATTCTCTGTGCAGCCGACTAAAGTCGGCTCTACCGGTATCGGCGCTACCTGGCCGGCAGCAGCCGGGGCTGCTTTTCATACCATTCCTTGGCACCGGCCAGATGCCACTGGCGGTTCTCACCGTCGAGTTCGATGCCGGCGCCCAGTACGCCCCAACGCAGGTACAGGTCGCCGCGCTTGCCCGGCTTGCCGATGTCCAGCCGCCCGCGCAACGAAAGCCGTGCGTTCTCCGCTTCCAGGTCATCGATCACCAGCTGGCCCTGCCGCCAGCGCAACTGACCGCTGGCCTGCACCTCGCCCGAATCCACCAGCCCCAGTACCCACCGGGGGTAGGCGCTGCGTTCGCCGAATACATCCAGCAACGGGCCCGCATCGCGCAGGCGGATGTCGGCCACCGCATCGGCATTCAGCGGCGCCGACGCACCCAGATGCCCGCTGCGCACCGCCAACTCGCCCCACCACCCGGCATCGGTGCTGTCGGCGATGCGGACGTCCTGCAGACGCACGGTGGTGCCGCCCAGGTCGAACTGCTTCTGCTCGAAATCCGCCCGCTTGATGCGTGCCCGCAGCAGCGCATCGCCGCGCATCGCGACACCGGCCAGCTGCATCCGCGCACCTTCGCCACGCAGGTCGGCCTTGCCCGTCCCGATGCGGCCGGAGGTATCCAGCTCGACATCGCCACTCAGCAGGCCGGTACCGCCCAGCAGCCGCAGCTGGTCATTGCCCACGAAGCGGTTGTAGCGCGACAGGTCGGGCACACGCGCGTCGTTGAACCGCAACCGGGCGCGCACACCTTCCTTAAGCTCTTTCAGGCGTGCATCCCCGGTGAGATCCAAGGACATCGCGCGGCCATCAAACAGCACCTGATCGGGCGCATCCGTCGGTGCAGCGCGGAACTGGGGAATCTCCACCTTCAACTCCGCCTGCGGCGTGGTGCCCTCGGTAATGCGGCCCTTGGCATGTGCATCGCCGCGCATCCGCACCCCCGCCACATCGGCAATGGCCACCACCTGCGGAACCTCGGCGGTGCTGCCCGGTGCCAGTTGGCCATTGGCCAGTTTCAGGTCTGCCTTCACCAGTCCGCCACCATCCAGCCGGAACCACGGCTTGCGCACGATCAGCTCGGAGATCCAGTTGAGCGATTCGAACTTCCAGCTCGCGCGTACCTCGCCGGAGGTCCGTGGCAGCAGGTCGGACAGATCATCAAAGGGAATCGTGCGGCCGGCGATGTGCAGGTCGGCGTCGATCTCGCTGCCGGTATCCTCGTCCTTTGGCAGCCGGGCCTGCAGGCGGATCTGCTCGGCGACGTTGAGCTGCAGTGCCAACAGGCCGCGATCGGTCGCGTGGTCACCGGCGTGCACCGGCAGGCGCCACACCAGATGGCTGCCCGGCCGCAGCACGCCACCGTGATCCATTGCCAGGTCGGCCTGCAATCGCGCCGTAGACGGGATCGTACCGACCTTGACGTGGGCGCCGGCCGTGTCGATGCGCAGGGCCTGGCTGCGCGCATCCACCTTCAACTCGGCGGTCAGGATGCCGAGCTTGCGGCGTCCCGGCGCTTCGTCGCGGTAATGGCGCGGAAAGCTGGCACGCGCGTCAAGGTGGGCCTGGTCCAGCACGGTCGTGCCATCGAGGCTGATCGTGGCCTCATCGAACGTCGCCGTGCTGTCGAGCAACTCGGCGGGCCCGCCGCGCAGCTGCTTGACGAATCCCACGGTCGCCTGGCCCTTGCCGGCTATCAGCAGCTTGCCGAACTCGCCGCTGCGGACGCTGTCGCTATGGATCTCATCCATACGCACGGTCCATCCCCGGTCGCTGCGTGGCGGGGGCGGGATGGCCTTGTCGACCTGGCGGATCACGGCGCGTACGCCGGCGGCATCCACGCGCGGGATATGGATCTCACGACGCAGCAGCGCGGGCAGCGAAATATACGCGCTTGCCCGCTCACCACTGAACACGAACAACGTCCGGTTGGCCTGCACCCGCACGTGCACGTTCCATAGCACTGCATGCCCTGGCACCACGGTCAGGGCAGGGCCGCTGTGCAGCTGGAACTTGTCCGGCTTGCGGTTGGTGACCATGTCGAACAGCGGCGTGTTGAGGAAGATGTTGCCTGCAAGCAGATACAACAGATACAGCGCCAACAGGGTTGCCAGCGCGATACGGACAGGTCGGGGCCAGCGCGGCAGGCGCTGCAGACGCGCAGGAATCAGGGGCATGGTGGACCGCAGGCGGGAATCATGCTGCTACTATCGGCAGCGGCCGGCGGCAACAGCGTGAAGGCTGCAGGCTCAGGTGATACTTTCTGCAGGGGGGCTGCACGTCCCTGTTGCCTGTTACTGGAGTGAACTGCATGTCGCTGCTGTCCAACCTGCTGCCGATCCTGATGATGGCCGGCCCCGCCGTACTGCCCGAACCGCCGGCCAGTGACCCGATGTTCCATGCCGAGCCCGGGTCGCTTCAGCCCGAACAGATACGCGCCATGCAGCAGCGCCTGGCCGACTGGCCGCAACTGGGGTATTACCGCGAACAGAATGCCGCCTTGCCTGCCGCCACGGCCGACCGCCCCCGTGTGGTCTTCTTCGGCGACTCCATCACCGAAGGATGGGGCGCCACCGGCAGCAGTACGTTTTTCCCCGGCAAGGGCTACATCAACCGCGGTATCTCCGGACAGACGACGGCGCAGATGCTGCTGCGCTTCCGCCAGGACGTGATCGCGCTGCGCCCGGCGGTCGTCGTGGTGCTGGCCGGCACCAATGACATCGCCGGCAACACTGGCCCGGCGACGCAGGCGATGATCGAGGACAACCTGCACGGCATGGTGGAACTGGCCAAGGCCCATGGCATCGCAGTGGTGCTGTCATCGGTGCTTCCCGTGAGCAGTTACCCGTGGCGCGCAGGGCTGCGGCCAGCGGACAAGGTGCGGGCCCTGAACACAGCGCTGAAGCAATACGCAGGCACAGAGGGAATCGTGTTCCTGGACTACCACGCGCTCATGACCAACAAGGAAGGCGGGCTGGATGTCGCGCTGTCGGCGGACGGGGTGCATACCACGCCGGCCGGCTACGCGCGCATGGCCCCCCTGGCCGAGGCCGCGATCGCCGACGCACTGGCTGCGGCGGGCGCGGTGCCATCAGGCAGGACGCAGGGGACGCAGCGGTGAAACGAGCCGGGTGGTCTGGTCGCTCGCCGGACGGAATGCTGCGTTGAGCGTGCCCACCACACCGGATGGCCGTTACATTGTCGTCCGCGGACGTCTGTGGCGTGCAGCCAACCCTGGATTGGACGAGGTCACCCGGACGGCGTTGGTGGCCCAACTGATGGACGCGCGGCGAGCGGTGAAAACGGCCCTGGCTGCAGACGACGCAGCGCAGCTTGCTGCCGCGCGTGCCGCGGTTGACGCCGCGAAGATAGGGCTGGGAGAGCGTGGTCCGGTCTGGTGGAGCGACGGGGCGAAGGACTTCAACCGTCATCTGGTGAAGAACACGCCGTATGCAACGTGGTATGCGGCTCTGCCGTGCAGCGAGCAGGGGCCGAACGCATGAAGTGGCGCATCGCGTTGTCCGTCTTGATCTGGCTGTTATGCATTCCGGGGATGATGTGGCAGCTGATGTTCGTAACGGTTGCGCTGGGGCAGCCCCTGAGCTGGGAGGGATGGCCTCCCCTCCAAGACCTCTATCTCTTTGTCGCCGCGCCCGCGAGCTTGGCGGCCTGGCCCATTCTGGGTGCGCTCAACCTGCGTTGGTTGGAGCGCCGTCCGCTGCATTGGCGTTGGCCGCTGATGGGGACCTTGCTGGCGGTGGGATGGCTGCTGCCGGGCGTGCTCGGATTGCTGCTGTTCGCCGCGCCGGGTGTCCTGTTTGCCACCTATCTCTGCCTCTGGCACGTCACGATGTGGCGCAGACAGCAGCGAACGGCTTAGCGCTATCGCGCACCGTCCGTCACGTCAGGTCACCACCATCGACCCCTGTACGCGGTCCATCGCATCGAGCTGCAGCTGTGAAGCATCCAGCTGGATGGTGCAGCGCAGTCCATCATCGGCAAAGCCGTAGTCGACGTCGGCACCGATCTGGTACGGCAACGCGCGTTCGATCAGCTCACGTCCCGCACCACCGCCACGGATCTGCTGGGGATTCTCCGGCAGGTCGTGTACATCGTGTTCGTTCCAGTCGATGCGCAGCGTAGGGGCACCGGGGTCGGCAGCGCCGGTCTCCAGCAGCGACCACCGCACATGCAGCCGACCTCCCTGCTGGCGCAGCGCCCCGTACTTTACCGCGTTGGTCGCCAGCTCGTGCAACGCCATCGCCAGGGGCTGCACGCTGCCTGATCTCAAGGGAATGTTGTACGGACCTTCCAGTACGATCTGATCGCCCTGTGCCGCCGGATCGCAATGCGCGGCCAGCTCCCCGCGCAGCAGCGCATCGAACTGCACCCGGTCCAGTTCGCCAAGCCGCGACAGCAGGCCCTGCGCGCGTGCCAGGGCATCCAGACGGGCATCGAAACGGCTGGCGAAGTCGGTCATGTCGCGGCTGGTGGCGAGGGTGCGGCTGGCCATCGCGCGCACTACCGACATGATGTTCCGTGTCCGGTGTTGCAGCTCATCGACCAGGATGCGCAGCATCGCCTCACTGCGCCGCCGTTCTTCTTCATGTTCGCTGCGCTCGGTGACATCGCGCGTGGTCCCGACGATCGCTTCGACGTTGCCGCGCGCGTCCAATTGCGGGACGAAGATGTAGTCGTACATGCGACGCCCCAAAGGACCTTCGAACGGGACGTCGCCCCGTATGGGCTTGCCGGTCGCGATCACTTGATCGAGCTCGCGGCCATGCATGGCTGCATGCCAGTCGGGGTAGCCCAGCTCCAGGCAGTTCAGGCCCAGCGCCTCTTCCTCAGTCTTGCCCCACATCCGCAACAGGGCACGATTGGCGTAGGTGAAGCGATGATCGAGGTTGAAGATGTAAGCAAGGTCCGGTGAGCTGTCCAGGAACGCTTTCAGGCGGCGACGCTCGCGTTCTGCGTCATGCAGCGCGTGCACCACCGCATCGGCCGCCCGCTCCAGTGCCAACTGCTGGTCTTCGCGGTCCAGCACGACGGCCGCGATACGGGTGCCGAACTGTGCGACATCTTCCTCCCACCCGCTGAGCGGGCGCGCCTCGGACAGGCACATCAGCAGCCACGCACGCGGACCTGCACCGGCGTGGGTGATGGCAATCGGGTTGCAGGCCTGCAGTCCCTGTTGCTGGCAATGGCCCTGCCACTGCGCCGCCCATGCCGCGTCCGTCGACGTGTCTGGTGGAACCGCAGCGACAGACCCGCCAGTGAAGCGCGCGGCAAGCGGGGAGCAGGACGCGCGCTCAAGTTGCTCCAGCAGAGCAGGGGGCATGCTGCTCCCGATGACATAACGCACCAGCGGCTCACGTGCGGAGGCGACGACGACGCACGCCCGCAGACCCGGCTTCATCCGTTCAATCGAGTCGATCAGTACCTGCAGGCACTCGCGCGGCGGTGTGCCCCGTGCCAGCGTATCCAGCAGTGTTGCCTGTTCTCGTACCAGCAGTTCGGCGCGCACCCGGCGGGTCATGTCCAGGCACATGCCGTTGATGTGGTCACGCTGCCGATCCAGCCGCCCGCGCAGCATCAGCCAGCGTCGGCTGTTGCCATCGGTCCAAGGGAGTTCGATCTCAAAGTGCGGGGCGTCGCGGGTCTGCCGATGCACGCGCCGCCATGCAGCGCGCAAGACGGCAGGTGCGATGCCGCCCAGTTGATCAGCGGCGGTACCCGACGCCGTGAGCTGCCGTCGAGCGATATCGAAGTGCCAGACACCCAGGCGGGAGTCGTCGAGGATCGTTTCGACGGCGACGTCGGACAGGGCAGGGGGCATGATGGCGAAGGGAAAGTTCGTCAGGCCCACCGTTTTGCCAACCCCGACGCAAAGAGCACGTGAAGGCTACCCGGTAGCGCCGACCCATGGTCGGCGAGCGCAGCGAGTTCGAACGGTGCAGAACTGCACGGTAGCGCCGACCCATGGTCGGCGAGCGCAGCGGGACTCGAACGGTGCAGGAATCCGCCGAGCGTGGCTCGGCGCTACCCGCCAGTATGCGCAGGGCGCGCCATCACCAACGCAATCGTGCGCCGGCGTAGACGCCGAATCCTTCGCCCGGCGTGGAACGGGCCACGTCACGTCCACCGTCGTCGTACCCCGGCGTCACCGTGGCGGCGTAGTGCTTGTCGCCCAGGTTGCGCAGCTCCAGCCACCCCTGCCACTTACCACTCGGTGCATCGAAGCCCACACGGCTGCCGAAGATGACGTGGCCGTCCGCGCGGAAGCTGTTCGCGTAGTCAACAAAGCTCTTCGACGCGTACTCGGTGTTCACCGCCGCATACAGACCGGATGCGTGGTCGTACCGAAGCTCGGCCTGGTAATAGTGCCGGGGCAGCCCAGGCAGCCAGTTCTCACCGAACCGTGAGTCATGCCGGTACCGGAAATCGCTGAACGTGTAGGCCTGCCGCAGTGACATCCGCCCCGTGCTGCCTTGGTACAGCGTGCTGTCCAGCCCGGCTTCCACACCGCGATGCACGGTGGGGCTGGCGTTGTTCTCCGCAATGAACAGGTTCGGGACCGGCGCCACTTCCACGCTCAACAGCTCATGGTTCACGAGCGCGTAGTAGCCGGTAAGCTCCCATTGCCCGATAGCCGCCGTGCCACGCGCGCCGAGCTCAAGCGTCGTCGCGGTCTGGTTGTCCAACGCCACCGGCGCACGCTGCCGTCCACTCGATGCGCCATTGCCCGCAGGGAAGAACAGGTTCGATCCCCAGATCATCGACCAAGGATGTGCCGGCTCGACCGAACGGCTGAGATTGCCGAACCACTGGGTGGCCGGCGAGGCCTGCCACGTGAAGCCGAGCCGCGGCGCGTAATCCCAGTCGCGTTCGTTCAAGCGCTCACCGGTGCGTGGCCAGGTGACCTCCACCTCTCGCCGCGTCTGCACCAGCGCCACGCCCGTCTGCACGCTCAGGGCATCGCTCAGCTGCAGTTCGTTGCTGATATTCAGCGTGCTGTCGGTGCCGTGATGGGAGAAGTCGCGCGTGTGGGTCCCGGCGGGATAGCCACCGTTGGGGAAGCGCAGCGTCTCGCGCACGTCCGCGTCCAGGTCATGGCTGACGCGCAGGCCGATGGTGGTCACGCTGTCACGGCCGAACAGCGCGTGGCGGTGGCGGTAATCCAGCGTCGCGTTGAGGTTGGCGTAATCCAACTGCTGCCGGTACAGGCTCTCGTTCAAGTCCATCGGGTACTTGTGATACACCACGCCAGCCTGCAGCGATGAATCCTCATCCACCTGCAGCGTGGTCATGTTGCCGATCCACGTGCTGCCCGGTTGTGGCCGGCTGGCGTCGATGGCCAGGTTGGCCGGGTTGGCCGCGCGCGGGTCGTTGCGGATCTGCGCGCGGGTCAGGCGCCCGGGCGTCTCGTGGTCGGTCTCGCGATAACGCACGAAGAAGCGCGTCTGCAGGTCCGGGGTGATCTGCCAGCCGACATTGGCCATTGCGCCTTTGCCGTCGCCGGACGCATGCCGCTGGTAACCGTCGAACTGGGTGTCGGTGTAGGCGACGTAGTAATCCAGTGCGTCCTGCACCCCACCGTAGCCGACGCTGCGCTTCTGGTAGCCACGGCTGCCTGCTTCGTAGTGCAGCTCCAGCCCTGGTGCGTCGCGGCCGCTGCGGCTGACGTAGTTGATGGCACCGCCCAATGCCAGCGCGCCACGCTCGAACCCGTTGGCACCGCGCAGCACTTCCACGCGTGAGAGCCAAAGCGGCTCCAGCAGTTCGTACGGCGTACCGCCGGCGCCGGTCAGGGGCAGCCCATCCAGTGATACCGAAATGCCCGAGGCATGCGCACCGGGACCGCGATTGATGCCGGATCCGCGGATGGACACCTTCGTGCCTTCGTTGCCTGGTGACTGCGCGTTGATGCCCGGCTGATAGGCGAGCACGTCCGCGGTGCCGCCGACCCGGCCCTGCGACACCTTTGCCAGATCCACGACATTGCCGGCGCCCGGCACCCGCGCAAGCGCCTTGCGGGCGGCGTCGGTGGTATCGGCCGCGGTGACATCGACCCGATCCAGCGTCGTCGGCTGGGCCGCGGTTTCAGCGCGGGCGGGCAGGGCTGCAAGGGCGGTCAGCACCGCAACGGCGAGCACGCAGGGAGGCAGGACAACAGGCGTCATGAGCAGTAAAACCAGCAGCGGAGTGAGGCCGCGGCCGGGTATGAGCCCTGTAAACCGTAGCGAGGCCGCGAAAGTTAACAGGGCGGATGCAGGTTGTCGAGCCCGCGCTGAAGGGGGCGACGGGTATCGGTAGCGCCGAGCCACGCTCGGCGAGCGCAGCGGCAGGGCGTTGACGGCCAGCGGCCGTCACTACCGATGAGATGGCTCAGCCCAGAATGCCCGGCAGGTCCAATCCCTTTTCCTTGGCGCACTCCAGCGCGATCTCATAGCCGGCGTCGGCATGCCGCATCACGCCGGTGGCCGGGTCGTTCCACAGCACGCGGGCGATGCGCTTGGCGGCCGCCTCGGTGCCATCGCAGACGATCACCATGCCGGCATGCTGCGAGAAGCCCATGCCCACGCCGCCGCCGTGATGCAGCGATACCCACGTTGCGCCGCTGGCGGTGTTCAGCAGGGCGTTGAGCAGCGGCCAGTCCGATACCGCATCGGAGCCGTCCGCCATCGCTTCGGTTTCGCGGTTGGGCGAAGCCACACTGCCCGAATCCAGATGATCACGGCCAATCACCACCGGCGCCTTCAGCTCGCCACTGGCAACCATTTCATTGAACGCCAGCCCCAGGCGATCGCGATCCCCCAGCCCGACCCAGCAGATACGCGCGGGCAGGCCCTGGAACTTGATCTTCTCGGCGGCCATGTCCAGCCAACGGTGCAGGTGCGGGTTGTCCGGAATCAGTTCCTTCACCTTGGCATCGGTCTTGGCGATGTCTTCCGGATCACCGCTCAGCGCGGCCCAGCGGAACGGGCCGATGCCGCGGCAGAACAACGGACGGATGTAGGCCGGCACGAAGCCGGGGAAATCGAACGCATCTTCAACGCCTTCTTCCAGCGCCATCTGGCGCAGGTTGTTGCCGTAGTCGACGGTCGGGACGCCCAGCGCATGGAAGGCGAGCATCGCGCGGATGTGATTGGCCATCGATTCGCGTGCCGCTTTCTCCACCGTCTTCGGCGCAGACACGCGCTTCTCGTCCCATTCCTCCACGGTCCAGCCCTGCGGCAGATAGCCGTTGACCGGGTCATGTGCGGAGGTCTGGTCGGTCAACAGGTCCGGCTTGACCCCGCGCACCAGCAGTTCGTCCAGCACATCGGCGACATTGCCGAGCAGGCCGACCGACAGCGGCTTCTTCGCCGTGCACGATTCCTCGATCAACCGCAGGGCTTCATCCAGGTCGTCGGTCCAGGTGTCCAGGTAGCCAGTGCGCAGGCGCATCTCGATGCTGGACCTGCGGCATTCCACCGCCAGGCACGAGGCGCCGGCCATCACCGCAGCCAGCGGCTGTGCCCCGCCCATGCCGCCCAGACCCCCGGTGAACAGCCACTTGCCGGCCAGGCTGCCGTCGTAGTGCTGGCGGCCCATCTCCACGAAGGTCTCGTAGGTGCCCTGCACGATGCCCTGCGCGCCGATGTAGATCCAGCTGCCGGCGGTCATCTGGCCATACATCGCCAGGCCCTTCTTATCCAGCTCGTTGAAGTGGTCCCAGTTGGCCCAGCGCGGTACCAGGTTGGAATTGGCGATCAGCACGCGCGGTGCATCGACGTGGGTGCGGAACACCCCCACCGGCTTGCCGGACTGCACCAGCAGGGTCTGGTCGTCGTCCAGCCGGGTGAGCGCGGCCACGATCGCATCGAAGCTTTCCCAGTCACGTGCGGCGCGGCCGATGCCGCCGTACACCACCAGTTCCTGTGGCCGCTCGGCCACATCCGGGTGCAGGTTGTTCATCAGCATCCGCAGCGGCGCTTCGGTCAGCCAGCTCTTCGCGGTGAGGGTGGTGCCGGTGGGCGCGATGATGGTGCGGGACGGGTCGTTACGGGTCATGCGGCGCTCCGGGTCGATGCGAATTCAAGGCAGGCGTTCAGTACCTGCGCCAAAGTGTGGCGCAGCGGTGCGGCGTGGTCGTCGTCCAGCGGCGTAGGCCAGCTGTGCGCGTCCAGCGCGGCGGGGGCCGGCTCGTGCATATAGCCCCGGCAGGCCAGTTCCATCTGCAGGCTGTGCACGCCGCCCGGGATGTCGCTGTAGTGACGGGTGATCCAGCCCCCCTTGAAGCGGCCGTTGCGCACGTGGGGCATGCCGCTGAGTCGGCAGAAATTCTCCACCACGTCCGACAGCGCGTTGTCGCAGGACGTGTCCACCGCGCCCGACGGACCGGCGGTGCCGAGGTTGAACTGCGGCAGTTCACCGTCGAACAGGTGCGGAATCTGCGATCGGATCGAATGCGCGTCGTACACCACCACGGTGGGGTAGCGCTCACGCAGGCGCGCGATCTGCGCACGCAGCGCAGCGTGATAGGGCGCGAAATACGTGTCGCGGCGCCGCGCGATCTCCGCTTCATCCGGTTCCATTCCGTCCGAATACAGGGGCTGATTGTCGAAGGTCGTCAGCGGGCACAGGCCGGTCGTATTCTGGCCCGGATACAACGACACGCCGCTGGGGTCGCGGTTGAGGTCGATCACCGACCGCGAGATCGCCGAACGCACCGTGGTGGCCCCCAGCCCGCGCGCGAAGGCGTAGAGCTCATGCACCCACCAGTCGGCGTCACGTCGCGCCAGCCATGGCGAGACGAAACGGCCGCGCAGGTCATCGGGCAGGTCACTGCCGGTGTGCGGGAAGCTGATCACCAGCGGCGCATCACCTTCATGCACCTCAAGCCAGGACGGATAGGCGTTCATGCAACCGGCTCCACACTCGGCAGTACCTCGGCGAGGCCAGCAGACAGCGCACCGCTGCGCACCAGGTTCGTTGCCGCCACCATGTCCGGGTGGAAATAGCGGTCGTCTTCCAGCGTCGGCACCTGCGCGCGCAACAGCACGCGCACCGCTTCCAGCGGCCCACTGGACTGCAGCGGGGCATGGAAATCGCAGCCCTGCGCGGCAGCCAGCAGTTCGATACCGACCACATTGGCGGCGTTCTCGGCCATCTGCATCAAGCGGCGCGCGCCATGCGCTGCCATCGACACGTGGTCTTCCTGGTTGGCCGAGGTGGGAATCGAATCCACGCTGGCCGGGTAGGCGCGCTGTTTGTTCTCCGACACCAGCGCGGCGGCGGTGACCTGCGGAATCATGAAGCCGGAGTTCAAGCCAGGACGCGGGGTCAGGAACGCAGGCAGGCCGGACAAGGCGGGGTCCACCAGCATCGCAGTGCGGCGCTCGCTGATCGAGCTGATCTCGCAGATCGCCATCGCCAGCATGTCCGCGGCAAAGGCCACCGGTTCGGCGTGGAAGTTGCCACCGCTGAGCGCTTCACCGGTATCGGTGAACACCAGCGGATTGTCCGTCACGCCATTTGCCTCGATTTCCAGCGTCGTGGCGGCCTGGCGGATGATGTCCAGCGCCGCGCCCATCACCTGGGGCTGGCAGCGCAGGCAGTACGGATCCTGCACGCGCACGTCGTTGTCGCGGTGCGATTCGCGGATCGCCGAGCCCTGCATCAGGGTGCGCAGCGCGGCGGCGGTGACGATCTGTCCGCGCTGTCCGCGGATGCTGTGGATGCGTGGATCGAACGGGGTGTCAGAGCCCTTGGCCGCTTCCACCGACAGCGCGCCGGTGACCAGTGCAGCCTGGAACACGATCTCGATCTCGAACAGCCCCGCCAGCGCATACGCGGTCGAAAACTGCGTGCCGTTGAGCAGGGCCAGCCCTTCCTTGGCACCCAGCTGCAGCGGCTGCAGGCCCGCCTGCGCCAAGGCCTCGGCGGCCGGCAAGCGAGTGCCCCCCACGAACGCCTCGCCCACGCCGATCATCACGCTGGCCAGGTGCGAAAGCGGCGCCAGATCGCCCGATGCACCGACCGACCCCTGCGCCGGGATCACCGGCACCACGTCGTGCTGCAGCAGCGCTTCAAGCAGCTGCAGGGTCTGCACCCGGATGCCCGATGCGCCCTGTGCCAGGCTGACCAGCTTCAACGCCATCATCAGGCGCACCACCGGCAGCGGCATCGGCTCACCCACACCGGCGGCATGGGACAGCACGATGTTCCGCTGCAGCGTGGCCAGGTCTTCGGGCTCGATGCGCACGCTGGCCAGCTTGCCGAAGCCGGTGTTGATGCCATAGACCGGCGCGCCCTTGGCGACGATGGCGTCCACGGTCGCGGCGCTGGCCTGCACGGCCGGCAGGCACGCCGGATCCAGTGCGATGCGTGCGCCGCGATACACCTGCCGCCACTGCGCAAGGGGTACATGGGCAGGGCGAAGGACCAGCGGGGTGTTGCGCGTGTCATCTTGCATTGAAGCGTGCTCCATCAAACAGGGTCGGGCTGCCCGCGCACGACGCGCGCGTGCAGCGGATTGAAGCCGATGCGGTAGACCAGGTCGGCCGGCGCGTCGATGTCCCAGATCGCCAGGTCGCAGTCCATGCCCACTGCCAGCCGGCCGATGCGATCACCCCGGCCCAGCGCCTGGGCCGCATGCCGGGTGAAGCCGGCAATGCACTCTTCCACCGTCAGCCGGAACAGCGTGGCGCCCATGTTCATCGCCAGCAGCGGGCTGGTGAGTGGTGAGGTGCCGGGATTGCAGTCGGTGGCCAGTGCCAGCGGCACGCCGGCTGCACGCAGCGCCGCGATCGGCGGCAGGGTTGTGTCGCGGGTGAAGTAGAACGCGCCGGGCAACAGCACGGCCACGGTGCCGGCCTCGGCCATGGCGGCGATGCCGGCCGCATCCAGATGTTCGACATGGTCGGCCGACAATGCACCGTGGCGCGCGGCGAGTTCGGCGCCGTGCTGGTTGCTCAGCTGCTCGGCATGGATCTTGATCGCCAGCCCGTGCGCCTGCGCGGCGGCGAATACCTGGGCGGCCTGCGCGGTGGAAAACGCGATGTTCTCGCAGAAGATGTCGACCGCTTCAGCCAGCCCCTCCGCTGCAATGGCCGGGATCATCACGGTGCAGACTTCGTCGATGTATTCCTGCGCCTCACGTCCCGGCGGCACCGCGTGCGCGCCGAGGAAAGTCGGTACGACGTGCACGTTGCACGCTTCCCCGAGTGCGCGTGCGACCTGGAGTTGCTTGCGTTCGTCGTCCAGGGTCAGGCCGTAACCGGATTTGACTTCCAGCGTGGTGATGCCTTCCGCACGCATCGCCAGCAGGCGAGGGCGGCTTTGTCGCGCCAGCTCTTGGTGGTCTGCCGCACGCGTGGCGCGCACCGTGGAGACGATGCCGCCGCCGGCGCGGGCGATGTCGGCATAGCTGACCCCCTGCAGGCGCTGCTCGAACTCGTTGGCGCGGTTGCCGGCGTACACCAGATGGGTGTGGCAGTCGATCAAGCCGGGGGATATCCAGCGGCCTTCGCCGTCGATACGGCGCGTGGGCTGCAGGTGGGCGCCGCTGCGTGCGGGTCCGACATGGAGGATGCGACCCTCATGCGCGGCAAGCTCGCCATCGCGCAGGATGCCCAAGCCGTCGCCGCACAGGGTGATCAGGTGTACGTTGGTCCACAGGGTGTCGCACTGCATGGGCGTCGCTACACGGTTGCGCTGATATGTCTATACAATATAGGCGTCCTTTCCGGGTTGTCCAGCCATGACCGATGCGATGTCTCCGCCTGCCTTCCACGCTGCCCACGCCCTGCTGCCCGATGGCTGGGCGCGCGATGTCAGATTGCAGGTACGCGACGGATGCATTGCGTCGGTGGACGCGGGTGTTCCCGCGCAGCGCAGCGATACGGCGGTGGAGATTCTGGTCCCCGGCCTTCCCAACCTGCACAGCCATGCGTTCCAGCGGGGCATGGCCGGGCTGACGGAGATCGGCGGCGGCGACGGCGATAGCTTCTGGAGCTGGCGCGAGCTGATGTACCGCTTCCTGGCCCGGCTGGTACCAGACGCGGTCGAGGCCATCGCCGCACAGGCGTACATGGAGATGCTGGAAAGCGGCTTCACCCGCGTCGGCGAGTTCCATTACCTGCACCACGATGCCGACGGCAATGCGTATGCGGACCCGGCCGAGATGTCTGCTCGTATCGCCGCTGCAGCCGCGCAGACGGGCATCGGCCTGACCTTGCTGCCGGTGTTCTATGCGCATGCGGACTTCGGCGGCGCGGCGCCCAATCCGGCGCAGCGGCGATTGATCCACGACGTGGACGGGTTCGCGCGATTGCTGGAAGGCGCGCGCGGCGCGTTGGCCTCGCTGCCGGACGCGGTGCTCGGCATGGCCCCGCACAGCCTGCGCGCGGTGACCGGCGATGAGCTGTCCGCGTTGCTGCCGCTGAACGACGGTCCGGTGCACATCCATATCGCCGAGCAGCTGCGCGAGGTCGATGCCTGCGTGGCGTGGAGCGGCCTGCGTCCGGTGCGTTGGCTGTACGAACACGCCGCAGTGGACGCACGCTGGTGCCTGGTGCACGCCACCCATATCGACGAAGACGAGCGCGCACGCATCGTGGCCAGCCAAGCCGTAGCAGGGCTGTGCCCGATCACCGAAGCCAACCTGGGTGATGGGCTGTTCCCGATGCAGGCCTTCGCGCGCGAGGGCGGGCGCTTCGGTGTCGGCTCCGATTCCAATGTGCTGATCGATGCGGCCGAGGAACTGCGCCTGCTGGAATACGGGCAGCGCCTGAGCCTGCGTGGCCGCAACGTGATCGCACCCGATGCGTCGCGCAGTTCGGGACGGTTCCTGTTCGACGGCGCGGTTGCCGGGGGAGCACAGGCCCTCGGCGTAGCCGCCGGGCTGCAGGTGGGCGCAAGCGCGGACCTGCTGGAACTGGATGCAACGCACCCGGCCCTGGTGGGCCGCAGCGGCGACGCCTTGCTTGACAGCTGGGTGTTTGCCGCACGTAATGGCGCGCTTCGCACGGTGTGGCGACACGGTCGCGCGTGCGTGTCCGGTGGGCGCCATCATCAGCGCGATGCCATCACCGCCCGCTTCGCCCAGGCCCTGCGCGGCGTACTGGGCTGATTTCCCTACCTCAAGAGACATCCGTGAAGGCCAGCAAGTCCGCCACGCTCAATCAGCGCATCCGCAGCGAACTGGAAGGCCGCATCCTGAGTGGTGAGTGGGCGCCCGGTTTCCGCATCCCGTACGAACACGAGCTGATGGAGCAGTACGGTTGCTCGCGGATGACGGTGAACAAGGTGCTGACCGCACTGGCGGAGAGCGGCATGATCGAGCGCCGGCGTCGCGCCGGTTCGTTCGTGGCCAGGCAGTCACCGCACCTTGAGCAGGTCGCGCTGGAGATTCCGGATATCGCGATGCAGGTCAGCGCGATGGGTCATGCCTACGCGTACCGGCTGCTGCGGCGGCAATTACGTACCGCGCACGAAGGGGATGCGGGCGAGGCCGAATTGGCAGGTACAGCGCGATTGCTGGCGATGGACTGCCTGCACCTGGCGGATGGTCGGCCGCTGGCGCTGGAGCATCGCCTGATCAGCCCGACCGGCGTGCCGGAAGTGCTGGAGGTGGATTTCGCGGTGACGGCGCCGGGCAGCTGGCTGCTGCAGAACGTGTCCTGGACGCGCGCACAGCACCGGATCAGCGCATGGGGGGCGGACGCAGCGACGGCCAAGCTGCTGGACGTCAAGGCAGGCACGGCGTGTCTGGTGATCGAGCGGCATACGTGGCGCGGTGAGCAGGCCATCACCCGAGTGCGGCAGATATTCCTCGGCGATGCCTGGGACCTGGTGGCACGCTTCGCGCCGGGAAACCGGTGAATGGGTAGTGACGGCCGCTGGCCGTCAATCGCCCGAATCGGCCATTCCGCCGAGCATGGCTCGGCGCTACCGACATCGCGCGGATAGGGACCGCCGCTACCGACAATCGTGTGATTCAGGCATTACAGCGTGGTGCACTGCCGCCAGCGCACGGGCTCGTCGACGCCGGGACGGGCGTTGAGCTGTACGCGTACGTTGCGCAGGGCGGGGTAGCGCATCACTTCCTCGCAGATGCGGGGCCACACCTCATCGATCTCCGCGGTGCGGTTCACCGCCAGGGTCTGCCGGGTCTGCCAGATGCCGCTTGCTACGCCGGGCAGGCGGCCCAGGGCGCGCGACAGCTCCTGCTGGTAGCGATCCAGCGTTGCAGTATCCGGATTGATCTCCTGGCCCGCCGGTTCGCGACCCGGGGCATCGGCGGGCGCCGTTGGCGCAGCCGCCGCGGGCGCCACGGCAGGGGCCGCGTCCGCACGGGGTGCCGCTGTGGTCGACTCCACCACCGGTGCCTCACTGTGCACCGTCTGGTAGCCCACGCCCACCAGCAGCCCCAACGTGCTCGACGCCAGCGCGGCAATCAGGATCCGGCGCAACGCTTCATGCCGCGCGGCATTCTTCACGCCCGATTCGATATCGCCCGGCAGGTACGGTGACAGCAACGGCCACAGGCGCCGACCGTCCAGCACTTCCACGGACTGCTTCTCAGCAATCGCCTGGCCGTCGCCGTCCACCAGCCCTTCGGTGATCAGGATCCCGCCGCGTGCACCGGCAAGGCGGGCGGCGGCGCCCAGCTCGTTGATGGCGGCGGTGCCGATGCGGTAAGCCAAGCCGTGCTTGCACGACACCAGCCACTGGTTGGCACCTTCGGCCATCAGGAAATCGCTGCGCGGTTCGCGGCTGTCATCCTCATGGCGCCGCACCTCTTCCAGCCCGCGCCGCTCACGCAGGGCGCGCTTGACCAGTTCAGAGAAATCGCGCCAGTGCATGCCGGCCAGGGCCTGCAGCCCGAGACTCATTTCCTTGCGTCGCCGTTTCACCAGCCACAGGTAGGCGGTGGCAAGCAGGAAACAGGTGAGGGCCAGCAACAGGGCCAATATCCAGGAGAACATGCAGGCGGGAACGCTGACGGCAGAGGGGGGCGGACAGTGTAAAGGTCCTGCGTGCCCATCGCGTCAGGGCCACCCTGACACAGCATCAGCCAAGCCAGGTGCCAGACATGAAAAACCCGCCATTACCTGAAGCCGTGAGGGGAGGGACAAACGGCGGTAACAGCGGGTTGAGGTGATTCTGTTCCAGCAGCCTGCTGCTTTGCAACAAAGCAGCAGGAACGCTGTGTTTCCCGCAGCAACTCCAATCAGGGCGTGCTGCCCGGCGACTGGTGGCTGCCTGGGGTGGGGTCGCCGCTGGCGGTGCTGGCGGTGCGGCTTTCCAAGCGATTGAGGCGCGTGGTCAAGGCATCGATGCGCGCATTGAGCGTTGCCACGTCTTCCGCGTTCGGCACGTGCAGGCGCTTCAGCACACCGTGCACGCGGTCTTCGAAGGCTTTCTCGACCTTGTCCCAGGTGCCGGATGCTTTCTCACGTGCCTGGCCCAGATGTTCTTCCACGTTGTCGCGCCAGCCCGGGCCGTCTTCGGTGGATTTCTCGCGGCGGCGGTTTTCGAACGCTTCGCCTTCCTTCACCAGGCCATCGAAGAAGCGGTTGCCTTCCGCCTGTGCGCGGCCCAACGCGCCGAGACCGGCCAGCCAGACCTGCTGGGCCGAATCACTGAGGCGTCGGGAAACGCGCTCGGCCTGATCCTGGAAGGACGCCTTGTCCTGCGCGTCGTTGCGGGGGTCGTGCTCGTCGTACTGGTTCATGGGGTCTCCTGCATGGACGGATGCAGGAGTCAGCCTAGCGCTGCGAATGCTGGGGCGGCGTGATGGCCGCGCGCCCGGTCGATCCGTGATTCAGCGGGGCGTTGGCTCAGCCCAGCTTTTCCTGCAGTACGCGCTGGATCTCACTTTCCACCATGCCTTTCATCGCTGATAGCAGGAAGCCCAGCTTGGCCGTCACCCGCACGGCGCTGGCCTGCAGCTCGATGGCACCGTCCACGCCGCTGCCGGAGAAATCCAGCACATCGCCGCGCCAGTTCGACTGCACGCCGAACCGCTCGGTGAGTTTGGCCGCCACGTCCTCGATGGCCTGACGCGCAGCGGGCGCGGGCAGGGCGTGGGCGTGGACGATATCGATGCTGGACATGGCGGTTCCTTGCGAATGCTGGTGGTGTTTGACCGTGCATTGTGCGCATGGCGACAGCAAACGCCAACTGACAAGGTTCTTCTGCGAATGTCAGCCACCTGCTAGGCTGCGCCGCATGCCTAATCTGCACGTCCATTACAGCCAGAACCCGCAGCCCGACCAGCCCTTGTTGCCGGGGGTGCAGAAAATAGTGCGCCAGGCCAACGGCAGCATCAAACTGGTGGAAGGCAGCCAAGGCAGCCTGTTGCTGGCCCAGCTCAGCCTGGACCAGCGCGGCCTGTGGCTGCAGGTGGCTGCCGGGGTGCGCGGGCTTCATGTCAACGGCCGTCCGGTGCGGCGCATGGCGCTGCTGCGTGCCGGCGACGCGGTGTATGTGGAAGGCGTGGAGTTGTTGATCGTGGGTGAGGTGGATACACCGGTCATCGCCCCGTCGGCACAGGCCGCACACCCGTCCGACGAACCGCGCCTGCTGCGTGGTGTCGGCGGACCCCACCACGGCCGCGGCTTTCCGCTGGATCGCCCGCTGGTGGTGGGGCGCAGCGCCGACGCAGATATCCAGATCGACGAGCCGGCCTTCGCCGATCAGCATGCGCGCGTGGAAAGTCACGGCGAACGCATCCTGCTGCGCGACCTCGGCACCGGCGAAGGCAGCCGGGTGAACGGCGTGGCCGTGCGGCATTGCTGGCTGCAGGGCGGCGACCAGGTGGTGTTCGATGGCCAGCATCGTTTCGTGCTGGAGCTGCCGGATGACCCGCGCCAGCGACCGCAGCCGATGGACGAGTACACGTACAGCGAGCCGGATGAAGCCGCGACGGATCTGGCACCGCGCCGCGTCCGGCGCTGGCCGTGGTTGTTGGTGAGCGCGCTGCTGCTGGCGGGTGTGCTGAGCCTGCTGCTGTGGTTTGGCGCGCGCTGAGAGATGGCCGCTGCGCTCGCCGAGCGTGGCTCGGCGCTACCGATGTCTCCGGGCGCACGCCGATGGATACCGATGCAACCAAATTTCCCTTGAACGGCCGGGTCTAAAGGCTGGTGCGCTGCGGCATACTAGGGGTCTTGCCTCACAGGTGTGACATGACCCGCGCGTACAACTTCAGTGCCGGCCCTGCAGCGTTGCCGGAAGTGGTCCTGCGCCAGGCGCAGGAAGAGATGCTGGAATGGCATGGTGCTGGCGCCTCCATCGTGGAGATGAGCCATCGCGGACCGGAGTTCATGGCCGTGGCCGCCGCTGCCGAAGCCGATCTGCGGCAACTGCTCAGCGTGCCGGACGACTACGCCGTGCTGTTCCTGCCCGGTGGTGCCACCACCCAGCAGGCACTGATTCCGCTCAATTTCGCCAGCGCCGGCCAACGCGCCGATTATGTGCTGACCGGTCATTGGGGCAATACCGCGGTCAAGCAGGCCTCGCCGTACGTGTCGCCGGTCATCGTCGCCAGCAGCCAGGCCGACGGATTCCGTGACATCCCGGCGCGTGCCGGATGGCAGCTGTCCGACGATGCGGCTTACGTGCATATCACCGCCAATGAAACCATCCACGGCGTGGAGTTCCGCGACACGCCCGATACCGGTGGCGTGCCGCTGGTGGCCGATTTCAGTTCGTCCATCGCCAGCGAACCGCTGGATATCAGCCGCTACGGTGTGATCTATGCCGGCGCGCAGAAGAATCTCGGCCCGGTCGGTATTGCGGTGGTGATCATCCGCCGCGACCTGCTGGAACGCAGCGGGCAATCGCGCGCCGACATTTTTGATTACCGCTCGCACGCCGCGCGCGACTCCATGCTCAATACCCCACCGACCTGGAACTGGTACCTGGCCGGGCTGGTGTTCAAGTGGATGCTGGCCGAGGGCGGCGTGGTCGAGTTCGCCAAGCGCAACGCGGCCAAGGCGGCGCTGGTGTACGCGGCGATCGATGCCTCCGGTGGGTTTTACCGCAACGAGGTCGCCGTCGCGGCGCGCTCGCGGATGAATATCCCGTTCTTCCTGCCCACTGCCGAGTTGGATGCGCGATTTGTCGCCGATGCCAAGGCGGCGGGACTGCTCGCCTTGAAAGGCCACAAGGCCGTGGGCGGCATCCGTGCCTCGCTGTACAACGCCATGCCCGTCGCCGGCGCCGAAGCGCTGGTCGCCTTCATGGCGGACTTCCAGCAACGTCACGGTTGAGTCGCTTCACTGTCCATCCCCGGCGCGCGCTGACTGCGCGCCCTGCATCAAGGAACACAGATGGCTAGCAAACCTGCCAAGCCGGCTGCCGCCAAGGCCGCCAAGGGCAAACCCGCCGCGCCGGGCAAGCCGAACGCCGCCTCGAAAGCCAAGGCCGCGAAGGTCGAAGCACCCGCATCCGTACCCCCGGTGCTGGCCGATGTGCGGGGCAAGATCGACCAGATCGACCGTGACATCCAGTCGCTGATCGCCGAGCGTGCCCGTTTCGCCCACCAGGTGGGCAAGGCCAAGGGCAAGCTCGCCGCGGCCGTGGATTACTACCGCCCCGAACGCGAAGCCCAGGTGCTGCGCATGGTGGTGGACCGCAACGAAGGCCCGCTCAGCGATGAGCTGCTGGTGCATGTCTACCGCGAGATCATGTCGGCCTGCCTGGCCCAGCAGGAGCCGCTGAAGATCGGTTATCTCGGTCCGGAAGGCACCTTCAGCCAGCAGGCCGTGCTCAAGCATTTCGGTCGCTCGGCGCTGGGCCTGCCGATGGGCAGCATCGAAGAAGTGTTCCAGGAAGTGGAAGCAGGCAACGCCGATTTCGGCGTGGTGCCGGTGGAAAACTCGGGGCAGGGCACCATCCAGATCACCCTGGACATGTTCCTGACCTCCAACCTGAAAATCTGTGGCGAAGCCGAACTGCGCGTGCAGCAGTTCATCATGTCGCGCAGTGGCCGACTGGACGACATCGAGCGCATCTACGCGCATCCGCAGTCGTTCATGCAGACCTCGGCATGGCTGCGTGCCAACCTGCCGAAAGCGGAGAAGATCCCGGTATCGAGCAACGCGGAAGGCGCACGTCGCGCCCGCAACGCCGATGATGCGGCGGCGATCGGTGGCGAGAACGCCGGCCACGTGTACAACCTGAAAAAGGTCGTCACCAAGCCGATCCAGAACGACGCCGACAACACCACGCGCTTCCTGGTGATCGGCCGCAACATCTTCCCGACGTCCGGCCATGACCGCACCTCGGTGCTGGTGTTCATCCATGACAAGCCCGGCGCGCTGTTCGACGTGCTCAGCCCGTTCGCGCGCCATGGCATCAGCATGAACCGCATCGAGTCGCGGCCCTCGCACCACGGCAAGTGGGAGTACGGCTTCTTCATCGATCTGGCGGGGCACATCGACGATGAGCCGATGCAGGCCGCACTGGCCGAGCTGGAAGCGCATGCCGCACAGATCAAGGTGCTGGGCTCGTACCCGGTCGCCGTGCCCTGAGTTCATTCCTGCGGGGCCGCCCATGCGCCCCGCACCCAGTTCCTTCGCCGCACGGCGGCGCTGACGGAAGCAGCAGACGATGAGCAACACGCAGCATTGGATCGCCCGCAAGGGCCAGCCCCTGCAGGGCAGCCTGGTCATTCCCGGCGACAAATCGGTGTCCCACCGCGCGGTGATGTTCGCCGCGCTGGCCGACGGCACCTCCACCATCGATGGCTTCCTGGAAGGCGAAGATACCCGCGCGACTGCGCGCATCTTCAGCCAGATGGGCGCACGCATGGAAACGCCATCGCCGTCGCGGCGCGTGGTGCATGGCGTGGGCATCGACGGCCTGCAGGCCCCAACGGGCGAGCTGGATTGCGGCAATGCCGGCACCGGCATGCGGCTGATCGCCGGCGTGCTGGCCGGGCAGGCGTTCGACAGTGTGCTGGTCGGCGATGAATCCTTGTCGCGTCGCCCGATGCGTCGCATCACCGGCCCGCTCGCGCAGATGGGGGCCCAGATCGATACGCAGGACGACGGCACGCCGCCCCTGCACGTGCGCGGTGGCCAGGCGCTGCACGGCATCGACTTCGCCTCGCCGGTGGCCAGCGCGCAGGTCAAATCCGCTGTGCTGTTGGCCGGGTTGTATGCCAGCGGCAAAACGTCCGTGGTGGAACCCCATCCGACGCGCGATTACACCGAGCGCATGCTCGCCGCTTTCGGCGTGGACATCGAGTACTCGCCGGGCAAGGCCCGCCTGCGCGGTGGCCAGCGCCTGCGCGCGACCGACATCGTGGTGCCGGCCGATTTTTCGTCCGCCGCGTTCTTCCTGGTCGCAGCGAGCATCATCCCCGGTTCCGAACTGCGCCTGCAGCAAGTGGGCTTGAATCCCCGCCGCACCGGGCTGCTGCACGCGCTGCGCCTGATGGGCGCGGACATCCGCGAAGAGAATCCGGCGGAGCAGGGCGGGGAACCAGTCGCCGATCTGGTGGTGCGCTACGCGCCGCTGAAGGGCACGCAGATTCCCGAAGCGCTGGTGCCGGACATGATCGACGAGTTCCCGGCGCTGTTCGTGGCCGCCGCCGCAGCGGAAGGCAACACCGTGGTGACCGGCGCGGCCGAACTGCGGGTGAAGGAATCCGACCGTCTGGCCGCCATGGCGGCCGGCCTGCGTACGCTGGGTGTGCAGGTGGATGAGACCGAAGACGGTGCCACGATCCATGGTGGCGCCACGCTGGGCAGCGGCACGATTGAAAGCCACGGCGACCACCGCATCGCGATGTCCTTCGCCATTGCCGGGCAGTTGAGCAACGGGGAGGTGCGGATCAACGATGTGGCCAATGTGGCGACCTCGTTCCCCGGGTTTGATGCGCTGGCGGGTGGTGCGGGGTTCGGGCTGGTGTGAGGTTCGTGACGGTCGCTGGCCGTCAGCTTGGAGCGTTGCTGCTGCAAGGGTAGTGACGGCCGCTGGCCGTCAGCTTGGCGTGTTACCGCTACGCTCGCCGAGCGTGGCTCGGCGCTACCGAGGTGATGCCTCCGGAATTGAACGAGGCAGTGCCTCCGCAATTAAAAATGCCGACCCATTGGGTCGGCATTTTCGTTTCATGTCACGCGATGTTGCTCAACGCTGGGTGCGGAAGTCCACCGGCACGTTGACCACGCTGGCAACAGCACGGCCATTCTGCACGGCCGGCTCGAACTTCCAGCCGCGCACGGTGCTCAGCACGGCGCGATCCAGGTCGCGATCACGCTGGCCGGTACGCGACACGATGCTCGCATCGGTGACGGCACCCGTCGGCGCCACCTTCAGGCTGGCCACCACGCTGCCCTGCACGCCATTACGCAGCGCAGTGGTCGGGTAGGTCGGCTTGGCATTGCTGGTCAGCGGACGCGCTTCGCGGTTGCGTACGGCCGGGGCCGCGCGCTGCTGTGTGGCAGGGGCGGCGGCACGCGGGCGCTCGGCTGGCGCGGTGGCCACGGGGGCATTGGTGGCGGGCAGCATGCGCTCGCCGATAGGCGCCGGTGCCACCTCGGTGTCCGCCATCCGCAACCAAACCAAGGCCGCCGCAAACATCGCCACGATCAACGCAATCCACAACAGCGGTGAGGGGCGACGGCGTTCTACTGCGAGGTCACCATCGGCCTGGTGACGCGACGAAGCGGGCATATCGGGAGCATGGGCCGCACTCATGGTGATTCTCCTGCACTGTCGTTTCCGACGTCGCCCCGAGTCTTGCGCGGTCGGCATGGCGTGTGCGTAAGCATCGCGTCAACGCGGTGCATAAAGTTCAGGTTCGAGTATCGGCTCCGTTCAGCGATGCAGACGGGTCGTGATCAACGACCCGGCGTGAAATCGAACGGCACTTCGA
This sequence comes from Stenotrophomonas sp. 169, assembly GCF_014621775.1. Lineage (NCBI taxonomy): Bacteria > Pseudomonadati > Pseudomonadota > Gammaproteobacteria > Lysobacterales > Lysobacteraceae > Stenotrophomonas > Stenotrophomonas sp. 169. The sequence goes on from NZ_CP061204.1 coordinate 1,838,269, forward strand.
CACTGCCCGTCACCGGCTGGCCATTGCTCACCGCAGGGGTGAACTTCCAGCGGCGCACCGCTTCCATGGCGGCGCGATCCAGATCGCGCGAACCGCTGCGCTGCACCAGTGTCACGCCATACGCGCGGCCGGTGGCATCCACATCCACGCGCACCACGACGGAACCGGCGTCGCCGCGGCGCAGGGCAGCGGGCGGATAGGTCGGCGGCGGCGACTGGCCCGGGATCGGCATCGGACGGTCATTGGCCGGCGCGCCCGCGGTAGCCGGGGCAGTGCCCGGCGCAGGAACGCCTTCCGTCATTGCCGGCGGTGCAGGCGTGGTCTCGACCAACTGCGGTATTTCTTCCGACGGCGGGGCAGGGCGCGCCTCGGGCATGTCACTGGACCCGGCCGCAGCGGCCAAGGGCTCCGGCAACGGCTCCACTTCCGCCACTTCCTGCGGCGTCTTCGCTGCCGGTTCGGCCTGGAAGAAGCCCTTGTCGCGGCTTGCCAGCCAGACCGCCACGAACAGCAACAGCCCGACGGCAAACGCGATGCCGGCGATTTTCAGGCTGTTGCGCGGAATCTGCAGGGTGATCGACTTGCCGGACGTAGAACGGGTAGCAGGCATGACTGAAACCGTGAAGGGACCGGGCGATTCTGGCACAGCCCCGATGAACCGGCGGCAGAAATCCGCATAACAAGCGATAATCGGCTTCCTGATCCACAAACGACCTTCCGCCATGCTCGATCCAGCCCTGCTTCGCCAACAGCCCGCCGACCTCGCCGAACGCCTGCGCACCAGTCGCGGCTTCGAGCTCGACGTGTCTGCACTGGAGTCGCTGGAAAGCGACCGCAAGCGCATCCAGGTGCGCACGCAGGAGCTGCAGAGCCTGCGCAACAGCCGTTCCAAGGCGATCGGCCAAGCCAAGGCGAAGGGCGAAGACGTGTCGGCGATCATGGCCGAAGTCGCCGCGTTCGCAGATGAGCTGAAGGCATCGGAAGTGACCCTGGACGAACTGCGCGAGAAGATCGACGCGATCGCGATGATGATCCCGAACCTCCCCTCTGAGGACGTGCCAGCCGGCGCCGACGAGAGTGACAACGTGGAGCAGTCCCGTTGGGGCACCCCGCGCCAGTTTGATTTCAAGGTGCTCGACCACGTAGAGCTGGGCGCCCGCAACAAATGGCTGGACGGCGAGACCGCGGCCAAGCTGTCCGGCTCGCGCTTCACCGTGCTGCGCGGCCCGATCGCGCGCCTGCATCGCGCCCTGGCCCAGTTCATGCTCGATCTGCACAGCGGTGAGCACGAATACCAGGAAACCAACGTGCCGGTGATCGTCAACGCCGACAGCCTGTACGGCACCGGCCAGTTGCCGAAGTTCGAAGAGGACATGTTCATCACCCATCTGGGTGAGCAGAAGCGTTACTTGATCTCGACCTCGGAAATCTCGCTGACCAACATCGTGCGCGACGAAATCGTTGACGCCGAGCGCCTGCCGCTGCGCATGACCGCCCACTCGCTGTGCTTCCGTTCCGAAGCCGGCAGCGGTGGCCGCGACGTGCGCGGCATGATCCGCCAGCACCAGTTCGAGAAAGTGGAACTGGTCACCGCCTGCCGCCCGGAAGACAGCGATGCCGAGCACCAGCGCATGACCCGCTGTGCCGAAGTGGTGCTGGAAAAGCTGGGCCTGCCATACCGCAAGGTGCTGCTGTGCACCGGCGATATGGGGTTCAGCGCGGTAAAGACGTACGACCTGGAAGTGTGGCTGCCCTCGCAGGACACCTACCGCGAGATCTCCTCGTGCTCCAACACCGGTGACTTCCAGGCCCGCCGCATGCAGGCCCGCTGGCGCAACCCCACCACCGGCAAGCCCGAGCTGCTGCACACGCTCAACGGATCCGGCGTGGCCGTCGGCCGCGCCATGATCGCCGTGATGGAGAACTACCAGAACGAAGACGGCAGCATCACCGTCCCCGACGTCCTGCGCCCGTACATGGGCGGCCTGGAAACCATCGCCTGACCGACCAAACGGGTAGAGCCGGCTTCAGCCGGCTGCACGTCGCACCAGGCCCACCGCACCGCCGCACTCGCGCTCGGTAGAGCCGGCTTCAGCCGGCTGCACTTCGCGTCATGCCACACGGCAATGCCGGCCTTGTGCCGTCCCACCCGCCGCTGCGCTCGCCGAGCATGGCTCGGCGCTACCGGGCACCGCCCTTCGCGCCACGCCACACGGCAATGCCGGCCTTGTGCCGTCCCACCCGCCGCTGCGCTCGCCGAGCATGGCTCGGCGCTACCGTCCGACGCGTACCGCAAAAAAAAACGGCCCCACATCTCTGCAGGGCCGCTACACGGGCTGAAACGGGGGAGGGACACTTTCAGCCCACGGTCACCGGCCGACGACGAGCCGCCAGCAACCGCTGGAACACATCAACCAGCTCAGGCCGCAGCCAGCTCCGCTTCCGGCAGGTTCGCCAGCGCCGCGGCGATCGCTTCTTCGCGATGCTTCGGCGAATACGCGATGCCTTCGGCACGCACGAATTCCACGTCATTGATGCCCATGAAGGCAAACACCTGACGCAGCAGCGGCTCCTGGAAGTCCGCCGGCGAATCGGTATAGATGCCGCCACGGCTGCTGACGATGATCACCCGCTTGCCACCCGCCAGCCCAACCGGGCCCGCCTCGGTGTACTTGAAGGTCTTGCCGGCCACCGCAACGCGGTCGATCCAGGCCTTCAGCGTGGACGGGATGCTGAAGTTGTACATCGGCGCACCGATCACCACCACGTCAGCAGCCAGGAACTGCTCCAACACCTGCTGCGCATCAGCGGTTTCTGTCGCGTCCAGCTGGGCCAGCGAGCTGCCGCGCAGGTGGGGGATTGGATTTGCGTCCAGATCGCGGTACGCCACATTCAGGTCCGTAGCGGAATCCTTGAAACGGCCAACCACCGCCGCGGTCAGCTGGCGGGAAACCGAATTGTCGCCGAGCGCGCTGGCGTCGATATGCAGAAGCTTCATGGCAGTCACCTATGTATGGGGGAGGCTTAAGCGCCGCCGACAGGGCACACGATAGGTTGTTGCCAATGTGGGATAAAGATGGTTGAATGCCACGTATTGTTCTACCTATGGAACTGCGACATGCAAGACCTCAACGATCTCTACTACTTCGCCATGGTGGTCGACCACGGCGGTTTTGCCGCAGCAGAACGTGCGCTCGGCATCCCCAAGTCGCGCCTGAGCCGCCGTATCAGCCAGCTGGAAACCGACCTCGGCGTCCGCCTGCTGCAGCGCTCCACGCGTCGCTTTGCCGTCACCGACGTCGGCACCAGCGTGCACCGCCATGCGCAGACCATGCTGGCCGAAGCCCAAGCCGCCCGCGAGGTGGTGGACCGCTTGAGCGCCGAGCCGCGTGGCCTGGTACGGGCGAGTGTGCCGGTATCGCTGGCGCAGATGCAGCTGCCCAAGCTGCTGCCGAAGTTCCTGGAGCAGTACCCCAAGGTGCGGCTGCAGTTGAACATCAGCAACCGCCGCGTAGACATCATCAACGAAGGCTACGACGTCGCCCTGCGCGTGCGTTCGCGGCTGGATGACGATGGCAGCCTGGTCATGCGCAGCTTCGGACAGGTGCAGGAACTGCTGGTCGCCAGCCCGAAGTACCTGGACCGCGCCGGCCGCCCGAAGGATCCGGATGAGCTGATCAACCACGTTACGCTGAGCATCAGCGAAGACGAGGCCCGCCAGCGCTGGGAACTGCACGGACCGGAAGGCGCTGTGCGTCGGGTCGACCTGCAACCGCGCGTAGCCGGCTTCGATTTTCCGCTGCTGCAGAGCATGGTCAAAGACGGTTTCGGCATCACCATGCTGCCGGAAACGGTCTGCGCCGATGCAGTGCGCAAGGGCGAGCTGGAAGTGGTGCTGCCCGAATGGTCGCTGCCGCAGGGCATCTGCCACGCGGTGTTCGCCTCGCGCCGCGGCCTGCTGCCGGCCGTGCGGGTGTTCATCGATTTCCTGGCCGAGCACCTGCCGCCTCAGCTTGAAGCCTCACGACTGGATTGCGGCGGCGCCTGCGAACGGGCCAAAGAGAAGATCAAAGCGACAGCCTTGGGCGCCTTGGCCGTAGACGCCGGCTGACCCAACACGCTGACCGCTGGTAGCGCCGAGCCATGCTCGGCGGAACCCATCACCGTCCAGGCGGCTGGCAGGCACCGAACGATGGGCAAACGCCCCCAACGCATGCGAGAATACGCCTCCCCGGACAGCCTCCGGGACTGCAGCACATCGGAGAGATGGCCGAGCGGTTTAAGGCACCGGTCTTGAAAACCGGCGAAGGGTCAAACCTTCCGTGGGTTCGAATCCCACTCTCTCCGCCAGATACACAAGACGCCCCGAAAGGGGCGTTTTGCGTATCTGACGGAGAGAACCAGGTGCCGAAGCGACGCGGGTTCGACGGATTCGCCAGGAGCGAATCCGGACAGCCGAATGGCTGGCCCTGGAGCGCACAGCGCGGAAGGGTTGGGTGCATGGACGCACCCAACAATCCGACTTGGTCTTTCAGCACGACCCGGGCTCGGCAATCGCTCAGGCCTTGGCAAAAGCCCTCGGTCTGCCGGTGCCATATCTCCACGCTAGCTCCGACACGCTGGCCGAGGTTATTCTGTTGGTCTCAAACTGCCCCTGTCTAAGCAGAAGTCGGCGTTTCAGCGTTTCGGAGATATGGTTGTCAGGGAGGAGACTGGACGTTGAAGACAACGATCTTGGAGCTGCAGATCTGCGTTGCGTCAATCGGTTCCCTGCTGTCAAAGTTCTGTTGGTTCATGTCAGCAAAATTGCAACGCGAATAGATTGATGCTCCCAACGCCCCGGAGCACTTCTCCAAGACAATGTTGTTCTTGTCAGCTGACATGGAACTATTGGGCTGCCCTCGGCGCTTTTTGCACTGGGGCAGCATTGGTCCTTTCCGCGTTGTTCGAAGACTAACCTGGGCACCAAGGATTCGAGCGGTACGGCGGTTGCTCGGAGTTGGTCTCAAGCGATTTCAGACAGTAGTGATTACTTCGTCCTCGCTGAACCAAGCATTGTTGAGGATGAACTTCTTTACCCGCATGACGTCTTCCGTATAAGCGACCAGTGCAAGGCTCTGGGTGGCGCGACTGGCGGTCACATAAAAAAGTCGTCTGGTTGCCTCTAAGGTCTTTCCCTCCGCTTTTCGACCGAAGAGATCTTCATACTTAAACATGAAGCCTCGTGCCTCTCCATCATCCATGATGACCATCACTCGTTCGAACTCCAAACCTTTCACCCCTTGATGGGTATCAAAGCGCGCCTTTCGAGATAGATAAGTGGCCAAAGGACTGATTTGTGAAAAGGGAGTGGCTAGCAGGTCGTCGATGAGCTTCCGACGGACATCGTCGTCGCTCACCTCCACGTCATCGCTTGTCTCTTCCTCGGAGGCAACCGTCCACGCAGCAAGTCGCTCTGGAACTTGGAGGAGATGTTGTTCGGAAACCCGGATAAGGATCTCCTGAAGAGTCGGATCTCGGCCATCCGCCAGGAGGCGCGCTAGTTCATCTACAGCTGATCGGGCCTCTGCAAGCTGGGATTTTCCAGGAGAGCCCTTGAGCTTCTCAACGCTCAGAAGTGGTGAGAGCGTCTTCAGTAGCCGCATCACAGCGAATCTATCGTCTCGCTGATGTGCATTGACCAATGGCAACACTTGGTCCGTAAAAAAAGTTGCTAATGGTTGAGTCCCATTCAAGAGGCTTGTCGAGTCGATCTCGTAGAGCGCGACGAATGCGTCCAGACATCCCAGCCTGGCGGCTGCCATCCTATGCTCAAGAGTGAGCGTCTTTACTGCATCGCGTTGCAGCCATTGCTGATCCAAGCTTAGTTCAGCCATTCTTGCAGCGACACGGTCCTCCAACCCCGGCTTATCCTCGATGCTGGATGGGACAATGAAAAGGCGAACCGTGCCTTCGCATGCGTCCGTCCTGGCTTGCTGCTGGTGAGGGTCGACAGTGCTTCGGACCCTGTTAAGAAGGCTCACGACGCGTTTGGGGCATCGATGGTTCATTTGCTTCCCAGGCGTCGCCCACGTGGAGGGAAGAGCAGTTCCAAGTCCTTCCTTACCGTCAGCATAGATTTGCTGCATCGTGTCGCCGATCAGGCCAAGCGAAAATGACCCGGCTTGCTTAGCTGACACCTCGAAGAGCGCATCGATCAAGTGCCGATTTGTGTCTTGGCTCTCATCCACCAGAAGAATAGGGTAGCGGCCAACAAAAATGCTCTGCATACGGGGCTTGGACTGCAAAAAGTGAGCCGCGATGCGTATCACCTCGGCGTGACTCAATGCATCACGTGTTCGATTAGTCCCAGCCGGGCTGTAGATGAACGTTTTTATGCTGGGCAAGCTGTCGAGGCGCTTAGTGGCTGCGACTATCTTGAGCTTTCGGTCATCAGAGGCCTTACCTGCACGACCCTTCGCCTCTTTCTCTCGTAGGTCATCCAGGTCTTCAGATATCTTGACCCCTAACCATTGCCGTATGTCGTGGTTTAGCCCTTCGATCAACGACCAAGCAAAGCTGTGAATCGTCCGGACGTCGAACAGTGCATCGAATTGAATCCTTCGCTTGATCTCATCGGATGCCGCATTTGTAAACGTGATGACACCGACTCGCTTGCCTTGACGGCGGAGCCCTTCACCCCAATTGGCCTGAACATGCTCCAGTGCCGCCACCAATGAGCGCGTCTTTCCGGACCCAGCACCGGCGAAGAGAAAGAAGCTTTTTGGGTTTTCCGGATTGAGACATTGTGCAATCAGCGCATCAGCAGGCTGATCGGTATCGTTTTCGTCGGAGTGGTGTGCCTCGTTCACGGCTTCACCTCGTTTGGGGTCGCTGCGGCATCGCTGGTGGACACAGGGTTCAGTGGTGTTTTTCCCGCGACATCGTCCTCTTTACGTTTTAGCTGAGCGATAAGCCAAAGAAGACCTTTGTGGATGTAGTCTGGAAGGCCGACTTGGTCCAGGTCGCTGCTTTCGAGCAGCGTCATTGAGAATTCCGCCTTATCGCCGGTCTTCAACGCGGCCTGGATGCTGCTGGAGAGCTCCGGGACAGTCTTCGCTTTTTCGATTGACTCCCGGATCCTTTTGGCCAATCCCGCGCCTTGCAACGATCTGAAGAACTCCAAGTTCTGGTACACCAGGGCATCCTCAAACGTATTCGCAATCGCCTCGACGCCTTTGCTCTCCCCTAAGTCAATTTTGACGGGCTGTTGATATGCGACGCGGAAGCCGAATCCACTTCCATGCACTTCGGTAAGGGATGATCCAGCCCCTGTTTCATGGACACCCGGTTAAGTGATTTGATATCACAACTTGAAGGTGCCCAGATGATCAAGAAGACGACCAAGAAGAGTGCTCAGAAGCCCGCGCCGCCGCCGACCCGTAAACGCTATGGCGAGGAGTTCAAGGTGCAGGCGCTGGAGCGTGCTCGGCGCGATGGTGTAGCCCAGGCTGCGCAGGACCTCGGCCTGCAGGCTCAGCAGCTCTACACGTGGCGAGCCCGCGCACAGGAGAGGGATTCGCTCAGCGAGGAGCAACGCACGGCCCAGGCGGACCTGGCCAAGCTCAAGCGCGAAGTGGCGCGGTTGTCCGAAGAGAACGACTTCCTAAAAAAAGTGGCGGCGCACTTCGCCAAGGGTTCCAAGTGAAGTGCGCCGTGATCGCTGAGCACGTTGGTGAGCACCCGGTAGCTCTGATGTGTCGTGTGCTTGCGATTTCCCGAACCGGCTTCCACGCATGGCATCGCCGCAAGCCCTCGGCCAGAGCACAGCGGCAGTCAGAACTGGATGTCCAAGTGCAGGATGCATTCGTGACAGCCAGACGCCGTGAAGGCGCGCAGCGGTTGAGTCGAAGGCTCCGCCGAGGGCGCCGTCAGGTCGCCGAAAGTCTGCACCGGCAAGGTCTGCGCGCCAAGGCAGCACGTCGATACAAGGCAACGACCAACTCTCGGCACAATCTTCCGGTGGCTGAAAACCTGCTCAATCAGAACTTCCGCACCGAGCGGCCAAACCAGGCCTGGGTCAGCGACATCACCTATATTCAGACCGACGAGGGCTGGATGTACTTGGCTGTGGTGCTGGACCTTTACTCCCGCAAAGTCGTAGGTTGGGCGATGGACAGTCGCATGACCGCGACGCTGGTGTGCGACGCCCTGCTGATGGCTCTTTTCCGGCGCAAGTTCCCACGTGGTGTGATCGTACATAGCGACCGCGGCTCGCAGTACTGCTCGAAAGAGCATCGGAGCTTGCTGGAGACCTACGGCTTGGTGCCCAGCATGAGCGCCAAGGGCAACTGCTATGACAACGCCGCGATGGAGAGCTGGAACCACAGCCTGAAAGTTGAGGCCATCCACGGCGAGCGCTTCGCCACACGCGAGCAAGCCAAAGCCGAGGTGTTTGACTACATCGAGGTCTACTACAATCGATCACGCCTGCACTCGACCTTGGGCTACGTCAGCCCGGATCAGTTCGAGCTTGAAAATATAGCTTAACCCCGTGTCCATGATTGGGGGGCTAGATCAGGATGCCTCTGGCATATCGAGCAATAGGTCAATGGACTCTTCCTTGGGAGCCCAAGTTTTTATCGTTTGGTTCCTCGACGACTGCCCCGCGGATCGCGCCGGAACTGCCTTAGAGCCGTCGGCCGTCTTTGCATCCAGGTCCGTCACTATCAGGGTGTTGAGGCCCAGTTTGGTGAGAAGAGGGCGAAGGCGATGAGCGTGGCTGCCCCCGATTTCCAACCAGGTGAGGTATCGATGCCTGAGATAAGCGTAGGGTTCGCGACATTGCACCATGTGGGGGACCACTATCCGCTCTGCAGGTCCCTCAACGAGGATCGCACCATCGGCGAAGAAGAGATCGCAATGTGTGATCTTTAGGTAACGCTTCACAAAGCGGGTCGTGTCGTCATCAGTGCCAAAGATCTTAGAGAGATTGACAACCTGAGAAACGGGGACGGAGCCCTTCACCGCCTTGACCGGCATGCGGCGGAAATAACGTAAGGAAGTGAAGTCAGCTTCGTGTGCCAGATGGCTTGAGTGAGTGCTGACCACCATTTGGGTATGAAATTCGCTGGAGTCGCCTAAGCTCTCATGCTTTCGGAGCACCGCGTAGGCGTGGGCGATGAAAACCTGTTGAACCTGAGCGTGGAGATGGGCTTCTGGCTCTTCCACCAGGACTAAGTGGAGCGGGGGGATGTTGTCGTCTGCCGCCCATGCTTGTTTCGACGCCTTGCCGACTCGCATCCACCTGTCGCGGAAGCTCATCAGCGCGAACACCATCGAAACCAGGTTCTGGTAGCCCAGTCCGTTGGAGTCCTCAGGTAAACGATTGGAAAAACCTACCTCCGCCAGATGCGTGGGGACCTCATAGTGCACAGCAGACCCATGGTTCAGAGCATCCAGGGGGCGCAGGTCCGCAGCGAGGCGCAGCTTTGGGTCGGTCAAGCCCGGATAGCCCACAGTTTCGAGCTCCTTAAGCGCTGACTCGAAGGAGTCTGAAAGCTGCTTGCCGAAGGCCACCCGAGCTTGGTGTAAGGCCTGAAGCGCCTTCAGGTCCTTTTCTTCAGGTTGGTCGAAGGGGTCCAGATGTTGTGAGTAGTAGCCGCGGAGCTGAGTAGAGAGCTTTTTCCCCAAACGCACAGTCTCTGCATCCAAGTCGTCGTCGCTGGTGCTGCTGGACGCGGCCCATCCGAGTCCACGCTGCGCGCTGATCTCGTCGATGCGTATCAGTCCTTTGAACGGGTCTCCTTTAAGCGGTTCACTGTCGACGGGCAGGGGCTGCGGATTCGCACACCCGTCATCTGGGTCATCCAACAGCGCTGGATCCAGCAGATAGGCCTTGACCTCAAACGTCGATCGAAGTCGTCGTGAAAGGAACTCAATCATCGACTTCGGCCACAGTGAAAAGGGATCATCACTGTCGTCCGGGCCTGAGGCTGCGGCCATCACGCTTTTTGTGGCAGATCTTGCGTTGAGATACTCACGCTTAAAGTCGTCAGCGTTCCTGGGTTCGTATCGAAGGCGGACGCCGATGGCGCTGCCGTCCCAATCCAGCGTTGGAAGGATCCCTTGGACGTAATGAAGTTGGTTGTCAGGAACTTGCAACCAGACATCTAGCGACGGCGAGATCGAGCCCCAGTCGAAGTCTGTGGGCTCACCATCCTCCGATTCTGTCTCCCAAGCGCTCCCCAGCTCGTTGATGGCCGGCCAATGGCTCAGCGTAAAATCGTTGATGTTGAAGTCGCGCTGATCAACGAGGAAGCGTCGCATGGCAACCATCGCAGATGTCTTTCCGCTATTGTTGGCGCCTACAAAGACTGTCGATTCCTTCGCAATATCTATCCTTGTGGCAAGTAGTTTTCGAAAATTCGCCACTTCAATGAAGTCAATGTGCACTTGTACTCCTTCCGGCAGTGCTAGGCCAAAATGCGGACTGACGGCCCGAATATCATTACGTGAGTCGTCCTGGTCGTGGGGTGATTCCCACCGACTTTAGCGGGTAGGGAGGTGCGGCGAAAGTGGCGAGCGGGATGTGCGGCAACGTGGCTCGGGCGGTCACCCAAATCGTAGTCGGCCCTCTCCAGCTTGGAACACTGTCGAATGGGACTGAATTATGTCCCGGACGGAATTTGAGCAGGTTACGGTCCGCGCCGCATTCTATGAGGCTGTGGTGGCGGTCGTTTGAAGGACTATTGACAACAGCACTCGCCGCACTCAATCTCCGCGACGGGGACACGCGCGCTCACTGTGAAGCGCGCTACAGGGATGACATGTCACACGGAAATGCGGCGCTGTCGGTCGTGGGTGATGGGGTGGTCGAGGGTGAAGAGATTAGCCTGGCGTTACGCGGGCTGGTCCTGCTCGCTCAGTTTCATGGAATTGCAGCGGATGCCGGCCAGTTGGCGCACGAATGTGCGTCAGATGATGCGCGTGTGGATGACACCATGCTTGTGTTGCTCGCACGGCGGTTGGGCCTGAAGGCCAAGATCAACAAGCTTTCCTTGGATCGGCTGGCAATGGCGAACCTGCCCGCTCTAGTGTTTGGCGCGGAAGACGACGCGTTCATTCTGGCGCGGATCAACGGTGAACAGGTCTTGATCCACGACCTGCGCACCAAGCGACCGCAGACCATATCGTTTGAACAGCTAACGCAGCGTTACGCTGGCCGAATCTTGCAGGTGGCCTCTCGTGCTTCTGTGTTGGGTGATCTGGCCCGTTTTGATTTCAGTTGGTTCATCCCAGCGGTAGTCAAATACCGGAAATTGCTGATGGAGGTATTCATCGTCTCCTTCTTCATCCAGCTGCTGGCGCTGGTTACGCCGCTGTTCTATCAAGTGGTGATGGACAAAGTCCTCGTGCATCGCGGACTAACAACGCTGGACGTAATCGCCATCGGCCTAGTGTCGATCGCCGTGTTCGACGTAGTGCTTAGCGGGCTGCGGACTTACGTGTTCGCGCACACGACCAGCAAGATCGACGTGGAACTCGGCGCACGCCTGTTCCGGCACATGCTGGCTTTGCCACTGGCCTATTTCGAGTCGCGCAGGGTAGGGGATACCATCGCGCGGGTCCGCGAGCTTGAGAACATCCGTAACTTCCTGACGGGGCAGGCGCTGACCTCGGTCCTGGACCTGTTCTTTACCGTGGTGTTTCTCGCGGTGATGTTCTACTACAGCGGCTGGCTGACCCTGATCGTCGTGTTGTCGCTGCCGCTATATGCGCTCATCTCGGCAGGCATCACACCTGTGCTACGAAAGCGCCTCAACGAGAAGTTCGCACGTGGCGCCGACAACCAGTCGTTCTTGGTGGAAACCGTCAGCGGTATCAGCACCGTCAAAGCGATGGCTGTTGACCCACGCGTGACCCGCACGTGGGACAACCAGCTCGCTGGTTATGTGAGTGCCGGCTTTGGGGTAACCAAGGTAGCAACCGTGGGCCAGCAGGGCGTGCAGCTGGTGCAGAAGCTCGTCAGCGTGGCGATACTTTTCTGGGGCGCGAAGATGGTCATCGATGGCAAGCTGAGCCTGGGCCAGCTGATTGCGTTCAACATGCTGTCTGGCCAAGTGTCAGCTCCCATTATTCGCCTGGCGCAGCTGTGGCAGGACTTCCAGCAGGTGGGCATTTCCGTTGAACGCTTGGGCGATATCCTCAATACCCGGACCGAGCTGCCGGGCAGCCGCCTTGCACTTCCACCGATCAAGGGCCGCGTTACATTCGAGCGGGTAGCGTTCCGCTACCGCCCCGATGCCCCCGAGGTGCTCTCGGGGATCGAGCTCGACATCGGCGCGGGGGAAGTCATCGGCATCGTTGGGCGTTCCGGCTCCGGCAAGAGCACGCTGACTAAGCTGGTGCAACGTCTCTACACCCCCGAACGCGGCCGCGTGCTGGTTGATGGGCAGGACTTGGCATTGGCTGATCCGGCTTGGCTGCGCCGCCAACTCGGTGTTGTGCTGCAAGAGAACTTTCTCTTCAACCGCAGCGTCCGGGAGAACATCGCGTTAAGTGACCCGGGCATGCCTTTGGATCGGGTGATCCAGGCTGCCACACTGGCCGGCGCGCATGAGTTCATCGCAGCACTGCCCGAAGGCTATGACACTAAGGTGGGCGAACATGGAACTGGGCTGTCGGGCGGCCAGCGCCAGCGCATCGCGATCGCGCGAGCTTTGATCACCGATCCGAGGATCCTCATCCTCGATGAAGCCACCAGTGCGCTCGATTACGAGTCCGAACATGCGGTGATGAGCAATATGCGTTCGATCTGCAAGGGGCGCACGGTGCTGATCATTGCCCATCGCCTGTCCACGGTCCGCCACGCCAATCGGATCGTGGTGGTGGAAAAGGGACAGATCGTTGAGAGCGGGACGCATGACGAGTTGGTTATGCGACCCGGGGGGCACTACGCCCACTTGTACCGATTGCAGCAGGGCATTGCATGAAGCACATCCGCGATGGCATCGGTGACTTCATTAAGCGTTACCGTACGGTGTTCGGTGCGGCGTGGAAGGCGAGGCGAGAGATGGACCCGCCGCCTCGCGGCGACGACGAGCGTGCCTTCTTGCCCGCCCATTTGGAACTAATCGAAACGCCGACATCGCCGACGGCGCGGTGGACCATGCGAATCATCATCGGCATGTTCATTGTGGCCATAAGCTGGGCGACCCTCGGTAAGTTGGATATCGTGGCGGTCGCGCCGGGCAAGACCGTGGTGGATTCACGGACCAAGGTGGTGCAGCCGGCGGAAGTTGGCGTGATACGGCAGATCCTAGTGCGCGATGGCCAAGCCGTCCAAGCCGGCCAAGTGCTAATCACCCTGGATGCCACGGCCACCGGTGCCGACGTCGCAAAGGCCGGCGATGCGCTGCTCAACGCGCGCATGACCGCTCTGCGCCTGCGCGCCCTGGGGGTCGCACTAGACACCGATAGCGCCCCGCAGGTCAGTGCGGAGGTAGACCTTCCCTCGGCCCGGGTAGAGGACGAACAGGCCTTGGCGCGTAGCCAGTATGAGGCGCTGGAGGCGCGCCGCCACAGCCTGCAAGCGATGATTGCCCAGCGCCGCGCGGAGCTTGCCACTACCCTGGCCGCAGTGCAGCCGCTGGAGGAATCGGCACGCATCTCCAAGCTGCGCGCCGACGACTATCGCGGCTTGCTCGATGGGAATTACGTAGGCCGGCACGACTACCTGCTGCGTGAGCAGGAACGCATCGCCGGCGAAAGCGACCTGGCCACCCAGCGCAACCGTGTGCAGGAAGTGCGCTCGGCCCTGCTGGCCGCCGAGGAGGAGCTCCGAGTGCTGGTCACCGATTTCCGCCAGCAGACCCTGGACGGCCTGCGCGCGGCGCAGGAACAGATCGGGCAGATGGCCCCCGAAGTGTCACGTAGCGGCCGGCGCGACCACCAGATGACCCTGCGCGCCCCAGTTGCCGGTACCGTGCAGCAGCTGGCGGTACATACCGTTGGCGGCGTTGTGACTCCGGCGCAGCCACTGCTGGCCGTAGTGCCCAGTGAGGAGGCGTTGGAGGTGGAAGCCGCCATCCTCAACAAAGACATCGGCTTCGTCCGGACCGGGCAGGCCGTGACGGTCAAGGTAGAGAGTTTCCCCTATACCCGCTATGGCTACTTGACCGGCAAGGTGGTCAGTGTGTCTCACGATGCAATGCAGGACGAAAAGCTTGGCTTGGTGTTTCCAGTACGGGTGAAGCTGGACAGGTCCGTGCTGCAGATCGATGGGGTCAGCGTTCGCTTGAGCGCCGGCATGAACCTCAGCGCCGAGATCAAGACCGGCAAGCGGCGGGTGATCGACTACCTGCTGAGCCCATTGCAGCAACATACTACAGAATCGCTGCGCGAGCGCTGAGCTCCGGGCACTACAACTACTTGGGAAAGCGGGCATGTTCGAAGGCATGAATCCAGATCAGCAACAGCGGGACGAACAATGGCAACAGGTTTCTCGTTTGTTCAAGATGGCCATGTGGCTTAGCGCATGCCTTGCGCTGGCCGCAGAAGCGATCCACCGCCTGCCGATGGTCAAGCAGCTGATAGAAGATGAGCGCGCTGATGACGCGCGTGCATGGGTGTACGTGGCTCTGATGTACCTGGTGTCCGTGCCCCTGCTTTTTCTTCGTATGCGCCGTGCGCTGTCCGGGTTCAAGCCGCCGGACAATAGCCTGTCCACCCGGGTATTTGTCGCAAGCGCGGGCGCTTTGATCTGCATCGGCCTCATCGTGCTACCGGTTATCGTTCTTGAGTGGGGTCCCAGCGCCGCACTTCGGGGACAGAGCCTCTATCACCTCCTTTCGGGAAATGTACTTGGCACGGCGCTGGTTGGTGGAGTACTCGGCTACGGCGCAGCCCTGGCCGCATGGATGCTTTTCTGCGGCGTGCCCAAGGTTGTTCTGCGGTAGCGGTAGATGCGTGGCTTGGCCGCCACGGACGTGCGCACAGGGGGGGGAAGTGCCAGCTAATTGAGGCGGCGCATACCCGCCCCACCAAGAATTGCATGACCGACTGCGACTCCGCCCTGCCTGCGCGGCGCGGGCACGACGAATTGTACGATCGATTCACCACAACAAAGGAGTGTTCCAGTGGCAACGACAACAATGACGATCGAGCAGATTCAACAGGGTGCTGGTGAATTCGCAGGACACATGAATAATTTCATCGGCGGCTTCTACGATGCGTACGAACAAGGCTACGATCTGGCCATCCAGAACGGCAAGACGGCATTCGAAGCGAAGATCAACGGGCTCCAGAGCGGCATTCAGGCCAATGCACGCTATGCCGATCTCAATGCGCAGCGCTACGCCAACAACCCGAACCTGAGTTTCTCCCAGACCTATCAGAATCTGGCGAATCACTACAATGCGATGGCCGACAGTATGGTCACGCAGAGCATCAAGACCCAAGACCAGCTGAGCAGCTTCATGGGCAACATGCAGCAGAAGGCGCTCAGCGATCTCGGGTCGTTTGGAAACAGCCCGGCCGGGCGCGCGGCCGGCGAACTGCTGGGGCCCGCGTTCGATGCATTCCAGATGGCAAGTGCGGTGGCCGATCAGAACTGGAGCGACTTGGGCAAGGCCGGAAGCAGCCTGCTCATGGCAGAGGCTTTTGGCTTCGCCGCTCTCGCCCTTGCCGGCGCATTTGGCCTGACCATCGGGCTGCCTGTAACCATTGCGGTGGGGCTTGCCGCAGTCCTTGGCGGATACCTTGGGGGAAAGATCTGGGACGAAGTCAATGGACCGATCCAGGACGCGTTGTCGCGGCTTGGCGACGCCATTCGAGGCGACGACTACCGCATCGAGCGCTACGACCCGATTGGCCTGGACCTAAATGGCGATGGAGTGGTGACCACCATCGCGGATGGCAACTGGTCCGGTCCGCTGTTTGATTACAACGGTGACGGCATTCGCACGGCCACGGGCTGGATCGGTGCCGAGGATGGCATGCTGGTTCGGGATTTGGATGGTTCGGGTGCCATTGAAACCGGGCGCGAGCTTTTCGGTGACCAGACGCGCCTGCGCAACGGAAACCTTGCGCTTACGGGCATGGAGGCCTTGGCCGATCTGGACACGAACCAAGATGGTTTTCTTGACGCGGCCGACGCTGCATTCGCTTCACTGCAGATCTGGCAGGACCGCAATGGCAACGGCATCAGCGAGTCGTCGGAGTTGATGACGCTGTCGCAGTTGGGCATCAATCGCCTGAAGACGCAGTTCCTCGGCAATGGACCAGCGAGTGACGACGTTGCGGGCGGAAACCTGATCGCCAGCAGTACGTTCACGCGGGTCGACGCCAACGGCGTGGAAGCCACCCATATCATGCAGGATTTCAACTTCGATGCTGACACGATCCACAGCGACTTCTCAGACCATGTAACCATTCCGGAGGAACTCTTTGCACTGCCAGATCTAAAGGGCATGGGGTTGCTGCGTGATCTGCGTGAAGCGGCTGCACTCTCGCCAGCCCTGTTACAGGCGATCCAGGCATTCGCCGCTGCCACCACGCGTGAAGCTCAGCGAGGACTGATGGATGAGGTTCTCTACCAATGGGCAAAGACCAATCCTAAGTTCAGTGACGATCGCATCGATCTGCACATGGGAGGCGGCCGCTATGACGAAAGCTCTGCCAATGTGGTGCGACTACGTCCGAACGAGGTGATGGTCTGGGGCGACCCCGAGAAACTGGATGATGCATACACACGCAAGGTCCGGGTTGCGGAGGCGGTGCTGGGCATGCTGCCGATCAGCGCCGTATTTTGGGGTACGGCAAACCTGAACAATTACGGGCGTGTGTACGACGCTTTCTTGGAGAGCAGCTACGCCGAGCTGGCGGTCCAGACCCGCCTTCGGGCCTATATCAATAACGTGACCCTGACCATCGACACCGATGCAGGAACCACTGTGGTGGATTTCTCACCGGTGAACGCACTTCTGCTCGATCGCTATGCCATCGACCGGACCAATGCGGCCCTTGATCTGGTCGAGCTGGTGCGCGCCATGCCCCGCCAGGTGCAGGGGGCGATGTGGACCGAAAGCGAGGCAATGCTGCGTAGCTGGGTGGCCGACAATACTCAGGATGCCGCCTTCAACGCCGCGCTGCTTTCGGTCGGGTTGCGGCACGGCACTGGTGGTGCCGAGGCGGACACCGTTCTGGGCGCGGATGCGCCGGATGTCAGCGAGCAGATCCTGGCAGGGGCCGGTAACGATATCGTGTTCGCGGGCCAAGGGCGCAACGTGGTGTACGGGCAGGACGGAGATGACACGCTCTATGGGGGCTCGCAGCAAGATCAGCTGGACGGCGGTACAGGCATCGATATCCTCCATGCCGGCGGAGGCGATGATGCGCTTGAAGGCGGGGATGGTGCCGACAAGCTCTTCGGTGGAAGCGGAGCGGATTCCCTGCATGGTGGCAGCGGCGACGATCGCCTTGACGGCGGAGCCGGGGATGACTACCTGGACGGCGGATGGGGCAGTGACCGCTACGTCTTCGCTCGCGGGGCCGGCCACGATCGGATTCACAACTACGATACCGCAGTTGATCGCCTGGACGTTTTGGAAATCGGTGCGGGCATCGCACCGTCGGACCTTAAGGTCTGGCGCAGTGGCGACTACCTGTGCATCCAGATCGCAGGGACTGACGACCGCATCGACATCCAGAACTATTTCCGCGACGACGGCAGTAGTGCCTATCGACTGGACCAGATTCGCTTTGCCGATGGCACGTCGTGGACGATCGCAGATGTGAAGGCGAAGGTGCTCGTGCCGGTGCCAGGGGTGGATGACCTTTATGGGTACGACACGGACGATGTCATCAACGGCGGCGACGGCAATGAATGGTTAAGTGGCCGCGGTGGCAACGACACCCTGTCGGGCGGGGGAGGGGCTGACCGGCTGAACGGCGATGACGGCAACGATCAGCTCACTGGCGACGCCGGAAACGACCGGCTGTCCGGCGGCGAGGGCGTGGACTTCCTATCCGGCGGGGAGGGCGACGATCATCTTGATGGTGGCGCAGGCGCGGATCGCTTGGAGGGCGGCACCGGTAATGACGTGCTTCAGGGGGGCGATGGCAACGACGTCTATGTGTTCGGGGTCGGCTTCGGTCGTGACGTGATCAACAACTATGATGACGGTCAGGGGCGCGTGGATGCCGTGCAGTTCCTTTCCGGCATCGCCCCGGGCGACGTAATCGCGACCCGCAGTGGCGACGACCTTCATCTTGCAGTCGGCAACAACGGCGATCTCGTGGTCGTATCCGGCTACTTCATCGGAAACGGCTCTGGCGCGACGCGGATCGACGAGATCCGCTTCGCCGACAGCGTCGTCTGGAACGTCGACGCAGTGAAGTCGATGGTGCAGCAGGCGACGGCTGGCGATGACGCGCTGCAGGGCTACGATGGCAATGACACGCTGGCCGGCCTGGCCGGTCACGACGACATTCGCGGCGGCATCGGCAATGACCAGCTTTCCGGGGGCGAGGGCGACGATCTGCTGCAGGGTGAGGAAGGCGATGACATCGTCCTGGGAGAGGACGGCAACGATACCCTGACCGGTGGCGAGGGTTCGGACACGCTGAGCGGCGGCGCCGGCATGGACGCGCTCTATGGAGGCAGCGGCGTCGACATACTGGACGGAGGCGACGGTCGAGACTGGATGGCCGGCGACCAAGGTGACGACGTGCTATCAGGTGGTGCGGATATCGACGAGATGTTGGGCGGATCGGGCAATGACGTCCTGACTGGCGGCGCCGGCGATGATCGAATGGAAGGTGGCGAGGGCGATGACGAATACGTATTCGCACGGGGTGATGGTCGTGACACGATCTCCGACCTTGCTGGGCTCAGCACCCTGCGCCTGCAAGGCGTCACCGCGTCCGAGGTTGTCATGCGCCGCGACGGCACCAGTCTGGTGCTGCGTTACGCCGGTACCGAGGGGGACGAGATCCGACTCGAGGGCATGTTCGACCCGATCACGGGGCTGGCGACAACCGGATTGCGCGTAATCGCCGGCACGGGCCCTGCCTTGCAGGTGGACGCGTCGGGGCTGGACGCGGAAGTACTTCGCGCAACGTCAGCTGATGACACAATTATCGGCAACAGCCTGGCCAACCTGATCCATGGGCAGGCGGGCGACGATGTGATCCACGCCGAAGACGGCGATGATGCAGTGCATGGCGATGCAGGCGATGATCAGCTATTCGGTGGCGCCGGCAACGATGAGCTTCTTGGCGGCGCCGGTGCCGATCGGCTTGACGGCGGCCAGGGCGCGGATAGGGCAATCGGTGGTGACGGTGACGACTACTATGTTGTCGGCGACGCTGGGGATACGGTCGTGGAAGCGGCTGTCGGTGGGCACGACACAGTGCTGGCCGCTATCGACCACGTGCTATCCGATAACGTCGAAGATCTGGTGCTTGCGGGGTGGGAATCGATTAATGGCAGCGGCAACAGCGGCGCAAACACGCTGAGCGGGAACGATGCCGGTAACCGTCTCGATGGTGGTTATGGAAATGATCGTCTATTCGGGATGGGCGGGAATGACGAGTTGGAAGGTAGCGCGGGCAACGACCTGTTGGACGGAGGGCAAGGCATCGACTTGCTCGCTGGTGGTGTCGGCGATGATGAGTACCGGATCGATACTAGTGAGGACGTTGTCTTCGAACTGGCTGGCGAGGGGACGGACAGTGTCCACGCCAGCAGCGATTACACACTGTCGGCCAACATCGAGCGACTGATCCAGGTGGAAGGCAGCAGCGCCGTTGTCGCGATCGGGAACCAGAGCGACAACGAGCTGATCGGCAATAGCAACAGTAACCGGCTGGACGGCGGGGCCGGTGCAGATCGTATGCTAGGCGGCCTTGGTGACGATACCTACGTGGTCGACCAGGCAGGCGATCTTGTGGTCGAGCTGGCCGATGAGGGGCGCGACACTGTCGAATCGAGTATCGATTACGTGCTGGGCACCACATTGGAAGAACTTGTACTGACCGGTATCGGCAACATCAATGGCACCGGCAATGACGGTGACAACCAGCTAGTGGGTAATGCCGGCAACAACCGCCTAGATGGCGGCGCCGGTGGCGACCAAATGTACGGCGGCCTGGGGGATGACTACTTCATCAACGAAAGCAGCGCCGATTGGATCCACGAGTACGCTGGCGAAGGTGTCGACACCGTCGAACGACGCTACGAGACCAATTTGGTGCTTGCTGACGAGGTTGAGAATCTCATCCTGGCCGTCGGTATCCAGACCGGGAACGGCAATGGGTTGGACAACACGATCACGGGCAACTCAGCGGCCAATACACTGGGCGGCTGGGATGGTGACGATCTTCTGTATGGCCTGGATGGAAACGACTCCCTCTTCGGAGGTACAGGCACCGACCAACTGTACGGTGGGGCTGGGAGCGACTATCTCGATGGTGGAGAGGGGACAGACCGTCTTGAAGGGGGATTGGGCGATGACGTCTACATCACTGATGACAGCGGAGATGTCGTTGTGGAGGCGCTCGGCGCCGGCAAGGACCAAGTGCAGACCACAGCATCGTATGTCTTGTCGGAGAATATTGAGAACCTGTTCCTGAGCGGCGCTGGGGTCATCAACGGCACTGGCAATGCACTGGACAACTATCTGGCCGGCAATGCGCAAGGCAATGTCATGAACGGCATGGGTGGGAGCGACACCATCGTGGGTGGCGCCGGCAATGACACGCTGATTGGCGGTACTGGCGATGATAAGTACGTGTTCGACGCCACAAGCGGCTTTGATCGTGTGGACAACACCGGAGGCGGCTTCGACGGCGTCTTCTTCAACAGCGGCGTTACCCGTGAGCGGATCTCGTTCAGCCGGGACGGCAATGATCTCTTGATCATCCTGGACAACGCAGCGACACCCAGCGTCCGCGTGGCCAACCACTTCCTCGGTGGTGATGCGGCTATTGACTACGTGCAACCCGATGGGGGCTCATACCTCACTACGGCGCAGATCAACCAGATCGTGGCTGGCGGCGGTACCGGCTTCGACCAGGTCATTCAGGGCACTGCCGCAGGCGAGCAGCTGGTAGGCAGCACGGGCAAGGATCTGCTGGAGGGCTTCGGCGGCAATGACACGTTGTTCGGCATGGCCGGTGATGACACCCTGCGTGGTGGTGACGGCAACGATTCGCTGGCTGGGGGTAATGGCAGTGCGGCAGGTTCCGGCAACGACCGACTCGAAGGCGGCGCGGGCAATGACTCACTGCGCGGACAGGACGGCAGCAATGTGCTGATCGGGGGCAGTGGTGACGACCAGTACATCTACGGCGGTGGTGTCGACGTCATCGACAACACTGGCGGCGGTACCGAATGGTTGTTCTTCCAGAACGGCATCACTGCGGCGCAGCTTGGGTTTACCCGAGACGGCGACAACCTGGTCATCACCGTCAACGGCAACAGCAACCAGCGCGTTACCGTGACCGGCCACTTCCTGGGCGGCGACATGTCGTTGGACTACCTGCAACCCGCGAGCGGTTCGGCGCTCAACACTGCGGCAATCAATGCGTTGGTGGGTAACAACGGAGGCGGCGGCAACGACGGCGGCGGTACGCCGGGTGCCGGGAACGACAGCGACTATCCGTCCAAAATCAACGGCACCGCTAGTGCTGAGCAGTTGGTGGGGACGAGCGGGCGAGATCTGATCAAGGGCCTCGCCGGGGCCGATACGCTGTTTGGGATGGGAGGCGACGACAAGCTGGAAGGCGGCGATGGCAACGACTACTTGTCCGGTGGCAACGGCAGCTTCAGTGGATCGGGTAAGGACATCCTCATCGGGGGTGCTGGCGACGACCAGCTGGTGGGCGAAGATGGAAATGATCAGCTGTTCGGCGGTGCCGGCAACGATACCTACTTCTATGCCGAGGGATCGGGTGCGGACACAGTCGATAATACGGGTGGCGGCACCGATTGGTTGTACTTCGATGCCATCAGCCGCAACCGCCTGTCCTACCATCGCGACGGGGACGACCTGGTCGTCCGCGTTGATGGCAGTGCAGCCCAGCAAATGCGCGTGCTGCGTCACTTCCAAGGCGGCGAGTTCGCAATTGGCTTCGTGCAACCCGGTGATGGTGGTAACGCCATCTCTGCAAGCAGTATCGCCAGCCAGCTGACTCCGTTGTCTTCCGCCAATTCAGTGTCCGCATCCCAAGCCGGACGAGTTGAGAATGGAGTCGGGGCCGGGCAGGTCTCAGGAAGCGCTGAACTGAATCTTCTCATCGGTGCCATGAGCACATTCCAGGCGGCGTCTACAGGTATGACGGACGGCCACAGTGCTGTGGGCGACATCGCCGGCTCGTCATTCTGGGGAGCTGGCGAGCTGCCCCGAGGGGAGCGCTTGGCCACGCACGTTCTCTAAGGTTAGATACAGAGATACACGGGGTCTGGGGGCGGCTTACTGGTCGCCCCCCAGATCACTCGCGGCTTCGTGCGGTCGGAAAGGCACGTCGGTGAGAATGGGGCGCTCTCCCGCGCAGCTATCACGTTATGCGCTCTGCCATACCTACACCTCAGTCATCAAAAGCACCTGCCAAAGTTTGGCTAGATGGCTACGGGGGCTAAGATACTATTCCGAACATCTGCCAAGGATGACGTGATGGAAGAAGAAATCCAGAAAGCTGATGAGAAAAAACGAGGCAAGACTTAGCTTGAGCTGTTCTTGGCTAACAAGTTAACCGCCCTGTTGTTGTTTCTGTCCGTTGCTGTAGCGGTAATTACCGCGTACGTCAGGTCCCAGCCAGTCGATATGGGCCGCGATCCAGGCGCACGGATGAATGCAATTTTCATGGTCTACTTGGCATTTCTTGATGAGTGGGGCTGTGTAAGAGCATCCAAGTAAGGGCTTGGTACATTGCTCACGGCTGTGGGCTTGGCCCTCTCGCTCATCGATATGGCTGGGCAGCCCGCCGGCGCTTGGCACGCGATTAGAGATGCGTTCCGCCTGTAGTTTCCAATTGTCAGGTATTGGAAACGGTGAACGTAGCTTACGTTCATCCTTGAAAGCATGAATGCTCCAGAAGCTCCCACTGTCCGTGCCGTCTTCGCCGCTCGCTTGAAGGAGCATCGGCAAGCGAACGGCCGCAGTCAAAAGGCCTTAGGAGTGGCATGGGCTGCCAGAGGATGTGGCCGCGGTCCGAATCAACAGATGCGAACGCGCCGTACACGATTGCCATAGCGAGATCGCCCAGAAGCCTGCGCAGGCGCTTGGGGTGTCTGTGGCATATCTCTGACTGAGACCGATGAACTCGCTGAGTTGATTCAAGAGTTCACGCGCCTGCCCGCGTCGGAGCAGCAGGCCGTCCTGCAGGAACTTAGGAAGCGGTTGCTCCTAGCGCTAGCGCTAGCGCGGCGCCAGCTGCTGGGCGGCAGTCGCAAGGCTCTATTTATCAACGCCTTCGGCCCTGTAGCGGCGCACTCGTGTCCGATAGTGCCAATCGGACAAGCTTGACGCCGGGCCTCACGTATTGTCCCGGGCGGCTACGCCCGAGTGAATGGGTCTTCGCGGAAGCGGCACCTTCAGGCATGCCAAGAATCATGCCGGTCGTCTGTCTGTTATGCAGACCAACAGTAGAGTGGGCTTCCCCAAACCCCGTGCGCGCCCAGCATCTCTTTGTCGATACCCCAGAACGCGTAAAATTGATCATTCTCTGGGCGGTACACCAGCCACTTCCCATCCAGTTCCGCAATGCAGAGACCTGAAATCGCACTGCCCAGCTCGAATCCAGGAAGCCCCGGGGCCATCACGATCGCTGTGAGTGGAAATGGGTCGCGTCGATTCGAAACGATTTCGCGACTCAGGTCCTTGAGATACGCATCTGGATCTACCTCGGCACCGACGTAGACATCCTCGGAGAGCCGCAAATGCCGATCCAGGATCTGATCAACATCAACCATGGTTGTGGTCTCTCCTTAAGCGCCGACGGCTTAGGATAGTGCAACGTCCGCGCGGCCGCTTTCCGGCGGGGCCATGGGTTCCACGGTTACAATAGCTGAGACCTCGTAAGCGACGGCTACGCCGCAGGCGAGGGGGCGGCTGATCTGGTCCCTGAGACACGATGGAGGCATCAATGGAGTCGGGCTCATCGGAACGGCCCAAGAGGGTCCTCGTGGTCGAAGACGACCTTGAGTTGCGCGAACAGATACTGGTCCCGGATCTGGCCGACTTGGGCTTTGACGTGCGGGCGGCGGGCAGCGCACTGGAAATGTATCGGCACCTGATGAGTGCTGAAATAGATGCGGTCGTGCTCGACGTTGGATTGCCGGACGAAGACGGCTTCAGCGCGCTTGCCCATCTACGGCGGAGCACGGACATCGTCGTTGTGTTGCTCACGGGCCGATCGGGCAGCGTGGACCAGATACGGGGACTGGATGGGGGCGCAGACGCATACCTGGTCAAGCCCATCGAGACCGAGGTGCTTGCGGCGACATTACGTAGTGTTTTGCGCCGACGTGGGGCAGGGGTGCCCAACGGGGCGATTGCCAAGGCGCTGAAGGCCTCCGGCTGGGAGCTTGCCTTGGACGGCTGGCGGCTCACCTCGCCCGAGCGCAAGCAGATTCAACTGTCACACGCAGAGCTATTGCTGCTCGCAGCGCTCATGCGCACGCCGGGATCGGCCATTTCGAGAGAAGACCTGACGCGCGGCATTGTCGCTGAGCTTCCCGAGTTCGATCCCTACCGCCTTGAGATGGTCATGCACCGTCTTCGGCGGAAGGTGGAGGAGGGCTGCGAGCGCGCGCTGCCGGTCAGATCCATTCGATCGGTTGGCTACGCATGGACGTCATAAGCCGTCTTTGATTTATTTCGTTTTATTTCACGCGATGCAAACATCCGTGATTGAGTGCTAGAAGCCCCCTGCTTATAGTGCGCGCCTCGCAATGGGGCGCTCGGCCACTCGCCGCAGCAACGTCTTTCTCTATCTCCGACCGCTGTCACCAGCGGTGCGCCTGTGTGCGCGTGCGTGACTTTCGTAAATGGCTTGTGCCGTCGCACCAACAGGGGTTCCAAGGATATGGCTCGTCAGCTCGCACGCTCTTCGCAAGGGCGCATCCGTCGTTGCTTCGGTTTTGGCCTTTGGTTGATGGTGCTGATGGCCCTGGCGCCGCTGACCGCGTTGGCCCAGCTCGCTCCCCGCCACAGTTTCAACGCGCGCGGCGACGTCGCCATGGTGGGCAACGCCTTGCTGACTTGCGCCACCTCAGGAACCGGCTCGGCGAACTGCGCAAGCCAGCGGATGAGCAACAGCACCGGCGGCAACGGCAACCGGGTGATGGAGTACATCAACGTGGACGCTGCAGGACTCCCCGCCACTGTGCCGGAGAATTCGTCTGCAGCCACGCTGACCTTGCCAGCGGGGGCACGGGTCCGGTCCGCCGGCCTGTACTGGGGCTCCCGAGCCGACAACACCGATGCAGCGCGGCGGACTATCCAGCTGCGGGTGCCGGGCGGCACCTACCGCTCAGTGACCGCCAGTGCGGCCGACCTGAACACCTTCAATGATCAAGGCGATACCAACGCCAACCGGCCATACACCGCTTACGCGGACGTGACCGCACTGGTCGCCGCCTCAGGGAGCGGCACGTATTACGCGGGCGGGTTGACGGCTGTCACCGGGAATGGCGGGGGACTGGGAAACTACGGCGGCTGGGCGCTCATCGTGCTCTACGAAGACAACAGCAAGCCTTTCCGCCGTTTGATGGTGTTCGATGGCAACGCGGGCTACGTCAGCGGCGGCAACGCGCAATCCGCGTCGGTAACGGGTCTGCTGACGCCGGCTAGCGGGCCGTTCAATGCCTTCATGGGCGCTTTGGTGTGGGAGGGCGACGGCGATATCACCGGCGATGCGTTCCAGCTGAGCGGCAACGGCAACGTTCTCAATGCAGGTGCTGTCAGCGATGGCTTGAGCCCGGCGAACAACTTCTGGAACAGCGGCATCACCCGGCTGGGTGAGCGCTTCACCAACAAGGCGCCCGACTACGCCAACCAGTTCGCAGTCGATTTGAAGTTGGTCGACATTTCCAACAATGCGGCGAACGCATCCGCAGCCCGTCCGCGGTTGGCCAATAGCGCCACCGGCGCCACCCTGACGTTCACCAGCACCGGTGACGCGTACTTCCCGCATGCATTGGTGTTCGTGACTGACTTGTTCGTGCCGGATCTGGTCAGCTCACTGGACAAGACGGTGCGCAATGTAACCCATCCGACCGGCCCACTGCGGCGCGGGGACATTCTCGAATACACCGTCTCTTTCCAAAACAGCGGCCAAGACGGCGCTACGCGCACGACGGTTCGAGACCCGATCCCAGCCCACACGGCGTATGTCCCAGGCAGCCTGCTCGTAGTGTCCGACGATGGCCGAGGCTTGACGGGGAACAGCGCTGCTGAAACCGATGCGGCGGGAGATGATGTGGCTGAGTTTGACGCCGCTGGCAACCGCGTGGTGTTCCGCGTCGGCGCAGGTGCCAACGGGACGAATGGGGGACTGTTGACGCCGGGCCAGGGTGCAACGTTGCGCTTCCAGGTCAAGGTCAGTGACGCGGCTCCGGACACGGCGCAGATCGTCAACAACGCGGAGGTCACGCACAACGGTCAGACGGTCGAGGTGCCGGACGACTACGAGGGACGTGCCTCGGCCACCATTGGGCCGGTCGAAGTACCCGCCATCGCCGCGGTGAACTTTTGCCCTGCGGACGGGGGTATTTTTGGCGTAGTGAATGGCGCCGGTTTCCGACGCTTTGTTCCGGGGACCAGCACCGACGAGACCGTCGGAGACCTCGCCGTCAGTCTGCCAGGCAACCTCAACGGCTTGATGGTGGATGCTGCGCGCAACCGCCTGTTGGTCCACACCCGGGCTAACGGTTCGGGCGGCGAAGTGTGGGCGTATGACGCCAACAACGGTGGCTGGTATCAGACCGGCGCGGTGATCGCCGCGGATCTGCCGCGCGCGGGCATGACCCGAGACGGCGTCGGCTACATGGTGACCTCGGTCACCGGCAGGACCGCCCGCATGTATCGGCTCGACCCTGCTGGAACGTTTGGCTACACCGCCGGCGCTCCCACCACACTGACCTATGACGTCGCTCCGTCAGACACCGGCTCGGGCGACATCGCCTTCGACCAAGACGGGGTTGGCTGGCTTGTCGCCGGGTCCGATCTTTACCGGGTCGATGTGAACGCAGGCACCGCGACCCTTCAACAGCGCTTTACCGGCGCGCCGTCCGGTGCTTTTTATGCCGGTGCGGCATTCGGCGCCGACGGAAAGCTTTACGTCGTGGTCAACGCGACGGGCAACTACTACGCGATGGATCTGACCACCGGCACGATGACGCTGGCGGGCAACTCCTCTTTGACCAGCGGTGGCGACCGCGGCCGCGATCTCGCGTCTTGCAGCTTCCCGGCCATTGCGCCGCCGCAGCTGCAAGTCAGCAAGGTGCTGAGCACGGTCAACGGCCAATCGCCGGGGACCAGCGTCGCGCCAGGCGATGTTCTGGAATACGAGATCCGTATCAGCCACGTCGCCGGCTCCCAAGCCGCAACGCTCTTTGCAGGGGATGTAGTCGAAGGCGTGCCAACGAATACGACGTTCCTTCCGGCTGGAAGCGACTTCACGTGCACCGCCGCGGCATGTTCGAACACCAACGCGGTCAACATCACGGCCGGTGGCTCGGCGACGTTGCGCTTCCGTGTGCAGGTGGCCACGACGATGCCCGGCGCGGCGACAGCGATCCGCAACGAAGTCGCTGTGCGAGGCAATACGCCCGTGGATTGTGCCGCGACGGGCAATGATTGCGAGGAGACTACGCCGCTGATGCTGACGCCCGGTCTGACGTCGACCAAAGCGCTGACCCTGGTCAACGGTGCTGCGCCCAGTGGCACGGTTGCCGTGGGCGATATGCTGACCTACGTCGTCACAGCGACGAACACCGGCAATATGGTGCTGCCGTCTGTCGTGGTGGCCGATGCACGCATCGTGCCGGCCACTCTTACCTGCGCGGATCTGGCGCCTGCCGCCGCGTGCGTGCTGACCGGTGTCTACACGGTCACCCAGGCGGACGTGGACAGCGGCGTGGTCCGGAATACGGCCTCGATCACCACGCCGGGCACCGATGGGGTTTGTCCTGTTGGCAACAGCACGGCATCGTGCAACCCCACCCTGGACACGCCAGTGGACCCGGCGCTTCCTGCGTTGACGATCGTCAAGACCGGCAGCATCCCGAGTACGTCCACCGTGGGTGGCACGATGACGTACAGCTTTGTCGTGACCAATACGGGCAACGTCACGTTGAACGCGGTTGCGGTTGTCGATGACAAGCTGACGGCAGCGCCCGTGTGCCCGGTGACCACGTTGGCGCCCGGAGCGGCGACCACCTGCACGGGCACCTACACCCTGGTTCAGACCGATCTGGATGCGGGCCGCGTGGTGAACCGCGCGCGCGCCGAAGGCGTGCCGCCGGCAACGCCTGGCAACCCCAACCCGCCCCGCGTGCCCAGCCCGGAAGACGAAGAGATCACGGACCTGCCGTCGGCCCCGGCCCTCACCATCGTGAAGTCTGCTGGCCTGCCCAGTGGAACCACCGTGGGCAGCACCATCGCCTACGCGTTCCTGGTCACCAACACCGGCAACGTGACACTGCGCGACATTGCGGTGGTCGATGCCAAGCTGGCAACGGCACCGGTTTGCCCGGTCACCACGCTCGCGCCGGGCGCGACGACTACGTGCACGGGCACCTACACGTTGGTGCAGGCGGATCTGGACGCAGGCCGGGTGGTGAACACGGCCCGAGCCGAAGGCACCCCGCTTTCCACGTTCAGTAATCCGACCCCACCGCGCGTGCCGAGCCCGGAGGACGAGGAAACCGTCGATCTGCCTGCGTCCCCGGCAATGAGCATCGTCAAGACCGCAGGCCAGCCGAGCGGGACGGCCGTGGGCAGCTCCATCCGGTATTCGTTCCTGGTGACCAACACCGGCAATGTGACGTTGAACGACATCGTGGTGGTGGATGACAAACTCGCGGCCGCCCCCACATGCCCGTTGACGACGTTGGCACCGGGCGCAGCCACGACCTGTTCGGGTATCTATACGCTGACCCAGGCCGACGTGGACGCAGGGCGGGTGGTCAACGCTGCCCGGGCCGAAGGTACGCCGCCGGCGACCCCGGGCAACCCCAACCCGCCGCGTGTGCCCAGCCCGGAAGATGAGGAAACAACCGACCTGCCGTCGGACCCGTCGCTGTCGATCGTGAAAACGGCCGGCACGCCGACCGGCGCCACCGTCGGAAGCACGATCGCCTACAGCTTCCGGGTGACCAACATCGGCAATGTAACCTTGACCGAGGTCGCGGTGATCGACGTCAAGCTGAGCACGCCGCCGGCCTGCCCGGCGACCACGCTCGCCCCTGGCGCCACGGTGCTCTGCACCGGCACGTATACCCTGACGCAGGCGGATCTCGACGCTGGGCAGGTGCTCAATTCGGCGCATGCCGAAGGTGCCCCGCCAGCAACCCCGGGTAACCCGACCCCTCCGCGGGTTCCGAGTCCCGAGGACGAGGTGATCACGAATCTGCCGTCCGCGCCGTCGCTTTCGATCGTGAAGACGGGCAGTACCCCTTCGGGCACTACGGCGGGCAGCACCATCGGCTACACCTTCGTCGTGACCAATACGGGCAACGTTACCCTCAGTGACATCCGCGTTGTGGATGCGAAGTTGGCCGCTGCGCCGGTTTGCCCGGTGACCACGCTGGCCCCCGGCGCCGTGACCACGTGCACGGGCAACTACACCCTGACCCAGGTCGATCTTGACGCCGGCCGCGTGGTGAACCGCGCCTACGCCGAAGGCGTGCCGCCGGCGAGCCCGGGCAATCCCAACCCGCCGCGTGTGCCAAGCACGGAAGACGAGGAGATCGTGGACCTGCCGGCGGCGCCGTCGTTGAGCATCGAAAAGACGGCCGACCCCGCCAGTGGCAACGCAGTGGGCAGCACGATCGCCTACAGCTTCCTGGTCACCAATACGGGCAACGTGACGTTGAGCGCGCTCACGGTCGTGGACAGCAAGTTGGCCACTGCACCGAGCTGTCCGGTCAACACGCTGCCGCCGGGCGCAAGCACGGTATGCACGGGAACCTACACGCTTGACCAGGCTGATCTGGACGCGGGCGAAGTGGTCAATACCGCCCATGCCGAAGGGACGCCGCCGTCAACGCCGGGCAACCCCGGTTCGGTCCCGGTGAAGAGCCCGGAAGACACGGTGCGCACGCCGGTGGCGCAGGCGCCGGCGCTCGAATCGACCAAGCAGCTTCTTCGCAATGCCGATGAAGACGGTTCGGGCTCGGTGACGTTCAATGACACCCTCACCTACACCGTCACTGCCAGCAATGTGGGCAATACGACGCTGAAAGATGTCGTTGTGACCGACAGCAAGATCACGCCGGCAAGCATCACCTGCGGCAGCCTTGCGCCAGCTGCACGCTGCGTTCTGGAAGGCACGTACCGGGTCAGCCAGGCCGATGTGGTTGCAGGCAACGTCCGCAACGTTGCGCTCATCGCCACGGCAACGCCGGGCCTTTGCGGCACCGGGACAGATAACCCTGCGTGTGCTCCAAGCCTCGATATCCCGGTCCTGGCCTGGGAGATCGACGCAGAAGATGATCGCGACCGCACGCCGCAGAACACGCCGGTGACTACCCCCGTTCTGCAGAATGACCTGCTGGACGGCAAGGCGGTAGATCCGGCATTGGTGCAGGTCAGTGAGCACATGCCGCCCACCAATGGTTCGATCATCGTCAATGACGACGGCACCGTCACCTACACGCCGAACCCCGGTTTCTGGGGCGAGGACAGCTACGAGTACCAGATCTGCGAGCGGGCCAACCCGACCAACTGCACCAACGCTCGCGTGGTCATCGCCATCGATCCCAACCGGGTCGAAGCGATCGACGATGCAGGCCGCACCGAGCCGGGTGTTCCTCTGCAACTGGTCGTGGTCGGCAATGACCGCAGCCACGGTGCGCCACTGGATCCGGAATCCGTGTTGCTGATGACGCCGCCGTCAAACGGCAGTGTCACGTGCGCGGCAGGCAGCTGCAGCTACATGCCGACGGCCGGTTTTGCCGGCACCGACACCTACGTCTACCGGGTATGCGATACGTCGTACCCCACGGCGCTGTGTGCTGACGCAACCGTTACGGTGGAAATCGAAGGCACGGCCTCGCTCCGGCTGACGAAGTCGACCCCCTCGCGTGACATCAAGACGGGCGATCTGGTTCGTTACAGCGTCACGATCGAGAACGTCGGCAGCGTTGATCTGTCCGGCGGCAGTGTCCTAGATACCCCGCCGGCTGGCTTCACCTACGTCGAAGGGTCGCTGACTGCCAGCGACGCACGATCGAACGTTGTAGTGAGCGGCTTTAATCCGGTTCGCTTCGACGGGATCGATCTGAAGGTCGGCGACCAGATGACAGTGGTCTACCTGATGCGCGTCGGCGCAGGGGTTCAGCGCGGGGTGCAGATCAACCGTGCACAGGCGCTCGATGGAACGGGTCAGCCGGCGTCCAACGTTGCGACCGCGGAAGTAGTACTCGATGCCGATCCGTTGCTGGACGAGAGCCTGGTGTTCGGAACCGTGTTCGATGACCGGGACGGCGACGGTTGGCAGGACAGTGCAGCATTGACGGGCTTGAAGGTGCAGGGCGGTTTCGCCGCAGGCGACTACGTCGCGGGATCGACCTTGGTTGACAAGGGCGATGGCAATGGGATGTCGCCGGTCGCCGATGCGAGCGCGCCGTTGTTGCGCGGCCTTTCCTTGGGCCGCTTGAGCGGACGCCAGTCGGTGGCCGACCCGGCGGACCGCCACGTGGTGGTGATTCGCCAGCGCTTGCGCACTGCTGCCTTCACGGATGACTTTGTACTGGAGAGCGACCAGGGCATCCGCGTTCGCGTGGCCGCCGATGGCAGTACGCGTGTCGAGACGCGGGGGGAGGCAGCGAAGGGCCTGACTGCCGCAGCACCAGTCGTGGAGCGTCGTACCGTCGTCGAGGGCAACGAGGTCGTTGTGGATTACATCATCCGCAACGAAGGCATCGATGAGCGGGGCATTCCGGGCGTCCGCCTGGCGTCAGTGGAAGGGTTGCTGATCGAGACCGACCAGTTTGGCCGCTACCACCTCACCGGAGTCGATGGTGGCGCGTGGACGCACGGGCGCAACTTCATCCTGAAGGTGGATCCTTCCACGCTGCCGGCCGGCGCTGAGTTCACCACGGCCAATCCACTGCTGCGGCGGGTAACCCCCGGCGTCCCGGTGCGCTTCGATTTCGGAGTGCGCCTGCCTGAACCGATCCGCGCCGACGCGCAGGCGATGGAGTTGGAACTGGGTGAGGTGCTTTTCGCCCCGGACAGTGCGGTCGTGCAGTCACGCTACGGTGCGGTGCTCGAAAAGATGGCCGCGCAGGTGCAGAGCTACAACGGCGGCGACGTCCTGATTCGGGGCGACGGCAATCAGGCGCTGGGCTACCAGCGCGCGGTCGCTGTTCGGGATGCGCTGATCGCACGCATTCCGCCAGAAGTGGCTGAACGCACCTTTGTCAGCGTGCGCGGGGACCTGGGCGATCCCGCCAGTCGCTCCCTCACCCTGCAGGGCGCTGACATCCTTCTTGGGACCGTGCTTTTTGATACGGACAAGGCCGAGATAAAGCCGGAGTTCGGCCCCCTGATGGAGCAGGTAGCGGCGGCCACCGTGCAGACCAAGGGGCGCCTGATTCTGACCGGCCACACCGATGTGCGCGGTTCTCATGCCTACAACAAGCAACTCGGGCTCCGCCGTGCCCAGGCTGTGCAGCGCGCCATTGCGGCGAAGCTGCCGCCCGGGACGGTCGAGGCAGTGAACGTGGAATACAACGATGACCCGGCAACCCCTGCCGAGCACGGTCGCTGAGAAGGAACAGGGGACAGCCATGAAAATTCAAATGAAGCTGCTGGATTGCGCGCTCATCAGCCTGCTTGCCGGCGGGATGGGGCTGGGAACGGCCTACGCCCAGGAACGGGCTGCTGACTGCACGGACAGCGGTTGCCGCTCCGAAGACGGCGTCCTCTTCCAGCTCCGGACCCGAAGCTACGACGAGCCAGTGACGCGGGGAACAGCGCCGAGCTCAGGGTCTCACGTGCTGGCACCCGATCGCCGGGTCCAGGTAGCGTTGGCGCAGCCGGGTCGCGCCGTCGCCAGTGGAAAGTTCTCGATCGATCTACCGAACGGTGGCGCGGTCTGGGCCACCGAAGATCCC
Source organism: Stenotrophomonas sp. 169 (assembly GCF_014621775.1). Classification (NCBI taxonomy): domain Bacteria; kingdom Pseudomonadati; phylum Pseudomonadota; class Gammaproteobacteria; order Lysobacterales; family Lysobacteraceae; genus Stenotrophomonas; species Stenotrophomonas sp. 169. Next base: position 1,871,600 of record NZ_CP061204.1, read on the forward strand.
ACGCTGGGGCAGCCGACGCTGTCCATCTCGGCGCCGTCGATCGTTGCCTTCGACGGCACCCGCGTGACCAAGCCGGTCCAGTTCTACGTTCGCAGCAACTACCCGCGCTTTATCGACCGATACGAGTTGAGCATCCATCGGGCAGAAGATGTGGACCTGATCGAGCCGCTGGCCCGCGTACCCCTTGAGGTGGCCGCCGTGTCAACCGGTGAGTGGGACGGCGAGCTCCCGGGCCGGTACCGCTACCGGGCGGGGGACGAGCTGGTCTACGTGCTGCGTGCATACGATTCGGACGGGCGCTTTGATGAAACCCAACCGCGTCAGCTGCAGTTGGTGCGGCCTGAAGAGGCGGAGCGCGGCGCAGTGTTGCTGCGTCAGAGCGTGGAAAAGAGCTTGGGTACTGCGCTGACCACGGAGCAAGCGCAGCAGCAGAGCCTGCTTGACGAGGTTTTCGCCATCGATGGCCTCCGTCAGCAGAATATCCCGATCCACGGTTCCCGTATCCGGATCAATGGACGGAACGTGCCCGAAGGCTTGAGCCTGAAGATCAATGGCGACACCTATCCGGTGGACATGGAGCGGAAGTTCGTTGCCGAGTACCTGTCCCCGATCGGCTTGAGCTCGTTCCTGATAGAGCTGGAAGGCAAGGGCGAGCCCATCCGCAGCACGCTGGATGTCGATGTCACCGGGCGCTACCTGTTCGGGGTGGGCCTGGCGGACGTGACGGTGTATCAGAACAAGGTGGGCGGCTCTGTCGACGCAACGGCGGTGAACGAACGTTACGCCGACGACGTGATCAGCGATGGCCGCTTGGCGTTCTATTTGAAAGCCAAGACGCAGGGCCGCTACCTCATCACCGCTCAGGCCGATACGACCGAGCGTGACCTCGAAGCGCTGTTCACGGGGTTCACAAAGGCTGACGCGACGGACATTTTCCGCCGCCTCGACCCGGATCTGTACTACCCGGTGTATGGCGATGATTCCAACGTTTATCGGGACGTGGACACCATGGGCCGGTTCTACGTGCGCATGGAGTGGGACAAGAACCAAGCCCTCTGGGGCAACTTCGCCACAGGGATCACCGGCACCGAATATGCACAGTACGTGCGTTCACTGTACGGCGCAGCCTTGGACTGGCGTTCGCGTGCGAGCAACGCGTGGGGAGACCCCGCGACCATGCTGCGCGCGTTTGCCTCCGAAGCGCAGACCGCGCCGGGTCACAGTGAGTTCCTGGGCACCGGGGGCAGCCTTTACTACCTCCGACATGCCGACGTCCTGCCGGGCTCCGAGCAGGTCGTACTGGAGATCCGCGACCTGACCACGGGGCGGGTGGAAAGCACGGTATCGCTGCAGCGCGGCGCAGACTACGAGATCGATGAACTGCAGGGCCGCATCCTGTTGACCCGACCCCTCGCGCAGGTCACCCGTGAGAACATGCCCTCGATAACGCGCGATACGCCGCTGGACGGCTACCAGCAACGCTTGGTCGTAGATTACGAATGGGTGCCCTCCGAGTTCGATGCCGACGACATGACGGCAGGCCTGCGAGCCAAGCACTGGTTCGGTAACCACGTGGGTGTGGGTGTCACCCAGGTCAACGAGAATCGGTCGGGCGAGGACTACTCGCTTTCCGGTGCAGATCTGACGCTGCAGGCAGGCAAGGGGACCTTCCTGAAGATCGAGCACAGCCGCACCGAGTCGAGCAGCGCACCGCTGTTCTTCTCTGACAACGGTGGCTTCACCTTCCAGCGTATCGATGGGGCCGGGCCGCAAAGCGGCGAGGCCACGGCGGTCGAAGGCCGCGTGAACCTCAAGGAGCTGGGCTGGACCGCCCAGGATTGGAGCGCGGCCGCCTGGTGGCGGGAGGTGGGAGCGGGATATTCCATCAGTCGCTACGACACGGCAGCCGATGTCACCGAGTACGGTGCAGAGGTGCTGGGTCAGCTCCATAGAGACCTGTCGCTCTACAGCCGTGTCAGCCGCGCCGAGCGGGGCAGCGAGGCGCTGGAACAGGTGCAGGTGACCGCGCAATGGCGGATAGGTGACTTCGACGCATTGACCGCCGAGCTGCGGCGAACGGATGAGGAGCGCGCAACGGGCGATGCCGCTGGCACCCTTGGCGCGATCAAGTACACCCGCCGAGTGGGCACGGCGTTGGACGTGTACGGCGTCGCGCAGGTCACGCTTGACGATGACGAAGGAAAGTACGCTGCCAACGATGCCTACACGCTGGGAAGTAAATACCTTTTCGGTGACAGCTCGACCGTCGGCTTGGAGACGACGCAGGGGGACCGGGGAGACTCCACTCAGGTCGATGCCGAGTACCGGGTCAACGCGCAGCAGAGCATCTATGGCAATTACACCCTTTCGACGGACAGTACCAGCTACGACTCCTTGTTCAACCCGGAGCGCCAGTCCGGCTGGACGGCTGGTCAGCGTTGGCGCATGTCCAACCAGGTGAACGTTTTCAATGAGAGCCAATACCTGAAGAATCCGGACGAGTCCGGCCTGGCGCATACCTTCGGTATGGACTTCTATCCCGCCCAAGGGTGGAACCTGGGGTTCACGCTGCAAGACGGCGAGCTGACCAACAACGACGGGGGCAATGTTGATCGCCGCGCGGTCAGCGTGACAGGTGGGCGCACCTCGGTCGTGACGGATTGGCAGAGCAAGATGGAATGGCGTCGCGATACCGGTGCCGAACGCCGTGAACAATGGGTTGTCACCAACCGCCTGACCTACCGCTTCAATGACAGCTGGCGCATGGCAGCGCGCTTGAACTGGTCAGACACGGACGACGAGCTCGACCCCACGCAGGGAGCCCGCTTCATTGAGGGCAACGTCGGCTTCGCGTGGCGCCCTTGGGAAAGCACGCGCTGGGGAATCTTTGGCCGATACACGTATCTGTATGACCTGTCCACGCTGGGTCAGATCAACGGCACGAACGTCGACCAGAAGACCCAGGTGCTCTCCTTCGAGGGCGTCTACCGGATCGATCAACGATGGGAGGTGGCGGCCAAGGTGGCCCAACGCGAGGGCGAAGTCCGGATGGGACGAGGTTCTGGTCCGTGGTTCGACTCGTCGACTACCTTCATGGCGGGGCAGTTGCGGTATGACCTTTTCCAGGCGTGGCATGGGCTGGCGGAATACCGCACGCTGCAGGTCAAGGACGGTGGCACCCGACAGGGTTGGCTGGTCGGGCTGGACCGTGACGTCGGCAAAAATTTCCGGGTGGGCGCAGGCTACAACTTCACCGACTTCAGCGATAAGCTCACCGACTTCGACTACGATCACCGCGGCTGGTATCTCAACGTCGTGGGCACCTACTGAGGGTTATGGGAACGAATCTGCCGGGGCATCCAACCACCGCTGACGGTTCAGACGGCGATCAGCGACCCGCAGGGGGCGGGGCGCTTTCCATGCTGAGCCTTCCTGTGCGTTGGCTCAGGAATGTCCCGGTGGCGGACCCGGTCGATCGGCGGAACGCGCCCATGCTTCAGCTGGTGCTGTTGCTGCTCGGCGGGCTTCCCCCCTTGGCTTGGGCCTATCGGGCTTTTGCCATGGATGTGCCTTGGCGGGAGGGCGAGCTGGGCAGCATGGCGTTGAGCCTGCTCTTGAGCGCCGTCGCCCTGGCCGGGTTCGCTTTGGTGCGGCTGGGGCACTTCCGTTGGGCGGCGTATCAGCTTCTGGCCGTCTTTGCTGTGTCGGTGTGCCTGTCGTATGCCGGCAGCGGGTTTGGCTCCCAGCGGTTCGAACAACCTGTGTTGACGGTCTGTATGGTCATTGGGGCGCTGGTTGTGGGTCGCGGCGCATTGTGGGGCGTGACGATCTCCATATGGGTCGCCTTCGGACTAGGGGTCTGGAGGGACCGGGCGTCCGATGGCACGGCGGAGCTGATCGTCGATGGAATCATCAGCGGGGTCATCTTCTTGCTGATCGCCGTGGTGCTGGACCGCGCCAGCTCTGCACTCCGTCAGAGTCTGGTGGAGGCGAAGGCGAAGGGGAGAGACGCGAGCGAGGCCTATGTGCGTCTTCAAGGCGAGGTCGAGCAGCGGCGCAAGGTCGAGCAACAACTGGTCCATGCGAGAAAAATCGAAGCAGTGGCGCGGCTGGCGGCCGGCTTGAATCACGACTTCAATCACCTCTTGTCGCTGATTCTGGGCTACGTTCAACAAGCCAAGCGCGGGCAGACGTCCGAAAAGGTCGCTGCGTCTTTGGCCGGCGCGGAGACTGCCGTTCGCAAGGCGGATACCTTGAGCCGCCGGCTTCTGACGTTCAGCCGACAGAGCGACACCGTCATTGATCGCCACGAGGTGCGGGACGTGGTGGATGATCTCGCGCCGCTGCTGCGACAGACGGTTTCCCCAGGCGTGCGGATCCATACAGAAATTCCCGCTGATCTTTGGGTGGACTTCGACCGCGATCAGCTCGGGCTCATCTTGTTGAACTTGCTGAGCAACGCGGACGACGCCATGGGCGGGGAGGGCGATATACGCCTGACTGCTCAGGAGACGGCCAGCGGCGTCTGCGTTTCATGTATCGATACAGGTCCGGGAATCGAGGCGGAACTGCAGGCCCGGATTTTCGAACCGTTTGTCACGACGAAGGCGTCCGGCCAAGGGACAGGCCTGGGCTTGGCCATGGCGAGGGACCTGATGTCTGCCCATGGGGGTAGCATTGCCGTCGAAAGCACGCTGGGCCGCGGCACCATCTTCCGTTTGCACTTCGCTCAATCTCCACCCGCTGTCGTTTCACGGGCCGTCGAGCTGTCCTGAGACCCGAGCCCGCAGCGCAGAATCCATCGCGGCGATCAAAAGGCTGCCGTGGCTGGTCTCCGCCCTTCAACATCAGCAGAGCGGCTGGCGCGAATCTAAAAGTGGCATCCACTGTTTTCTTTGAGCGGCTGATGCCGCTGGCTGAGGCGTCCAATGGGCACCGCGCTACACAATGATCGCCTCTTCGTAGACAGGCTGATCTGGGACGGACACGGCTACAAAGCATACTTGTGGAAAGAGGGCCTGGATTGCTGGCGACTCCTGGCCGTGCGCCTGGATATAGGGCCTTCCCGTGAGAACCTCAGCATTGTCTGCACCTCGAGAACCGATGCCCGCATCGAAGCAGAGGCGATCGCAGATGCTCTAGTTCAGAACGCCAATGTCAGGCCGGCTTAAGCCACTTAGGCGAGACAGTCTAGAAGAAGGGTTCATTCGCTCCGCAGTAGAGATCATTGCTAATCCTGGCAACAGGTCGGCCGTGGTTGCGAGACCTGACCATCCAACGGCGTTGGTGGCGCGCCGCACTGGCCTGTAGCGGTTCGGAGATGCCTGCATGCGCACGCACATGATCTCACGATGATTGCTGGAGCCGCGAACTGACATAAGCGCGCGCCATTTTGGAGGCCTACGCCGCTTCGTCGGGAATCTATTTCCCCGCTTCAAACGGCACCAGCGACGCCCACACCAGCAACAACACCAGCCACAGCCAGCGCCACCGGCCCATGCCGTGCCATGCCGCGCGCCAAGGCCCCGGCAGCTTCTCACCACTCATGCCTGCCTCCTCTTTGCCGCCGATCGCAGCGAATCCACCGTGCGCAGTCCATAGAGATACACCCCGGTAAAGCACAGTCCGGTCAGCAGGGTGCCGGCCAGCAACCAGAGCAGTCGGATGGGCCAGCCACCGAAACTGCCGAAGTGCAGTGGATCGGCCATTTCCGCAATGCGCTGATGCACGCCCAGTGCTTGGCCGTCATGCATGCCCATCACCTGCCCGGTATGCAGGTCGACGGCGATGTTGTTCGCCCGCTCCCGCACCAGCCAGGCGTCGGCTTCGCCCATGAAGAGGATGCTGCCGCCATCGACCGCGGGAATGGCCGCGAGGATGGCCAGCCCGGGCCATTGCTGGCGGACGCTCTCCACCGCCTCGTCGACGGCAGCCGGGTCTACGGGGGCAACGCGGTCGCTGCTCTCGGCCAGTTGCATCGTGGGCGCGGCCGGTGCATCGCCGCCGAGCGATTCGATCAGGTACCACGCCCCGGTCAATCCGATCAGCAGCAGGAACCAGAGCGACCACACCCCGGCCAGACGATGCACATCGCCCCACAGGCGGCGCGGTCGGGAGGGGTCGGGCCGTTTGAAGAATCCGCGCCACCACTTCTTGTAGATGTACAGGCTGCTCAATAGCGAAAGCAGCAGCGGGATGGACAGTGCCGCCACCAGTGGCACGCCCCAGGCCACCGGCAGCATCAGGTGGCGGTGGGTGTTGCGCAGCAGCCGCTGCGTATTGAACCAGCCGGTGTCGCCGGTCACCCGCGCTGTATACGGATTGACCCAGACGAAGCGTCGCTTTCCATCGGGCAGGTGCATCTGCGCGCGCGCCGCGAACAGGCGGGTGTGGCCGGCGGTGATGCCTTCCAGTTCCCAGTCCGGATGTGCCGTCTGTGCAGCATGGATGACCGCACCCCAGCTGGCCTGCTCGCCCCCGTCAGCCACGCGCATGGGGGAGTGCAGCAGCCAGTCGATCTCCTGCGAGAACACCGCCAGCGTCCCGGTGAGGCAGACAAAGCCCATGAACAGGCAGAGCTTCAGGCCCAGCCAACTGTGCAGGTCGAACCACAGCCGACGCCCGCTCCCGCTGCGCGCAGGGCGGTTGGGGTGCGCTGGCGTAGGCTGGCGCATGGGCAGGCTCAGAAGGAGTACGCCGCTTGCACGTACACGCGGCGTGGCTCACCCGGGAAGTGGCCGGTGCGCTCGGTGAATCCACTGGCGGCATAGACCTTGTCGAACAGGTTCTTGATGTTGGCTTGGAACTGCCACTGCTGCCACTGCGTCTTCCAGCTCATGTCGAACACGGTGTACGGCTTGACCCGTTGGCCATCCAGGCTGACGCGCTCATCCACGTAATCCGCGCCAAAGCCGATGGCGGAGTTGATCGCCGGCAGGTCGTAGCGTGTCCACAGGCCGAGTTTGTTCTGCGGCGCATTGGCAAAGCGGTCGCCCGAGGCATTGGTGATGCCGTTGCTGCCGGCATCCTTCACCCGCGCATCGTTGTAGGCGTAGGTCAGGTTGAGCACCCAGCGTTCGGTGACATCGGCCAGCAGATCCAGCTCCATGCCCGTACTGCGCACGAGGCCCAGGGCGGCCAGCTGGTTGACGCCGTCCACGATCTCGCCGGTGGCCTGCACGATATTGCTGCGGTCGATCCGGTACGCGGCCAGGTTCAGGGTCACACGCTCGGCCAGCAGGGATTTCAACCCGACTTCCCATTGTTTACTGCGCTCGGCATCGAACGGGCCGCCGGCCTCGGCGCTTTGGTTGCCCGCGCTCTGGGGCATGAAGCCGCTGGCAATGTTGGCGTAGACATTGACGCCGTCGCGCACGGTATACGTGCTGCCCAGCCGCCAGCTGATGTCGTTGCCATCCACGCTGGTGCCGGCAATGCGGTCATCGTCCTTGAACCCGTCCCAGCGCAGTCCGGCCAGCACATGCCAGCGCGGTGTCAGGGTCAGTTCGTCCTGCAGGTAGCCGCCATAGCGCTTGCTGCGCGTGCTCGTGCTGCGCCAGGGCAGGGCGGCCAGGTTGTAATCGCGCCACGAACTTGCGCCATACACCGGGTTGAACAGGTCGATGCCCGGCACCGGGCCGGCACCCCGCGCCAGATCCGCGCTGTTGGCCGTCTGCGCGGTGAAGTCCGCATCCTGCTGGTACACATCGGCGCCGAACAGCACCTTGTGCTCGATACTGCCGGTGCTGACGCGCCACACGGCGTTGCCGTTGGCCGTGAATGCGTCGTTGTCGCGGATCTGGTTGCGCAGCTGGCGGGTCATCCATTCGGGCACGCCGTCGCGGTTGCGGTCGATCAGGCCCATCGGCTCGTGGTAGATCTGATGCTCGTTGTTCTCGAACCAGCGTGCCCCCACATCCACGTCCAGGTTGGTGCTGGGCGAGAAGCGGTACTGCGCCAGGGCAACCTTGGCGCGCATGTCGAGAAAGTCGGTGGCTTCGTTGTGGTTCCAGCGACGGTCGGTCAGAAAGCTGCCGTTGTCGTCCACAGGCACGCCGCGCAGGCGGTTGCCGCCCAGGTTCTGGGTGATGTCGGTGAACTGCAGGGTCAGCTCGCCGGTGTCGCCGACGTCGAAGGCCAGCGATGCGTCCCCGATCACGCTCTCGCTGTCCGCGTTCCAGCGCACGCCCTGTTCGGTGTCGCCATACAGCCCGGCGCGATAGCGCACGCTGCCCGCAGCATTCAGTGGCCCGGTGGCGTCGATCGATGCTGCCCTGAAATCATTGTTGCCGGCCTGCAGTTCGATGCGGCGCTCCGGGGTGGCTTTCGGCTTACGTGTCACGTAGTTGATGACGCCCCCAGCATCGCCGCCGCCGTACAGCGCGCCGGCCGGCCCCTTCAGGACCTCCACGCGCTCGATGTTGAACAGCTGCGGCACCGAAAACCCAGCATAGGGGTCGCCACGCAAGCCGTCATACAGCACGTTCTCCTGGCGGAAGCCGCGCAGGGTCACGCCGGCGTAGCTGAAGAAACTGATGCCGCTGATGCTGCGGTACAGGTCGGTGATCTGGCGGGCCGCCTGGTCTTCAATCAGCTCGCGCGGCACCACCTGGATGGACTGTGGCACCAGCGCCAGTGGCGTGTCCGTGCGCGTGCCGACCGTGGCGTCGTCCACCCGGTAGAGGCTCTGGGCGCGACCGAGCACCTGCACAGCGTCCAACTGGCGCACATCGGGCGAGGAGGGCGGGGCCGCATGGGCAGACGCACAGGCCGAGGTCAGGGCCAGGCCCACGGCAGAGAAGCGGAACGGCTTGCGGGTCATCGAGGTGGAGGTCAGTAGGTGCGAATGAGAAATATTAACATGTAGGCCGATCGCGTCGACCGTTCGGTTTGAGGTCCGGTCTGATGTCGCGGCGACGCCGAAGAGGCTGCAGGCGCAGAGCACCGCCGGCCGTTCCGACGCTGGATCGCCACAGTGGCGCGTCGACCCTGCCACTTCGCCGGGCCATCCATAGCCGTGCACGTGACCAATTTCGTTACCCGCCTTCGCCTGCAGCCAATAATGCAAACCCGCCTGTGCAACGCATCTGTAAAATCGTGTTTACCTTTCGATGGTGATTGAGGTCAGCTCTTGTCAGTTCGCGCGCTCGCTCCACACGATTTCGAAGATGCCAGTGCAATCTGCATAGCGGCATTCGCACAGTCGGTTGCTCCTACGGTTACCGCTCAGGGTGTGGCGACATTCGGCACGATCGCAGCCGCGTCATCCTTCGCCAAGCGTTTCGCAGGCGACAACAACATGTTCGTGTTCGAAGAGGCTGGGCGCGTAGTCGGTGTGATTGAGCTCAAGGAAGGCCGGCACATTTCCATGCTGTTCGTCGACCCGAACGCCCAGGGACGCGGCATTGGGCGACAACTGGTTGAAGCGGCCTTGGCGCAGGCTCGGGCCGATTTGATCACCGTCAGCGCGTCGCTGCCCTCGGTGCCGGCATACACGCGGTATGGATTCGCCTTGGCCGGTCCGGTGGCTGAAGCTGCTGGGCTTATCTATCAGCCCATGAATCGCGCCCTGGCTGCCTGAGTGGCGTCCAGAAAATGATCGGCCAGGCGTGGGCAACGTCGGTCAGGCCGAGCTTGGCAGGGCGCAACGCCGGGCCTGGACGAAGCGACCGCACACAGCCGCTCACGCTCTGGCGGCGTCAGGGCGGGCAGACGACAAGCCCGCATTGGGGAGCGCTTGCCGATTGCTGCACTGCTCGCATTGCATTACCAAGCCCCCGGTCAGGTGGTGGATTGCCCCGTCGGTGATGGTGGTAACGTGGCCACACCGTAGGCAACGGGCCGTGATGGAATCGACCACCTCGTCTTCAGCCTCGGGAATACGGACCATTTCGAATCTCAGGATCTCGAATGCGCCGGTGTTCGTCATAGCTGATCCATGTTGTGACCTGCACTGAACGTACGCTCGCGCATGTGAAGTTGACCTCACCCTTTCGTGGGCCTAGCACCATGGGCTCTTGAGGGCATGAGCACGCTGCTTTCATATTTCCCAAAGTGGGCGCAATGCCAATTCGAGCAATTGCTTACACCAGCAGTGCAAGTCCGGGGCTTTCTCTGGCGTCAGTCCAAGATTTCGTCCGAAAAGCCGCTGCGTTCAATATGCAGGCCGGCGTGACGGGTGTGCTGTTATCCGACGGCGAACGGTTCTTCCAATACATCGAAGGGCCGGAGGATGGGTTGTCTGTGGCCTTCGCCCGTGTGATCCATTCTGAGGCCCACACCGACATCATTGAGCTGGGCCGCGCGCGGACAGGTGGACGCCACTTTCCTTACTGGTCTATGCGAGTGCTGTCCACGGATGAGCGGGACATCAGCAAGCTTGTAGCCAGTGCATGGGACAGTTTTGCTCTCCGTCCGGTTCGCGAGGAGCAGACCTTGCCTACCGGTGTGGAGGAGCTGTCTCAGATTGTGCTCCCGCACGTGATGGGCGGCCTTTCGATCTCTGTCCCAAGCCAACCGTAGGCGATGCACTGCTTGTGCGTGCAAGGCCGACTATTTGAGCGATGCCTGCCATCACTATCAGGTAACGGTCTGCCAGGAAGACGCGGTCATCGCCGACTTTTTTGTCAGGATGACTAGTGCTTACCGTGACTGGGGGTTAGGGCTGTTTTCTTGCATCTGCGGAACGTGAAAGGGTTTGCCTGGAATCACGAGCATGTGTATCGCATCTACTGCGAGCTGGAACTGAATCTCCGGATCAAGCCACGCAAGCGCATCATCCGAGAGACCCCGGAGCCGCTGGCGGTACCGGAGGCGGCCAACCAGACCTGGTCGCTGGATTTCCTGCATCCGCTCGCCGATGGGCGAAGCTTTCGGCTTCTGAATGTGCTGGACAGATTTCAACTGGCACGCACTGTCGATGGAGGTCGATATCTGACTGAATGCAGCGAGGCCCGATAGCTCTTCAATCTTCAGGAAAACTTGCAGTCTAGGTACTGAAACACGGACCGGGCGGCGTTGATCGCGAGCATGGCCTCATCTTTGTCCAGCAGAGCGTCGTTGGCATGAGCCAAACTGCCGTGGTTGCGAACTGGATTGAGGCAGTCAATAACATTGCTCAACGACCTCAATACATTGTTCATTGTTTCCGATTGGCTTCCCAAGTCGCGCAGGCTCGGGTGCTCTGTTCGAAGAAGCTTGAATAAGTTGGTGATTGTTGCGTTTGGCGGTGTTTCAAGGCCTTGCGTGTGACAAACAGCTTTTAGGTAGGCATGAAGCGCCGTGTGGACGCGATCAACCGCGTGCGTTGGGCCCGCGCTTTGGATCAGCGTATTGGCGTCGGCAAGTGCGCGCTTCAAGATATCGCTCGTGATGACGGGGTTGCTTGCCTGCACTGAAAGCCCATCGGCGCATCGCTTAGCCAGCGCTAAAAGTTTTTGATAGGCCTGTGGCGTCCGAAAGTGTTCCCCTCCATGCGGATACTTTTCGGCAATGCCTCGAAGAATGGCTGCTTGTTGGTATCCTTCAACGCCATTTAGGATGGCCAGAAATCGCTCGCGCGTTGTGTTGCCGCCGAAGGCATCGAGATCCAGGTCCAGGTCGCAGAAAGCTGAATAAAACTCCCGGTGGGTACGGTAGGAGAAGTCGCCCAAGTAGCCACCCTCCACGCCGACGTAGTGGTGGACTACCCAATGAATCTCACTGCTTCGCAACTCGCCCACAGATCACCCCTTAATCGGCTGGAACACTCGTCGCATTAAGAGCATTATAGGCAGACGCTTTGGGGCAGCGAAGGGGCGTTCGACGCCCGGCTTGGCCCCGTAATCAGGGAAAAGTCAATGGATCAGACGGCGCTGGCACAGGCAGGTGAAGAGTCCTCCTCCCTACGGGGGGCTGGTGGCCTTAATGACAAGATCGAAAGGGCCCGCTTGGAGCTTTTGGATCTGTCGACGCGAAATCGACTCCTTCACACGCCCCGAGGCGGACGCGCGAAGACCATCGAGGTTGCCCATGAGCTGGCCAAGGCGATGTATCAGACCTTGGTCATCGACGGTAAACGCTTCACCTTCGTAGCAGGCAAAGAAGATCCAAAGCGGGGCAGCGCGATGCCTGGCATGGATGAAGATGACACGGAAGTTTTCCTGGATGAAGCGCCGGAAGACCCGGATCTGATCGCGCAACCAGACTTTGAGCTAGATGAGAGCGGGCGCGTCAAGACGCATTGGGATGCGCATCTCACAACGCGCCTAACGCCCACGGGTCTGCAAAAGCGTTTATTGGATCTCTACATGGACGCGCGGACGCTCCAAGAAGAGCAGGGCGTCAATGTTCTTTACTTGGCGGTCGGCTACTTGCGCTGGCGCGCTACCTCCACGCCGCAAACTGACCGCTTTGCGCCTTTGGTGTTGATCCCCGTTCAATTAGAGCGCAGCACAGCAGGCGAGAAGTTCCACCTTAAATGGACCGGCGACGACATCCAAGCGAACTTGTCATTGCAGCTTTTTCTGCAGCGCGAGTTTGGTCTTCGTTTGCCGGGCATTGAGGAGTTCGAAACACTCGATATAGATGCCTACTTGGCTTCGGTTGAAGTGATGCTGGAAGGGAAAGAAAGCTGGGGCGTGCTTCGCGATGACGCCATCCTTGGGCTTTTCTCTTTCGCCAAGTTCATGATGTATCGAGACCTGGACCCCCAAGGCTGGGTGGCGCTTGGCGGTATGGAGTCCATCCCGACGCTTCGCGGCGTCGTTCAGGACGGCTTTCCAGGTGCGAGTCTGACGGATGAAGCGAGCAATCTGGATTTCATCATCCCTCCCGAGAAGATGCGTCATGTCGTTGATTGCGATTCGTCGCAAGCCTTGGTGGTGCACGATGTGCTCAAAGGCAACAATATTTTGGTGCAAGGGCCGCCTGGAACGGGTAAGTCTCAGACCATCGCGAACATCATCTCTGGCGCTGTGGCTGAGGGTAAGCGCGTGCTGTTCGTGGCCGAAAAGATGGCCGCGCTTGAAGTTGTCAAACGGCGGCTGGACCATGTCGGTGTGGGCGTGGCGTGTTTGGAGCTTCACAGCAACAAGGCCAACAAGCGTTCTCTTCTGGAAGAACTTCGGCAGACGCTGAGCCTAGGTGAACCGAAGCGAACCAGCACGGCGCCCATAATCGAGCAGCTCACTGAGAGACGCGACACGCTCAACGCCCATGTCGCGCGAGTCCACGAAGCTCATCAGCCGTCTGGACTGACGGCCTACCAAGTCTTCGGACACATGGTGCGCCTGCGTCGATTGGGCTACACGACCCAAAGCCTGCCTCTCGCAGAACCGACCTCTTGGGCGTCCCATCAAAAAGAGGAGCGGGAATCGCTCCTACGCGAACTTATCGAGCGAATTGAGGTAATCGGCGTTCCAGATCAGCACGCTTGGAGCGGCGTTCAGAACGACGGCCTCTTGCCGAGTGAACGCGATCGGTTGCTCATTTTGGTCGCGGAAGTGAGCGAGCGATTGAACGATTGGGAGGCATCTACCACCGAGCTTCACAGTGCGCTGGATCTTGCCCCTCCGGTTCGGTTTGATGACGCCGGCCTTGCTGTTCAACGCGTTAAGGCTCTGCTCGAAGCGCCAAAACTTGGTTCCAATGCGCTTCAGAGCAAGGTTTGGGATGAAGCTGGTCGTGCTTCGAAAGTCATCGATGCGCTGGAAAACGTTCAGAAAGCGAGGGCGTCTGTCGAGGGACGGATCAAGGTAGAGGCGGTAGAGCAAGACTGGGACGCTACCAGGGCCGCTTTGAGTGCTTTGCCAGACAGTTTCGTTTTGGGGAAAGAGCTTGCAACGCTAGGTGCTGCACACAGTGCCTTGGCCCGGATCCTGCCTGACCTCACTCGGTTGACGCAGCTTCTGGCCGAGAGGGCGCCACTTACGCTGGATCTGGCCCTTCGACTGGTTGCCATTGCTGAGCGTGCGACGAGCATTCCGGAACTCGACCGCGATGCGTTGGTAGCTCACATTTGGGACCGAGGCGTTGATGCAGTCGAAGATATCGTGGTCGCCGTTGAAACGGTCCAGCGGGCCAAATCAAACTTGTCCACGGTCTTCCGAGACGCAGCTTGGAGCAAAGACAGCGCGGAGCTTGAAGAGGCACGTGGGCAGCTGGCCATGCGCGGCACGAGCCTGTTCCGCTTCCTGCGTGGAGATTGGCGTCGCGCCAATCAGACAGTCCGCACACTGCTTTCTGATCCCAAGCTGCCGGCTCTGGACATGCTTGGGTCGCTCGATATGCTCTTGGATGCCAAGAGCGCTCAGAAAAGAATTGTTGAACACGACACCCAAGGACGAGAGGCATTTGGCTCGAACTGGCAGGGTGAGCGTTCGAATCCATCGTTCCTCCGAGGAGTCGTGGCTTGGATGCGTACGCTTCGTCCCTTGGGAAGCGGAGTGCGCGAGCGTTTGGCCGAGATCGGTGATCGGGTGCTGGCAACCGAAATCGCCAAGCGTGTGAAGCCATTCTTGGAAGAACTCAGTCGCAATCTTTCGCCCGTGCACGAAGCGCTGCTTGCAGCTGAGCGTAATCCTTGGGGCGAGGAGACGGTCTTAAAGCGTGTCGCGCTCTCTGATCTCACGGATAAATCTGCTCTGTGGTTCGCCGCATTTGAACAGGCAGCATTCTTGCGCGGGTCAGAGGATCTACCGGTTGAGCAGGCGCTTGCCGTGATTGGGGAGATCCAGCAGGCACAAGCAGCACATGCTGCTTATGAGGCCATGGCAGAGGATGGAGGCGTTGCGTTCGGCTCGTTCTGGCTTGCACTTGAAGGTAAGCCGGAGGAGCTTCGCAAAATTGTGTCTTGGATTGAGCAGAATCCTGAGCTTCGCTCATTGGCAGCACGCATCAGTGAGCCTCAGCTGCTGTTGGGCCAATCCGAGCGCGCCTCGTCGTCGGCAGGCGCCCTGGCAGGGGAAGTCACAGATCTTCTGGTTGGCCTGCAGTTTGAAGGTAGCGACGAGATCACGCGCAATCCGAGCCACGCTCCTTTGGTAACGCTCAAAGCACAGCTGGCAAGCTGGCAAGCTGACCCCGAGGGCCTTAGGACTTGGGTGGCGTATCTGGCCATCGCCAACGAAGCCAAGCGCAAAGGACTCGGCGCGGTGGTGGATGCGCTTGCTGAGGGCAACCTCGCCGTTGCTGATGCTTTGGGCGTGTTTGAGCTGTCTTACTACGAGGCGGTGCTTCAAGCACTGGTGCAGCGCGA
Source organism: Stenotrophomonas sp. 169 (assembly GCF_014621775.1). Classification (NCBI taxonomy): domain Bacteria; kingdom Pseudomonadati; phylum Pseudomonadota; class Gammaproteobacteria; order Lysobacterales; family Lysobacteraceae; genus Stenotrophomonas; species Stenotrophomonas sp. 169. The sequence continues at coordinate 1,886,835 of NZ_CP061204.1, forward strand.
TCGGGCCCTTGCAAGCTTTGACGGGCAGCGGCAATCGCAAGTGGTGGCAAGCTTCGCAAGCCTCGACCAAGAGCGCATGCAGCTCGCTCGCTACGAGGTCGTCAAAGCGCATCACAGCAAGATCCCGCGTCAAGGTGGCGCGACTGGGCCGACCGCCGTCTTGATTGGCGAGATGGCGAGAAAGAAGGGGCATCTGCCGATCCGCCAACTGATGCAACGGTGTGCCCCCGCGATCCAGGCGCTCAAACCCGTCTTCATGATGAGCCCGCTTTCGGTGGCGCAATTCTTGCCGGCAGGGGCGTTGGACTTTGACATGCTGGTCATCGACGAAGCGAGTCAGGTGCAGCCCATTGATGCGCTCGGTGCTATTGCACGCGCCAAGCAGTTGGTGATCGTCGGTGACGAGCGACAACTGCCGCCAACGCGCTTCTTTTCTAAGGCTCTTGGCGATGGCGGTGACCGGGATGACGACGAAGGTGGGGCGCAGGCGTCGGATGTTGAGAGCATCTTGGGACTTTGCCGTGCGCGAGGCTTGCCCGAGCGCATGCTTCGTTGGCACTACCGGAGCCGTCATCAGTCCCTGATCGCCGTTTCCAATCAGCAGTTCTATGAAGGCAAGCTCTTCATTGTTCCCAGTCCGTACACCAGCGAGGCGGGTGTTGGTTTGCGACTGAATCATCTGCCAGAGGCCATCTACGACCGGGGCAACACGCGCACCAATCCGAGAGAGGCCAAGGCCGTAGCGCTCGCGGTGCTGGCGCATGCCCAGAACACACCGCAGCTCACGCTTGGTGTGGCGACCTTCTCCACGGCACAGCGCCGTGCCATTCTCGACGAGCTGGAATTGCTCCGCCGCCAGCATCCGGAAACAGAAGGATTCTTCGCGGACCATCCGGCAGAGCCCTTCTTCGTGAAGAGCTTGGAGAACATCCAAGGTGACGAGCGCGATGTCATCTATATCTCGATCGGCTATGGCCGTGACGCTCAGCGTCACATGACGATGAATTTTGGCCCTGTGAGCAGCGACGGCGGCGAGCGCCGCTTGAACGTGCTCATCAGCCGCGCCAAGTCGCGCTGCGAAATATTTACCTCTATCACCGATGAGGATATCGACACCGATCGAGCCAAGGGCAAGGGTACCTTTGCCTTGAAGCTCTTTCTGAACTACGCCAGGACTGGTCGTCTTACGCTCACCGCGGAGGAGCGCGACGCCAAGCAAAGCGTGTTCGAGCAAGAGGTCGCCCAAGCTCTTCGCGCGCGGGGCTACGATCTTCACACCGATGTGGGCCTGGCTGGCTTCTTCATCGATATCGCGGTTGCCAATCCGGACGAGCCTGGGCGCTACATTTTAGCGATCGAGTGCGACGGACAATCGTATCGAGACGCAAGAAGTGCGCGTGATCGTGATCGCTTGCGTGAGAGTGTGCTCCGTGACAAGGGCTGGCAGGTTTACCGCGTTTGGAGTTCGGACTGGTTCCATCGTCCGGAGGCCGAGCTTGAAAGGCTTGTTGCGGCCATTGAACGCGTGAAGTCCGAGGCAGGCGCCCTCGAGTCCAAGACTAAGGGTTCGCACCGTGCGGTGCCTGTTGAGATCCTGACCGTTGATCGCGGTGAAGTAGCCGAGATGGGGCTCATCGAGGCGCAAAGTCCGCTTGACACTGAGCATTACATCGAGGCTTCCTTTGCCGTGCCAAGCAATCAGTTCGAATTGCATCTGGTTCCAACAGGGCAACTCGCGACCATTGTGCGGCAGATTGTTGAGGTGGAAAGCCCCATTCATCGCAGCGAGGTAGTCACGCGCGTCCGAATGCTTTGGGGCTTACAGCGTGCTGGCTCGCGCATTCAACAGGCGGTTGAAGAGGCAATTAGGTCGGTAGTGTCGCTGGGTTGGGTGCAGATAATCGACAAGGACTTCTTGGCCGTTCCGGGGAAAGAGGTCCGCGTCCGGGACCGCTCGATGGTCGAGTCATTAACGCTGCGCCGCCCGGAATTCCTGCCCCCTTCCGAAATCGACTCTGCTCTGATCAAGGTCGTGCGGGATAATTTGGGCGCGAAGGCTGAGGAGTTGGTAACGATGGTCTCGCGGCAGCTGGGCTACAAGAGCACAAGTCCACAACTTCGGCGGGTAATTCTTGATCGCTGTGAGGCCCTCGTCGGTGCGGGGCGACTGGTTTCGAAGGGTGATCTTTTAGTGGTGCCCTGATCGGCCGCTGGGGCATTTACCCTTAACGTTGATCCTGGGCGACTCTAAGGATGGTCTGAGCAGATCAACCGCATTCGTGAACTCGCGCGCCGAGCGGGTTCTGCGCGCTATCTGAGCAGCAGATCTTGTTGTAAGCGGGGTTCGGAGGGTGCTGATCGGCACTTCCAAAGCCCCACTTCCATCGAAATCCACCGCAGCAGTCGGTTGCTGGATGCGCTTGCTTCACAAATCCAGCATTGCGGGTGATCTCCTCATACTTTGCCTAGCCTGCCGGCCAGCGGCCGGCACTACGGTCGGATTTCGTGCAGATTTATTCATGCCTTCCCTAGCGAGAGCCACGAAGCTCAATCCCTACGATGCAGGCGGCGACGCAGCGCGCCCGCTGCCGCCGCGATAGCCAGAGCAGGCACGGCCAGCACCAGCGTGTATACCAGTCCGGCCAGCAACAGTGGGCCAAAGCCCGAGGCCACGACTACCACCGGCACCTGCAGCACCATTAACAACAATCCCCATAGCCACGCGCGCCGTGGAAAACAGGCGCCTAGAACCGCCGCAATGACGAGTGCAATGGGATAGACGACAGTCCAGTACGTGGGCGCGTCCCAAGGCTCGCCCGCCGGAGTGCGCCAGGCCACCAGCACCCAGAAAACCACCCCGACTGTCAGTGTTACGACGCTCGCTGCAAGCAAATTATTTTCTTTCCGCATTGTTGGTCTCCCGCACGAACACTCAGCATCTCACCTTCGCTATTGATGGTGTATGACCAGCACCCGCATCAGGCACGCAGCAGCCCGGCACGTTAACTTGCTATCGCATTTCGCGCAGCTCCACTCAGACCTTCCCTAGAGAAAGTGGCCACCAGGCGCCCCAGTGCCCTGGGCCTCAACCTTGACGCGTAGCGCGATAACAAAGCTTGCGACCAGCATGGTGATCGCCGCGACCACGAAGACCGTCGTAATGCCGCCCATGCCGAAGACGAGGCCGCCGAGTGCCGCCCCTGCCGCAATGGATGACTGCACAGCAGCGACCACCATCCCGCCGGCACTCTCTGCCTGGTCCGGAAGAGCGCGAGCGACCCAGCTCGACCAGGCTACCGGGACGCCGCCGAACGCCAAGCCCCACAGCAAGACAAGGAGGGTCAGCCCCGTGACGTTCACGGGGAGCAAGACCATGCCAAGCGCTGCAATGGCGACCAGCGCGGGCATCACGACGAGCGTGGCGCGCAGAGTTCGCTCCATCAACCAGCCCGCAAATAAAGTGCCGACAAAGTTGGCCACGCCGAACCCGAGCAGCATCAGTGCAATGCCATCAACATCGATCGCCGCCAAGGTTTCCAAGGCGGGACGGATGTAGGTGAACAGCGAATACTGACCTGTGTGTGCCAGCACGCAACCAGCCATGCCGATGGCAACCCCCGGCCGACGCAGCAGTGCCACCACTGACACCGCATGCGTGGTCGAGCGTGGGGCCATGCGTGGCAACGTGAACCACTGGAACAGCAGCGTCAGGCTGCCGACCCCAGCAGCCGCCCAGAAGGCGCTCCGCCAGCCAAACAAGCCGCCCAGGTAGCTGCCGAGCGGAACGGATACGACCGTGCCCACGGCAATGCCGCTGAAAATGATCGAGAGGGCGCGCGGCACCCGATCTGCTGGTACCAGGCGCATCGCCACGGCCGCTGCCATGCTCCAGAAGCCGCCCAGTGCGATGCCCAGAAGAACGCGCATCACCAGCAGGGTGACAAGGCTGTTCGACACCGCGACCAGCAAATTGGACAGGATCATCAGTACCGTGAAAGAGAGGAGGACACTCCGTCGGTCAAGCCGCTGGGTCAATCCAGGCACCAGCAGTCCGGCAAACAGAGCGACAACCGCCGTCACCGTTACCGCCTGTCCTGCGAGTGCTTCTGACACGCCCAGGTCCGTTGCCATGGGCGTGAGCAGGCTTGCGGGCAAGTATTCGGCCGTGAGAAGCCCAAAGACGCCCATGGCAAGCGAGAACACAGCGACCCATGCCGGCGGCGGCAGCTCTCCCGCTGGCTCTGCGGGCACCTCGCGTGCCGGTTCAACGACGACATTACTCATTGCATGGTTCTCGACGAAGCGTGGAATGCCGAGAGTCTAGGGATGAGATGCCGGATGATCTATGATCATATGACCTGAAGTTTTGATCGAAACACCGAGCCCCTCTATGAGCGAGCATGCTCCCGCGCCTGCGGACCTGATCAACCAGCTGCTGGGCGATATGCACCTGCACGGCGTTGAATATCGCCGTATCCAGACCGGCCCAGACTTTGGTTTGGGATTCGAGTTCAAGCCGGGTCACGCCTACTTTCACTACATTGCGGTGGGCAGCGCTGTGTTGCGTTGCGACGACGGGAGCGAGCATGTGTTGACTGCTGGGGACGCGGTGTTCATGCCGCGCGGCGAGGGTCATTCGCTGGTGTCCAGTCAAAAGCAGCGGGTAAGCCCCATCGACAGCTTTTCAGCAGCGCCCCTCAGCGATTCAGTGGCGGGGGTCGACACGTGTCCGAGCACGCATGCGGTGCCCAGTGCGGTGCTTTTCTACGGACGCATGGCGTTCGATCTTGGTGGCATGCAGGGGCTGAGCAAGTTGATGCCGAGCGTGATGCTTGCACGTTACAACGACGCTCAATTCGCTGGTCTTTTGCCGTTGATCGATTCGATGAAGCGCGAGGTGTGCTCAGGTCGGATCGGCTTTGCCGGCATGTTGGCGCGGCTGGCGGATGTGATTGCGGCCATGATCGTGCGGGGCTGGGTGGAGCGGGGGTGCGACGATGCGTCGGGGTTGGTTGCAGCATTGCGCGATCCCCGCTTGGCTCGGTCATTACTGGCGCTACATGAAAACCCGGGCCGGGACTGGACCGTAGACACCTTGGCGGCGGAGTCGCACGTGTCACGATCCGTCTTCGCCGAGCGCTTCCAGAGCACCATCGGCGTGCCGCCACTCCGATATGTCACGCAGATCCGGATGCATCTGGCGACACGATGGCTCTCGGTCAACAAGCTTCCGATCGAAGAGGTGGCACTTCGCTTGGGCTACACCTCGCAAGCGGCGTTCAGTCGAGCCTTCAAACGAGTGAACGGTCAATCGCCTGGCGCGAGCAAACGGAATCGGGTCGCCTGACGGCACGTTGCCATGTCCCAGCTGCGCCTACGCGACCACCGTTGCGGGCCCACGACAAATCGGCAAGACGCGCGGAGCTCAGTCAAACACCCCCGCAGCCGAAAGCCTGAGCAACTCATCCACGACGTACCGCACCTTGGGACGCAGGTTGCGTGTGCGAGGCCACAGCGCGTGAATCTCGATGTAGTGCTGCGCACAGTCCTCCAAGACCAGCTGCAGTGAGCCTGCCTCCAAATAGGGGCGGACCAGGGAAATGGGCATCTGACAGACGCCAAGACCGCCGACCGCAGCTGCGATGACCCCGTCGCCATCGCTCAGGTGGTGCGTCCCCCTCGGAACAAACCCAGGCTTCATATTCTCTGGGCCGACGCGCCACGGGACGGTTTGTCCATAGCGGAGTCCGACGATGCTGCGATGGGTGCGGAGGTCATCTATCGTTCGGGGCACCCCGAAGGTCTGGAGATAGGAAGGTGATGCGCAAAGCACCAACCGTTGGTGGCCAAGCTTGCGCGCAACCAGACTGGCTGAATGTTCGAGCGCTCCGAATCGAATCGTCAGATCGATGCCTTCTTCAACGGGATCGACCAGATGATCCGTGAACGTCAGCGTGTAGTGGAGGTCGGGATGCGCAGCACCGATGCGCAGCAATATCGGCAGGAGTACGTGGCGCCCGAACGAGGTCGGCATGTCGATGCGTAGCCGTCCTACAGGCAGGGATGACCTGGACGCCAAAGATGCCTCGGCGCTGGCGATTTCCTCCAACGCGGCAGAGCATGTGGCGAAATAGGATTCGCCGTCCGCCGTGAGGGCGATTCGCCGCGTCGTGCGATGGAAGAGGCGCACCCCCAGTCTGCTCTCCAGTCGCGCGATGGCCTTGCCCACGGCCGACCGCGATATCCCGAGCGTCTCGGCTGCCTCTGTGAACGTAGTCGACCGGGCGGCGGTCACGAAGGTCGTCAAACCTGTCAGGGATTCGACAGCAAGCATGCGGATCCTATTGGGGAATTGTGTTCCCTAATGAGGGGATAGTTGGCTCCTTTATGCCGCATCCTGTCAACCTTATCTTGGTAGTCACTACATCGTTCGAGACGTCCGTTATGACACCTAAGCTGTTTGCACCCTTCGACCTCGCTGGAACACCGCTGAGAAACCGCGTCGTGATGGCGCCGATGACTCGCGCCCGGAACCCTGGCTGCGTTGCCAACGCCTTGACCGCTGAATACTACGCACAGCGATCCAGTGCGGGCTTGATCATCAGCGAGGGAACGCCCGTGTCACCGGAAGGTCAGGGTTACATTGATGTCCCGGGGATGTGGTCCTCGGAACAGGTTGCCGGTTGGAAACGTGTGACCGACGCAGTGCATGCGGACCGGGGCAAAATCTTCGCCCAGCTGTGGCACGTAGGGCGCATGTCGCACTCCTCTCTGCAGCCCGGCGGTGCGGCTCCGGTCAGCGCAAGCAGCCGGCCGGTTGCTTCCAGCTCGAAGAGTTTTGCCTTCATCTACCGCGAAGACGGGTCGCGTGGGACGGCGGAGCCAAGTCAGGCGCGCCCACTCGAAACCGCAGAGGTGCAACGGGTTGTGAGCGACTTTGTCGAGGCGGCCCAGCGGGCGCGCGAGGCCGGCTTCGATGGGGTCGAGATCCACGCTGCCAACGGCTACCTGTTCGAGCAGTTCCTCAACCCGGTGACGAATGACCGGACGGATGCTTACGGTGGTTCGCTGCAGAATCGGGCGCGCCTGATCCTGGACACGGTCGATGCGATCGCCAGCCGGATCGGGTCGAGCAGGGTGGGTATCCGCCTGGCTCCGAATAATCGTCAGTTCGACATGCCGGAGTACGCGGAGAACGAGGCCAGTTATCTGTACCTCGCCAATGAGTTGGGCACCCGGGATCTCGCGTACGTCCACCTCAACAACAATTTCTCCCATGGCGAGTCAGCTCTCGACGAAGCGTTCCTGCGCACATTCAAGCGTGCTTATGGAGACGTCGTTATCTTGGCCGGTGGCATGACCCGCGAATCCTCGTTGAGGCTGGTCGAGGAGGGAGTAATCGATCTGGCAGCCTTCGGCCAGCCCTTCATTGCCAACCCCGACCTGGTCGAGCGCCTGGAGAGCGACCTTCCGCTCGCGCTGCCTGATCGCGCGACGTACTACGGCGGCGGCGCAGAGGGATACACCGACTACGCGCGGGCTACCTGACCTTTAGAGATGGATGATCGGCCCCGGAAGGGGCGATCATCCGCTCACTGATTTGCTATGTTGAACACGCCCGATCCAGGGAAACCAGAGGTGTGGCGCTTCAGTGATAGAGACCCGCCTGCTCCAACAGTTCGTTGCCGTCGCCGAAGAGCTCCATTTCAATCGGGCTGCCGAGCGGCTGCACATGGCGCAGCCCCCGCTGAGCCAGGCGATCCGCAAGCTTGAGAGCGCTGTCGGTGCACCTCTCTTCGTGCGCACCCATCGCAGTGTGGCGCTGACCCCGGCCGGTGCGGCATTTCTTGTCACGGCGCGCACCGCCCTGAGCGCTTTGGAGGAGGGGGTAGCGCAGACGCGACGGGTTGCGCAGGGGATTGAGGGCCACCTCACGCTGACTTTCATCAACATTGCGCCCTATACCCCTCTGTTACGAGCACTGCGCGGTTTTCGAAACGCCTGCCCGGGCGTTGCGTTCACCATGGTGGAGGCCACGACCCAGGAGCAGGTCATCGCGCTGGAACAGGGCAGGGCGGATATCGGATTCATGCGGACGCCAGGAACGTCTGTCCCGCACCTGCGCATGGCCACCGTGTCCAGCGAACCGATTTACGTGGCGCTACCCGCCGGCCATCGGCTGGAATCGGCCCCGACCATTGAGCTGGCGTCGCTCAAGGATGACGCGTTCGTCGCCTCACCGCGGACGCTCGGCAAGGGGTTCCATGACCAGCTCATCAGCCTTTGCCAGGCAGCAGGGTTCGTTCCCAACATCGTGCAGCACGGCCGACAGATGCAGACCCTGATCGCCTTGGTGGCCGCCGGGTTTGGTGTGGCACTGCTCCCCGCGTCCTTGGCGACGACTGCGCGGGAAGACGTAGTGTTCCGCCCACTCCAGGCGGACCCATCCGATGAAATGGCCCGCCTGGACCTGTTCATGGCGTGGAACGAAACCCGGGCATCCACACTCCGCGACCGACTGATACAGACGATCCTGCAGAGTCTGTCAGCGTCCTGACCTGACAAGACGCGCCGCGTCTTGCTGCGGTATGTAGAGCGTCCTTCACCAGCGCCACGCCAGCCACTACGCTTCGGCGGCATCGCTGTCGAGGAACTTCAATGCCTGCCGCCATCTATGTGTTTTCGCTGTGCGCATTCGCGTTCGGCCTTTCCGAGTTCGTTGTCGCTGGCCTGTTGACCACGCTTGCCGACGACCTTGACGCGCCGATCTCTCTGGTCGGCACGGCCATCGCCGCCTATGCACTGGGCGCCGCCATCGGTGCGCCTTTCCTCACTGCGCTGGTCGCCCACTGGCGGGACAGGAACATCCTGCTTCTGGCAACGGCGTTGCTTGGGGTGGGCAGCTTGATGATGAGCGCGTCACCCAATCTGGTGTTCCTGCTGGTTGTTCGCTTCGTGGTCGGCTTGGGCCACGGCGTCTTCATGGCGGTGGCCTCCGACGCAGCGACAAGGCTGGTGGATCCACGGCGGTCAGGCCGGGCGCTGTCGGTGGTGTGGATCGGATTGACGCTTGCATTGGCAATCGGTGTTCCCCTGGGCACCTACCTGGGAAGCCTGTGGAGTTGGCGACTGGTTTTCCTGGCTATCGGCGTGCTCAGTGTGGGGGGGATGCTTGGATTGGCACTGTCCATGCCACGCGGCGAGGTCGCGGTGGGCTCAACCGGCGGTGGCGCGTGGAAGGGCATTCAGGCTGTCGCCCATCCCCAGCTGCTGGTGACGGCCAGTATCGGCGCACTCGTCAGCATCGCCACCTTCGCGTTCTTTACGTTCGTTTCGCCCTACTTGCAGCAGGTAACCGCGGTGAATATGCAGTGGCTGAGCCTGGGGATGTTGTTGTTCGGCGTCTGTGCGATCGCAGGCAATCTGCTGGGCGGATTCCTTGCCGACGCGATGGACGTGGATCGCAGTATCCGATTTGCGTTGATCGCATTGGCGCTGAATCTGCTGGGGTTGTACGGCTTCGCACGCATGCCGGTCCCGATGATGATGCTGATCGGCACGCTGGGCATCTGTTTCTTTTCTATTGTGACCCTGCTGACCCTTCGACTGCTCCGGCTGGCGCAGCGCTTCATTCCTGCCTACAGTTCGGTGGCAGCGGGATTGAATATCGCTTCCTTCAATCTGGGGACCGCGCTGGGTGGTGCGCTGGGAGGCCTCACGATAAGCTTTGCGACCTTGGCTTACGTCCCGCTGACGGGCGCGTCGGCCGCGGTGCTGGCCCTCGTGGTGCTGTACCTGCAGAGGCGGTGGATGAGCGAGCCTTCAGAGGGCATGCCGCAACAAGCCGGGCAGGGTACTTGACTCAAACACTGGCACTGGAAAATAAGGGAATGGCATGAAGGTGCACTGGAATGACTGTGGCGAAGGGCCAACGTCTGATGCCCCCGTGGAGCTTGATCTCGCGCAGACGCAGTTGGTCTGGTCCGATGAAGTCCGAGGGGTGGAGGGTAACTTTCTCGGTATCACGGATGGTTCCGGAAACACAGTCCAGTTCTATTTTACCGAGGGCATTCCAGACGACGTTGAAGATGCGAGTCATCTCACTATCGTTCTTGTCGACTTTCCCGTCATCGAAGAGCGCGGCTCGTATTCAAAACAGGTCGCCATAGGTGAGGTCGCCGGCCTTATAGCAAAAGTGTTTGAGATGGGCGCGAGCTATCGGTCTTTCAGTGGCTTGCGCTTTGTCGAGTGGTAGATATCGAGGAAATGCGGGCCCCGCGGACGCGCGCATGACTGAACATCCCGGTCCGGTACACTTCAGTGAGCGCGTTCACCACCTTCGGAGAGTTCCGGTATGCCGTATCTCAGTTTTCATGTCTCTGCGGACGCATCGCAAGCCCAGTCAGACGACGTCGCTCGTGTCCTCACGGAGCTTACGGCGACCGTGCTCGGCAAGAAGCGCGAGCTCACTTCAGTCGAGATAAAGGCAACGTCGCCTGAAAGCTGGTACATCGGTGGCAAGCGTGTTGCGGGGCAGGACGTGGTGACGTTCTACCTGGACATCAAAGTAACCGAGGGGACCAACACCAAGAATGAAAAGTCCCAGTACGTCCGTCAGGTCTTTGATGCGGTGGCTGAAATCTTCGGCCCACTGGCACCTGCGAGTTACATCGTGATCCACGAAGTGCATGCAGACGCGTGGGGCTATGAGGGGAAGACGCAAGAGTACCGTTACATCTCTGGTGTCTCGCTCTAAGGCGCTTATCGGTGCATTTCAGGATTGCGTTGCGGCTGGCCTGACGGTGATGCCCTGGGATTAGGGCCGCATCCGAAAAAGTGAGCGATACAGCCGACTGACCACTCAAATTCCCCTGCTCTCCACATCCGGAAACACCCGCTCACAGAGAAAATCAACGAGTGCCCGGATCTTCGGCGAGGGATGCTTGCTCGCCGGCCACAGCACATGGAACACGCCGCTGCGCTGCACGTAGTCACTCAGGATCGGCGTGAGCCGGCCATCAGCCAACGGCTCGCGCACCGCGAAGTCCGGAAGGTAGGCAATCCCAAGCCCGCGCAGTGCAAAACAGACGCGCGTCTCGATGTTGTTGCAGATCATCGACGTGGGCAGCTGTAACTCTGGGTCACCTGATGCCTGCCCCAGTGCCCAGGTCTCCAGCTTGCCGCTGTTGGGAAAGCGGTAGTGCAGGCAGGTGTGTTGCCGTAGATCGTCTGGCGCCATCGGTGTCCCTCGACGCGTCAGATACGCCGGCGAGGCCACCAGTCGCATCTGGAAGGCGCCCAGCCGACGGGCCGACAGGCGTGAATCGGCCGGCTCGCCCGTGCGAACCACCGCGTCAAAGCCTTCTTCGATCACGTCGACCATCCGGTCGGTGAAGTCCAGATCGAGCTCGATCTCCGGGTATGCACGCATGAACTCGCCGAGCACCGGCAGCACCAGCGAGCTGACCAGCGGCAGGCTGATCCGCAGCCGTCCGCGCGGGGCGGCGCTGGCCTGCGACAGTTCCATTTCGGCTGCCTCGATCTCAGCCAGGATGCGGCGGCTGCGCTCCAGGAAGAGCGTGCCCTCGGCCGTCAACGTGACGCTGCGCGTGCTGCGGTGGAACAAGCGCACCCCCAGCTTCTCTTCCAGCCGCGCTACGCTCTTCCCCACCGCCGACGCCGATACGCCCAACAGCCGTCCCGCCGCGACGAAGCTCCGCGTTTCGGCGACCTGCACGAACACCACGAAGCCACTCAGGCTGTCCATGATTTCTTCACTGTCCATTGCGGACAAGGTGTTCCGCACATCGAGGAACTGTAGCCCAGTTTTTCTTTAATCGCCCGGTATCTATCGTCATGACCTGACCCACGAAACGAGTTCAATGCCATGGCGCGTCATCCAATTTCTCTGCGCGAACATCTCCGGCCTTCATCGCTGGCCCAGCGTGTCGAGCAGGCTGAGTTCCGTCCCATGTTGGCTGACGGCCGCCCCGCAACCCTGACGACGCAGAGGGGCTCTGCCGCCCAAGGGCGCCTGCCGCTGGCGTCGCTGCTGGCGCTGGCGATGGCGGCGTTCATTACCATCCTGACCGAAGCGCTGCCTGCTGGTCTGTTGCCGCAGATGGCGCACAGTCTGGCGGTGTCTGAAGCCTGGGTCGGGCAGACCGTCACCCTCTACGCCGTGGGTTCCCTGTTGGCGGCGATTCCACTGACGGCCTCGACGCAGGGCCTACGTCGCCGACCCCTGTTGTTGGCGGCCCTTGCGGGCTTTGTAGTGGCCAATACCGTGACGACATTTTCTGCCAGCTATGTCCTGACCATGGCGGCGCGTTTTGTGGCGGGCGTGTCGGCCGGACTGGTGTGGGCGCTGCTGGCCGGTTACGCCGCGCGCATGGTTCCGGCCCATCAGAAGGGCCGTGCGATTGCGGTTGCGATGGTCGGCACACCGTTGGCGCTGTCGCTGGGCGTGCCCGCCGGCACCTACATTGGCAATCTGGTCGGCTGGCGGATGTGCTTTGGCATCATGAGCGCGCTGGCGCTGGTGCTCATGGTGTGGGCGCGCATCAAACTGCCAGATTTTGCAGGCCAGCCCGCCGGCAGGGCGTCGTCGCTGCGACAGGTCTTCACGTTGCCCGGCGTGCGCCCGGTCCTGTTCGTCGTCCTGGCTTTCGTGTTGGCGCATAACGTTCTCTATACCTACATCGCGCCGTTTCTGGCGGCGGCGGGCATGGTGGAGCGGACAGACGTGGTGCTGCTGGTGTTCGGCCTCTCGTCGCTGCTGGGGATATGGATCATTGGCGTACTGATCGACCGTCGGCTGCGTGCACTGACGCTCGCCAGCATGGCGTTGTTCGGAATGGCCGCGTTGGCGCTCGGCGTGGCCGGTGATGCGCCCAAGGTCGTGTATGTGGCTGTGGCAGCCTGGGGCCTGGCGTTCGGTGGGTCGGCGACGCTGTTCCAGACAGCATTGGCCAACGTGGCAGGGGACGCTGCAGATGTCGCGCAGGCGATGCTGGTCACGGCGTGGAACCTGGCGATTGCCGGAGGCGCCCTGGTGGGAGGCGTGCTGCTTGAGCGGGTGGGCGTCCACGGTTTCCCGCCGGTCTTGCTGGGGCTGTTGGTAGCGGCGCTGGGGGTGGTGTGGGCAGCCAGGCGGCACGGGTTTTCTGCTCCGGTGCCCCTGCCACCATTTGCCCACAAAACCGAGCAGCGCTAACCTCCCGCAATGACAATTCCACTCTCCGCAGCGCCCGAGACCGTCCGCGGCCCCGCTGAGCATGATGTGCGCACCCAGATCATCGAGGCGGCCACGGCGCACTTCAGCCACTACGGTTATGACAAGACCACGGTGTCCGACCTGGCCAAGGCCATCGGCTTTTCGAAGGCGTACATCTACAAGTTCTTCCCGTCCAAGCAGGCCATTGGCGAACTGATCTGTGCGAACTGCTTGAGTCAGATCGAAGCGGACGTGCATCAGGCGCTCAGTGCGACGGCTGCGCCGCCAGAGAAGCTGCTGGTGCTGTTCACGGTGATTGTCGAGTCCAGTCTTCGGCTGTTTCTACAGGACCGGCGCCTCTACGAAATCGCGGTCGCGGCCGCGACCGATCAGTGGCCCTCGGCGCAGGCCTACCAGGCCCGCATCCGGAAACAGGTCGAGGACATCCTCAAAGAGGGGCGTACATCGGGCGAGTTCGAGACCGTGTCAGACCTGCAGATGACGAGCCACGCGGTCTATCAGGTGCTGGCCCCGTACCTGAACCCCGTAACGCTTCCCCATCTGAAGGCGTTGCACGCTGAACACCCTCAAGCGCTGCAGCAGCTGGTCCTGCGGAGCCTTGCGCCACAGCGATAGTGACGGTTGACGAAAATGGTCACTAGGAACAGAATGCATCCGGATATCCCATTCCGGAAGACCGTATGCGGCGCCGTCTTGTAGTTTCAGCCCTCTCCTGTGTTGTTCCGTTGTTCCTTGTGGCGTGCGGAAAGTCGGAAGACGTCGACCCCCGGACCGCTCCGCCCATCGTCCGGGTTGCTCAGGTGCAACCGGCCGCAGGAAACGCGCGCACGTTTACCGGTACCATCGCCGCCCGCGTGCAGAGCGATCTCGCCTTTCGCGTGGGGGGCAAAGTCACCGAGCGCCTCGTAGAGACCGGTCAGACCGTCAGGCGCGGCGATGTGCTCTACCGGATTGATCCGCTTGATCTGAACCTGGCAGCGGCCTCGCAACAGCAAGCCGTTATCGCGGCCCGGGCGCAAAGCGTGCAGGCCACCGCGGACGAAGCGCGGTATCGCGATCTGGCGACCAAGGGCGTCGTATCCCGGTCGGCCTACGATCAGATCAAAGCCGCGGCGGATGCAGCATCGGCGCAGCTCAAGGCGGCCGAGGCGCAATCCGGGGTTGCACGCAATGCCAGCCAGTACACCGTGCTCGTCGCCGATGCCGATGGGGTGGTGATGTCCATCGCTGCGGAGCCCGGCCAGGTCGTCGCGGCGGGACAGATCGTCGCCCGGCTTGCCCGTGCAGGTAGTCGAGAGGCGCTGGTCCAACTGCCCGAGACGCTGCGTCCCTCGATCGGCTCGGTAGCCTCGGCGTCCGCGTTCGGGGGGAGCGTCAAGATTCCCGCCCGGTTGCGCGTGCTCTCCGAATCGGCCGACCCCGCAACCCGCACGTTTGAAGCGCGCTACACCCTGGAAGAGGGCGGCACGGCGCTGCCCTTGGGTTCAACAGTGGCCGTAGAGATGGCCGGTGCTGTACCTGCCGGCGCGTCCGCAGGCGTTGAAGTACCGTTGGGTGCGCTGTTCGATCCTGGCACCGGCCCCGGCGTGTGGGTGATCGACGGTAAGCCGCTCAAAGCCCGTTGGATGCCGGTAGCGGTCAAGCAATTCAGCGATGACCACGCCCTGGTTGCGGGTGCCCTGAACGCATCGGATCGCGTGGCGGCCCTTGGCGCCCATCTGCTGCGCGAAGGCCAGCTGGTTCGATTGGCTGACACGGCCAGCAGCGCCGCGGCAGACGGAGTGCGTCCGTGAGTGGCTTCAACCTGTCAGCGCTTGCGGTACGCGAGCGCGCCATTACGGTCTTTTTGATCTTTCTGATCTCTGTTGCCGGCATCGTCTCGTTCTTCCAGCTCGGCCGCGCCGAGGACCCCGCGTTCACCGTCAAAGTCATGACCATCGTGACGGCGTGGCCGGGCGCCACGCCGACGGAAATGCAGGATCAGGTCGCCGAGAAGCTGGAAAAGCGCCTGCAGGAGCTGCGGTGGTACGACCGCAGCGAAACCTACACCCGACCGGGATTGTCCTTCACCACGCTGACGTTGCAGGACGGCACGCCCCCTTCGGCCGTGCAGGAAGAGTTCTATCAAGCGCGCAAGAAAATGGCAGACGAAGCCGCCAATCTGCCGGCGGGCGTCATCGGTCCGATGGTCAACGACGAATATGCGGATGTCACCTTCGCGCTGTTCGCCTTGAAAGCGAAGGGGGAGCCCTTCCGTTTACTCGCGCGCGATGCGGAGACCCTGCGCCAGCGATTGCTGCACGTGCCCGGTGTAAAGAAGGTCAACATCATCGGCGAGCAGTCCGAGCGCATCTATGTGGAGCTGTCCCATGAGCGGCTGGCGAACCTCGGCATCACACCGCAGGACGTGTTCGGGGCGCTGAACGGCCAGAACGCCCTTACGCCAGCCGGCTCTGTGGAGGCCAAAGGGCCGCAGATATTCATTCGCCTGGATGGTGCGCTGGATCAGCTGGAAAAGATCCGGGATACGCCCATCGTGGCACAGGGCAGGACGCTCAAGCTGCGGGACATTGCCACCGTCAAGCGGGGTTATGAGGATCCGTCGACCTTCATGATCCGCAACGGTGGCGAGCCGGCCATGCTGCTGGGCATCGTCATGCGTGACGGCTGGAATGGCCTGGATCTTGGTGAATCCCTCGATGCAGAGGTCAAGAAGATCAACGACGGGCTGCCGGTGGGGATGGCCTTGGACAAGGTCACCGATCAGGCGGTGAACATCAGCTCGTCGGTAGACGAGTTCATGATGAAATTCTTCGCCGCGCTGCTGGTGGTGATGCTGGTCTGCTTCGTCAGCATGGGCTGGCGGGTGGGTGTGGTAGTGGCAGCGGCCGTGCCGCTGACGCTGGCTGCGGTGTTCATGGTGATGGCCGCCACCGGCAAGAACTTTGACCGCATCACGCTGGGTTCGTTGATCCTGGCACTCGGCCTGCTGGTCGACGACGCGATCATTGCCATCGAAATGATGGTGGTCAAAATGGAAGAGGGCTACAGCCGGGTCAAGGCATCGGCCTACGCGTGGAGTCACACGGCAGCGCCCATGTTGGCGGGCACGCTGGTGACCGCCGTGGGCTTCATGCCCAATGGCTTTGCCCGGTCCACCGCGGGCGAATACACCAGCAACATGTTCTGGATCGTGGGCATCGCGCTGATCGTGTCGTGGGTGGTCGCGGTGTTTTTCACGCCCTACCTGGGCGTGAAGCTGCTGCCCGAACTCAAGACCGTCGAAGGCGGGCACAGCAGTCTCTACGACACGCCGCGCTACCACCGTTTCCGATCGATCCTGGCGCGTGTGATTGCGCGCAAGTGGCTTGCCGCTGGCTCGGTGATTGCGCTGTTCGTGCTTTCGGTGGTGGGGATGGGGTTGGTCAAGAAGCAGTTCTTCCCTATCTCTGATCGCCCGGAGGTGTTGGTCGAAGTGCAGATGCCCTACGGCACGGCCATCGAACAGACCAGCCTGGCGACGCGGAAGGTCGAGAAATGGCTTTCTGCGCAGGAAGAATCGAAGATCGTCACGGCCTACATCGGCCAAGGGGCGCCACGGTTCTATCTGGCCATCTCGCCGGAACTACCGGATCCCGCGTTTGCCAAGATCGTGGTGCGTACCGACAGCCAGGAACAGCGCGATTCCCTGAAAGCAAAGCTGCGTCAGGCGGTGTCCGAGGGGCTGGCACCGGAAGCAAGCGTGCGTGTGACGCAGCTGGTGTTTGGTCCTTATTCGCCTTATCCCGTGGCCTATCGGGTCAGCGGACCAGATGTCGACGTGATCCGTGGCATCGCGGCCAAGGTCGAGCAGACCCTGCACGCCAGCCCGATGATGCGCACCGTCAACAGCGACTGGGGCGTGCGCACGCCGACGCTGCACTTCACCTTGGATCAGGACCGCCTGCAGGCGATGGGGATGACCTCGGCCTCTGTTTCGCAGCAGCTGCAGTTCTTCCTGAGTGGCGTGCCGGTGACGGCGGTTCGCGAGGACATCCGCACCGTTGAAGTGGTGGCGCGGTCCGGCGGGGAAACACGGCTGGATCCTGCTCGGATTGCGGACTTCACCCTGGTCGGGGCGGCTGGCCAGCGCGTGCCCCTGTCCCAGATCGGCGCGGTGGAGGTCCGGATGGAAGAGCCGGTGCTGCGCCGTCGTGATCGCGTTCCCACCATCACCGTGCGCGGTGACATTGACGATGCGCTGCAGCCACCGGACGTATCCACCGCGATCAGCATGCAGCTTGAGCCGCTCATTGCCTCGCTGCCCGAGGGCTACGCCATTACCCAGGCGGGGTCCATCGAGGAATCCGGCAAGGCCATGAGCGCGATGCTGCCGCTGTTCCCGATCATGCTGGCGGTGACCCTGCTGATCATCATCCTGCAGGTGCGCTCCATCTCGGCGATGATCATGGTCTTCATGACCAGTCCGTTGGGGCTGATCGGCGTGGTGCCGACCCTGCTGCTGTTCCAGCAGCCGTTCGGCATCAATGCGCTGGTGGGCTTGATTGCCCTGTCGGGCATCCTGATGCGCAACACGCTCATCCTCATCGGGCAGATCCACGAGAACGAAGCAGCCGGGATGGAGACCTTCCACGCCATCATCGAGGCGACGGTGCATCGCGCGCGCCCGGTGATCCTGACCTCCCTGGCGGCGGTGCTTGCGTTCATTCCGCTGACCCACTCGGTGTTCTGGGGAACGCTCGCCTACACGTTGATCGGCGGCACCATCGCCGGCACGGTGATGACGCTGGTGTTCCTCCCGGCGATGTATGCCATCTGGTTCAAGGTCCGGGCGGGAAAAGCCCCCGCTGTCTGACAGCGACCCGGACCTCTTTTATATGGGAAGTGACTCATGAGCATTGCTGACAAAGATCGCATCGTGGTGACCGGAATGGGCGCGGTCAGCCCACTCGGCTGCGGCGTTGAAACGGTTTGGTCGCGCCTGTTGGCCGGATGCTCTGGCATCGGGTCGCTGGGTGCCGAGCTTGCGGAGGGAACCGGCTGTGCAGTCGGTGGTCGCGTACCTGATCGTCTTCAAGACCCGGAAGCGGGCTTTGATTCCACCGGCATCATCGCGCCGAAGGACCTCAAGAAGATGGATCGGTTTGTCGAGTTCGCGCTGGTCGCCGCCCACGAAGCGCTCGAACAGGCGGGCTGGCGCGAAGCGGATGAGCGCGGGCTGCTGCGAACCGCGACGGTGATTGCCACCGGCATCGGTGGGTTCGGATCGATCGTCAATGCCGTCCACACCAACGAAAGCCGGGGGCCTGGCCGGCTGTCGCCGTTCACTGCGCCCACGTTCCTGGCCAACATGGCGGCGGGGCAGGCGTCGATCCGTTATGGCTTCAAGGGTCCGCAGGGCGCCCCTGTCACGGCCTGCGCGGCAGGCGTCCAAGCGATCGGTGATGCGGCGCGCCTCATTCGTTCCGGCGAGGCGGACATCGCGCTGTGCGGCGGCGCCGAGGCCGCGATGCACCGGGTCAGTCTGGGCGGCTTCGCTGCTGCCAAGGCGTTGAGCACGTCGTTCAATGACACGCCCCACGCCGCGTCTCGCCCGTTTGATGAGCAGCGGGACGGGTTTGTCATGTCTGAAGGGGCAGGGCTGTTGGTGATCGAGCGGCTGGATCATGCGCTGGCGCGCGGTGCTACGCCACTGGCAGAACTGGTCGGCTATGGCACGACGTCGGACGCGTATCACCTTACTGCCGGGCCCGACGACGGCAGCGGCGCGCGGCGGGCGATGGAGATTGCGCTGACCCAGGCCGGCATTTCTCCGGACCAGGTCCACCACATCAACGCGCACGCAACCTCGACCCAGGTGGGCGATCGGGCAGAGCTTGCCGCCATGCGTGCGTTGTTTGGTTCGCGTGCCGATCTGCTGATCGCCGCCACCAAGTCGAGCACGGGACATCTTCTGGGTGCTGCGGGTGGCATTGAGGCGATCTTTACGGTGCTTGCGTTGCGCGATCAGATCGTGCCTGCCACGCTCAACCTGGAGCATCCCGATGCGCTCGCCGCTGGGCTGTCGATTGTCTGCGGGCACCCCCAGAAGGCCGACATCCAGTTCGCGCTGACCAACGGGTTTGGCTTCGGCGGAGTAAATGCCAGCGCGTTGTTCAAACGCCTGTGAGCATCTGCGGGCCCGCGCGCAGTGCCAGCAGAACGGCGATGCGCTGGGAAGATGCGAGGTCGAGAAGTCGGCAACGCATTCTGGAGGCCGCCAGTACGGTGTTTGCGCACTGCGGCTTCGAGAACGCGACGATGAATCGCATTGCAGAAGGGTGCGGAATCACCAAGGCGACGATCTACGCATATTTCCGTGACAAGGAATCCCTTTACCGGGTGGTGATGGACGGCCACCTTGATGGACTCCCTGCCGCGGACGTGGACCTGCCGAACAGCGCCCCTACCGCCAAGGCGTTGCAGCGGATCCTGGAGGGCATGGCGCGCCTTGCCGCGCATCCGGGCTGCCGGGCGTTTTGTCAGGCGCTGGCACGTTCTGAGCACGATCGCAGCATTTACTTCGCCCGCTGGGAGACGGTGCTGCACCCGTTTCTGGCCTTGGCAGCGCGGACGTTTGCAAACGCGCCGCCACAGCTGAAGATGTGGGATGACGGTGAGACCTTCGTCCGACTGGTAGCGGAAGAACATGGCTTGCCGCGTGGCCCATCACCGATGTTCAGACGTGGGATGACCGAAGCGCTCGTTGTCCAGGCTTGCCCGCTCACATAGGTAGCGCTCGACGCCCTGCGGGCGAGGCCGCCCGTCGCGACCACTGTCAGCAACGCCTTGGTTCTGATGCGATGCCATGACGAGAAACGCAGCAATCCTCATGGACGCTCAAGGCCGTCCCGCCCACGATGTCGGTGCTGACCCGCAGGGCCAGCCGGGACTGCCATCCCGAACGTCGTTAGCAAAGCATCTCTGTTGTCGCCTTCGGGCACGGCGGAGCATGCGCCCTCGTGCCATCCTTTTGGCGGACGGTGCGGGGGATCGCATGATCCGCCGGTTAACTGCTTTGTACGACACCGGTATGGCAACCCGCACCGTCCGCCGCCCAGCGCCTGTGCGCTGGCGGCCGCATGCGAGGCCTTTCATGTCTGTAGAACTCACTGCCGGCGCACGCCTGTACGCTGTGATCGGCGAAGCCGTACACGACCTTCCGCCGCGTTTCGTCAGCCGTCTTGAAGGCATCCTGAAGGCCCAGGAAGACGCGCAGTACGCCGGGCATCCCGCCGTGCCATCAGCCTCCCCGCAGCCCGGTCACATCAATGGCGGCAAACGCGCTCACTTGATGATGATCGAGCGCAAGCTCTCCGGTCTGGACGCCATTCTGGAGATCCTCCATGCCGCGCATATCGACGCCGCCGACGGAGCCGACGAGCCGGTGATCGGCGAGCATCTGGTAGAGGGTCTGCTGGTGGCAGGGCGCGATCTGCTGAAGACCTCGCGCGATGCACTGAGCGGCACGTTGTGAGCGCGTCGTCGGGACGTTGCGAGGCGCACTGCACGCTGCCGTATCAATACCACCCCAGATACAGCGTAGCGACGCCCCATGTATCGGTCAGGCCATGCGCCACGATCATCGCCCACAGATTGCGCCCGGAGCGCAGATACACATAGCCGAAGAGCACGCCGACCACGCCGGTAAGCAGGACGCCGGACAGGCCCTGCGACGCGTGCATCAGGCCGAAGGCCGCGCCACCCAGCAGCGCGGCGAGCAGTATCCCGCCGCGCAGGCGGCCCACCAAGCGCTCCAGCTGATGCATCAAGAAGGCACGGAACACCAGTTCCTCCCCCACGGCGGCACTCAGCCACGCACCGCCGACGAGCTGGGCGGCGGCGGCGATGTTTCCACGCAGCGCCCCGTAGCCGCTGTAGTCGGCCTTGGTTCCGGTCAGCTGATCCATCAGCGGCTGCACGAAGGGATTGACCAGCCCGATCACGGTCACCAGCAACAGGACGATCCAGCCCAGTGTCGCGCGCAGGGAGCGCGGCTTCAGCCCGCAGGCGTCCCATGAGCGCGTCTCCAGCCAGACCAGACCGACCGCAAGAGCACCCACCACTGGCATCCGCCACGGGAAGGACAGCCAGTGGAAGTGGGCGAGAGCCCCGATGAGCATGATGGCAGCGACGCGCGCAAGCGGATGGCGAAGCGCCGACATCAAGGCGGGTGGTGGTGGGGCAGGGTGGCCAAGCGGAGGCATGCGAGTGCGCGATCAGGACAGGGATCCCAAGCGTAGCCAGCCGTATTGGCGGTTCCCCGTGCCAGAGGACATGCGTCGACCTTGTTATCGAAACTGTGATGCGCTCGTTATATTTCGCTATTGATGCATAACGAAACATAAGCTACCGTCAATCCCGCCATAGATGCGGCCTGACGACTGACAGCCCGCATGCACCGCCCCTCGTTGCCGTCTTTCCCCGCGCACCTGAAGAGGTAAGTCCATGTCGTCACGTCCCGTCCGCGCAGCCTTGGCTGCCGCTGTTCTGGCGAGCGCGCTCAGCGCCGCCTGTGCCCACGCCGGCACCCTGACCCCGGCCGTATCCACCCAGGAGTTCGACAACCCGCACCGCGGCTTCATGCTGTGGGGCAGTTCCTATGCCGTGGATGGCGGCGTGGACAACTTCCACGGTGCGCACATCTATCACGTGTACCTGCCGTGGCGGATCATCGAAACCGCAGACCAGGTATTCGACTGGAATGCCGTGGAAACCCATTACCTGCAGCCGATCCTCGCCGACGATCCGTTGGCTACCTTCGTTCTGCGCCCGGTGGCCGATTATCCGGAAAGTGCCGCCAGCCAGATCGACGCGCATTACACCGGCGGTGAGAACGAGCGCGACTATCCCAAGTTCCTGGAACAGGCGCCGCTCAATATTCCGTACACGGTACGCGCCAAGTGCGATTCCGATGGCCCCATCCGCAGCCTGGATTACAACAACCCGGCGGCGCGACAGCAGATGCAGCAGTTCGTGCAGGCGCTGGCCGCACGCTTCGACGGCGATCCGCGCATCACCGCGATCCAGGTCGGCTTGCTGGGGTTCTGGGGCGAGTGGCACACCAGCGGGTGCGACGACCTGCAGCCGAACGCGCAGACACGCTCGCTGATCCGTGACGCGTATACGGCAGCCTTCATCAAGACCCCGCTGCAGACGCGCTATGCGCGGGCATCGGACGTGGGCTCGGCTATGTTCGGCTTCCACGAAGATTACTTCCCGTCCTTCACTGGCAAGTGCAATGCCTTCAGCCCGCAGATGCCGGACTGCAGCGACGATGGCTGGTGGAACCTGGAGTACGGCCTGACCAACGAGGTGCCGGCGGCGCGCCAGAACTGGATGGTCAATCCGATCAGCGGCGAGAGCCCCAACACCGACCAGAAGAGCACCTGGATCAACCGCACCGCCAACGTGCGCAAGCTGCTGCGCGATTATCACTTCAGCTTCCTCGGCCCGGCGGGTGCCCACGAAACCAGCGGCAATGCGAGCAAGCTGAAGGACATCAAGCGCGACCTCGGCTATCGCTTGGGCATTACCAAGGTGACCTGGCCCACTACCCAGGTGCGAGGCCAGCAGGCCGCGCTGCAGTTGGACATCACCAACCATGGCTCAGCCCCGCTGTACAACGCATATCACGTGGAACTGCACTGGGTGGCGGCCGACGGCAGCACCAAGGCCCGCACCTCCATCCCGGCCGTGGCCCTGAGCGAGATCATGCCCGGCACGGTGCAGGCACGCAGCACAACGTTTACCGTGCCCGGCACGCTGGCGGCAGGCAGCTACTCGCTGCGCCTGGCGCTGGCCGACGACGCACCGGGCCGCCGCAACATCGCCCCCCAGAACGACGGCCAGGACACACAGCGTCGCCTGCCGCTGGGACAAGTGCAGGTCAACTGAGCCCGCAGGGGCAGCCACGGGGCTTCCGAGGGTAGAGCCGACTTCAGTCGGCTGCGGTGCCCGATTCGGCCACAGCGCCCGAAACAGGGCGCCGTGATGGTGCCAGCTCCACTTCGCTGCGCGAAATGGAGCTGGCTACCTGCGTGTTCAAACCCAAGCCATCTACCGCCGTCGTCACATTTGCGTCATCATGCCGCCCATTCCTTTACCTCAAGCCGCCGCCAGAGGGATTCATTCCTGCCTGGAGGCCTTGCCGTGTCCGTTGTCCCGTTCCGCGCCATCCCCGCTGTTTCCCCCTTGACCCAGGCCATCTTGGCCGGTCTTGCCCTGGGGCTGCTGACCTCTGCCGCCCATGCACAGCAGACCACGGCGCAGGCCGACGACGAGGCGTCCCGCACGCTGCAGACCGTGCAGGTCACCGCGAACCAGCTGGGCACCGTAACCGAGGGCAGTGATTCCTATACGCCCGGCACCATCGCCACCGCCACCCGCCTGGTGCTGACGCCGCGGCAGACTCCGCAGTCGATCAGCGTGATCACCCGGCAGGAAATGAATGACTTCGGCCTCAACGGCATCGACGATGTCATGAAGGTCACCCCGGGCATCAGCATCGTGACCTACGACAGCGAGCGCACCGAGTACTACGCACGCGGGTTTGCGGTGCAGAACTTCCAGTACGACGGCATTCCGATGGCGCGCGATTCGGCGTACTCGGCGGGCAATACGCTCAGCGACATGGCCATCTACGACCGTGTGGAAGTACTGAAGGGCGCCACCGGCCTGCTGACCGGCATGGGCGACCCGGGCGCCACGATCAACCTGATCCGCAAGAAGCCCACCCGCGAGCTGGCCGGTAGCGTAGGTCTGGGGGTCAGCTCGTGGGACAGCTACCGTGCCGATGTGGATGTGAGCGGCCCGCTGACCGAAAGCGGACGAGTGCGCGGCCGCGCGGTGGCGGCGCAGCAGGACAAGCATTCCAACGTCGACCATTACCAGCGCACAAACCAGGTGTTCTACGGCATCCTCGAAGCGGACATCGATGACAGCACCCTGCTGACCGTCGGCGCTGATTATCAGGACAGTGATCCGCAGGGTTCAAGCTGGGGCGGCATTCCGCTGCTGGACACGACCGGCAACTTCAACAAGATGCCGCGCTCGTTCAACAACGGCGCGCGCTGGAGCATCTGGGCGCAATACAGCCGCACCGCCTTCGCGACGCTGGAACATACCTTCAGCAACGACTGGGTGGCCAAGCTGCAGCTCAACCACCAGGTCAACGGCTACGACGCGCCGCTGGGCGCGGCGGCTGGCGGCAACCCGGACCCGGTCACCGGTGAAGGCGTGAGCATGTGGCTGGGCAAGTACGTGGGCAAGACCACCAGCAATGCCGCCGACCTGTATGTCAGCGGCAAGTTCGACTGGTTCGGTCGCCAGCACGAGCTGGTGGTCGGTGGCAGCGTGTCGCGCAAGCGCTGGATCAACAACGGGTACTCGCCGCAGCCGGGATACGTGAGCAGCGTCGACGATTATTACGGCTGGACCGGCGATGTGCCCGAGCCGGACTGGCAGTGGGGCTACGGCGATAACCAGGTCACCCGCGAGAGCGGTGCGTACCTGGTCGGCCGCTTCGACCTGGCCGATCCGCTGAAGCTGATCCTGGGCACCCGCATCGCCAATTACACCTCACCGGACACCGACGAAAGTGGCGTAGTGGTGCCGTATGCCGGCGTGGTCTATGACCTCAACAAGAATTACTCGGTGTTTGCCAGCTACAGCAGTATCTTCAAGCCGCAGGGCAACCAGGACGAGCAGGGCAGGGTGCTGGATCCGCTGGAAGGGCGCAGCGTCGAGGCCGGCCTGAAGGCGGAGTTCCTGGAAGGGCGTTTCAACGCCAGTGCAGCGGTATTCCAGCTGGAGCAGGACAACTATGCCGAGCCAAGCGGCGGCCTGACCCCCGGCGGTGGTATCGCCTACCGTGGCTTGATGGGCGTGCGTACCAAGGGCTACGAGCTGGAGATGTCCGGCCAGGTCGCGCCGGGCTGGCAGGTGCAGGGCGGCTATGCGCACAAGATCGCACGCCAGCAGTCGACCAAGGTCTCCACGCTGGAGCCGGAAGACCAGTTCAGCGTGCACACCACCTACCGCCTGCAGCGGGGCGTGCCAGGCCTGAGCATCGGCGGCGGCGCGCGCTGGCAGGGCACCACCTTCGGCACCATCACCAACCCGGTTGATGGGGGCAGCCTGGTGCATCGCACCGAGCCGTATTGGCTGCTGGATGCAATGGCGCGGTATGAGTTCAACGACCAGCTGTCGGCCACGCTCAACGTCAACAACCTGCTGGACAAGCACTACTACACGATCTTCAACTGGTACAGCACGTACACGTGGGGCGAGCCGCGCAATGTCCGGCTGACGGTGAACTACACGTTCTAGGAAGCCGCCTGCGTGGCCGCTTCGAGGATGAGAGCCGCTGGGGTCGGACAACCCCAGCGGCCATCGTCACTGCGTCGGGTATCAGCCCGCCGCAGCCGCCTCCTTGGCGCCTGCCTTGGCAATCATCGTCAGCTTCTCGTCGGTGACCTTTTCTTCTTCCAGGGTCTCCAGCAGCAGCGGCAGGGCGTCCTTGTAGCCCAGCTGCTTGGCCAGCGCGGCGATGGTGCCGTACGAGGCAATTTCGTAGTGCTCCACTTTCTGCGCGCCACCAATCAGTGCCGCATCGCGGACCGGGCCCTTCTCTACGCTGTCGATCACTTCCTTGCCTTCTTCCACCAGGCCTTCCATCGCTGCGCACTTGATGCGCTTCAGGCGGATGCCCAGCGTCTCGACCACCTGGTCGATGCGCTCGATCTGGCCATTGGTTTCTTCCAGATGGGTCTCAAAGGCCGCCACCAGATCCGGGTTGGTCGCAGCACGGGCCAGGCGGGGCAGGGCCTTGGTCAGCTGCTTTTCGGCGCTGTAGATATCGGACAGCTCGTAGATGAAGAGGTCTTCGAGGGTCTTGATGGCCATGCGGATTCTCCGGCTGGGGTGGGTGGGAGCGCAACGTTAGGCGCGGGTCCGTTAGCGTCCGCTGGAGGAAGGGTGAAGGGGGCATGCAGGTGGGGCGGGGAGGGAGGGCAGCCGACTGAAGTCGGCTCTACCACGTCGGCTCTACCAAACCGGGTTCACGGTGTGGGGACACGGGTGAGCTTAGAAGAAGTGCGTTGGTCTTACGGGAGGTGCGTGATGAAAACCACATGGACGACTGGCGCGCTGGCGCTGATGCTTACTGCGTGTGGCGGCGCGGACACGCCCTCCAAGGTGCAGGCGCCCGGTGCGGAGGAAAGCGCGAAGACCAAGGCGCTCGATGCCGGTGCGGCAGTGCTGCAGAACCGGCCGCCGGTCGAGGCCCTGAATGCCTATCTGGACGGCTTCCATTTCTACAACGGTCGGCCGGATGTGCAGATGGAGGCGCATCACTACTGCGCCATCCTCAACGAAGAAGTCATCCAGTGCGCGATCTACGACGGTAACGTCGCCGATGCGAAGCTGATGGGCGTGGAATACATCATCAGCGGGGCACTGTTCGCGGGGCTGCCGGAGGCCGAGAAGGCGCTCTGGCACAGCCACGTGCATGAGGTGCGGTCGGGTCAGTTGGTGGCTCCTGGCATCCCGGAAGTGGCAGAGCACGCCTTGATGGAGAAGCTGGTAGGCACCTATGGAAAGACCTGGCACACCTGGCACACCGATCAGGACAAGCGACTGCCGCTGGGCGTGCCGCAGTTGATGATGGGCTTCACTGCGGACGGCCAGGCGGATCCGGCCATGGTCAGGGCGCGCGACGAGCGGCTGGGGGTGGACAGCGATGCCAGGAAAGCCAAGCGCGTGGACATTGCCGCGCCTGCCGTCGATGCAGGTGCAGATGCGTGGCAGCGGGGAAACGTCATTCAGATTCCAGACCCCACGGGCGCAGATCATCAGCATCCGGTTAAGCCGACGCCGTAACCCGGATCAGCGCGGCGGAGCGGGTGAGCTGCCCGCTCCGCACGGTGCTTCAGGGAATCAGGTGCTGGTCGCGCAGTTTCTGGAACAGCGCAAAGAAAGCGTCGTCGCTGGGCTGGTAATCCAGGAACCCCATGCGCCGGCTCTTGGACATGTCGGTGACGACTTCCAGTGGACGCCCCAGGTCGGCATCGGTATGCCACGGTGATACCAGCCGGTTGATGTCCGCCTCGGCCAGGCCATGCTCCGCTGCCAGCTGTGCCCACGTTGCGGCGTCGTCGGCCATCTGCTGCTCCAGTGGGCGGACCTCACCGTTGAAGGGGGCAGCGTCCAGGCCGAACCAGTGCGCGATGCGGCCCCACATCCAGCTCCAGCGGAAGATGTCGCCGTTGACGATGTTGAACGCCTCGTTGGCCGCTGCGGGCGTCTGCGCCGCCCACAGCAGCTGCCGTGCCAGCTGGCCTGCATCGGTCATGTCGGTCAGGCCATCCCATTGCGCCTGCGAGCCGGGGAAATAGAACGGCCGCCCGGTTGTCTTGCACAGGGTGGCATACACCGCCAGGGTGGTTCCCATGTTCATCGCGTTGCCAACGGCCGCGCCGATCACGGTGTGCGGGCGGTGCACGCTCCAGGTGAACCCATCGCGCGCCGCTGCAGCAAAGACTTCGTCTTCCTGCGCGTAATAGAAGTTCTCCACCGGCAGGCGCGGCTGTTCTTCGCGGAACGGCGTCTGCGGAAGCACGCCCTGGGCGTAGGCTTCAAACGGGCCGAGATAATGTTTGAGTCCAGTCACCAGTGCGACGTGCTGCACGCTACCCGCCGGCTGCAGGGCGTCGAGCAGGTTGCGTACCATCGCCGCATTGACGCGGATGTTCTCGGCCTCGCTGGCCTGGCGGGACCAGGTGGTGATGAATACATGGGTGGGGGACAGCCCTGCCAGTGCGCTGCGGGTGGCCTGTGCGTCCTGCAGGTCGGCCGATACGCCGGTGACCCCGGCCGGCAGATTGGCCAGGCTGCGTGCCATGCCATGTACCTGCCAACCGGCCTGCAGCAGTTCCCGTACGAGGGCGCTGCCGGTAATGCCGGTCGCGCCGACCACCAATGCGTTCTGGTTCATCATGTCGCCTTCTCATCAAATGCAGGGTCACACCTTAAAATAGCGGCCTCGGCTTCGAAAGAAGGCACCAAACGGTAACCAGGGCATGAAGTCAGGTAGCGCGGAAGAAGAATGGCGGGAGGATTGCGCCCCGCGGCGGGTGCTGGAGCTGTTCAGCACGAAGTGGACATCGATGGTGCTGCACACCTTGGCGGTACGGCATGAAGGCACCGCCCGCAGCAACGCGCTCCATCGAAGCCTGCCCGCCATTTCCAAGAAGATGCTGATCCAGACCCTGCGCGAGATGGAGACGGCCGGCATCGTGCTCCGCACAGAACACCCGACCGTGCCACCATCCGTGGAATACGGGCTGACCGCGCTGGGCCGGCAGTTGGTGGAGCCGATCGAGCTGATCTACGACTGGGCGCGGCGGAACGCCAGCACACTGGATGCACTGCAGCCCCGGGCGACGTCGCGGCGGCGCTGAACGAGCGGCGCCTAGGCGCCACTGACCACGTGCACGGCCCATGCCCCGGCTTTGTCCTGCGCGTGGCGAAGCACGTCGTAGGTTTTGATCATCTTCAGCAGCGTGGAATGGCCGTACTTCTTCGATGTAAATCCAGGGTGCGCCTTGCGCAGGTGCTCTCCCAGCGCGGACAAGCCCACCTTGCTGCTGGGGTCGATCCCGCCCAGCGCGCGTACAGCTTTCACCAGCAACTCCGGCTTCTGTTTGGCGGCGGCCGGGGTTGCTGGTTTCTTCGCAGCCGGTACAACGGGTTTCTTCACCGCCTTTGCAGCAGGCGCAACGGGTATCTTCACCGCCTTTGCGGCTGGTGTGACCACCGCCGGTGCGGGACAGGCCCACTCATGGAAGACGTCGCAGGCCTTGCGCAGCGTGATCGGTGATTTCGTTTCCCCCACGACGGCGACAACCGCCCCGCGCTCCCGCAGCTTTCGGCACAGGTAAGCAAAATCGGAGTCGCTGGTCACCAGCACGAAGTGATCCGCCCGATCATCAAGCAGGGCTTCCAAGGCATCCACGGCGAGCGCTATATCGGTGGTGTTCTTGCCCGCTACGCAGGCGTACTGAAGGCAGGGCGTGAAGGCTTCCCGTACCAGCTGTTCCTTCCACTTCTTTGCCAGCGTGTCATGGTTGCCGTAGCCACGCCGCATCATGACCCGACCGGCCTGCGCAGCGACCCGCAGTGCGACGCTCAGTATTTCCGGTCTGACATTATCGCAATCGACGAACAGCGCGACGCGCGGTTCGTGGGATAGGGCTGAGCTGCTCATCCGTGGCTGCCAGTGGTGGTGGGTGACAGGGCGACTATGGGGGGAACGGTCGTCCGTCGGCAATGCCCTGCTGGATCAGGGCGCTGAGGGACAGGGGCCTTCGGTTCCGTGGCGGATCGCACCCCGATGGCGCTCGGAGGATGCCGTCGATCCCAAGGCCGGCGTGGGCTGAGGCTGGACCTGCCACGTCCGCTGCCGCCGGGTGTCGCGATTGAGCAAGGACCCGTGCGCCTGGTCGTGCCACCCTCCCGGCGGTGTCTACGGGGCGCGCACGGTGTCCGCTCCAGCACGCCGAATCGCAGAAGGTAGAGGTCCATGATGTCCGTCCACCTGCATGTCAGCACACCCCTGTATGTCCGGAGGAACGCGTAATGACCGTCCGTGCCCGGTGCGCCCGATGCCGGTGCGCCATCCCCCTGAGTTTCAGCGACTGCTGCCGCCAGCAGGGGCTTCCGGATGGTCGCAGCGCAAAGGTGTGGAAGGTCGATTGTCCGGTGTGCGGACGGGAGCTGAAGCTGCCCTTCCTGGTGGATTTCACCGCAGTGATGGTCGCGGTGGTCGTCACCGGCATGGTGGGCTATGGACTGATACGGGTTGCCGGCCTGGATTGGTTCGCTGCAGCGCTTGCCCTGCCACTCCTTTGGCTGGTCGCGGGTCTGTGGCGATACTGCTTCGTGGAAAAAATGTTCACGCGCTGACGCGCAACGGTAAGGTCGGCCATACCCCGCTCGTTACGAACCACACCGCCGTCAGCGCTGCGGAAAGCCCGGCCCACGCCGCAGTCGGATCGGCCCGACGTCGACCATGTCCGGATCGCATTGCGTATCGCCCTGGGTAATGATGATCATGCCGGCGCGCGCCAGATCGGCTGCCGCATCGCGGACCGGCTGCATCAGGGCGCGCCACGCTGTTTCGCTCTCGGCCAGTGCCCGTGCCACCTCGGAGGGGCAGAGCGAAGAGGCCGGAGCGCGTTGCTGCAGCAGTGCGATGATCGTGTGGGCGATATCCATCCTGGCACCCTAATCGGGTCCGGGTGACCACGGTGTCTGGCGCGGTTCGGCGCGAGGGCGACGACGCCCATCCACCTGCTTACGAATGTTTCACGCGACGCAAATGGCCGCTGGATAGGATGCTGGCCTCGCTGTCATCACGGAATGATCCAGTACATGAGCTCATCCACGCGCGTCTTCGCGTTGTCTGCTTTCCCGTTGCTGCTGGCTGCGTTGGCCGGCTGTTCGAAATCGCCGGATGGCGAGCCCGCCGCGACTGCGGAGTCACGTATTGCCCGTGATGCGCCGGACCCGCAAGGCGAAGAGGCCCAGGCCGATGCGCAGAATCAGGGGCCTGAGTTTCCCATCATTCCCAGTATCGTCGTCCCGGAGATAATCGGTGTCACCCCGGCGCAGCGGGCGCTGGAGTCGTCCCTGCAGTCGATCCTCAATCCCGTTGAAGGCATCACCGTATCGCCTGCGCGCTGCAGTACCGATGGCAGCCTGATCAACGAGGGCGGCATCACCGAGGTGGACGAGCAGGGCAAGCTGACCCGCAACGGCGATGAAGGCATCTTCATGATCAACCCCGACGGCAGTGGCACGGCCAACTTTGAAGGCGGGCTGGTGCGGGTGAATGCCGACGGCAGCGGCACCATCAACGGCATTCCGTCCGGCGGCGGCGACGATGCGATCATCACCGTGCAGGCCGACGGCTCGGGCACGTACAACGGCGTCGCTGGCCTGATCCAACTGGACGGCAAGGGCGCGGGCACCTGGAATGGCGATAGTGGCTTGATCACCAACAACGGCGACGGCAGCGGTACCTGGAATGGCCCGAAGGGGCTGGTGCGGGTGAATGCCGATGGCTCGGGGACATGGAACGGCGAAGAAGGCCTGGTCTACAACAACGGCGATGGCACCGGTACCGTGGGCCCGCCTGCGCGCCCGGTGAAGATGGCGCCACTGCCGCCGCTGCCCAAGGCCGGTCGCTTCCCGCCGCTGAAGAAGTTCGCACCGCCCGGTGCGCCGTGCGGTTACGTGATCACGCTCAACGACCGCGTGCTGTTCGACTTCGACAAGTCCGACATCCGCCCGGACGCGGCCAGCCTGCTGGATACGCTGGCCGGTGCGCTGAAGGACGTGAAGTCGACCGGTATGCAGGTGCGCGGTCACACCGATTCCAAGGGCGCTGATGCCTACAACCAGCAACTGTCGGAACGTCGCGCGGCATCGGTGGTCGCGGCGCTGCGTGAGCGCGGGACCGCCCAGCAGGCCGATGCGAAGGGGTACGGCGAAACCGAGCCGGTTGCCCCCAATGAAATCGAAGGCAAAGACAATCCGGGCGGGCGACAGTTGAATCGCCGCGTCGAGATTTTCGTCCGTTCGTAATAGATCGTCCGCCAATGCGGACTGCCATGGAGATGTGGATGAAAGCTACCGTTCTTGCCGCGTTGACCGCTGCTGCCGCGCTGCTGCCGGCACTGCCCGCGGCGGCTGATGATTTCAGCCTGGGCTACGACGTGGACCGTTTCCCGGCCAGCAAGCTCAGCATGCAGGCCTGTCGCGCCGCCGTATCGCGCGGTGCCGCCGCACTGGGTTACACCACCCGCGTCGACCAGGACCAGAAGACCCTGGCGCTGCATGTGTCCGCGCCGCGCACCGATGGCCGGTCGTTGATCGCTTACTGCATCAGCGCAGGCGACCAGACCGTTTTCGTGATCCAGGCGTTCGACTACTCCGGACCTGGTAACCCCGACGTGGACCGGGTCAAGGCCCGCGTCGGCGCGGAAGTGCGCAAGTCAGTGCGGTGAGCCGAGCGCGTTGACCTCGCGGTTTTCCACTACGCGGGGCGGATTGGGCGTACGCACAAGCGAGATCATCGCGCGCCCGATCGCCCCGTTGGTGGTGGCCGCGGCCGGTACGTTCTTCACGATCAAGCTCTGCAGGGGAGCAGCCAGGGTGTGCATGGCGCGCAGCAGTCCATGCGGGCTGTGCGTGCCTTCCTCCGGCAGGATGCCACCCGGGCGCACCATGACGGTGGTGATGGGAAGTGCCTGCAGGGCTGCTTCGGTTTCGCCCTTGATGCGCAGTGGCATCAATCGGCTGTCCGGGTCCGAATTGGCACCTGAGATGTAGAAGAACCGCCCCTGTGGATTGGCCGAGGCGTAGGCGCGGGCCACCGCCAAGGTGAGGTCCAGCGTGACGTGCCGGTAGGTCGCTTCGGCGGTACCGATGGGGGGCGCGCCGGCGCAGTAGAAACAGGCGTCGATGTCGGCCAGCTGCGGCGCGACAGTCGCGGCCTGCGCGAAATCTTCCAGCCGTACTTCGTGCAGCTTCGGATGAGGGCGGTCGATCGCACTGCGTGTCAGCACCGTAACCCGGGTGACGTCTGCCGCGTCAAGGCAGGCATTGAGCACGCCCTGGCCCAGCAGGCCGGTCGCTCCGGTCAGAAGGATATGCATGGTGGGAGTTCCTGCGCGGTGGGGCCATCGACTCTACAAGCGAAGGCAGGGAAGGGTAGTGATGGCCGCTGGCCGCCAGCCCCGCGCGTCAGCTTACGTCCTCTCCCGCCGCATCGGTCGGCGCCGCCACCTACCCGCATCACGGCCAGTTGTGTACAGTCCGCGCAATCATGCGCTCAGGGAGGAATCGGGTTTGGCCACGCAGAAATGGGTTCGTCTTACCGTCGGCATCGTATCGACGCTCGTCGTGGGTTACCTGCTTTCAGGCTACCTGACCCTGGTCTTCCTCGGTCTGGATACCGCGCACTGGTCCTGGGATACGTATCACCAGTACTTCAGCGCGCTGGACCAGCCGCAGGTCGCCCCGTTCGTAGGCAAGATCAAGGCCGCCGGCTACGTGGGCTTCGGCCTGCCGCTGCTCATTTTCTTCGTCGTGTGCGCCTTCCTGCTGCTGCGTCGCAAGAAAAAGGGGCTGCATGGCGATGCACGGTTCGCCAACGGGTCCGATCTGTCCTCACATGGGCTGTTCAAGAAGACCGGTGACAGCATCGTGGTGGGCAGTTACAAGGGCAAGCTGGTGCGCCTGTCGGGCCAGCAGTTCGTGATCCTTGCCGCGCCGACGCGCTCGGGCAAGGGTGTGGGCGTGGTAATCCCGAACCTGCTGGAATACGAAGAGTCCGTCGTGGTGCTGGACATCAAACAGGAGAACTTCGAGCTGACCAGCGGCTGGCGCGCCCAGCAGGGTCACGAGGTGTTCCTGTTCAACCCCTTCGCGGAAGACCGCCGCAGCCATCGCTGGAATCCGCTCAGCTATGTGTCCAACGACCCCGCGTTCCGGGTGTCGGACCTGATGAGCATTGCGGCAATGCTGTACCCGGACGGCTCGGACGATCAGAAATTCTGGGTCAGCCAGGCGCGCAACGCCTTCATGGCGTTCACCCTGTACCTGTTCGACAACCATGACGATGAGCTGCGCAGCGGCTTCCCGGGCGGGCAGGGCGTGCCGACGCTGGGCGCGATCTACCGCATCTCCTCTGGCGACGGCAGCGACCTGCGCAAGTACCTGCAGACCCTGGCGGGGCGTCCGTTCCTGACCAGCAACGCGAAGTCCGCCTTTGCCAATCTGTTGTCGCAGGCGGACGAGACCTTCGCCTCCATCATGGGCACCTTCAAAGAGCCACTCAACGCCTGGATCAACCCGGTACTGGATGCGGCCACCAGCACCAACGACTTCCTGCTGACCGACCTGCGCAAGAAGAAGATGACCATCTACATCGGCATCCAGCCCAACAAGCTGGCCGAAAGCCGGATGATCATCAACCTGTTCTTCAGCCAGATCATCAACCTCAACACCAAGGAACTGCCCAAGTCCAATCCGGACCTCAAGCACCAGGTGCTGCTGCTGATGGACGAATTCACCTCGATCGGCAAAGTCGACATCATTGCCTCGGCGGTGTCCTACATGGCCGGCTACAACGTGCGCCTGCTGCCGATCATCCAGAGCATGGCGCAGCTGGATGCCACCTACGGCCGGGATGTATCGCGCACCATCATCACCAACCATGCCCTGCAGATCCTGTATGCACCGCGCGAGCAGCAGGATGCCAACGACTACTCGGACATGCTGGGCTACACGACGCTGCGCAAGAAGAACATCACCAAGGGCCGCGAAAAGACCCACAGCTTCAGTGAAGAGCGCCGCGCGTTGATGCTGCCGCAGGAGCTGAAGGCGATGGGCACGGACAAGGAGGTGTTCCTCTATGAGGGCATCCCGCATCCGGTGATGTGCGACAAGATCCGCTATTACAAGGATCGGCACTTCACCTCGCGCCTGCTACCAAAGGTCGACGTGCCGAGCTTGCAGATATGACGCATGGCGCCACGTCGCGTGTCGCATAAACGCGTTCATGACGCTGAAGAAGTGAAGTGGGTCATCTTTTTGGCGTGATCTTGTACAACTTTCATGCTTTCTTGACGCACTTTTGACCTCTATGTATGAGACCCTTCCGCATCGGTTCAGTGCATCGAACTGTTGGAATTGTTCAGGTGGCTGTATCGGCCACCGCAACAGGGATGGCTTCGAACGAGGTGAAGGTCGGTGCTGCAGGCCCACAGGGCAGGTACACCGACCGGTGGGCAGGCGGCCACGGCCGCAGGGGAGACGGTTTCACGCAGCGGCATAGGCCGGCGTGCAACCGGTTCCAGCGTGCAGATGCAACGCTGGACTGCCGAACCACCCGATTCGCAGCTGCTTTTTCGTACGTCAAAGGATGTTCGTATGCGGCAAGCGTTGGTAAAGACTTTTATCGCCGTGGCGGCGGTAGCAATGGCAGGCTGTGCAACCAAACCCGCACCGGACTTCGGTGGGCGCTGGAAGCCAGTCAATCGCTTCGACGCCGCGCCCACGGAAATCCCCCTGTACACCAGCTATGCCTTCCAGGCATCGCCGATGGATGGCACCTTGAAGGCCATGCTCGAGCGCTGGGCAGCGGATTCGGGCATGACCCTGGATTACCGCCTCGGATCGGATTACACGCTGCATGGCGGCGTATCCCGCATATCGACGACGAGTGCGCAGCAGGCGGTGGCCGATGTGACCACAGCCTATGCCGCACAGGGTGTTTACGTGAGCATCGTGGGCAACAAGATCGTCGCGGGCAGCAGTGCGGCGGTGCCGACGGCGGCCACTACGCCTGCGCCTGTCGTGACCGCGCCCGCACCGGTAAGCGCTGCGCCCAGCGGTAGCTGACAGCTGTTGTATTTCTCCACGTAGTGTCCTGCACGCGGTGCGGGACATGGCGCTCATTGACGTCCACGTAGTCCGGAAGAATCCATGTTCCGTAAGAAAGACCCAGGCAACAGTCCCAAGGTCGAGCAGGCTGTGGCGAAGGCCGTCAGCTACGAGATCACCGTGGCCGACATGGCGCGCAAGAGTGAGCGTCGTGCGTGGTGGGTGGCGAGCGCCTCCTTGCTGATGTCCTTGGCGCTCGCGGGTGGGTACTACTACGTGCTGCCGTTGAAGGAAAAGGTGCCCTTCCTGGTGATGGCGGATGCGTACACCGGCACGGCGTCGGTAGCGCGCTTGTCCGGGAATCTGGGCGAGAACTCAATCACCAGCAATGAGGCGATCAACCGCAGCAACGTGGCGCAGTACGTGCTGGCGCGCGAATCCTACGACTACGCGATCATGGGCCTGCGGGACTGGGAACAGGTCTTCGTGATGTCCGATCAGGCGGTGGGTGCAGCGCTGCAGGCGCAGTACAACCGCAGCAATCCG
Source organism: Stenotrophomonas sp. 169 (assembly GCF_014621775.1). Classification (NCBI taxonomy): domain Bacteria; kingdom Pseudomonadati; phylum Pseudomonadota; class Gammaproteobacteria; order Lysobacterales; family Lysobacteraceae; genus Stenotrophomonas; species Stenotrophomonas sp. 169. The sequence continues at coordinate 1,923,109 of NZ_CP061204.1, forward strand.
CAGAGCCCGCTGGTGCTGTATGGCACCGAGCGCGCGCTGCGGGTGAAGATCCTCAGCATCACCCCGCTGGGCACGTTGCCCAACGGCGGCTTCCGCGGGGCCTCGGTACGCATCCAGCGCACGCTGCTGGACAAGCGCACCGGCGCATCGACCTACCTGGACAACCAGCTGGTCACGCTGCGCTTCGAATACAAGGCGGCCCTGGCACTGAGCGAGCAGGAACGCGTGCTCAATCCGCTGTCGTTCCAGGTGACCGAATACCGCGTGGACCGTGATTACGCCGCTGCAGGCGTACCGGTGCCGGATGCATCGACCGCCGCCCCGGCTGCCACGCCGGCCGCGCCCAGCGACGTCGCAGCCCAGCCGGCAGCAGAGGTCCCGGTCGCCCGTTTCGATCCGATCACCGGCCAGCCGCTGGCCGCGCCTGTGCAGACCGCTCCGGGCCAGATGGTGCCTGCGCAGCCACTGCCGCCGGGCACGAATCCGAACCAGGCCGCGCCTGGCACTTACACGCCGCAGCCGGTCCCCGCGCAGGGCACCCCGGTTCCCGGCGCGCCGGCGCAGGCTGCGCCGGGCCAAGGCACGCCGCTGCCGGCGCGCAATCTTTCCAGCGGAACTGCTGATGGAGCAAGCAACCGATGAGTAGTCGCAAGATCAGGACATGTGCATGGTTGGTCGCCGGGGCGTTGGCCCTGTCGGCTGCCAGTGCGTCGGCGCAGGGCGTCGACCAGTACGAGTATGAAAAGGACCGGATCTATCAGGTGCGCACCGGCCTGGGTCTTACCACCCAGATCGAGCTCAGCCCGAACGAAAAGATCCTCGACTACAGCACCGGATTCAGCGCGGGCTGGGAACTAACCCGTCGCGGCAACGTGTTCTATCTGAAGCCGAAGAACGTGGACGTGGACACCAACATGATGGTGCGCACGGAAACCCACCACTACATCTTCGAACTGAAGGTCGTGGCCACCGACTGGCGCCAGCTGGACCAGGCACGTCGGGCAGGTGTGCAGTACCGCATCGCCTTTACCTACCCCAGCGACAGCGAGTTCGGTGTCGCCCAGGAAGCGGTGGAAGAAGAGGCCAAGCCGCTGCTCAGCACGGTGCTGGCCAAGGACCGTCGTTACAATTTCGACTATTCCTATTCCACCCGCCGCGCCAAGAAGATGGGCTGGTTGATCCCGGTCAACACCTATGACGATGGTCGCTTCACCTACGTGCGGCTGCCCGCGTCGCCGGAATACAAGACCGGCATCTTCCCGGCGGTGTTCGGCCGCGAGACGGAAAACGGCGAAGACTTCGTGGTCAATACGACCGTGGAAGGCAACACGCTGGTGGTGCACGGCACCCATCCGTACCTGGTGATCCGCCATGGCGATAACGTTGTTGGCCTGCGAAGGAACGTCAAGAAATGAGCCAGACCACTCCCCCGGGTAATGGACCCGACGACAGGCGCGATGGCACGCAGCCGGAAAACAACCCGTATTTCAACCGGGTAGATCCGGAGCCCACGCCTGACCTGGACGCTGCGGCCCCGCGTCTGCGGACGGTGGAAGAGCGCCGCCTGGATCGCAAGGCGCTGCTGTTCCTGGGTGGCATCCTGCTGCTGCTGCTGGCCATGGGCTACCTGCTGTTCCGCAAGGGCAACGAGCCGGAGCCGGCACCGGTGCCGCGTGCAGAAGCACGTACCACCACGCCCGTGCTGCCGACCATCCCGAGCGCGACGCCGATCGAAGCGCCTGCCGAGCCGATTCCGATGTTGCCGCCGCCGCCAGTCGATGACACGGCGCCGTCGTACGCCGGTGGTGATCGCGGTGATCGTGGCCCGCGTGGCCCGACCCTGCTGGAGCGCCGCATCGCTGCTGCCGAAGCACTGGGTGAAGGCCAGGGCCAGACCCTGGGGCAGTATCCGCAGCCGCAAGGTCAGGCCAATCCGTATCTGCCGGGCGGTCCGCTGGATCCGGCCGCGCAGGGTGCCGGCGGTGCTGGTGCCCAGGGTGCGCAGGGCGGGATGCTGGGTCGGGAAGGCGAAGCACTGCCGACCTCCGCTGCCTTCATCCGCAGTCCGGATGCACTGCTGGTGCGCGGCACCTATCTGCGTTGCGTACTGGAAACACGGATCATCACCGACATCCCCGGCTACACCTCGTGCCTGGTGACCGAGCCGGTGTATTCGATCAACGGTCGGACGCTGCTGCTGCCGAAGGGTTCGAAGATCTACGGCAGCTACAACGGTGGCCCGGTGGCCAAGCGCGTGGACGTCATATGGGACCGCATCACGACGCCGAACGGCATCGACGTGGCCATGTCCAGCCCCGGCACCGACGGACTGGGTGGCGCCGGCGTGCCTGGGCAGTACACCGCCCATTGGGGCAAGCGTCTGACCAGCGCGCTGATGATCAGCCTGCTGGCCGATGCCTTCAAATACGCCGCGGCGGAAAACGGTCCGGAAACCACCACGATCGGCAGCAATGGTTTCGCGGTGCAGAGCCCGTATGAAAGCGCGACCGCGCGGACGATGGAGCGCCTGGCCGGTGAAGCGTTGTCGGATCGGCCGCAGCCGACCGTCACCGTCAACCAGGGCACCGTGATGAACGTCTACGTCGCCAAAGACGTTGATTTCAGCGCCGTGCTCGGCCGCCGGATGTAAGGAGCGAGAAGGACCGTGGACGCAGAAACTTCCCCCATCGCACTGGTTTCCAGTGAATTCCTGCAGTACCAGTACGAAGTGCTGGGCATTGCCGGGTTCATGGAATCGCAGGACGTGACGGAAATCTGCATCAACCGTCCGGGCGAGCTGTACCTGGAAACCCGCAATGGCTGGGAACGGGTCGCTGTTCCCACGCTGACCTTCGAGCGTGCACGCCAGTTCTGTACGGCGGTGGTCAACGAGAGCAACACCGGGCAGCGCATCACCGATGCCGACCCGATGGTCTCGTTGACCTTCCCCAGCGGCCCGCGTGCGCAGTTCGTGATTCCCCCGGCGTGTGACGGCGGCAAGGTCTCCATCACGATCCGCCTGCCGTCCAAGCACACGCGCACGTTGTCGCAGTACCAGGACGATGGGTTCTTCGACCAGATCCTGGAGCAGGAAGCTGGCCTGAACACCCAGGACCAGGAGCTGCTGGCACTGCGCCAGTCGCGCGAGTACGCCGAGTTCTTCAAGCGCGCCGTGCACTACCGCAAGAACATCGTGGTATCCGGCGCGACCGGCAGCGGCAAGACGACATTCATGAAATCGCTGGTCAACCATATCCCCGCGGAAGAGCGGTTGGTGACCATCGAAGACGCGCGCGAGTTGTTCATCACCCAGCCCAACGTGGTGCACCTGTTGTACTCCAAGGGCGGGCAGAGCAGCAGCAACGTCAGCGCCAAGACCTGCATGGAAGCCTGCCTGCGCATGAAGCCGGACCGGATCATCCTGGCCGAGCTGCGCGGCGATGAGGCGTTCTACTTCATCCGCAACTGCGCGTCCGGCCATCCTGGTTCCATCACCAGCTGCCATGCCGGCAGCCCGGAACAGACCTGGGACCAGTTGGCGTTGATGGTGAAGGCGTCGTCGGAAGGCTCGGGGCTGGAGTTTGCCGTGATCAAGCGCCTGCTGCAGATGACCATCGATATCGTTGTGCATGTAAAGGCGCACGCAGGTTCGCGCTACATCACCGGCATCGATTTCAATCCCGGCCGCACCCAAGGGCAGGAGCAGTAACCATGGCCATGCAGAACCATCGACCGTACCGCGCAGGCAAGGGGAGGGCACGCTGATGCTGCCTGGACTCGAAGTACTGGCCTGTCCGGAAATGGCCGTCTCCATGGACGTGATGAAGCACGTGGTGCAGGTGGAATCCTCGCGCAACCCGTACGCGATTGGCGTAGTGGGCGGCGCATTGGCGCGCCAGCCGCAGCGTTTGGACGAAGCAGTGGCGACGGCCAAGATGCTGGAACAGAATGGCTACAACTTCTCGCTGGGGTTGGGTCAGGTGAACCGCTACAACCTGGCCAAGTACGGCCTGAACAGTTACGAGAAAGCGTTCGAGACCTGCCCGAACCTGCAGGCGGCCTCGCGCATTCTCGCTGAGTGCCACTCGCGTTCTGGCGGCGACTGGGGCAAGTCGTTCAGTTGCTACTACTCGGGCAACTTCACCACCGGTTTCCGCCACGGCTATGTCGACAAGGTGTTCAACTCGATGCGGCGTGGCCAGATGGTGGCCGCCGTTGGCGGGGTGCAGCCGATCCGGGTGATCGACCGACAGGGCCCGCGTCCAGCCTCTGCCACGCGGCAGCCGCTACCGGAGCACGTCACGCGTTTGAACAACCGGATCGCCGGTTCGGCGTCGGCACCGGTAGTTGTTGCGCAGCCGGATGATCCGGCGCGCGCCTACGTGGTGTATCCCAATACGAATGACATGGTCCGTGGCAGCTTGCTGCGCACGGCCGACGGCGCCTTGTCGCGCGCGGTCATGGGCCTGGTGGATCGCGCGGTGCAGCCGCAGCAGTCCGCTCAGCCGGTGGCCGGCGGCATGTACGCCGAGCCGCCGCAGCAGCAGATGGCCGCGCCTGCGCCCGGATATGCGCAGCCGATGCAGGAGCAACCGGTACTGGTGCAGCCGTGGGGACAGCGCAACGCGCCGGCCCAAGGCGCCGCACCCGTCCAACAGGCGCCGCAGCAGCGGGCACCGCAGGGTCCGCCTGTCGATGATGCCTTCGTTTTCTGAACCTTTTTACCGGGGCGCCCCCGCACCCCTTCACCCGCAACATCCCTCCAGCACAGCAGAAGGAACGAAATCCATGAACAAGTCCCACATCGATCTGGCGCATGCCAAGCGCACCGCCAAGACCCTTGCACTGGCCACCGCCTTCGTTGGCGCTCTGTTCGTGCCGGAAGTGTTCGCGACCCCGGGTGGCTTTGCTGACACCGACAAGAAGGTCTGCGGCTTCTTCGACAGCATCAGCGGCCTGCTCAACATGGCCTCCATCGCCGTGGTCACCATCGCAGTGATCTTCGCCGGTTACCAGATCGCGTTCGCCCACAAGCGCATTTCCGACGTGTCGCCGATCCTGATCGGTGGCCTGCTGATCGGTGCAGCCAGCCAGATCGCCAAGATGCTGCTGGGTGACGGCGCTACCGAATGCACCGCCGCGCTGATCCAGGCGTCCAGCTCCTACTATGCATAAGAACGTCGTCTTCCGCGGATGCACACGGCCGGCGATGTTCCTCGGCGTGCCGTATGTCCCGTTCTTCATGGTCGCCGGCGGTCTGCTGCTGCTGTCCATGTACTGGAATCTGTGGGTACTGCTCGCGATTCCAGTAGCGGTTTTCATCATGCGGCAGATGGCAAAGCGCGACGAAATGATCTTCCGCTTGATGGGTCTGCGCCTGCAGTTCAAGTTCCGCGCGCGGAACCTGCAGGACCATGACGGCATGTGGGTGTTCAGTCCGAACGCGTATCGCAAGACCCCGGCACCGGACGACCATCGTCGTCCCGCGCGTCGGCGCTGACCGTTTTTCCAGCAGTACGTTTGTCCAGCGATCCAGGAGAGTTGCATGTTCAGTCCCGATACGTCGATCAGCGAGTTCATTCCCTTGTCCTCGCACGTTGCACCGTCTGTGGTGAAGACCACCGGCGGCGACTATCTGCTGACCTGGCACCTGGAAGGCCTGCCCTTCGTGGGCCGCGAAGAGTGGGAGCTGGAGCACAAGCACAACACGTTCAACCGGTTGCTGCAGTCCCTGCGTGCGCCTGACTTCGTCAATGTCGCCTTCTGGGTGCATGACGTACGTCGCCGCCGCAAGCTGAAGTCGCGCAGCACGTTCCGTGAGCGCTTCAACCAGGACGTGTCGGATGTGTACATGGACATGCTGTCCAGCCAGCGCATCATGCAGAACGAGCTGTACATGACGATGATCTACCGGCCCGTCGTGGCCGGTAAGCGCTTCGTGGAAAAATCGGGGAACGTCGAACGCCTGCAGGCCGAACAGGAGCAGGCGGTCGACAAGTTGATGGAGCTGGCGGGCAACGTGGAAGCGGTGATCCGTGACTACGCCCCGTACCGGTTGGGGATGTACGAAGCAGCCAACGGCGTGGTGTTTTCCGAAACGCTGGAGTTCTTCGGTTACCTGATCAACCGGATCGACGAACCGGTGCCGGTGCTGGCCGCGCCGGTCGCCGATTACCTGCCGGTCAGCCGGCACATGTTCTCGCCGAAGACAGGCGATTTCGTGATCAACACGCCAAACGGCGAGAACCACTTCGGCGCGATCCTCAACATCAAGGAGTTCGCCGAGGGGACCTGGCCGGGCGTGCTCAATGGGTTGAAGTACCTGGATTTCGAGTACGTCATCACCCATTCTTTCAGCCCGATGGGTCGCCAGGATGCACTGAAGATCCTCGACCGCACCAAGGGCATGATGATCTCCTCCGGTGACAAGGCCGTCAGCCAGATCACCGAGCTGGATTACGCCATGGACCAGCTGTCCTCCGGCAATTTCGTGCTCGGCGAGTACCACTACATCATTGCCGTGTATGCCGAGAGCCAGGTCAAGCTGGCCAACAACGTGTCGGCTACCCGCGCGGAACTGTCCAACGCCGGCTTCGTGTCGGCCAAGGAAGACCTGGCTGTTACTTCGTCGTTCTACTCGCAGATTCCGGCCAACTGGCGCTATCGCACCCGTCTGGCCAACCTGAGCTCGTTGAACTTCCTCGGCCTGTCGCCGCTGCACAACTTCGCCACCGGCAAGCAGCAGAACAATCCGTGGGGCGAGTGCGTGACCACGCTGCAGACCACCAACGGTCAGCCGTACTACTTCAATTTCCATGCCACCCACCCGGCGGAGAACTCGCTGGGCGAAAAGGCGATCGCCAACACCATGGTGATCGGCAAATCCGGTACGGGTAAGACCGCGCTGATCAACTTCCTGCTCAGCCAGGTGCAGAAGTACGATCCGGCGCCGACCATCTTCTTCTTCGATAAAGACCGCGGCGCGGAGATCTTCGTCCGTGCCTGCGGCGGCAACTACCTTGCGCTGGAGAATGGACGCCCGACCGGCTTCAATCCGTTCCAGTGTGAGCGCAACGAATCCAACGTGCAGTTCCTGGCCGATCTGGTCAAGGTGCTGGCCGGCAAGACGCAGTACAGCGCCCGCGAAGAAGAGGATATCTTCCGCGCCGTGGAGAGCATGCTCGATACGCCGATGCACCTGCGCAGCATGACCAACTTCCAGAAGAGCCTGCCCAACATGGGCGATGACGGCCTGTATGCGCGCATGCGCCGCTGGACGTCGGGCAACTCGTTGGGCTGGGTGTTCGACAATCCGGTGGACACCATCGACCTGACGCGCGCGAACATCATTGGCTTCGACTACACCGAAATAATCGACAATCCGGAAGTGCGCGTGCCGGTCATCCAGTACCTGCTGCACAAGCTGGAATCCCTGATCGACGGCCGTCGACTGATCTACGTGATGGACGAGTTCTGGAAGATCCTTGACGGCAGCGGCGGCCTGAAGGAGTTCGCCAAGAACAAGCAGAAGACCATCCGTAAGCAGAACGGCCTGGGCATTTTCGCCACGCAGAGCCCGGAGGACGCGCTCAACAGCGATATCGCCGCGGCGCTGATCGAACAGACCGCGACGCTGATCCTGTTGCCGAACCCCAACGCCAGCCGCGAAGACTATATCGAAGGCCTGAAACTGACCGAAGCCGAGTTCAAGGTCGTCACCGCCCTGGATGAACGCTCGCGGTGTTTCCTGGTCAAGCAGGGGCATGCGTCCAACGTCTGCCAGCTTAATCTTCGCGGTATGGACGACATTCTGTCGGTCATTTCAGCCTCGACGGACAATATCGATGTCATGCACCATGTACTCCATGACGCTGCATTGCGCGAAAAAGTGAGCGAGGCCGATCTCACACCGGAACAGTGGTTGGAAGATTTCTACAAGCAGCGGAAGGGATCGGGTAAGCCGGCCTCTTCCAGCAGGGAGCAGGCCGCATGAACACGAAACAGACTCACCGCATGGAGGTTCTCATGACTCGTCCGAATTCCAAGCGCCCGCGCACGGCGCGTCGCATGACCAAACTCTGCTCCAGCTTGGTGCTGGGCGCCTCGATGCTGTTCGCGACCAACGTCGGCGCCTCGGGTGTGCCGGTGTTCGACGGCGCGAACTGGTTCGAAAACATGTGGTCAAAGATCCAGTCCGGCGCAGAGTTCGCCAAGGATGAACTGCGCTGGGCCGAGCAGCTGAAGCGCTACACCGATGCGTTGGTGACGATCAGCGGGACGATCAACAACTTCGGCCTGCCGGCGGGTGCACCACTCACCACCGTGCCGGACAACTACATGGTGGCCGAGACCTGCGGCGGCGCCGATCTCAGCCTGACCGGTCTGTTCAAGCGTTTCGTATACCAGCCCGAGGGTGACTGGAAGGCCCAGCAGCAGACGATCTGCTCGCGCATCCGTGTCATCCGCAACCGCAAGTACAACGAGTCGATCGAGTTCGCCGGCGGCACCATGGCGCAGATGCAGGCCGCGCTGGATCGCATCAACAACCTGCGTACGGCGAGCAAACTGCTAGGCAATGTCACCGCAGTTGACAGCGAGTCGCTGCGCACGGCCAACGATATCGCGGTCAAGACGCGCGAGTGGGAGACGCGCATGAAGGCCTACGACGCGTTCATCTCCGTCGAGGAAGAGAACCTGAAAGTAATCGCGATGGGTGCGCTGAAAGGCAAGTCCAACCGGCTTGCGCGTGATCTGGTGAAGACGGCAGCCCTCAAGACTGCCCTCAGCATAAAGTAAGACCGCTGCATCACCGTTTGATGCGCAACGACAGGCTGTCGCTGGGCAAACAGGAATAATTTCCAAGGATCGCAGGAATGATGTTCAGGGCACTCGACAATTTCCACTTCTCCGACGGGTTGCTGCACCTGCTGCAGAACGTCGCACGCGTGCAGTCCTCCATCGGTGACTTCGTTTTCTTCCGCCTGATCCTGGATTACCTGGAAAAGCGGATCAGCGATTTCGGCGTGGCGTTGCTCGGCAACATGATGACTTGGGTAGGCGGTATCGCCCTCACCCTGATGACGCTTTGGGTGCTGGTGCAGGGTTTCCGCATCGTCACCGGCCGCAGCCGCGAATCCATGATGGCGCTGGTGACCGACATGGCGCGTGCCGCGCTGATTGTCAGTATCGCCACGAGCATGGCCATGTTCGGCACCAAGGTGCATGACTTCCTCGCCAACGACGTCAAGAACGAGATTTCGCAGGTCGTCACGGATTCGGACAAGAAGCCGGAGGACCAGATCGATGACGCGCTGGCGTGGATGCAGGTTGCCATGTCCAGCATCGACGCGATCAACGTGGCGGGTGATCCCGTACTGGCAGGCGACAAGAACCGCGCCATGATGCTGATTGCCCTCGGAACGGGTGGGCCAGCGGTCACTGCGGGCTCCATGCTGCTGCTGTATCAGATCGCTTTGGCGTTGTTCATCGGCCTTGGGCCACTCTTCATCCTCTGTCTGTTGTTCGACCAGACCAAGGCACTGTTCCAGAAATGGCTCTTCTACGGCATAGGCACGATGTTTTCACTGGCCGTCCTCGCAGCGATGGTGTCCATTGCGCTGGACATGGTGATCCGTGTCGCCGGTGCATTCTGGGCTACGGCTTTGGTTGATACCTTCCTGATGAATGGCAGCATGAGTGATGGCATGACCAGCCAGGCGATGCAGCAGGGTGGCATGGGCTTGATCCTGACGACGTTGATCTTGACCGCGCCGCCGATGGCAGCGTTCTTCTTCCAAGGGACTTTGGGTAGCTTTATGGCGTATTCGCAGATTGGTGGTAGTGCGGGACAGGCAGCGCCAGGGCCCCAGGGCCAGCCGCCTGGGTCGTATACGCCGGCTGCGCCGGTTACCAATCAATTCAACACGGAGCAGGGGGGCGGTGGTGTTCGCTCGATGTCTGGCGCGCCTCAGACCCCGGCGCCCTCCCAGTCCGGCAGTCGCGGTCTCGCAAATTAGAGGGTAGATAATGATTGCTCGTATGATGTCGTCGCGAACCTCTAAGAGGCTGCGTCGAGTCCGGAGTTTGCAAAAGCTCGCCCTTCTTAGTCTAGGTTTGGCGTGTGTCCAGCTTGCTTTTGCCGAAGGACGTTGCCCGCCTGGACAATTTCCGGTCGGAGGCGAGGGAATGCTGGGTTGCGCGCCGATCCCGCAGGCTGCTGCAGAGCCTGCTGCACCGCGTCCTACGGGCAGGTGGATTGAGACGTGGGGGGCCTTTGCAGTTTCAGGCACCACCGGCGGAGCCGCGACGGGCTTGCGAAGCAAGGCTGAAGCATCCAGAGCCGCTATCGCCGACTGTGCGAAGGATGGTGCCAGGAATTGCGAAGTGAAAATGACCTATAAGAATCAATGCATGGCGGCGATGTATTTTGGCCCCGGATACGAGAGCAGGCTTCGGTCCGCCGCAACGGCCGACATAGCTAGCCAAGGCTTGGAACGTGACTGTAGGGCGCAGGTTCCGAACGGCGTATGTGAAATCATCTACACCGGCTGTAGTGAGCCGATCTTCGAGAAGTACTAGCGCTCAATCAGTACTGCAATCGAATTTCAGCCCGTGAGGATGGATGTCTAAGCCAGCACGCTACTTCCAACTATTGGTCGCGCTTTCGGTGTTGGTCCTGCCTTGTTTCGCGGCCAGTGCCGAGGGCAACTGCCCTCCCGGTCATTACCCTGTTGGCGGACAAGGCGTCATGGGGTGTGCGCCGATATCCAATTATGGCGGAGCGCAGCCGGGTCAGCCTCAGCAGCCTGCGGTGGATCCTGGGCGGTATGAAGCGCGTTGGGGAGCGTTCGCACTCTCTGACACCACCACTGACGCGGGTGTTGCAGCAGACGAAGTGAGTCGCAGTGCGGCCGTTGCGACTGCGCTTGGAAAGTGCTCGCGCAATGGCGTGAAGGATTGCCGCGTCATCCTCGATTACAGCAGCCAGTGTGCCGCGTGGGTTGTGCCACCGGCTGATGTGCCTGGTGCGAAGGTGGGCTTGGGCGTTGGCAAGACGACCGAAGCGGCCATCGGGGATGGATTGATGAAGTGCAAGCCTGCTGCAGGCGGGACGTGCACGGTCGCTTACAGCGGTTGCAGTCTGCCAAAGTACATTCGCTGAGTGTTTGTTCCGTTCGAGGAGGGGGCGCAGATAAATGGGCTCCCGTCAGATGGACGGTTGACGGTGCAATCTGGCAACCTTGCCTTGCGCGTGGACGGACTACACCCTCAGCAAGCCTGAGGTAACGTTTTCAAGTAAGTTGCAATGCCTCGTAATTCCTCTTTAAGTCAGCCTAGGTAGGCGCGCCGGCGTGGTGGACAATGGAAGGGGTAAGGGCTTGCTTCTCGGGACAGTTGCGGTAGGGCGGGAACTGATGCAGCGCCGCAGCTGCATCGGGCTAGCGGATTGCCTTCTTTTTTTATGGAATGAGCAGTGTCCATGATCCTTAGAAATCCGGTGATGTCCTTTCTGGTCTCGATGTCCATAATGTTGACCGGGCATGTAGACAGAGCGGGCGCAGAAGGGCGGTGTCCGCCTGGCTCTTACCCTGTTGGTGGGCAGGGTGTTGGCGGTTGCGCGCCCATGGCCGCAGGCGGCGGTGCAGCATCATCGCAGCCGCGCGCGACGGGCCGATGGCACAAGACATGGGGCGCCATCTCCACTTCAACAACAGGTATGGTTGGCTTGTCGGTAGGTCGAATGAGCCGAGCCGATGCATTGGGTGAGGCGCAAGGCTACTGTGCCAGCAAGGGTGCCACTGATTGCCAAGGCTTCGCGTACAAGAACCAGTGTGTCGCGCTTGCCGACCCTCCCGCCAGAAGCGGTTACCCCAGCGGCGTCTCGACGGGAGCGACGGAAGAGGTGGCCAGGGCTGAAGCCATAAAACGTTGCGAGGGAAAGGGGGCGCCAAGCTGTACGGCGGTTTATAGTGCTTGCACCAAGCCAGTGTTTGAATATTACTGAGGGCCCAGCCCCTACGATGATCCCTCTCTCTCTTCAGGACAGAGCGGCGTAGCCCGCGAATAGTCGGCTCAAGTTTAACTTTTAGAAACTATGAGTAGAATGTGGGCGGTGTTCCTGGCGCCTGTAGCCATAATTTCTAATACGTTTAAGCTCGCCTACTCTGAGGGCAACTAACCGCCAGACCAGGCTACTGCTTTGCGGACGGTGTCGGCAATGGACCAGTTCTTCATGCGTGGCGCAATGATCGACGGCATGAGCAGCCAGACGCTGCAGCAGGGCGGTATGGGGCTGATCCTGACGACGCTCATTCTGACCGCTCCCCCAATGGCGGCGTTCTTCTTCCAGGGCACATTGGGTAGCTTCATGGCATATTCGCAGATAGGCGGTTCTCCCGCCGCAGCCCAGCCTGGGCCGCAGGGCCAACCGCCTGGCGCTTATACGCCGCCGGCGCCGTCGTCCGCACCCTCCAGTGCTGGCACGGGTGACCAGTACGCCGGCAGAGTTTTCTCTCCAAGCAACGTTGCGACACCGCCTCCGGAGATGGGCGGGCGTATGGGTGCGGCGAATCGAGGGCAGTGATGAACGTTTGCGAGGTGAAAACAGTGTCAACCGAACCGTTGCTGCAACCGGCATTGAGCGTCCTTTCACTTATCGGCGGCACCGTGCTGTTGTGGCTGGCACTGGGATCAGCGGCACCTGCTTTTGCGGAAGGGCGTTGTCCGCCAGGCAGCTACCCGGTCGGCGGTCAGGGCGTGGGCGGGTGCGCACCCACTGGCGCCGGCGCTGGCGGAAGCAGTGGGTCCAGCGTGCCGCGCGCTACGGGGCGGTGGCACAAGACATGGGGCTCTGTGGCCTCGTCTGGAAGCACTGGCGATGTCGGCACTTCGACGGGACGAGCGACCAAGAGTGACGCCGAACAGCAGGCAGTTTTGCAATGTCAGCGTGGTGGCTCGCCTGACTGTCATACCTCCATCACCTACAAGAATCAGTGCGTCGCAGTCGCCGGCCCACCGCCAGGTATGCGGGGCGGCGGGGCCGGCAGGGCGGGCACCGTCGAGGATGCCTCCCGACGGGCGCTGGCGGAGTGCGCGAAAAACGCAGCAGCAGCATGTTCGATAAAGTACTCAGACTGCAGTAAGCCGGTTTACGAGTATTACTGATCTATCTCGGATGATTGGATAGCAATGTCCGTAAGGCCGCACACGCCGCTGCCCATGTTCTGTCTGGCAGCGGCAATATTCGCGCTCGGGCTGTCTCGGGTTTCCTGATGGCAGACAGGCAGCCCGGTTGGGACTCAGGCATTCATGCTGCGCGCAGCTACTTGGCTCTGCTCGATCTGCATGTCACGCTCCTGCGAGGCCACCTGCTGCGTGGGCTGCTGTGATGCCACTCGCTCGCTGGACTGCGCTGGCCAATTGCCGGCGTGGATTACCGGACTGTGATATCCCGAATTGAATGGCATCTCCGCTGTCGGGGAGCTGAGGAGAGAAAGATGATCGAAAAGTTTGCTCTTTTAGTCCTGCTGGCTGTGTCCGCGATGCTTCCCTTCGCAGCCAGCGCGGAAGGCCGCTGTCCGCCGGGGCAGTTTCCCGTAGGCGGGCCTGGCATGCTGGGTTGCGCACCTACCGGGGGCGGCGCACCGTCACCCCTCGCTGAGGCGTGGACCGCGCCATGGGGCGCCATCGCGACCTCACCAACACAGTTGGCCATGGGCGTTTCCAACACCCAGAACCGTAAGCGGCGCGCGGAGCGGGAAGCGCTGGATCAGTGCAAGCGCAGTGGTGCGAAGGACTGCGTGATACGCGTGAGCTATCAGAATTCCTGCGTGGCGGTCGCGTCGCCGCCGGAGCCGACACCACAGCATCTTGTGGTCGGCAGAGCATTCACCCTCGAGAATGCGATCACAACGGCGACGGCCGAATGCTTCCTCCAAGGTGTGGGGGAATGCAAAGTAGGGTACTCGGATTGCTCGGTCGCGGTGCGTATACGCTGATTGCGATGCGCCGCGTGGGCCGGGTGTTGCCCGGCCCAACGCATCTGTAAGACGACTTCAGGCATTCATGCTGCGTGCTGCCGCTTGGCTCTGCTCGATCTGCATATCGCGGTCCTGCGACGCCACCTGTTGGGCAGCCTGCTGCGACGCGACGCGTTCGCTGGACTGATCCAGCGGGATGTTCATCGCTTCAGTCGTCGCCACCGACACACGCAGGTGCGCTGGATCGTTCACTTCACCCTGCACCCCGAAGGTGCGCGAGGCATCGTTGCTCATCAGCACGTTGTCGATACGGGTACCGCCATTGGCATGCATTTCCGCCGCCAGGCTGCCAGCCAATTGGCCCGTGTGCTGATCCGGCGTACGCCCCGCGCGCAGGTCCTGCGCTTCCACGCCGCGCAGGGCGTCCTGGAACAGCAGGTTGCCGGGGTGGCCGGGGCTGTCCATGCGCATGGCGCCGTCGCGCTTGTGCGATTCTTCTTCGGCCGCCTTGCGTGCGGGTTCGCCGGGGTCAAGCGGGCCGCGGATACGGTCGTAGATGTCCACTGCGTTGCCGATACCGCCGCGCGTGGCCGTAGTGAGGCCGCCACGCAGAAACTCCAGCTTGTCGCGGTACTCGTCGATCATGCCCGCGTTCTGCTTCGCCAACGCTTGCGAGGCTGGATTGTCCAGCACGGACCCTTCGTTGAGGAAGTTGCCCATTTTGTGCGAATCCAACGAGCGGCCGGCGGCCAGCAGGGCAGAGTCGGGCATCAGGAAGCCGGCAACGGCGCCGTTCCGGAAGCCGGATCCGTACAGGTTCTTGATCTCGGTCTCATTGGCGTAGACCTTGACCTGGCCATAGTGGCCGGAAGCCGCGCTGACCGGGTCGGCGGACATCACGTGGTTGACCATCGCATTGCCGCCTTCCGGAATGCGGTAACCCAGGCTGGCTGCGCCATAGGCGTTGAAGGTTTCGCCCTTCAGGCCGTGGTGGTGCGCAGAGATCTGTGCGAGCGAGCCACCGAGCGAATGGCCGGTGACCGTGACATCCAGGTGCTGTCCGCTACGGGTTTCTTCGCGCTGTGCGAACTGATTGGCCCGTGCGGTCAATGCAATCGCATCGTCGGCCTGCAGGTTGGTGCGGGCGACCACCATGCCGAGGTCGGTGACCACATCGTGCAGCGGCTGCTCGGTGCCGCGATGGGCGACGACGATTTCGTTGGTATCCACCCGCTGGTAGATGAAACCCTGGTAGCCGTTCTTGTTGTTGACGTGCTCCAGGATGCGGTAGGTATGGTCACCGATCGGGACCACCTCCGCTTCATCGGGCGCCCAGCGGCCGACAGCGCGATCCTTGTAGGCATCATCGGCGAGTGCGGCGTAATCCTGGCTGCGCAGGCTCATGAGCGCGCCTCTTTACCGGTCAGCGTCACCGAGAACAGTGCGTCACGCAGCTCGGGTTTGAAGCCCTCCGGAGCGTCTTTTCCGTAATCGGCGTAGTTGTCCATCTCGTCGCGCGGGTAGCCGAGGTCGGCGTAGTGCTGGGTTTCCCGCTCACCCTTCACGAAACGGTCCGCATCGATGAAGGACACGAAGCGGGTCTCACCCTCCGCACCCGTAGCCTTCAGCGTGGCGCCGGCTCCACTGAACTTCCACTGGCAGACGCCGCGATCGTAGTAGTCCTCATCCAGCATGCGATCGAGGTAGACCGTCCCTTGGTACTCCGTGTCGGAGATTTTCTTCAGCTCTACCGGTTCCTGGCTGGTGATGCGGCCCGCGCGGCCGGTCGCCTGCACGATGCGCCCGCATTCCTGCTCGTTGACGACGTCGTACTGGGCGGTGCCGTTGACCACGGTGAACGGGCCAGGCGCATCGTCGATTTTCAGTACGAACTCGTAGGCTTGGCGTGGGGCGGGGTTGAGCTTGGCCAGCCCGCGGCCGCCCTGTTCAACGTCCTGTTCTGCGGTAGCGATTTCCTGATTCATGGCGGTCTCCGAATGGCAGGCAGTAAGAAGCAGCAACACAGCGCACGGCAGAAGTGATCGGCGCACTGGGGGCCTCCTGGATGGTGGGGGGAAAAGTGAAGCAGGTAGGGTCATGGGGCAGCACTCACGGGCGCGCCTCTTTACCCATCAGGGTGGCTGAAAACAAAGACCCGCGCAGTTCCGGCTTGAAGCCCTCCGGCGCTTCCTCACCGTAGTCGGCGTAGTCGTTCAGCGATTCGCGTGGATAGCCCATGTCAGCGTAATGACGGGTTTCGGTCTCACCCTTGATGAAGCGGTCAGCTGGGATGAAGGACAGGAAGCGGGTCTCGCCGTCGGCACCGGTTGCCTTCAGCATGGCGCCCGCTCCGCTGAACTTCCACCGGCAGACGCCGCGATCGTAATAGTCTGCGTCGAGCATGCGATCCAGATGGACTGTGCCGTGGTACTCGGTGTCGGAGATCTTCTCCAGCGCGACCGGTTCCTGGCTGGTGATGCGCCCGGCGCGTCCCGTCGACGCCAGGATGCGTCCGCATTCCTGTTCGTTGATGACGTCGTACTGGGCACTTCCTTCAACCACCGCGAACGGGCCGGGCGCATCGTTGATCGTCACGACGAATGCGTACGCCTGGCGGGGGGCAGGATTCAGCGCGGCGAGCCCGCGGTCGCCCGTGTCCTGCTGCTCCACCCCGGAGTGACAGGCGGCAAGCAGCATGAGGACGAAGCAGGGCAGGACGGTGTTTCGCATGGAAAGCGTCTTCGCGGACCCGGTAAATGGCAATGAGGAGCGATCAGGCATGCATCTGCCGCGTTGCGTTCTGCTGCTGGGCCAGCTGAAGCTCCTGTTCCTGGCCCATGCGCTGTGTGGCTGCGTGCTGCACGCGCTCGCTGCTCTGTTCCAAGGGAACCTGCATCGCCTCGGTGGTGGCCACGGAAACCCGCAGGTGCGCCGGGTCGTTGGCCTGGCCCTGCACGCCGAAGGTGCGCGAGGCATCGCTGCTCATCAGCACGTTGTCGATGCGGGTGCCGCCGTTGGCGTGCATTTCCGCCGCCAGGCTGCCGGCCAGCTGGCCGCTGTGCTGGTCCGGCGTACGGCCGGCGCGCAGGTCCTGTGCTTCCACGCCGCGCAGCGCGTCCTGGAACAGCAGGTTGCCGGGGTGGCCGGGGCTGTCCATGCGCATGGCGCCATCGCGCTTGTGCGCATCTTCTGCTGCCTTGCGGGCCGGTTCACCCGCATCCAGCGGGCCGCGGATGCGGTCGTAGAGGTCCACGGCGTTGCCGATACCGCCGCGGGTGACGCTTGTCAGGCCGCCACGCAGCGACTCGAGTTTCTCGCGGTAGCCGCCGATGAGGCTTTCGTTCTGCTTGGCCAATGCCTGCGAGGCGGGGTTGTCCAGCACCGAGCCTTCGTTCAGGAAGTTGCCCATCTTGTGCGAATCCAGCGAGCGCCCGGCCGCCAGCAATGCCGAATCGGGAATCAGGAAACTGGCGATCGCGCCATTGCGGAAGCCGGATGCCCGCAGCGTATTGATCTCTCCTTCGGTTGCGTAAGTACGCACCTGGCCATAGTGGCCCGACGCCGCGCTGACCGGATCAGCTGCCATCACATGATTGACCATGGCGTTGCCGCCTTCCGGGATGCGCAGGCCGAGGCTGGCCGCGCCATACGCATTGAAGGTCTCGCCCTTGAGGTCGAAATGGTGTGCGGTGACCTGGGCCAGCGCGCCGCCCAGCGAATGCCCGGTGACGCTGACCTCGGCGGCCCGTCCGTTCAAGGAGGCATTGACCTCCGCCTGGGCTACCGCTCGCTGGGTCAGGGCAATGGCGTCCGGCGCCTGTTGGTTGGTTCGCGAGAGCACCATGCCGGCGTCGGTCACCACGGCATCCAGCAGGATTTGCTCGGTGCCACGGTGCGCTACGACAACTTCGCCGGTGTCGGCGCGCTCGTAGACGGTGCCTTGGTAACCCGTGTTCCTGTTGTTTACATGCTCGATGATCTTGTAGGCATGGCCATTGAGCGTGACCAGCTCGTCCTTTGCCGTGTCTCGGCGGCCAACGGCGTAATCCTTGTACGCATCATCGGACAGCGCAGCATAGTCCTGGCTGGTCAAGCTCATGGCGTGACCTGACGCGCGGAAAGCTGGACAGAGAACAGTGCCTGTCGCAGCTCGGGTTTGTAATCGCCAGGAGCGGCCTCACCGCCTGCGCGGTAGTCGGGCAATGAAGCAGCGCGTGGGTACACGGCATTGGCGTAATAGCGCGTCAGTGGCTCTCCCTTGGTGAAAGCCGGGGATTCGAGGAACGCAGTAAAACGGGTTTCGCCCTCCGCACCGGTGGCCTTCAGCACCGCGCTGGCGCCGCTGAATTCCCAGTGGCAGACACCGCGGCCGTAATAGTCTTCGTCCTGCATGCGGTCCAGGTAGACCGTGCCTCGGTACTCGCCCTCGGAAATCCTGCGCAGCTCCACGGGCTCCTGGCTGGTGATGCGTCCGGCGGTTTCGGTCTCGGGTTGTATACGCCCACACTGCGCTTCGTTGGTTACATCGTATTGCGCGACCGCTTCGACAAGGTTGATGGGCCCCGGCGCGTCCTGGATCTTCAGTACGAGCTCATACGCCTGTCGCGGAGCGGGATTGAGCTTGGCCAGCCCGCGGCCGCCCTGTGCGACGTCCTGTTCTGCGGTGGCGATTTCCTGGTTCATGGCGGTCTCGGAGTGGCAGGCAGTAAGCAACAGCAAGGCGAAGCAGGACAGGATCCGCATGTGAATGGAAAACCTCTTCGCGGATCCGGTAAATGGCAGTGAGGGGCGATCAGGCATGCATCTGCCGCGTTGCGTTCTGCTGCTGGGCCAGCTGAAGCTCCTGTTCCTGGCCCATGCGCTGTGTGGCTGCCTGCTGCACGCGCTCGCTGCTCTGTTCCAGAGGAACCTGCATCGCCTCGGTGGTCGCTACGGAAACGCGCAAGTGCGCCGGGTCGTTGGCCTGGCCCTGTACGCCGAAGGTGCGCGAGGCATCGCTGCTCATCAGCACGTTGTCGATGCGGGTGCCGCCGTTGGCGTGCATTTCTGCCGCCAGGCTGCCGGCCAGCTGGCCGCTGTGCTGGTCCGGCGTACGGCCGGCGCGCAGGTCCTGTGCTTCCACGCCGCGCAGCGCGTCCTGGAACAGCAGGTTGCCGGGGTGGCCGGGGCTGTCCATGCGCATGGCGCCATCGCGCGTGTGCGCATCTTCTGCTGCCTTGCGGGCCGGTTCACCCGGATCCAGCGGGCCGCGGATGCGGTCGTAGACGTCCACGGCCACGCCCGGCACGCCGCGCGCGCCGGTGGTGACCGCACCGCGCAGCAGTTCCACCTTGTCGCGGTACTCATCGATCATCCGCGCGTTCTGCTTGGCCAGCGCCTGCGTGGCAGGGTCGTCCAGCACCGAGCCGCTGTCAGCGAAATTGCCGAGCTTGTGCGCGCCCAGCGAGCCGCCGGCGGCGACCAGCGCCGAATCCGGAATCACGCCGTTGTACCACTTGTTGCTGAAACCGGCGTTGCCCAGCGTGCGGATCTCATCGGGCCTGGCGTACAGTCGCACCTCGCCGTAATGGCCGGACGCGGCGCTGACCGGATCCGATGCCATGGCGTGGTTGATCACGCTGTTGCCGCCTTCGGGAATGCGCAGGCCCAAACTGGCGGCGCCGTAGGCGTTGAAGGTTTCGCCCTTCAGGTCGAAGTGGTGGGCGGTGACCTGGGCCAGCGCTCCGCCCAGCGAGTGCCCGGTGACGCTGACTTCCGGGGCCCGGCCTTCGTTCTCGCCGATGTGCTTGGACAGCGCGACCGCACGCTGGGTCAGCGCGATGGCATCGTTGGCCTGCAGGTTGTAGCGCGCCAGCACCATGCCGCCATCGGCAAGCACGGCGTCCTGCAGGATCTCCTCGGTGCCGCGATGGGAGACGATGATCTCCCCGGTGTCTTCGCGCTGGTAGATCGTGCCCTGGTAGCCGTTCTGCCGGTTGTTTACGTGCTCCAGCACCTTGTAGTTGTGCCCATTGAGCGGCACCACTTCTTCCTGGCCAGGCGCGCGGCGGCCGACCTTGTGGTCTTCATAGGCATCGGCGGAAAGCGCGGCGTAGTCGCGGTGGGTGAGCGGCATCAGCGCACCTCATGGGCGGTCAGGGTGGCGGTGAACAGCGCATCCTGCAGTTCCGGGCGGAACCGCGACGGGTCTTCGTGGCCGGCTTGGCCGAAGTCCGGCACCGACTCCACGCGCGGGTAATCGCGGTCCGGGTAATGGCGGGTCAGTGCCTTGCCGGCGATGAACGTGTCCGCTTCGATGAACGAGGTGAAGCGGGTTTCGCCCTCGGCGCCGGTGGCCTTCAACATCGCGCCGGCACCACTGAACGTCCATTTGCAGACACCGCGGCCGTAGTAATCCTCATCCAGCATGCGGTCCAGGTACACCGTGCCGCGGTACTCGGTATCGGACACCTTCTTCAGCTGCACCGGTTCCTGGCTGGTGATGCGCGCGGGCATGCCGGTGGCCGGGACGATGCGGCCGCATTCCTGCTCGTTGGTGACGTCGTACTGGGCCACGCCTTCCACCACGGCGAACGTACCGGGGGCATCGGCGAGGCTCAGCACCAGCTCGAACGCCTGGCGTGGGCTGGGATTGAGCTTGGCCAGGCCGCGGCCGCCGTTTTCGACGTCCTGTTCGGCGGTGGTGATTTCCTGGTTCATGGCGTTCTCCGGGTGGCAGGCGGTGAGGAGGAGCAGGGCAGCGCACGGCAGAAACGTTCGGCGCACGGGGGGCCTCCTGGCTGCGGATGGGAAGGGGGGAGTCGATGCGGTCATGCTGTGGCCACGGAAGCCGAGCGCGCCGGTGGCAGGCGCAGAGCAGGGCGCATGCGCGGGAACGCGGGGTTCGAACCGGCGTGCGGGGCTGCGATGTTGTCTCCATTCCTTGGCGACATGTGCTCGATTCGTGATGGTGAGACGTACGTTTTACCAAATTGGCGTTCCGATTGCGTCAAAGTGTTGGCGCGCGGGTAGCGGGATTGCATCGGCATCGCCGAGCCACGCTCGGCGGAATGCCCGATCCCAGCCGGATCAGCCGCACTGCAGACCCCCGCCGAGCGTGGCTCGGCGCTACCATGGCCTGGAGTTTCGAAGGCCATCACGTGATCAGGGGAACCGTTTGAATCCGCAGGAAGATGCCATTGACCGCGTGCCTGTCGAGCACGAGGCGTTCCTGCGTAGCCAGCTGATCACCTACATCGGCAACAAGCGGGCGCTGCTGCCCTTCGTGGAAGCTGGCATCGTGCATGCGATGGCGTGTCTGCAGAAGCCGACCATCCATTTCCTGGATATGTTTTCCGGTTCCGGCGTAGTGGCACGGCTGGCCCGGCGCTATGCCGCGACCCTGCACTGCAACGATCTGGAGCGGTACAGCGAGGTAGGCAACCGCTGTTATCAAGCCAATGCGCAGGAGGTGGACACTGCTGCGTTGAGGGACGAGCTTGACCGAGTGGCCCGCCGCGTTGCGCAGGATAGCGCGCCGGGCTTTCTCTGCGAGCTGTACGCTCCGCGCGACGATGACAACATCGAGCCCGGTGAGCGGGTGTTCTATACGCGGCGCAACGCGATGTTCCTGGATACCTTCTGCCAGGTTGTAGCCGATACGCCGGAGGCGTTGAAGCCATTCCTGCTGGGGCCGGTGCTCGCCCAGGCGTCGATGTACACCAATACGTCCGGCGTGTTCAAAGGCTTCCACAAAAACCGCGAGGGCATTGGACAGTTTGGCGGCAGTGCGCGCAATGCGTTGTCGCGGATCCTGCGGCCGATCGAGGTGCAGCCGCCGGTGTTCAGTCGCTTTGCGTGCGAGGTGCAGTTGCATCGCCGCGATGCCAATGCGCTGGTGCGCGAGCTGGGCGTGGTGGACGTGGCCTACTTCGATCCGCCCTACAATGAGCATCCGTATGGTTCGAACTACTTCATGTTGAACCTGTTGTGTGACTACCAGCGGCCGTCGCAGGTGAGTCGGGTGTCGGGCATTCCCACCGACTGGAATCGGTCGGACTACAACAAGGCCCGTCTGGCCGAGTCCGCGCTGTTCGACGCGGTGGCGCAGGTGCGGGCGCATTTCGTGTTGATTTCGTACAACTCCGAAGGGTTCATCAGTCACGAGCGGTTTGTGGCGGGGCTGGAGGGCATGGGGGCGTTGAGCGTGATGGATACCCGCTACAACGCGTTCCGCGGAAGCCGGAACCTGGCAGCGCGGGATACGCATGTGACGGAGTTTCTCTATCTGTTGGACAAACGGTGAACCACATCCGGTAGTGACGGCCGCTGGCCGTCATGGTTGTGCCTTCCGCTGCGCTCGCCGAGCGTGGCTCGGCGCTACCAAGGGGCAGGGTAGTGATGGCCGCTGGGTGCCATGCTCGGCGGCCCTGCAGCCGCCCGCGTACAATGGCCGCCATGCCTGATACTGCCCGCCCCAAATCCGTCCTGCCCGCTTCCCAGGTCCATATGGAGGGCTTCGCGCAGGTGCGCGAGGCGCGGCGGTCCGAGCTGGTGGAAGATTATGTGGAACTGATCGCCGACCTGATTGCCGATGGCCGCGAGGCCCGCCAGGTGGATATTGCCAGCCGCCTGGGGGTGGCCCAGCCGACGGTGGCCAAGGCGCTGAAGCGGCTGGTCAAGGAGGGCTGGGCGATCCAGCGGCCGTATCGCGGGGTGTTCCTGACGCCGGCCGGCGAGCAGCTGGCACGCGATGTCCGCACCCGTCACCAGACCGTGGAGCGCTTTCTGCTGGCACTCGGCGTGGATGCCGATTCGGCGCGACGCGACGCCGAGGGGATCGAGCACCATGTGAGCGAAGCGACGCTGGCTGCGTTCGAGGCGTTCCTGCAGAAGGCGGGCCGCCCATGAGCAACGCATTGCCGGTGCACGACGCCGACGAGCACTGGATGCGCCATGCGCTAGCCCTGGCCGAGCGCGCGGAGCGCGAGTTCAACGAGATCCCGGTTGGGGCGGTGCTGGTCAGTGCACAGGGTGAGGTGCTGGGCGAGGGCTGGAATCTCAACATTGCCGAGCACGATCCCAGTGCGCATGCAGAGATCGTGGCGATGCGGCGGGCGGGGAGGGCGCTGCAGAACCATCGGCTGATGGGCAGCACGCTGTACGTCACCCTGGAGCCGTGCGCCATGTGTGCCATGGCGATCGTGCATGCGCGCGTGGGGCGCCTGGTCTACGCGGCCACTGATCCGAAGACCGGCGCCTGCGGCAGTGTGTTCAACCTGCTCGGCGATGCGCGGCACAACCATCGGGTCGAGATCCACGGCGGCGTGCTGGCGCGCGAAGCCAGCAACCGGCTGACCAATTATTTTCGTGCCAAGCGCGGGCGCCCGCTGCTTGCGTTGGACGCGCCGCCTGCCGACGCAGGCTGAAGGGCGCGGTATCATGGCCGCATCCATTCATGGCGCGGTCGTCCGGCCCGCCCTCAGCGAGGAAGCACGATGGCCGACACCGGCGCAGGCAATGACCGATTGATCTGGATCGACCTGGAAATGACCGGGTTGGATACCGACAACGATTCGATCATCGAGATTGCCACGGTGGTCACCGATGCCCAGCTCAACGTGCTTGCCGAAGGCCCGGAGTTCGCGATCCACCATCCGGTGGAGCGGCTGGAGGCGATGGACGAGTGGAACCGCAACCAGCATCGCCGTTCGGGCCTGTGGCAGCGCGTGGTCGACAGCCAGGTCACCCTGGGCCAGGCCGAAGCGGCGACGGTGAACTTTCTCAGCGAGTGGATCAGTGCCGGCGCATCGCCGATGTGCGGAAACTCGATCTGTCAGGACCGCCGCTTCCTGCACCGCGAGATGCCGCGGCTGGAGAAGTACTTCCATTACCGCAACCTGGATGTGTCCACCATCAAGGAGCTGGCCAAGCGCTGGGCCCCGACGGTGGCTGCGGGCGTCGGCAAGAACAGCAACCACACGGCGCTGAGTGATGTGCAGGATTCGATCAACGAGCTGAAGCATTACCGACAGTTCATGGGTGCGTTGGCGGGGCTGCCCCACTGAAGGTTAGTGACGGCCGCTGGCCGTCAAGGGGCTTCGGACGATGACAGATCTGACGGCCAGCGGCCGTCACTACCAGGTCGTCGTCACCCGGCCGTTCAACCCTGCAGCGCTACCATCGGCAGCATGAACGAACCGATCCTGCTCCCCCGCGATATTGCCCAGCAGCCTGACGATTGGGCATCCCTGCAACGTGCTGTTTCCCTGTTGGAGGCACCGACCATCACCGCGCGCATGGCCAATCTGGTCGGCACGCCGCTGGAGTTCGCCGTCAGCCGCCTGCCCAATGCGGTGTCCAGTCGCATCCACGGCGCAGTGCAGGCGGCGTTGTACAAGGCCGTGCAGGGTGCGTTGATGAGCATGGACAATACGCCGGGCAAGGCGGCATCCACGCGCTGGCACAAGTTCGCGGCGGCGACCTCCGGCGCAGTGGGCGGCGCGTTTGGCTTCACCGCGCTGCTGATCGAGCTGCCGCTGTCCACGACCATCATGATGCGCGCCGTGGCTGACGTGGCCCGCAGTGAGGGGTTTGACCTGGCTGATCTGTCCACGCGCCAGGCCTGTCTGGAAGTGTTCGCGCTGGGCGGCAACGCGAAGAGCGATGACGCCAGTGAGACTGGCTATTACCTGGCTCGGGGTTTTACGGCGGACGTCGTGCGGCACCTGTCGGCCGAACTGGTCGGGCGGGTGGCGACGGGGCGCAACCTGACCTTGGGCGTGGCGCCGAAGGAGGCCGGTAAGTTGCTGGCCAAGCTGGCGGAGAAGGTGGCGGCGCGCTTTGGCGTGGTGATCACCGAAAAGTTCGCCGCGCAGGCCGTACCGATCGTAGGTGCAGCGACGGGTGCGGCGTTGAACACGATGTTCACCGATTACTACCAAGACGTCGCGCGCGGGCATTTCATCGTGCGCCGGCTGGAGCGAAAGTACGGCGAAGAGGTGGTGCAGGCGTGTTACCAGCGGATCGCCAACGGCTGAAACGCGCGACGTGGCTTTGGACACGGCTTTGGACACGGCTTTGGTGGAGCCGACTTCAGTCGGCCGCTCCTTGCGCGCCGCTAACGGCAGCCGACTGAAGTCGGCTCTTATCTCTTCGAGATCTGGCACTTTAGGTGCCGAGAGCCCGGCGCGGGCGACCGTTCGGCTCTAGGTCTTCGCGATCGCTTGGTAGCAAGGATCCCCGCGCCGGTCTTCTCCCTGATCCGCCCGAACAGTTGATCGAGTTGGCGCTCGTAATGATAAGACTGGGCAAGCGGGGGGAGCTCTCGACCCTGTCAGCGTACCGGAGATTGCCATGTTTGGGATCGGGATCGACGTAAGTAAGGACCGTCTGGACGTTGCCGTGCACGAGCAGCAGTTCCGCCACTTCAGCAACAGCAAGCGCGGCTTTGAAGCATTGGTTCGCTGGCTGCAGAAGTGGCCGGCCAAGCAGGTCGTGCTTGAAGCGAGCGGAGGTTACGAGCAGGCAGCCCTGGATGCGCTTCATGAGGCCGGCCTGCCAATGGTGCGGATCAATCCAGGCAGGGCGCGTAGCTTCGCCAAAGCCACTGGGCAGCTGGCTAAAACGGACCGGATCGATGCGATGGTGCTGGCCCAGATGGCACACCTGTTGAAGCACACTCGATATACACCAGTAGCGCCGTGGCAGCGAAAACTAGCTGAATTTTCACTGCGCCGGCGTCATCTGGTGCAGATGCGTAGCAGTGAAAAGCAGCGCATGCGTGCATTCAGCGAGCCAGTTCTCCAGGTGATGATGAACAGCCAACTGGAGTACTTGGACGAGCAGATCCGCGTGCTGGACAAGGCAATCGCCGAACAGCTCAGGAATCAGCCCAGTTGGAACAGCTTGGTGGAGATGAAAGGCGTGAGCACCGTTGTGATGACCACGCTTGCTTGTGAACTGCCAGAGCTGGGAAAGCTGAGTGGCAAGGCGATATCCGCCTTGGTCGGCGTAGCCCCCATGAACCGCGAGAGCGGCTCCTGGCAGGGGCATCGACGCATCACCGGCGGCCGCGCGGTCGTACGGCAAGCGCTCTACATGGCCGCCTTGTCAGCCTGCCGGTATGAACCGCAATTGCGTGACTTCTTTAAATCCCTGAAAGCAAAAGGCAAGCCGGGGAAAGTTGCCCTGGTTGCCGTCATGCGCAAAATGCTGGTCATCCTGAATGCCCGCAAACGCGACGCGGAGGCCATGATGGCCTCCGCCTGACAACACAGTTGCTACCCGGTACTCGCGCGCGGGGAATGGTGGACGCGCGGCAGCGTTGGTAGCGCCGAGCCATGCTCGGCGAGCGCAGCGGCAAAGCGTGGACGGCCAGCGGGCGTGGATACTAGGTGCATCACGCGAAAGGCAGCCGACTGAAGTCGGCTCTACCGGTCGGCTCTACCAGTTCATCGTGCGGGAAAGGCGTGACGGCCAGGGGCCGTCACGCTGCTTCGTCAGCTGGCCGACTTCAGCTTGGCCAGGCGCAGCCAGGTGTCGACCACGGTATCCGGGTTCAGCGATACCGATTCGATGCCTTCCTGCATCAGCCATTCCGCCAGGTCCGGATGATCCGACGGGCCCTGGCCGCAGATGCCGACATACTTGCCCTTGGCGCGGGCCGACTTGATCGCCATCGACAGCAGCTTCTTCACCGCCGGGTTCCGTTCGTCGAACAGGTGCGCGACGATCGACGAATCGCGGTCCAGGCCCAGGGTGAGCTGGGTCAGGTCGTTGGAGCCGATGGAGAAGCCGTCGAAGATCTCAAGGAACTCATCGGCGAGCAGTGCGTTCGACGGCACCTCGCACATCATGATGATCTTGAGGTCGTTCTCGCCCTGCTTCAGGCCATTCTGTTCCAGCACCTCGATGACCTTGCGGCCTTCTTCCAGCGTGCGCACGAACGGAATCATGACCCACAGGTTGTCCAGGCCCATCTCGTTGCGGACGCGCAGTACGGCCTTGCATTCCAACGCGAAGGCTGCGGAGAAGCTCGGGTCGACGTAACGGCTGGCACCGCGGAAGCCGATCATCGGGTTCTCTTCGTGCGGCTCGTAGTTGGTGCCGCCGATCAGGTTGGCGTACTCATTGGACTTGAAGTCCGACAGGCGCACGATCACCGGGTTCGGGGCCACCGACGCGGTCAGCGTGGCGATGCCTTCGGCCAGGCGATCCACGTAGAAGCTCACCGGATCTTTGTAGCCGGCGATCTTCTCGTCGATCTTCTTCTTCGTCTGCGCGTCCTGGCGGTCGTACTCCAGCAACGCGTTCGGATGGATGCCGATGTGGCTGGCGATGATCATTTCCAGGCGCGCCAGGCCGATGCCTGCGTTCGGCAGCTGGCCGAAGTCGAAGGCACGTTCCGGGTTGGCCACGTTCATCATGATCTTCAGCGGTGCCGGCGGCATGTTGCCCAGATCGGTGGTGGTGCGCTCGAACGCGAGGATGCCTTCGTAGATCATGCCGGTATCACCTTCGGCACAGCTGACGGTGACTTCCTGGCCATCCTGGATGAGCTGGGTGGCGTTGCCCGAACCGACCACGGCCGGCACGCCGAGCTCGCGCGCGATGATCGCGGCATGGCAGGTGCGTCCACCGCGATTGGTCACGATGGCCGATGCACGCTTCATCACCGGCTCCCAATCGGGATCGGTCATGTCGGCGATCAGCACGTCGCCGGGCTGCACGCGCGCCATGTCGTCGAGGGTCTTCACCACGCGGGCGACACCGGCGCCGATCTTGGCACCCACGGCGCGGCCTTCGGCCAGCACCTTGCCGTCTTTCTCGGTCAGCGCGAAGCGTTCGATCTGGGTGGCGTGGCTGCGCGACTTCACCGTCTCCGGACGCGCCTGGACGATGAACAGCTTGCCGCTGACGCCGTCCTTGGCCCACTCGATATCCATCGGGCGGCCGTAATGCTGCTCGATGACCAGCGCCTGCTTGGACAGTTCCTGCACGTCTTCGTCGCTGATGGAGAAGGTGCTGCGCAGTTCGGCCGGGGTGTCTTCGATGCGCACGCGCTCACCGGGCACATCCGAATACACCATGCGGATCGCCTTGCTGCCCAGCGACCGACGCAAGATCGCCGGCTTGCCCGCGGACAGGGTGGGCTTGTAGACGTAGAACTCATCGGGGTTCACCGCACCCTGTACGACCATCTCGCCCAGACCGAACGACGAGGTCACGAAGACCACATCGCGGAAGCCGGATTCGGTGTCGAGGGTGAACAGCACACCGGACGAGCCGACGCCCGAACGCACCATCAGCTGCACGCCGGCGGACAGGAACACGTCTTCGTGCTTGAAGCCGTGGTGGACGCGGTAGGCGATGGCGCGATCGTTGTACAGCGACGCAAACACTTCCTTGACCTTGACCACGACGTCGTCGGCGCCGGTCACGTTGAGGAAGGTTTCCTGCTGGCCAGCGAACGAGGCGTCGGGCAGGTCTTCGGCGGTGGCCGACGAACGCACGGCCACGGCGATGTCGCCGCCGCCGTTTTCAGCGCTCAGCTGCGCGTAGGCGGCGCGGATGTCCTGGTCCAGCTGCGGCTGCAGCGGTGCATCGATGACCCAGCCGCGGATTTCCTTGCCGGCAACCGTCAGCGCGGCAACGTCTTCGACATCCAGCGTGGCCAGCTTGTCGAAGATGCGCGTGGACAGGTCGTTGTGGGCAATGAAGTCCTTGAAAGCTTCAGAGGTCGTGGCATAGCCTCCGGGCACGGACACCCCGAGACCGGCGAGGTTGCCGATCATTTCGCCAAGCGACGAATTTTTTCCGCCGACGCGGGCCAGGTCGGCCAAGCGCAGTTCGTGCAACCACAGGATATTGTCGTTCAAGCGCGATGCTCCGTTAGGCCATCGCCCGAGGCGGGCTGGGATGGCCGCGTCCGTAGGAAGAAGCCGCTATGATGCCGGTCGGACCGCCGTCGGCACAAGCGTGTCACGGCAGGCGTTTTAAGCTTCGGACTGGGAAAACACGCCTATGACGACCATCAGACCGGTGTTCTACGTTTCCGATGGAACCGGTATCACCGCTGAAACCATTGGGCATAGCCTGCTCACCCAGTTCTCCGGATTCAGTTTCATCACGGACCGGATGTCGTTCATAGATGACCCCGAAAAAGCCGCCGAAGCCTGCGCTCGGATCCGCGCAGCGGGCGAGCGTTACCAGGTAAGGCCGATCGTGGTGAACTCCTGCGTGGATCAGGGGCTCAGCGTCATCCTCGCCGGCAGCGGGGCGCTGATGCTGGACGTGTTCGCCCCGTTCATCGAAACGCTGGAGGCTGAACTGTCCTCGCCGCGGCTGTCGCGGGTGGGCCAGGCGCACGGAATGGTCGACTTCGAGACCTATCACCGGCGGATCAACGCGATGAACTTCGCGCTGAGCCACGACGACGGCATCGCGGTCAATTACGACGATGCCGACGTGATCCTGGTGGCGGTGTCGCGTGCGGGCAAGACGCCGACGTGCATCTACCTGGCCCTGCATTACGGCGTGAGTGCGGCCAATTACCCGCTGACCGATGAAGACCTGGAAAGCGATCGCCTGCCGCCGCGCCTGCGCAATTACCGCCGCAAGCTGTTCGGCCTGACCATCGACCCGGAACGGCTGCAGCAGATCCGCCAGGAACGTCGGCCGAATTCGCGCTACGCCGCGGCGGACACCTGCAAGAAGGAAGTGATCGCGGCCGAGCGGATGTTCCAGATGGAGCGCGTGCCGACCCTGAGCACCACGCACACCTCGATCGAGGAGATCTCGAGCAAGGTGCTGGCCACCCTGGGGCTGCGCCGGGAGCTGTATTGACGGGGCGGGGTGCCCGGGTGTTGCGTTATTGATGGGGCGCGTTGCCCGGGTGGCGCGTTCCCCGGTAGAGCCGGCTTCAGCCGGCTTTCGTTGACGGCTGAAGCCGTCACTACCAGGGCGTTGGTTGACGGCCAGCGGCCGTCACTACCGGGCGCGCCTGAATCGCGGTGCTGACCGGCGCTACCGGGCGCGGGCCGGCAGCGTGTAGGATCAAGCCATGGCCCAAGCACGTCCTCTTACCGAACGCATCCCGCGCCTCAGCCGCCTGAGCTGGCTGATGGGCCTGTACGCGGAAAACCACCGCCACCTCGTGCGCCTGTTCGCACCCGGTGATCTGGCGGTCGGCAGTTACGTATCGTCCGTCGGTGATGGGCTCGATGTCCGTCTGGATATCATTGCCTGCCACGCCTATACGGTGGAAATGCGGCTGACCTACGACCTGTGTGACCCGGTCACCGGCCAGCCCGACCCCTCGGCGTACGTGCGTCTGTACCGTGACGCCCGCCAAGCTGAGACCACCCACTGCTACGTCGGCCGCCGCTGGCAGGACGTGATGGGGCTGTACCCGCCGCCGGCCGAGCTCATCAATCACCGCATGCGCATGAACACGTTCCTCGGCAAGTGGCTGGAGTATCTGGCCGAGCGCGGGCATGGGGTGGCCACGCTGGCGCGCGACCCCGATGCGCCTGCCGCGGTGACGGCCGAGCGCCGCCTGACAGTCGTGCCCTGATCCGGCCATAATCGGCGGCTTCGCCTCTGCCGGAACCTCGCATGCCGTATACCCCCATCATCGCCACGCTCGGCTACGTGCTTTCGCCGGACCGCCGCCAGGTGCTGATGATCCATCGCAACACGCGGCCCGGCGACCATCACCTGGGCAAGTACAACGGGCTGGGCGGCAAGGTCGAGCCGGACGAAGACGTGGCAGAAGGCATGCGCCGCGAGATCCAGGAAGAAGCCGGTATCGACTGCACATCCATGCAACTGCGCGGCACGATCAGCTGGCCGGGGTTCGGCAAGCAGGGCGAGGACTGGTTCGGCTTCGTGTTCGTGGTGGATACCTATGACGGTACGCCGCACGGCGGCAACCACGAAGGCACGCTGGAGTGGGTGGACGTGGACAAGCTGGACACGCTGCCGATGTGGGAAGGCGATCGCCATTTCCTGCCGCTGGTGTTCGATACGGACCCGCGCGCCTTCCACGGCGTGATGCCTTACCGCGACGGCCGCATGCAGTCCTGGAAGTACACCCGGGTCTGACGGGCGCGTGCAGCGACGCCGCCATACCGCAGGCCCTGGGACGGAGAGCCCCTTGAGTCATGCCACGGTCCGTGAGATGGAAAGCCCCTTGAGTCACACCGCGGTCCGTCAGAGGGAAAGCCCCCTTAAAAGGGGGCGCGCCGAAGGCGGGGGGATGTAGTGCATGCGCGGACAACCTGCGCCATATCAGGGGCGCCGGCCGTCGGACAGAGAGCCCCTTGAGTCACACCACGATCCGTCACACGGAGAGCCCCTTGAGTCACACCGCGGTCCGTCAGAGGGAAAGCCCCCTTAAAAGGGGGCGCGCCGAAGGCGGGGGGATGTACTGCATGCGCGGACAACCTGCGCCACATCAGTGGCGCAGGTTGTCCACAGGGGGTGTGGATTGTTGGTGAGCAACTTTGTGGATAACCGCCTTTCGCCCCCGCCCTCCAACGCTGTCAAGATGGGTGGCCAAAAATTCACCGCAGGTGATGAAGCGTGAGGCCTGGGTGAAGCGTGCCGGAAGGATCCGTCTGTCGTCCGCACGCGGCCTCGCGTACCCTGTAGACCACCGTAGTCCCGTGAGCCTTCATGAAACGACACTTCTCGATGCTGCGCGAGTTCCATCTGGCTGACTGGTTCACCTTGGCCAACGCGTTCTGCGGCACTGGTGCGGTGTTTGCCGCGATGCGCTTCCTGCAGGACGGCGCACAGGGCTATCTCCTGTTCGGCATGGCGTTGATCCCGCTGGCCTTCATCTTCGACGCGCTCGACGGGCGCATCGCCCGCTGGCGCAAATCCAGTTCCACGCTGGGTCGCGAGCTCGACTCGCTGTCCGATGTGATTTCCTTCGGTGTGGCGCCGGCGGCCCTGGCCTATGCCTGCGGCATGCAGGGGGGCTGGGATTGGCTGGTGCTGAGCTATTTCGTGTGCTGCGGCGTCAGCCGCCTGGCGCGCTACAACGTGACCGCCGAGGCGTTGTCCGACGGCGGCGACAAGGTGCCGTATTTCGAAGGCACGCCGATTCCGAGCAGCCTGCTGCTGGTGATCGTGCTAGCGGTCGCTGCGGGCACGGGCGCGATCGGTGCGGACCTGTGGCTGGGCCAGTGGCAGATCGGCCCGTGGCAGCTGCATCCGCTGGTGCTCCTGTTTGCACTGTCGGGGTCGCTGATGATCAGCAAGACCCTGCACATTCCCAAGCCATGACGCAGGCACCGGCATGAAGGGTTCCCCCAACGGCCCGGGCAGCCCGCCGTTCGACGACGCCGCGCGGCAGTATTTCAGCGCCTGGGGCGATGCGTTGAAGCAGGGCGGCGTGGGTGCACCGGGCGCGGGCAGCGACCCTGCAGACTGGAAGCAGGTGCTGGACTGGTGGGCGCAACTGCTGCCCGAGCGCGGTCCGGGTCCGGCGGATGACGCCGTTAACCGGTTCCGGTCGCAGGCGGGCGGCTGGTACGGCACGATGCAGCAGGTCGCCTCGCAGTTCGCCGGTCGTGACGCGACCAGTGCCGAGGTCGCGAATGCGTGGCGAGAGGCCGTGATGGGGCAGGGCCAGGGCGCGGGCATGCTGCAGTGGATGCTGCAGGGAGCACGCGGCAGCACGGGCGTCGATGGCGGCATGGACGACGTGGTTGCGGTACTGCAGCAGTGGCAGGAGCGTTTGGCGCCGTGGTTGCAGGGGCCGGCGTTCGGGCCGGCCCGTGAACACCAGGCCCGCTGGCAGAAGCTGGTGCTGGCCCAACAGGAATTCCAAGATCAGTCCAAGGCGTATGTCGACCAGATCCAGCAGGCGCTGGATGCGGCATTCGCTCTGTTCGAACAGCGTCTGGGTGAGCATGAAACGCCGGGCAGCCAGCTGACCAGCGCCCGGGCGATGTTCGATCTGTGGATCGAAGTGGCCGAAGAAGCGTATTCCAAGGTGGCGTTGTCCGAACCGTTCCAGCAGGTCTATGCCGCGCTGGGTAATGCACAGATGCGCCTGCGCGCGGCGGTACAGCGCGAAGTGGAGCAGGTGAGTGAGCGGGTCGGGCTGCCCACGCGCAGCGAGATGGATGCCGCGCACAAGCGCATTGCCGAGCTGGAACGGCAGCTGCGCCGCTTGCAGGTGGCCGTCGAGCAGCTGGGCCGCGCCGCGCCGGACGATGGCTGGGCGCAGGCGGTGCAGCCTGCCGTGGCCAAGGTCGCGCCCCGCGTGAGAAAGCGCGCCTCGGCGCCGACGGCGGACGCGCCAAAGAAAACCGCCGCGAAGAAAACCGACGCGAAAAAAGTGCCCGCGAAGAAGGCCGCACCCACCCCCTCACGGAAACCGCGTACATGAAAGGGCCCCTCGGGTTCAATGCCGATGACCTGATGCAGGAGACGTTGGCCATGCAGCGCAAGCTGATGGAAGGCCTGCAGCTGCTGCCGTCGGTGGACGACGTGGACTACGGGGTGACTGCGCGCGAAGCGGTGTGGTCCGACGGCAAGGTGGTGCTGTACCGCTTCGTCGGCGATACGCTGCCCGTGCACAAGCGCCCGTTGTTGATTGTCTACGCGCTGGTCAACCGCCCTTACATGGTCGACCTGCAGACCGATCGCTCGCTGGTGCAGAAGCTGCTGGCGCTGGGCCACGATGTCTATGTGCTGGACTGGGGCTATCCGGATCGGTCCGAGCGGTACCTGACGCTGGAAGACTACCTGCTGCGCTATATCGACGGCGCGGTGGACGCGTTGCTGGCACGCGCGGGCATGACCGTGGACATGCTCGGCATCTGCCAGGGCGGGGTGTTCGCGTTGTGCTATGCCGCCCTGCGCCAACGGAAGCTGGCCAATCTGGTGACCATGGTCACCCCGGTGGATTTCCATACGCCGGACAACATGCTGTCGCACTGGGCGCGGCAGGTGGATGTAGACCTGCTGGTGGATACGCTGGGCAACATCCCGGCCGATCTGATGAACACCAGTTACCTGATGCTGAAGCCCTTCCGACTGAACGTGCAGAAGTACGTCGGCCTGCTCGACATCCTGGATGACAAGGCGGCGCTGGAAGACTTCCTGCGGATGGAAAAATGGATCTTCGATTCGCCGGATCTGGCAGGCGAGGCGTTCCGTGACTTCATCAAGCAGTTCTACCAGGGCAACGGCCTGATGCACGACGGCGTGCGGATCGGAACCGAGCCCGTCGCGCTGTCGCAGGTCACGCTGCCGGTACTGAACATTTACGCCGAGCAGGACCATCTCGTGCCGCCGGATGCGTCACGCGCCATGCGCGGACGACTGGGCAGTACCGATTACACCGAATCCAGCTTCCGGGGCGGGCACATCGGCATTTACGTGTCCGGCCGCGCGCAGCGCGAGGTGCCGACCACCATCCATGAGTGGCTGCAGGCCCGCAGCGGCTGATCGCGACGGCGGACGGGCAAGGCGCGATGATCGGGTGTCGTCCCGGCTCCTCTGACTGCTGACCCGTCGTAGACGGCCTTGCCGCTAGGGTAGTACCCAGATCCTCGGAGCCCTGCCATGAATGCCACCACGCCCCGCACCCTTTCGCGCTCTCTGAACAACCGCATGATTGCCGGCGTCATCGGCGGCATCGCCCTGCGGTTTGGCTGGAGTGCAACGCTGCTGCGCATCCTGTTCGTGGTGGTGTCCATCGCCTCGGCTGCGTTCCCCGGCATCCTGGTGTACCTGATCCTGTGGCTGCTGATCCCGAACGAGGCCGATTGAACCGGTCGCCGGCACGACCCGCGTGGCTGCGCCCGTTGCAGGTGCTCGGCGCGCTGTGGACGTCGCCCAACACCCTGATCGGCCTGGTCGGCGGTGGCGTGGGCATGCTGGGCGGATCGCGCCCCCACTGGAGCGCGCGGGACTGCGCGCTGGTGTTCCATCACTGGCCGTGGGGGCCGGGTGGGGCGATCACGTTGGGCAACGTCATCCTGCACACCGGCGGTGACCTGGGCATCAGCTGCCGCACGTATGCCCATCGGGCGGGACATGCCGTGGAGCCGTGGATCCGGCTGGACGACCATGAGCGCGCCCATGTGTATCAGTACTTCGTACTGGGTCCGCTGTACTTGCCCGTCTATCTGCTCTGTGGCGGTGTCAGCGCGCGCAATCCCTTTGAAATCGCCGCGGATCACTACGCCCACCACGGGCGTGGCTGGTGGCCCGGCTTTCGCTGAGCGCGGGATCGGCACGGCGCCGCGTCAGCGCGGTGTTAAATATTTGTAAGCATGTAGCGGCGAACGGGCGTCATGTCCGTGCAACCGGTCGACATTACCCTTCGTGACAAGCGAGTCAGCTTCGAGGCGTTAAGCTGTAGCGAGGCCATGGTGAAGGCAGTACTGCAACCATGGCCTGCGATACCGAGCAGTACGTAACCTGGAGGAACACATCACATGGCAATCGTTCTTTATGTCGGTGGTAGCAAGGATGGCGACAAGGGCGTGGTGCCCTATGGCTTCAGCAAATCCCGCGCCGATACGGCGCTGGGGCCGGAGATCTACACGGAGCGGTTCATGGAACTGCAGGGCGTGGGCAAGGTCCGGTTGATGGCGCTGGAAGGGCTGCGCGACGACATCGTCATGCAGCATGCGGCGCGCTACTACCGCTGATCCCTTGTTGAACAGGCCGGACACGCAGGGTCGCGTGTCCTGGCCGGTGCGATGGACCATCCCGCACTGTTATCCGATGCGCTGTCAACGCCTTCCGCTGCCTGCCCTCGCGGGCCAGAATGGGGTCTTTCCGCACTATGGCCCCGGCCGGACGCAATGTCAGACACTCCGCTTGCCCAGCAGATCGCCCAGACCATCGCCGATGAGATCGGTGCCCAGGCCGCCCAGGCGCGCGCCGCCATCGCCCTGCTCGACGAGGGTGCCAGCGTTCCCTTCATCGCGCGCTACCGCAAGGAAGTCACTGGCGGGCTGGATGACACCCAGTTGCGCAATCTGGAAAGCCGGCTGACCTACCTGCGCGAACTCGAAGATCGCCGCGCCTCGGTGCTGGCCAGCATCGACGAGCAGGGAAAGCTCACCGATGACCTGCGCAACGACATCCTGGCCGCCGACACCAAGAGCCGCCTGGAAGACCTGTACCTGCCGTACAAGACCAAGCGCCGCACGCGTGCGCAGATCGCCCGCGAAGCCGGCCTGCAGCCGCTGGCCGATGGCCTGTTGGACGATCCGACGCAGGACCCCAAGGTGTTCGCCGAAACCTTCGTCGATACCGAAAAGGGCGTGGCCGATGCAAAGGCGGCCCTTGAGGGCGCGCGCGCGATCCTGATGGAACGTTGGGGCGAAGACGCGGCACTGGTCGGCGAGCTGCGCAGCTGGTTGTCGGATACCGGGGTGATCCGCGCCCGCGTGGCCGAAGGCAAAGAGAACGAAGGCGCCAAGTACCGCGACTATTTCGAACACGCCGAAGCGCTGGCGAAGATTCCGTCGCATCGACTGCTGGCGCTGTTCCGCGCGCGACGGGAGGAGATCCTGTTCCTGGAGCTGGACCCGGGCACCGATGCCGAGGCGGGCAATGCGTATGCCGAGGGACGCGTGGCCTTCCGTGCCGGCATCAGTGACAAGGGGCGTGCGGCGGACCGCTGGCTGCTGGATGCCTGCCGCCTGACCTGGCGGGCCAAGCTGCACATGCACCTGCTGCTGGACCTGTTCAACCAGGCACGCGAGAAGGCCGAAGCCGAGGCCATCACGGTATTCGGTGACAACCTGAAGGACCTGCTGCTGGCCGCGCCGGCCGGGCCGAAAACCGTGCTTGGCCTTGATCCGGGCATCCGCACCGGCTGCAAGGTGGCGGTGGTGGATGCCACCGGCAAGCTGGTGGCGACCGATACCATCTATCCGCACGAACCGCGCCGGCAGTGGGAGCAGTCACTGCAGACCCTCAAGCACCTGTGCATCAAGCACAACGTGGAGCTGATCGCGATCGGCAACGGCACCGCCAGTCGCGAAACGGACAAGCTGGCCGGTGAGGTGATCGCTGCGTGCGCGGATCCGAAACTGCAGAAGGTGGTGGTGAGCGAAGCGGGTGCGTCGGTGTATTCCGCATCGGAGTTCGCGGCCAAGGAATTCCCGGACCTGGATGTGTCCATCCGGGGCGCCGTCTCCATCGCCCGTCGCCTGCAGGATCCGCTGGCCGAGCTGGTGAAGATCGAGCCGAAGGCGATCGGCGTAGGCCAGTACCAGCATGACGTGGATCAGTACCGGCTGGCGCGCGCACTGGAAGCGCGGGTGGAAGATTGTGTCAACGCGGTCGGGGTGCACGTCAACACGGCATCGGCGGCGTTGCTGTCGCGGGTATCGGGGCTGTCGTCGACCGTCGCCGAGAACATCGTGCGCCATCGCGACGACAACGGGCCGTTCAAGCGCCGCAAGGACCTGCTGAAGGTGCCGCGGCTGGGCGACAAGACGTTCGAGCAGTGCGCCGGCTTCCTGCGCATCGCCGATGGCGACCAGCCGCTGGACGCGTCGTCGGTGCACCCGGAGGCCTATCCGGTCGTGGAGCGCATCGTGGCGGCGACGGCCCGCCCGATCCGCGCCCTGATCGGGGATGGCAGTTTCCTGCGCGGCTTGAAGGCGGAGCAGTTCACCGACGAAACCTTCGGCGTGCCGACCGTGCGCGACATCCTGAAGGAGCTGGAGAAGCCCGGCCGCGATCCGCGCCCGGAGTTCAAGGCCGCTCGTTTTGCCGAGGGCGTGGAGGACATCAAGGACCTTCGCGAAGGGATGATCCTGGAGGGCGTGGTCAGCAACGTGGCCGCGTTTGGTGCCTTCGTCGATATCGGCGTGCACCAGGACGGTCTGGTGCATATCTCCGCGCTGTCCGACACGTTCGTGAAAGATCCGCGGGACGTGGTCAAGGCCGGCGATATCGTCAAGGTGAAGGTGCTGGAGGTCGATGTGGCGCGCAAGCGCATCGCGCTGACCCGGCGGCTGGATGATGTGCCGGGACAGTCCACCAGCCGGCCGGGTGCGCGTGATGAGCGCGGTGCCGGTGCCGCCGGTACTGGCCGTCCGGCACGGCGCGAGGAAGGCAGCCGAGGTCCCGCGCGGGCGCGCACGGACGGTGGCGGCGGCCGGGGCGCGTCCGCCTCCAGTGCGCCGGCCAACAGTGCGCTGGCCGACGCTTTTGCCCGCGCCAAGCGCAGCTGACCGCACGGCGTGCTGCCGGCCCTCGTGGTGCGGCAGCGGCCTTTCTGTCGAACCGTGACCGAGGGGCTTACGCATTGACGCCGTATTGAGCACACTGCGCGTTGAATGGGCCCGCGGGTTCAGCAGCAGATGCCGGGAGGCGGTTTGGAGCTCAGTTCTGCAGGCAGGGTGATCCGGGTCGGGCGCGAAGGCGCGAGGGGGCTCGGCAACGCCCTGCGCGGCGCCTTCCCATGAGCCTGCCGGTAACCCCTCCCGCGCCACCGCTGCAGACGCAGCTGGATGCTGCACTTGCCGAGATCCGGCGATTGCGAGGGGTGATCGATGGTAGTGCCGCCGGGACCTGGGAGTGGAATCCGCAGACCGACGAGATGCGGGTCAACGCGCGATGGGCGGAGATCGTCGGCTACTCATTGGCCGAGCTGGAGCCAGTGTCGTCCGACACGTTCGTGCAGCTGGTGCACCCGGATGACCTGCAGCGCTCCGACGCGGTACTGTCCGCGCACCTGAGGGGCGAGACCCCGTTCTACGAGTGCCTGGTGCGCATGCGCCACCGCCAGGGCCACTGGGTCTGGGTGCAGGACCGTGGGCGGGTGCTGGAGTGGGATGCCCAAGGCGGTGGCTTGTGGATGGCGGGTGCGCATGCCGATGTGACCGATCTGCAGCAGGCGCGGCACGACGTATCGGCGGCTCGCCAGCGGTTGCAGTCGATCGTGGATGCGTCCGACGAAGTGGCGATCATCGTCACCGACCTCGCCGGGACGATCACGCTGTTCAATTCCGGTGCCGAGCGTCTGCTGGGTTATCAGGCGGACGAAGTGGTCGGAAAGGCTCGCCCGACGCTGTTCCACGACGTGCAGGACATGCAGCACTTCCTGCAGACCCTGCCGGCGGAGCAGAGACGGGACGGCACGGATCTGTTCGGGATTCTCAGCGAGCGGGCGCGCGCGCATACGTTTTCGCGCCAATGGACCTTCGTACGCAAAGACGGGCGCCAGCGGCAGGTCCGTTTGTCGGTCAGCGCGCTGGCTGATGCGCAGGGCGACATCACCGGATTTGTCGGCATGGCGACGGACGTGACCGAGGTCCTGCAGGCGCGGGCCGAAGCCCGCTTGGCCGAGGAAAAGTTTGCCGGCGCCTTCACCAGTGCCGCGCTGGGCATGGGGCTGGTGTCGCTGGAAGGTCGCTGGCTGGACGTCAACGACGCGCTGTGCCGGATCCTCGGCTACTCCCGCGATGAGCTGCTGCAGGTTGATTTCCAACGTCTGACCCATCCTGACGACCTGGACGCCGACCTGCAGCTGGTGGATGACCTGCTGCGCGGCAAGCGTGCCCACTATCATCTGGACAAGCGCTACATCAGCCGCGACGGCCACTTGATATGGGCGCGCCTGTCGGTGTCGCTGGTCCGCAGCGAGCAGGGCGATCCGCTGCATTTCGTATCGCAGATCCAGGACGTCACCAGCGAGCGCGCCAGCGAACTGCGCGTATTGGAAGCCGAGGCGCGCAGCCGGATCACCCTGGATGCCGTGACCGACCTGGTGCTCAGCGTGGACCTGCAGGGGCGCATCGAACATGCCAACGCCGCTGCGGTCCGCTCGTTGCGCGGGGAGGGGGCGCTGCACGGGCGCCACGTGTCCGAGGTGATGCA
Source organism: Stenotrophomonas sp. 169 (assembly GCF_014621775.1). Lineage (NCBI taxonomy): Bacteria > Pseudomonadati > Pseudomonadota > Gammaproteobacteria > Lysobacterales > Lysobacteraceae > Stenotrophomonas > Stenotrophomonas sp. 169. The sequence goes on from NZ_CP061204.1 coordinate 1,962,942, forward strand.
GCTGACCACCGAGTACGCGCCCCAGTCGGTGCTGGACATGTCGGTGCTGCTGGATCCGGACAGCAATGCGGTGGATCTGCACTCGGATCTGCTGCTGGTGCAGGAGGGCGTCAACGTGCCGGTGGATGTATCGCAGGCATGGCTGCACGATGATGCCTGCACGCTGCGGGGGGCGGTGTGGGTGATCCGTGACGTGACCCAACTGCGCGCCCGTCAGCGCGAGGCGCGGCAGCTGGCCGAGCTGGACCCCCTGACCGAGCTGATCAACCGGCGGGGTTTCGATGCCCATCTGCAGCAGGCGATCGCCCATCTGGAGCGGACGGGTCAGGCCGCCTCGCTGATGTTCATCGACCTGGATCAGTTCAAGCCGGTCAACGATACGTACGGCCATCTTGCCGGTGATGCGGTGTTGTGGGCGGTGGCCAACGTGCTGCGCCACGGCGTCCGCGATTCGGACGTGGTCGCGCGGCTGGGCGGTGACGAGTTCGCGGTGATCCTGGCGGGCTGCTCATTGCGGCGCGCGCAGCGCATCGCAGGCGAATTGCTGCACGGGATCGGCGGGCTGAGCATCCCGTGGGAGCAGCACACGATACGCGTCGGGGTGAGCATCGGCATCGCGTCGATACGGGCCGGCATGAGCGTGGATGAAGCCGTGGCGGCTGCCGACGTGCAGTGCTATCGGGCCAAGGCGTCGGGTCGCAATACCGTGCAGTCCGAAACGGATGGCGAGGCGGATGTCCTGCCGCCCACTGTGGCGTGACGTGGTTTGCTGAAGATCTCAGCTGGTGAGAGCCGGGCAGGGAACACTGGCCGCACCTTCAGACACACCGGTGGCAGAGATGACAGGTTGGGATCAGAACGTACTTCGTGCCTATCGGCCCGCAATGGGCGCATGGGTGGCTGCGGTCATCGGTTGGCTGCTGCTGGAGCAGCTGCAGGGCCAGGCGGTGCAGCTGGAGGTGGCAGCGGTGCTGCGCTGGGCCGTAGTGGGACTGTTGATGGCCACGCTCGGCCACGGCGGCTGGGTCAGCTGGGGATTGTGGCGGAGGGCGTGATCACAGGCACAAAAAAGCCAGGCGCGGGCCTGGCTGTTCTGATGTCACTGGTGCCGGTGAAAGGACTCGAACCTTCATGGGGTCACCCCCGGCTGATTTTGAGTCAGCTGCGTATACCATTCCGCCACACCGGCAGCGTGGCCGCGTAGTGTAAACAAAACTGCGGCAGACGGGTAGGGGCAGCGACGATCAGGCGGCCTCGCTCCACACGTACTGAATATCCTCGCGATCATCGAGAATGCGGTACTGGGCGGCGAGGTCAGTGGGGTCCGGATTCAGCCATGCATCCAGATGGACGTCGCGGATGGGCACGATACCCCGGTCGTGACCGGTTACTGCCACATCGCGTGGCGGCTCATCGGTCACGGCGGCGAAGGAAAGCAGGCGACCTTCGGGACCCTCCCACTCGGCCCACAGGCAGGCAATCAACAGATCGCGCAGGGGACGTGGCTGGAATTCCAGCACGACATCGCGCTCGTCATCGGCGGCTGCCAGCGGGAGCCCGTTGCGCGGCACGTGCTCATAGAACGACTGCACCACCACCACGCCATGGCGATGGCCGAAGGCGCCGCGCCAATAGCCCTCGAGGCTGTCCCTGCGCGCGTTGTAGGTACCCGGATACAGGGCGTCGTTGCGCGCGGGTTTGTCAGGCAGCCTGCATTGGTAGCGCATCGGCTTGATCACCCGCCGGCCCTGTTCGGACACGATCACCGGCGCATACGTGCCGGGAAAAATGCGGTTGTCGCGCGGCAGGTGCTGGCTGCGCTGCAGGTCGTCCAGGCGTGACTGCGCGCGCTCGATCCGGTTGCCGGCGATGCGCAGTTCATTGCGGGCTTTCTGTGTGGGGGTGCTGGCCAGGGCGGCCTGCGCGGTACGGAGACGTTCGTGCTGGCGGCGCAGTTCGGTCTCCAGTTCGGCGTGCTCGGTGGCATGCCATTGCTGGATCATCGCCACGATCCCGCGACCCTGGTCGGTGCGCGCACCCCGGAATCCGTCGTCCATCGCCTTCGGTGTCTTCGGCCGTTTCTTGGCCGGGTCGAAGGTGTAAAGACGGGAGAATTCTTCCAGCGACATCGTCGCGCCGTAATGGCGGACCAGCTTGGCGTAGTCGGCGCGGATCTGGGCGGAGTAGCACATGGAGGCAGCTTAGCGCAGGAAAAGAAAAACCCGGCCGAAGCCGGGTTTTTGCAGAATTGGCGTCCCCACGGGGATTCGAACCCCGGTCGCCACCGTGAAAGGGTGATGTCCTAGGCCTCTAGACGATGGGGACGCACGAAAACTTGAGTTGTACTGCTATCCAGACGGCCTAATGCCTGGAGTGGTGGAGCCAAGCGGGATCGAACCGCTGACCTCCTGCATGCCATGCAGGCGCTCTCCCAGCTGAGCTATGGCCCCGATGAAACCCGGTTGCCTGATGGGTCAGGTTTCCGTTTGAAACTGGCGTCCCCACGGGGATTCGAACCCCGGTCGCCACCGTGAAAGGGTGATGTCCTAGGCCTCTAGACGATGGGGACGCACGAAAAACTTCAAGTTGTAGAACCTTCGACGGCCTATTGTCGAAAGTGGTGGAGCCAAGCGGGATCGAACCGCTGACCTCCTGCATGCCATGCAGGCGCTCTCCCAGCTGAGCTATGGCCCCGTGTAACCGAGCCGCCTATCATACCGGCTTATTCACGTTTGTGGAAGCACTTTTTCTGCTTCCTGTCGCCTGTATCGTCCCGCACCGGCAGTGAAGGAAATGCAATGCGCGCCGCCCGTGAAGGCCGAAGGCGATGAACAAAAAAGACCCGGTTTCGGCCAGGTCCTGCTTGTCCAGATGAGTGGCGTCCCCACGGGGATTCGAACCCCGGTCGCCACCGTGAAAGGGTGATGTCCTAGGCCTCTAGACGATGGGGACGCGTATCTCATCAATTTTTTCGCGACCTTCCGACGGCCTATTGCCGGAAGTGTGGTGGAGCCAAGCGGGATCGAACCGCTGACCTCCTGCATGCCATGCAGGCGCTCTCCCAGCTGAGCTATGGCCCCACGTCGCCGAGGTGCGAAATCATAGCGATGGGGTCTGGGGATGGCAAGCATTTATTGCAGTTTTCTGCAGGCCGCTTCAGCCATCTGGAAGACGTTGTGTACGCAGTCGAAGCGCGTTACCGATCACCGATACCGAACTCACACTCATCGCCACGGCGGCAAGCATCGGGGACAGGCTGATTCCCCATGGCATCAACACGCCGGCGGCTACCGGAATGCCGACCCCGTTGTAGACGAACGCGAACGCCAGGTTCTGCCGCATGTTGCGTACGGTAATGCGTGACAGATGCCGTGCACGCAGGATGCCGCGCAGGTCGCCCTTTACCAGCGTCACCTGTGCGCTGGACATGGCGACATCGGTGCCGGTGCCCATGGCGATGCCGACGTCGGCGCTGGCCATCGCTGGGGCGTCATTGATGCCGTCGCCGGCCATCGCCACCTTGCGCCCCTCTGACTGCAGGCGCGTCACCAGCATGGCTTTGTCCTGCGGGCTCATGGTGCCGTGCACCTCATCCAGATCCAGTGCCGCGGCCACGGCCCGCGCGGTGCGTGCGTCGTCGCCGCTGGCCATGACGATGCGCAGGCCGTCGGCGCGCAGCGCGGTGAGTGCCTCTGCGGTCGTGGATTTGATCGGATCGATCACCCACAGCATGCCCGCAAGTACCGTGTCGGCGGCCAGGAACATCACGCTGGCACCGCGGCTGCGCTGGGCGTCCGCATCGTCGCGCGTTGCGCCTTGCAGCGTGACCGCGTTGTCGGCCATCAGGCTGCTGCTGCCAATCAGCAGCGCACGGCCACCGACCACGCCGCGCACGCCCCTGCCGGTAATCGAATCGACGTCTTCCACGGGCAACAGCGTGATCTGCCGACGGCGTGCTTCGGCCACGATGGCCGTGGCCAGGGGATGTTCGCTGCCCTGGTCCAGGCTGGCCGCCAACTGCAGCACCTGGTCGGGCATGAAGCCGGGCGCCGCGATGACGCCACCGAATGCAGGGCGGCCCTCGGTCAGGGTGCCGGTCTTGTCCACTACCAACGTATCGATGTCGCCCAGCTTTTCGATCGCTTCGGCATCACGGAACAGCACCCCATGCCGCGCAGCGCGCCCGCTGGCGACCATGATCGACATCGGGGTGGCCAGGCCCAGCGCGCACGGGCAGGCAATGATCAACACCGCGACCGCGTTGAGCAGTCCATGCGTCCATGACGGCGGAGGGCCGAACAGCCCCCATCCCAGCAACGTCAGCACGGCGACCAGCAGCACCGCCAACACGAACCAGTACGCCACCTTGTCCGCCATCTTCTGCATCGGCGCGCGCGAACGCTGGGCCTGTGCCACCCACTGCACGATCTGCGACAGCAGGCTGGCCTCGCCTACGCGTACGGCCTGGATCACCAGCGCGCCGGTTCCATTCAACGAGGCGCCGATCACGCTGTCCCCCGCGCGCTTGGTGACCGGCACCGGCTCGCCGGTGAGCATCGATTCGTCCAGATGGGACTGGCCGTCGAGGATCAGGCCATCCGCGGGTACCTTCTCGCCGGGGCGTACGCGCAGGCGGTCACCCACCGCAATCGAAGACAGTGGCACGTCGTGTTCGCTGCCATCGGCATCGATCCGCCTCGCCGTCTTCGGTGCCAGACCCAGCAAGGCCCTGATCGCGTCGGACGTGCGCGCGCGTCCGCGCAGTTCCAGCAACTGGCCGAGCAGGGTCAGCGATACGATCATCGCGGCGGCTTCGAAATACACCGCGACATGGCCGTGCGTGCGGAACGAGGCCGGGAACAGGTCTGGAACCAGGGTGGCGACCAGCGAATAGCCATAGGCGGCGATGACGCCGGTGCCGATCAGTGTCCACATGTTCGGACTGCGGTTGACGATGGACTGCGCCCACCGGTGCAGGAAGGGCCAGCCGGCCCACAGCACCACCGGCGTAGCGAGTGCGGCCTCCATCCAGACGCGCGCGTCCGCAGGCAGGGCATGCAGCAGGGGCGTCATTGCCAGCATGGCCAGCGCCATGGTGGCTGCGCTGAGCGGCAGCGACCACCAGAAGCGACGGCGGAAGTCGATCAGCTCGGGACTCTCCTGCGTATCCAGCGTCGGCATCATCGGCTCCAGCGCCATGCCGCAGATCGGGCAGCTGCCCGGTCCGTCCTGGATGATCTCCGGGTCCATCGGACAGGTATACGGTGTTCCGGCGGCCACGATGGGGCGCGTCTGCGGATCAAGGAACCGGCGCGGATCGGCGATGAACCGTTCGCGGCAACGTGCACTGCAGAAGTGCCACTCCGTGCCATCGTGCTGGGTGCGGTGGGGCGTGGTGGCGGGGTCCACGGTCATGCCGCAGACCGGATCCTTCGCTTGCACGCTGTCGGCAGGGGCGGAGCTGCCGCAGCAGGCAGTCGGGCTCATGCGGGGTCCTCCTGCAGGGCGGCCATGATCGGGCAGGCGGCCAGCGCGCCATGGCCAGGGCAAGCGTCGACCAGGTGCGCCAACCCCTCGCGCATCCGCTGCAGTTCGCGCACCCGCTGGTCGATATCGGCAAGCCGGGCGGTAGCGGCCAGCCGCACCGCAGCCATGTCCTGCGGTGCGCGCGCCGACAACGAAAGCAGTTCAGCGATTTCCTGCAGGGTGAATCCCAACGTTTTGGCGCGGCGGATGAAGCGCAGCCGCTGCACCGCGTTCTCGTCGAAGACCCGATAACCGGCCGCTGACCTGTGCACCGGCGGCAATAGCTGCTGGCGCTCGTAATAACGGACCGTATCGATAGGCACGCCCACATGGCGCGCGAGTTGACCAATGTTCATCTGCACCTCCGAATGTGACCATCATCAACCCTTGAGTGTGGTCTAGAGTCAATACCGAGCTAAATGCAAGGCTTTTGACGCAGATTGCAGCTTTCTTCATAGCCTCGGCCTGTCCGCCGTTCCTAACCTGCAGCCACCGAAGAGTCACGCTGTCAATGGCGCCGACTCTGTTCGCGGGAGGCAAGAGGAGGAGCTGATGGACGCACACAAGAACGATCTGACAGAAATCGCAGTAGTTGAATACCCGGGCGCCGACCCGTCTGCGGCATCGATGCTGGCCGAAATGGCCCACGTCGGAAACCGGCTCGCGCAACAGCAGGGGCGCCATACCGCGCGCATCCTGGTGTCGCGCTGGGTCATGGCCAATGACGGCGGTGGGCCACAGCGCGTAGCCGGCGCGGACGTACTGGATGCGACGGTGCCGGCGATCATCGCCCTGCCGGGACAGGTAAGCCAGAACGGCCAGATCCGTGACGAGGCGATCCTGCTGGAATGGCTGAGTGCGCACTACGATGGCGGCAGCCTGCTGGCGGCGGTAAATGACGGAATCGGCGTGCTTTCACGTGCCGGGCTGTTGGCCGGGCGTGCCGTGGCCAGTCTGGACAGCACCCGCTTTCCCGGCCTGAATGCGCAGAGCGGCAGCTGGGTGCCCAGCGAGCGGTTGCTGGTGGATGATGGTGATCTGCTGACCGTCAGCGGCTCCCAGGCGTGGCGTTTCCTGGCCCTGCGCCTGCTGTACCGCGTGCACGGTCAAGGCGTCATGGCGGCCGTGGCCCAGCAGCAGGGCATCGTGGTGCCCGCAGCAATCCAGCAGGACCTGGAGCGGTTCAGTGCCAATTTCGCCCACGGTGACCGTGACGTGCTGAAGGCGCAGCGCTGGCTGCACACCACCGCGGCACGCGGTGCGACGCTGGGCGCGATCTGCCAGGCGTCGGGACTGGAGCCGCGTACGCTGCAGCGGCGGTTCCTGAAAGCGACGGGCCTGCGCCCCATCGAGTACTGTCAGCGGCTGCGCATCGCCAAGGCCCAGTTGCTGCTGCAGCAGGGCGGCGCGATCGATGAAGTGGCGTGGGGGGTCGGTTACGCGGACCAGAGTGCGTTTCGGCGCCTGTTCCTGCGCATCGTCGGCATGACACCGGCAACGTATCGCCGCATGGTCTCCGGCAAGCTGCGTGATCGCTCGCTGGCGCCCGCGCCGGTGCCTTCGGTGATGGGTACGCCGGTGCGCCCGGTTGATCGCCACGCCGCCTGAATGGCGGCGCTTTCTCTGTCTTGTGCTGGATGCAGGGGTCGTGGAGCATCAGCGGTCGCGACAGTGCAGGGCAGGGTGTGGTGATGAGGGACAAGCGATGTTGAGTGTCGGGCCAGTACCGCTGCCGGTGGTGCTGGCCCTCGTGTTCCTGTTGCTGGCGATGGCGGTCGCGCGGTTCTGGCCGCGACCTCCGTCGCTGTCGTGGCGGCCTGCGAACGCGCTGCTGCTGGACATGTTCCTGCTCGGGCTGGTCGGTGCACGCGGAGTGTTCGTGCTGCGCAACGCGGCCACTTACCTGGAGTCGCCCTGGTCGGTGGTGCGCATCGGCGATGGCGGATTCGACCCGTTGGGTTTCTTCGTCGCCGCTGCAGCCTGGGCCATCTGGCGCCTGCGCAAGGCACCCGCCGTGCGGGGGCCGGTGCTGGCGGCTGCGCTGCTGGGCAGCAGTGGCTGGCTGTTGGCGTCGTTCGGCCTGCAGCACCTGCAGGCACAGCGCGTGCAGGTGCCTGCGGTGGTGCTGCAGGACCTGACAGGCGCGCCGGTCCGGCTCGCCGATACCCAGGGCCAGCCGCTGGTGCTGAATCTGTGGGCCAGCTGGTGCGGCCCCTGCGTGCGCGAAATGCCGGTGCTTTCCGCCGCGCAACGCCGGCATGGGCAGGTACGCTTCGTGTTCGTCAACCAGGGCGAAGACGCTGAAACCGTCCAGCGCTTCCTACGGCAGCACGCGCCGGCGCTGCAGGGCGTGTTGCTGGATGCGCCGTCCGCCACCGGCGATGCGCTGGGGGTACAGGCCTATCCCAGCACCCTGTTTTTCGACCGTGATGGTCGCCTTCGAGAGCTGCACCTCGGTGAACTTACCGCCGCCGGGCTGGAGCACAAACTGCGCGGGCTGAGGTAGCCTTGCGCACGCAATCAACCAGGAGTTTTCCATGTTGCCCACGTATCTGCGCGCTGCCCCGGTAGCGCTGGTGTTGCCGATCCTGCTGGCGGTGTCCGGCTGCGGCCAGGCGCAGGCCCCCACGCCTGCAGCCGCTGGCGGCGGCAAGCCGGCGGCGGCCAAGGACGGCGCGGCCGTGCCTGCACCGATCAAGGGCCTGCAGAAGCTGGGCTTCGAGGTGGTATCCGAATTCGACGCACCCGGTGGCCTGCGCGGCTTCGCCGGTGTGGTAGGTGGACAGCAGCCTGCGGCCGCCTACCTCACCCCGGATGGCAAGCACGTGGTGGTCGGCAGCCTGTTCGATGCGCAGGGCAATGACGTGGGGCGTGACCTGCTGACGGCAAAGGTCGCCGGGCCCATGACCACGAAGATCTGGAGCCAGCTGGAGAACAGCGCCTGGGTTGCCGATGGCAAGGCGGACGCGCCACGCGTGGTCTACACCTTCGGCGATGCCAATTGCCCGTACTGCCACCGATTCTGGGATGCGGCGCGTCCCTGGGTGGATGCCGGCAAGGTGCAGCTGCGCCACATCATGGTCGGTGTCATCCGCGAAGACAGCCCCGGCAAGGCGGCGGCCATCATCGGTGCGAAGGACCCCAGCGCAGCGTTGCTGGAAAACGAGCGCGGCTTCGAACGCGGCGGCATCAAGCCGGTCGCCATCAGTGCCGACGTCGGCCGCAAGCTGGAAGCCAACCAGGCGTTGATGGTGGAACTTGGTTTCCAGGGCACGCCGGGAATCCTGTTCAAGGATGCCGAAGGCAACGTGCAGCGTCGCTCGGGCATGCCGCAGGGCAATGACCTTGAACTGATGTTCGGTCCGCGCTGAGTACGGCAAGGGTAAGGGCGATGCGCCGGGCAAAGCCCGGCGTCACGGCGTAACGCCGGGCTTGAAGGTGCGCGAGAGCTGCAGACGCAATGCAGGGATCCGCCAGCGACGCCAGTGCAGCTGGCCAGGGTGCCCCAGCCGCGCCTGCGACCTTTGGCGTATGCGTCAGAGGTTGACAGCAAATAACCCGGTAAACGACTCTTCACCTGTTGGGTTGCTCTGCGACCCGCAGCAGGTTGTCACGCCGGACGGAGGGGTCCGTGCGCAGGCCTGCTGCACCCCGGCCCGCGCAGCATCGCTTTGGTGATGCCTGCGCATGGCTAGCGCTGCTCCCTTCGGCGGCACCCTTTCCAGGACCGACTGCGCAGGCATCGGTATTCAAACGTCCGTCGATGAAAACGTTTACACAGCAGCTTTCCCTCTCCGCGGCCATTGCCGTCGCGCTCTCCGCACCGGCCTTCGCGGCCGACACCGCGCCCGGCTTCAGCGTGCTTGCGCTGGAAAAAGCCCCGGCCAGTGCCGATGTCGCGGCGCTTGCCAGCCAGTTGCCTGGCCTGCAGGCCGATATCGTGGCCGTGCACGAGGTCCAGCGCGCAGCGGGGGCGATCGACCCGCTGCAGACCCTGGCTGACCAGCTGGGTTACGCCTATCGCTTCGTGCAGGCCGATGTCGATGCGCAGGGCAATGCGCGCGGCCAGGTGGTGCTGAGCCGCCTGCCGGTGCAGGCCGAATCCGGCCCGGACCATCCGGGCCGCAGCTACCTGCGCGTGGCCGACGGCCGCAACGTGGTAGCGCTGTATACCGATGCGGACCAGGATGCCAACGGCATGGCCTCGCTGTTGAGTGCCTCGCGTCTTGGCGCACCGGCGGTGGTGCTGGGTGGCAAGGCACGCATTGATGGATTCACCGCGACCGGGCTGGACAGCGCCGCAAGCGCGGGCTTCGCCGACGCGGATGTGCAGAAGGTGGCGCTGCGTGATGCGGCCGGCAAGTCGCTGGCCGCGCGCCTGCTGGTGCTGGACTACGCCGAAGCGGCGGGCGGTGCGAAGCCGTGGATGGATGCGGCCCTGAGTGCGGATGAGCGCACGCGGCTGCTGCTGGGTGAAATGACCCAGGACGAAAAATTCCAGATGCTGCGCAGCTATTTCGGCCTGGGCAAGGATGGCGGTCCGCTGCCGGAAGGCGCGGTCGGTTCGGCCGGTTTCGTACCGGGCGTGGAGCGACTGGGCATCCCGGCGCAGCAGTCTGCCGATGCGGGCGTGGGCGTCACCAATCCGGGCGGCATCCGCCCGGGTGATTTCGCCACCGCCATGCCGTCGGGCCCGTCCACTGCCTCCAGCTGGAACCCGGAAGTGGCCTATACCGGCGGTGCCACGATGGGCCGCGAGGCCTGGCAGCAGCGCTTCAACATCCTGCTGGGTGGCAGCGTCAACCTGCAGCGCGACCCGCGCAACGGGCGCAACTTCGAGTACGCCGGTGAGGATCCGTTGCTGGCCGGCGTGATCGTCGGTGAGTCGATCCGTGGCATCCAGAGCCAGCACGTCATCTCCACGATGAAGCATTACGCGCTGAACGACATGGAGACACGGCGCAATTTCCACAGCGTGCAGATCGGCGACCAGGCCATGCACGAGTCGGACCTGCTGGCGTTCGAGATCGCCATCGAGCTGGGCAAGCCCGGGTCGGCCATGTGTTCGTACAACAAGATCAACGGCATCTACGGTTGCGAACATCCCTACCTGATGAACCAGGTGCTGAAGCAGGAGTGGAAGTTCCCCGGTTTCGTGATGTCGGATTGGGGCGGCGTGCACAGCGGTTCAAAGGCCGCCCTGGCCGGGCTGGACCAGCAGTCGGCCGGCGAAGTCTTCGATGCCACCACGTTCTTCGATGCACCGCTGCGCATGGCCGTGGCCGGTGGCGTGGTGCCGCAGGCCCGCCTGGATGACATGGTGTCGCGCATCCTGCGCACGATGTTCCTGCACGGCAACTTCGACAATCCGCCGCAGCACCTGAAGATCGACGTCGAAGCCGGCTTCGCCGCGGCCCAGCGCACGGTCGAAGAGGGCAGCGTGCTGCTGCGCAACGAGGGCAACCTGTTGCCGCTGGCCGACAGTGTCAAGCGCATCGTGATCATCGGCGGGCACGCGGACAAGGGTGTGATCGGCGGCGGCGGTTCGTCGATGGTCGGCATCACCGCCAAGGGCACCAACGCGGTACCGGGCGTGCTGCCGACGACGTGGCCGGGCCCGGTGATGTTCCACCCGTCCTCGCCACTGGAAGCGCTGCGTGCCGAACGTCCCGACGCCGACATCCAGTACGTGGACGGCCGCAACACCGCCGCTGCGGCACGCGCTGCGGCCCAGGCCGACGTGGCCATCGTGTTTGCCACCCAGTGGGCGGCAGAGTCGGTGGATCTGCCGGACATGCAGTTGCCGGACAAGCAGGACGGCTTGATCGCCGCCGTGGCCAAGGCCAATCCGAAGACCGTGGTCGTGCTGGAAACCAACGGCCCGGTGCGCACCCCGTGGCTGCAGCAGGTGCCGGCGCTGATGCAGGCGTGGTACCCGGGCATCCGCGGCGGTGAAGGCATTGCGGCGTTGCTGACCGGCAAGGCCAACCCGTCCGGCCGCCTGCCGGTGACCTGGGTGGTTGACGAATCGCAGCTGCCGCGACCGCAGATCCCGGGCCTGGGCTTCAACCCGAAGCAGCCGCCGGTCGATATCTTCGACTTCGATATCGAAGGCGCCAACGTGGGCTACAAGTGGGCAGCGGCGAAGGGCCTGGTACCGACGTTCGCGTTTGGCCACGGCCTGTCGTACACGCAGTTCGCGTACGAGAACCTGAGCGTCAGCGTGGAGGGCCAGCGTCTGGTGGCCAGCGTGGATGTACGCAACACCGGTGCACGCGCCGGTGCGGACGTGGCCCAGCTGTACCTCAAGCTGCCGCAGGGGCACACCACGCCGATCCGCCTGGTGGGCTTCGACAAGGTGACGCTGCAGCCGGGCGAACAGCGCCGCATCCGCATCGATGCCGAGCCGAAAACGCTGGCCGATTTTGATCCGGCGACGCGCCAGTGGACGATCGCGGCGGGCACCTACCAGGTGCAGCTGGGTCGTACGGCCGCTGAGCCCCTGCAGGTCGTGGATATCACGCTGCAGGAAACACCGGTCCGCTGATCCAGGCGACGAACAGAGCCCGCCCGCGCAAGCAGGCGGGCTCTTTTACGTTGTGTCGTCGTGTCCGTTGGCTCAACTGCCCAGTGCGGGGTAGTCGGTGTATCCGTGTTCGCCGCCGCCGTACAGCGTGTCCTGGTCCGGCTGTGCAAGCGGTGCATTCCGGCGCAGGCGTTCCACCAGGTCCGGATTGGCAATGAAGGGCCGCCCAAACGCGACCGCGTCGGCCTGCCCGGCCGTGAGCACGTCGACTGCGTGCTGCTTGTCGTACCCGTTGTTGACGATCCACGGCCCGGTGAAGCGTGAGCGCAACGCAGCGTAATCAAAGTCGATGTTGTCACGGTCGCCACCGGTGGCGCCTTCGATGACGTGGACATAGGCCAGTCCGCCGATACCTTCCAGACGCTCCACCGCGCGCTCGAACAACGGCTGCGGGTTGCTGTCGTGGGCATCGTTGGCCGGCGTGGTCGGCGACAGGCGCACACCGGTGCGTGCGGCACCGATGGTGTCGGCGACGGCACTGACGACTTCAAACAACAGACGGGTACGGTTTTCGATGCTGCCGCCGTACGCATCGTCGCGATGGTTGCTGCCATCGCGCAGGAACTGGTCGATCAGGTAGCCGTTGGCGGCGTGGACCTCCACGCCGTCGAAGCCTGCGGTGATCGCGTTGCGTGCGGCGATACGGTAGTCCTCGACGAGGCCCGGCAGCTCATCCAGTGCCAATGCGCGCGGCGTGGAGACTTCCTCGAATCCGTTCGCCGTGAACGTCTTCGTATCCGCACACAGGGCGCTGGGCGCCACCGGGACCTCACCGTCCGGCAGCAGGCTGGTATGCGAGATCCGGCCGACATGCCACAGCTGCAGGACGATACGTCCGCCGCGAGCGTGCACTTCGTCGGTGATCGCTTTCCACCCGGTGATCTGCGCGTCGCTGTAGATGCCGGGTGTATCCAGGTAGCCCTGGCCGAGCGGGCTGATCTGGGTGGCTTCGGCAATGATCAGGCCGGCACTTGCGCGCTGTCCGTAGTACGTCGCCGCTAGTGGCGTGGGCACGCGATCTGCCTGCGCGCGGTTGCGCGTCAGCGGGGCCATCACGATCCGGTTGGCGATGTCGATGTCGCCCAGGCGGGTGGGGGAGAACAACACGGTGTCATCGTTTGACATGGAAACCTCGTGGTGGGGAAGGGGGATCTGCAGCATCGCAGCGAACATAGGCGATGCGGTGTTGCAATCATGGGAAGGCCTGTTGCACGAGGCGTGGACAGAGAAGGCAGGGGCATAACGCGCTGCGGCGTAGGGTCGGACGCAGGTGGTGCCTGCACCACGCCTGTCCAAACAAGGAGTACGCACATGATTGATTACCAGCTGCAGGGCAAGACCGCGATCGTCACTGGCGGCGTGTCCGGCATCGGCCTGGCCGTTGCTGAAATGCTCGCCGCGTCCGGTGCCCGGATTGCCGTATGGGACCTCAAGCAGGAGGCAGTGGATGCCACGGTCAGCGATCTGAAGGCCAAGGGTGCCGAGGCCATCGGGATTGCGTTGGACGTTACCGATGAGGCTGCCGTCGAGGCTGCTGTGAAGCGCACCGTGGAAACATTCGGCGGGGTGGATATCGCAGTCAACAATGCCGGCATCTCCGGCCCGGCCGCGAGCAGCGGTGACTACCCCATCGACGGCTGGCGCCGGGTGATCGATGTGAACCTGACCAGTGTCTTCCTGTGCCAGCGTGCGCAGATCCAGGCCATGCGTGCAGCGGGCAAAGGCGGAAGCATCATCAACATGGCCTCGATCCTCGGCCAGGTGGGTTACGCCGGATCGTCCGCCTACGCGGCGGCCAAGCACGGGGTGGTGGGCCTGACCCAGACCGCCGCGTGGGAGCACGCCGCCGACCAGATCCGCATCAATGCCGTGGGTCCGGGATTCATCAGCACGCCGTTGCTGGAGACGATGGAACCCAAGGTGCGCGCGACCCTGGAAGGGCGTCATGCGATGAAGCGGCTGGGTACGCCGGAGGAGGTGGCCGCGTTGGTCGCGTGGTTGTCCAGCGATGCGGCATCGTTCGCGACCGGCACGTATTACGCCATCGATGGCGGGTACTTGGCCGTGTGAGCTGCGGCGCCGGTGCGGTGTGCGCGGGGCATGGCGCGGCGGTGCCGGTTGCCGCCGCCGCGCGCGGCTTCACGTCATCCGCACATGAGCCTCGCCAACGTGCCGGATCATTCGACCGGAGTTGTGCCATGGATCTCAGCCAGGATGTCTCGATCCTGCTACGTGTGGCGGCGGCCATTGTCTTCGGCGGCGTCATCGGCTTCGAGCGGGAGCTCGGCAAGCATGCCGCCGGCCTGCGTACCCACATGCTCATCGCCGGTGCGGCCGCCCTGATCGTCGGCCTGGGGGATTCGGTCGCCGAGCATTTCCGCCAGGAGCAGTACCGGGACCTGCTGCAGGTCGACCCCATCCGATTGATCGAAGCGGTGATTGCCTGCGTGGGCTTCGTGGCGGCCGGCACGATCCTGCGGGGATCGCGCGACGGTGAGGTCAGCGGATTGACCACGGCCAGCTCACTGATCATGTCGGCTGCCGTGGGGATTGCCGTGGGCATCGGGGCGTATGTCATCGCCACCGGGGTCACGTTGATGTGCGTGATCGTGCTGGCCGTGATGCAGCGCGTTGAAAAACGCATCGAGAAGCGCGACTGATCGGTATCGGAGGAGGGGCCCAGCGGCCAGGGTAGCCCATGGTCTAATGGGCTCGATGGCGGCAGGGCGGTTCACTGCATCCCTGTACCCGGCGGGCGTTCCGCTGCTCCTCGACCCTGGCTGACCGATGATCATCTCCGCTTCCTCCGATTACCGTGCCGCCGCGAAGCGCAGGCTGCCGCCGTTCCTGTTCCACTATCTCGATGGCGGTGCGTACGCCGAGCAGACGTTGCAGCGCAACGTGTCCGACCTTGCCGACATTGCGCTGCGCCAACGCGTCCTGCGTGACATGGCCGAACTCAGCCTGGACACCGAGCTGTTCGGCGAAGCGATGTCGATGCCCGTGGCGCTGGCGCCGGTGGGACTGACCGGCATGTTCGCCCGACGCGGCGAAGTGCAGGCAGCGCGTGCGGCGGACCGTCACGGCATCCCCTTCACGCTGTCCACGGTGTCGGTCTGTGCGCTTGAAGAAGTCGCCCCGGCGATACAGCGGCCGATGTGGTTCCAGCTTTATGTACTGCGTGACCGCGGCTTCATGCGCAATGCACTGGAGCGCGCGCAGGCAGCAGGCGTCTCGACGCTGGTGTTCACCGTGGACATGCCGGTACCCGGTGCGCGCTACCGCGATGCGCATTCCGGCATGAGTGGCCCGCATGCGGCGTTGCGACGCGCACTGCAGGTGCTTACGCACCCCCGGTGGGCGTGGGACGTCGGCGTGAACGGGCGGCCGCATGATCTCGGCAACATTTCCGCATATCGCGGTGAATCCACCGGCCTGGCCGACTACATCGGCTGGCTGGGCAGCAACTTCGACCCGTCCATCAGCTGGAAGGACCTGCAGTGGATCCGCGAGTTCTGGAAGGGGCCGATGGTGATCAAGGGGATCCTGGATCCGGACGATGCGCGCGAGGCGGTGCGCTTCGGTGCGGATGGCATCGTGGTGTCCAACCATGGCGGCCGCCAGCTGGACGGCGTGCTGTCCACGGCGCGGGCCTTGCCGCCGATCGCCGATGCGGTGCAGGGCGACCTGAAGATCCTCGTCGACTCGGGCATCCGCACCGGCCTGGACGTGGTGCGCATGCTCGCCCTGGGTGCGGATACCGTACTGCTTGGGCGTGCGTTCGTGTATGCACTCGCGACGCACGGCGAGGCCGGCGTGGGCAACCTGCTGGATCTGATCGCCAGGGAAATGCGCGTGGCGATGACGCTCACCGGTGCACGGTGTATTGCGGATATCGGATCGGATGCGCTGGTGCGGATCGATCCGCTGGCTGTGCCACCCCGCTAGCGGTGGGGTGCCGTCCCACCTGCCGCTGGCGTCTGCCGCGGCAGGATATCCTGTTGATAATTCTCCACCACGTAGCTGAAGGGACGACGCTGGCCATCGCGCAGCAGGGCGCGCACTTCCAGCACCGTGGCACGTGCACCGTCCACGCGTGGCGGCCAGAATTCCCGGTCGTGCAGTGTCTGCCGTTTGAAGTCGAGCGGCGCCACGACACGGCCGAACGGTTCATCGCTGCTGTCCAGCGCGTGGTTCATCGCAGCCGTCAGCAGGGACGGGACATACCAGTTGTCGGCTTCGGACAGCACGCGCTGGCCGCAGGTCAGCTGGACCCGACGGTAGCGTAGCGGCGTGGCGTCATCGATCGCGAGGGCGCTGCGCACCTCCACCGGGGCGTCACGCTGCACGCCGCGCACGCGCACGGCACGCACGCGCGGGGTGTCGGCAAGCCCATGCTCGGCACACCAGGCTTCAAGGGTGGCCGTCGCGCTCTGGCCTGCGAGCAGGCGGCGATGCAGATCCGCCACCAGGGCGGCAGGGCTGGCGTGCACGGGTGCGCCCAGGGGCGGCGCGGGCACGTCGCCTGCCGCAAGCGCGGCAATCGGCGCGGCAGCCAGCACGGAAGCGGCCTGCCAGCGAAGTCGGTCGGGGCGGTTGAACGGGCCCATGGGAGTCCACGCGTGATTCTGGTGCCTAGTTTACCCGCTGCCGTGCACGCACGGCGGGCGGCCCAGCGCGGGCCATCGCCGACGTGCATGCCTGCGATGCAGGGATTTCATTTGCAGGGCCAGACGCGCGGCGCGTAAGGTCCGCAGCATTCATCCCCCTGAAGGAGGCGCAGATGCGCGCCCAGCATTTCCACGGTGCCGTGGATTCCGCCGGCCAGCCGCTGGCGTTCACCGTCGATAACGGCCGTTTCAGCCATTTCGGCGCGCCGCCGCCGGGATCGCCGCCGATGGACGCGACCGATCTCACCGGCTATACCGTGCTGCCCGCCCTGGTGGACGGCCACATCCATCTGGACAAGAGCTTTGTCGGCGACCGCTGGCATCCGCATCAGCCGGTCGCCAGCCTGCGTGAACGCCTGGCGCAGGAGAAAGACGCCTTGGCCACTGCGGCGCCGATGGCCGACCGGGCCGAAGCACTGATCCGGCAGATCGTCGGCTGGGGAACCAGTGCGGTGCGCTGCCATATCGACATGGACGCGACCACCGGGCTGCGCAACCTGCATGCCGTGCAGGACGCCCACGCGCGATGCGCGGACCTGCTCGACATCCAGTACGTCGCCTTCCCGCAGGCCGGAGTGATGTCTTGTGCGGGTACCGCGCAGGTGTTGCAGCAGGCGCTGGAATCGGGTGTGCAGGTGATCGGCGGCATCGATCCGGATCTGCTGGACGGCGATGCCCAAGGTCAGCTGGACCTGTTGTTCGATCTGGCGCAACGCCATGGCGCGCGCATCGACATCCATCTGCACGAACCCGGCGAGCAGGGGCTGCGGCAGTTGCAGCGCATCTGCGAGCGCACGGCTGCCGGCGGACTGCAGGGGAGGGTGGCGGTGAGCCATGCCTATGCCCTGGGCGAAGTGCCATTGGCACGGGCACTGCAGGTAGGGGAGCAGTTGGCACGTGCCGATGTTGCGATCATGACCAACGCACCGGGCGACCATCCGTTCCCGCCGGTAGCGGCCCTGCACGCTTTGGGAGTCCGCCTGTTCGCCGGCAACGACAACATCCGTGACAGCTGGTGGCCGTACGGTAACGGCGACCTGTTGCAGCGGGCGATGCTGATCGGCTATCGCTCGGGCTTCAATACCGATGCCGAGCTGCAACTGGCGCTGGACATGGTGACCACGCACGCGGCCGCGGTGCTCGGCCTGCAGGATCACGGGCTGGGAGAGGGCAAGCCGGCCACGTTCTTCGCGGTGCGCGCGGACAATGCGGCGGCGGCCGTGGCGGGCACGCCGGCGGCACGGCTGTCGATGCGCCAAGGCCGCTGGGTGGTGCCGCCCCCGGCGTGACGCGCATCGATCAGGTCGACTCCTCGTCGACCTGGCGCTTGAGCTCGCGTGCCAGTGCATGCACACCCTCGTCGGCCGTGTCGCGGAACAGGATGCCGATCTCGTAATTGTCGATGAGGGGCAGCCCGTGCTCACCGTCGATGATGCGGTGATCGGCTCGGACCGCGCGGCGCGGCAGCAGACTGATGCCGATCCCATCGGCGACCGCGCCCTGGATACCGCTGAGCGAGGAACTGGTGAATGCGATGCGCCACCGCCTGCCCAGCGTTTCCACGAGGTGCAGCATCTCATCCCGGTACAGGCCGCGCGGCGGGAACGTCACCAATGGCAGCACGTCTGCGGCGGAGCAGGGCGCACGGGCGCTGTCGATCCAGTGCAGGGGCTCGGGCCAGCAGTACACGCTGGGGCGACTGTTGCGTCGTTGTTTCACCAGCACCAGGTCGAGTTCGCCATGGTCGAAGCCGTGGGCGAGGTCACGGCTCAGGCCGCTGCTGATCTCGAGCCTGACCTGGGGATGGCGGCGGCTGAACGTGGCCAGCATGCCGGTCGTGCGGGCGTTGACGAAGTCTTCCGGCACGCCCAGGCGCAGCGTGGTGGCCACCGTCTCGCCGGCCAATGCCTGCAGCAGTTCATCGTTCACCCCCAACATCCGCCGCGCATGGCCCAGCACGGTATGGCCGGCGTCGGTGGGCTGCACGTCACGATGGCCGCGCTCGAGCAGGCGATGGCCGGCCAGTGTTTCCAGCCGACGGATCTTCTGGCTGATGGTGGACTGCGTTGAGTGCAAGCGACTGGCGGCGGCGGTGAAACTACCGCAGTCCGCGACGGCGACGAGCGCGCGCAGCAGGTCGAGCTCGAACAGCGATCTATTCGACTGCGTCATGACTGCCATTCACTTATTTTGTTTCCGCATGCGGTTTGCGACTTTTACCATGCGCTGACGGGACAGGCCAGCGCGCGGTTCCGCCTCACCCGCGGCCGACGCGCCGCTTCGCCGGATGCCTGCCATGTTTTCCCGAACCTTGTTGAGTCTCGCCCTCGCCCTGCCTGCGATCGCGCAGGCGGCACCGCAGACAGCGGACGTCCTGATCCGGCATGCGGTGGTCATCGACGTCGAACACGCGCGCGCCATTCCCGGGCAAAGCGTGGCGATCCGGGGCGAAGCGATTGTCGCGGTGGGGCCCGATGCCGCCATGCAGGCGCAGTGGACCGCAGCGCGGCAGGTGGAAGCTGCCGGCCGCTACCTGATCCCCGGGCTGTGGGACATGCACGTGCATTTCGGTGGCGGGCCGGCGCTGGTGGAAGAGAACAAGGCCCTGCTGCCGCTGTACATCGCGCACGGCATTACCACGGTGCGCGATGCGTCGGGCGACCTGCCGCAGCAGGTGCTTGAATGGCGAGGCGATATCGCAGCGGGCACCTTGTTCGGCCCGCGCCTGTTGACCTCCGGCGCCAAGATCGAGGGCATCAAGCCGGTCTGGAAAGGCACCCTGGAGGTGGGCAGCGAGGCCGACGTGGATGCTGCCATCGCGCAGTTGCAGCGTGACCGGGTGGATTTCGTCAAGATCACCGACAGTACGCTGAAGCCGCCGTTGTTCCTGTATGCCGCCCGTGCGGCGCGCAAGGCGGGACTGAAGGCCTCCGGGCACATACCGATGGCCTTGACGGTGGAGCAGGCCGTCGATGCGGGCTTGGCGTCCATCGAGCACCTGGACTACGCCTTCAAGGCGGGCAGTCGCGACGAAGCCGCCATCGCCGCGGACTTCGCAGCCGGCAGGATCGACCGGGCACAGGCGAACCAGCGTATCGATGCCAGCTTCGACCGGCCGACGGCGATGACCGCCTACCGTGATTTCGCCCGTCGCGGCGTATTCGTGACACCGACGCTCAATGGCGGGCGGATCCTCGACTTCCTCGACCAGGACGACCATCACGCCGACCCCTACCTGGCGTATATCGGGCCCGGCCTGCGCGCGACCTATGCCTGGCGTGTGGAGCGCGCGGCGAAGGCAACGCCGGCGCAGATTGCCGCCCGCCACCAGCATTACCACGACGTGGCCGCGGTGCTGCCGATGCTGCAGCAAGCGGGGGTGACGATCATTGCCGGTACCGATGCGGGCTTCCTCAATTCATTCAACTTTCCCGGCATCGGCCTGCACCAGGAAATGCAGTTGTTCGTCCGCGAAGGCCTGACCGCGCCGCAGGCGCTCGCCGCCGCCACCCGTGCGGGACCTGCCTGGTTCGGCACCCTGGATCGCTATGGCGCGGTCGAAGCGGGTAAGGCCGCTGACCTGGTGCTGCTCGACGCGAACCCGTTGCAGGACATCCGGGCGACCGAACGGATCAATACGGTGATCGTGCGCGGCACCGTACTGGACCGCGCTGCCTTGGATGCGTTGTTGCAGCAGGTCCGTGGCCAGGTGCAACAGTGGAACGCAGAGGCGGCGAAGGCCGCGCCCTGAGGCTTACGGATCGGGCGGTGCAGTGGGCGGGCGCCGGTGGCAGCTGCAACGGCAGCCCGTGGCCGTCGCGTCGCGATCCTGCAGCACACCGGCGAATATCTCCGCGCCCAGCAGGCCGGTCGGAAAGGCGATGATGCCGTAGCCGAGCAGGATCGCGCAGCCGGTGATGAACCGTCCCAGCGCGGTCTGTGGGGTCAGGTCGCCGTAGCCGGTCGTACTCATGGTGACGGCCGCCCAGTACACGCCCGTGGGGATGCTGTTGAACCCGTTGCGCGGTCCTTCGACCAGGAACATCACCGTGCCCAGCAGCACCAGCAGCAGGCCCATGACGCCGATGAACACCAGGATGCTGCGCCGTGCACGCACCAGTGCCTGGCGCAGGTGGCGGGTTTCTTCCAGATAGAACGGCAGCTGCAGGATCCGGAACAGCCGCAGCAGCCGCAGCAGGCGGACGTCGGCCAGCACGTGCAGGCCGGGCATCAGCAAGGCCAGGAACACCGGCAGGATCGACAGCAGGTCGACCACGCCGAAGAAACTGCGCGCATAGCGCCACGGACGTCGGAGCAGCCAGAGGCGCAGCAGGTATTCCATCGTGAAAAGCGCAGTGAAGGTCCATTCCAGAACGCTGAGCAGCGGACCATGACGGCGATGCACCTCGGGCACGCTGTCGGCCATCAGCACCAGCACGCTGAGTACGATGAGCACCAGCACGCCCGCTTCGATGCGGCGGACCCGTGCGCGGCGTTCGGCATGGCGTCGCACCGTGCCGCGCAGGCGGGCAAGCAGGGCGATCATTCGTCTTCGCCGGTGGAAAGGGAGTGGCGGCGCAGGTCATCCACGCCAAGCAGCTTCGTCGCTGGCCGCAGACAGCGGAATACAACAATCACGAAAGGTGAGCCCTGCCGCGTACCGCGCTTGGCAGGCCGCGACCCGATGAACGACGGTGGGCCTTCCATGGAGGCTTTTCATGCGCACGCTGATCCTGAGGACGCTGGTCTGGGTGCTGACGCTTCTCTCGCCGGTGGCAACGAGCGTGCAGGCACGGGACGGGGGGGACATCCATCGCTGCGTCGCCGCGGGTGCCGTGCGCTATCAGGACCGGCCCTGCGCGGTTGATGAGGCCGGCGGGCAATGGCGGCCGCACGATGGCGGCGCTGCGGCCCGTCAGGCGGGAGCAACGCCCAACGCGGCGCGGCGCGCCGCCGTTACCCGCAAGCGCGGTGCACGTGTGCAATCGCGCGGCCAGGCGGCGCTGATCACCCTCCAGCGCGATCCCGATGCCTGCAGGCGGATGCAGCGCCTGCGCGAGCAGGCCTTGCGTCGTGCACTGCGGCGACCGGACTACCTCATGCAGCGCGGCTGGGACGATCGCGTGCGCGAGGCCTGTCGCTGAGGATGCCGCGGCCTCCACGATTCAGGCGGGTCCTATAGGGGCCTACGTCAGGTCTGAATATCGTGGATGGTCCTTTCCCAACGCCCGCAGCGCTGCGTCGGCCGCGCTGCTCCCGCGCGCGACCGCGGCCCCGCCCCCTTGTTATGAGCCCCTTGCTGCGATCCATCATGGCGCGCCTTCAGCCCCTGCAGGACACGTGCGCCGACGACGAGGACCTGCGCGCGCTGCGCAGCCATCCGCGCCGGCTGCTGCTGATCGCCGGCGCGTTGCTGAGCGTCCTGCTGCTGGCGGCGCTGGCGACGGCGGTGTGGCTGCATGCGCGCAGCTACGAGGAAAATCGGCTGCAGGCGTTCATCCGTGCCCGGACCGCGTTGGAAGCGCAGCTGACCCGGCATGACGCGAGCTACGCGCGTCTGGTCAACATGACCGAGTACGCGTGGCGGCATCGGACGGACCGCGACCCGGCGGTACTGGAAGCAGAGACCCGGCGTTACGTGGCCGACGGCCAGACGCTGCGGTTGCAGCAGGGTGCGCAGGACACCCCGCAGCTCGTGCTGGGGCTGGGGACCGATCACTGGCCCGCAGAGCGGCTGCATCGCTACCTGGCGCTGGCACGCACCATGTCGGTCATCACGCGGATGGCGTTCAACGGACCCGGTGCGGAAGCCGCGGGCGCTGCCTACTTTCTGGACCCCACCGGGCATCTGGTCGTGATCAACGAAGGGCTGGACGACAGCGGCACCGGCATCGCGAGCGCCGAGCGTGATCGCCAAAGCACGTTCAGCCAGCTACGGGCCTATGCCCACCTGCTACCGCCGGCCTCGGCGGCTGATACGGTCCCCGCGCTGCGTGCCAGCCACGGCCGGGGGGAGGCGCGCATCGGCTCTGCCGCACACCCGGTGACCGGGCGGGCGTCGCTGGTCACCGTGTTTCCCGCGCACGACGGCCGACGCGGACTGGGTGTCTTCGTGGCGTTCGAGCCGACCGCGGGGCTGGCGCAGGTTCTGCGTGAGGCCAGTGACAGCAACCTGCAGGTGATGGCGCCCAACGGAGAAGTCATCCTGGGATCGCGCAGCGCAGCGTCCGATGGCGTGGTCGGCACCCTGCACGATGCCGGGATCTGGTCACATCCGGACGACGGCATCGTCAAGTGCCGTCGGAACGGCCGCAGGGTGATCGCTTCATTGGTCACGGGCACGGACTGGGCCCTGGTGACCACCGTTGGCTGGCGCGACATGCTGGCTGACGGAACGCCCATGCTGTGCCTGGCGCTAGCCCTGTGGGCGGGCTTGATGGCAGGCCTGTGGGGGCTGCTGGCGTGGGTGGACCGGCAAGTGCTGGCCCCCGCTGCTGCGCGCGCCATGCAGGTGTACGCGAACGAAGCCCTGTTCCGTTCGTTGATCCAGATGACGCCGGCAGGACTCTGCCTGGTGGACATCGAGCAGCGCGTGCCGCAGGTGCAGAACGAGCTGGCGCGCCGCTATGCCGGTGCCGCCGAACGGTCCGGGGTCGCGCTGTACGATGCGCTGGTCGACGGATACGCGGAGGCGGTTTCGCGTCGTGACGAGAACCTGGACATCCGCGAGTTCCAGATCTTCTACCCAGGCGGCCGGGGCGCGGTGGCGACGCACCTGCTCGTCAACGCCACGCCGCTCTTCGACAGTGCAGGCAGGGTGCTGCTGTGTACCCTGCAGGACCTGACCGCGAGGGTGGAGCTGCAGGTGCAGAAAGACCAGTTGCGCGATGAAGCCGAGGCGGCGCACCGCGCCCGGTCCCGGTTCCTGGCGGCCATGAGCCATGAGATACGCACACCGCTGCACGGCATCCTGGGCCATCTGGAACTCTTCGCACGCTCGCAGCTGGATATCGAACAGCGTGCGCGCCTGGGCCGCATCACCCAGTCCGCCGATTCGCTCCTGCTGATCATCAACGACGTACTGGACCTGGAGCGTGCTGCATCCGGCCGACTGGAGCTGGACAGCGCCGTGTTCGAGCCGGCCCTGCTGCTGGAGCGGGTGGCGCTGCTGTACGCGCCGTTGTCGCAGGGCAAGGGCGTGGACCTGGACCTGCTGGTCGATGGGTCGTTGGCGCCACGGTACATCGGTGCCGCGGACCGGGTCGAGCAGGTGCTGCGCAACCTCGTCAGCAACGCCGTCAAGTTCACCGCGTCGGGTCGGATCGAGATCCGGGCCGTTTCCTCTCGGCATCCCCATTGCCTGCGGCTGGAAGTCGCCGACTCCGGGGTCGGCCTCAGCGGGGTGCAACAGCGCAGGCTGTTCGAGCCGTTCGCGCAGGCAGATGCCTCCATTGCCGGCCGTTTCGGAGGCTCCGGCCTGGGGCTGACGCTGTCCCGGCAGCTCTGTCATCTGATGGGCGGTGAGATCGATGTACACAGCACGCCGGGGGTGGGCAGCGTGTTCGGTTTCGATATCCAGGCACAGGCCGTGGAAACAACCGCTGACGCTGCGCCTCCGCTGCAGGGGCGCGATGTGCTGCTGTATTCCACCACCGTGACGTGGCGCGATGAGCTTGCCCGTCGTCTGCGTGCCTGGGGCGCCAAGGTGGTGGTGCTGGAATCGCTGCAGCAGATCGAGGCCGTGGCGTCATGCCGCGCACTGCCGTTGGTGATCTTCGAGCGGAACCAGCGTGCGGCACGAGGAACGGTGGATGGATTCCGTGGATTCCGTGGACGGATCGTGCGGGTGCGCGGCGATGGGCCGCTGCGCGCCGCTGGGCCCCCCGGCGACCTGCGGGTGTCGGCGTACTCGGCCGCCGCGCTGCTGGAGGCGCTGCAGGCTGACACTGCGGATGAAGGCATCGACGGCACAGCGGATCCGGGCGGCGACATGGAAACCCCTGCGACGATGAGCTAGATTCGACGCGCGCAGACGCGCACGAGGAACTGCCTTGGACCCGCTGTCATCCACCCTGGGAACGACCGTGCAGGCACGCCCGTCGCTCGCTTCACTGCGCCGCCACCAGCGTCGCCTGCTGTTCGGCGGTGGGGGGCTGGTCAGCCTGCTGATCGTGGCGACGCTACTGATGGCGGTGTTTTCGGACGTCGATACGTTCCACGCCGAAGAACGCCAGCGCTTCGTCGACGCGCGCTCGGCGGTCGACTACTTCCTGTTCCAGCGCGATCGCGCCTACGCCAGCAACATCAATGGCAGCGAGATGATGTGGAATACCCAGCAGCCGAGGCTGAAAACGCTGGGCGCGCCATTGGCTGACCGTTTTCTGGCCAACGGCGGGCAGCTGCTGGTGCGCGCCGAAGGGCGCACGGCGGTGCCGTGGCTGGTGCTGGGGGCGAAGGACAATCCGGTGCCGCGGCCGCTGCTGGATGCCTACATGGGCATCATGCATGAGTACTCGGTGTACACGGCAGCATCGGTGGCCGCGCTGCGGTCGGTGGGACCGGTCACGATGTATTTCTACGAACCGAAGCGCCGGCTGCTGGCCGTGTCCGGTGTCACCGACGAGGCACAGCTGCTGCGTGCCCTGCGGGTCAGCGGCCGCGAAGAAGCCTTTACCCGCTTGCTGGCGACCGAAGCACGGGCGCTGCGCATGCGTCCCGCCGTCGGCCCGGTGCAGAGCGCAGCGGGCGGAGGCCGCATGCTGTCGACCTTCGACGCCAATCCCATCACCGGCCAGCCTTCTCTGGTTGCGCTGCAGTTGCTGCAGCAGGGCCGCGAACCGATCCTGCGTCGGGTGGCGTTCGAGCCGGTGGACACCATCAAGGCACGGCTGGACGCGCGGGAGTCGGGCGCCTATACGGTCATTACCGACGACGGCCGCACGGTGCTGCGCAGTGCCGGTGCGGCTACTGCCATCGCGCCCGCGTTGGCCAGGCGCGTGAAAGACGAGGCGGGAAAGGCCGATGTCCGGTTCTACCAGGATGGCCAGTTCGTGGTGGCCGGTCCGGTGGCGGCAGTGGACTGGCGCATCCTGCATACCTATGGCTGGGGCGACCTGTGGCACGACAAAGGCCACCGGCTGTTGGCCCAGCTGCTGGCGGCGACGCTGATCCTCGCCGCGTTGTGGTGGGTGTTGCTGCGGCTGGATCGGCGCGTCTTCATGCCTGCGCTGGCAGATGCGTGGCGGGTGTACGAAAGTGAAGCACTGAGTCGCGTCATCATCGATACCTCGCCGGTCGGCCTGGTGCTGATCGATCCGGAAAGTGGTGAGCCGCTGGTGCAGAACGAGCTAGCCCGGCAGATGGCGGATGCGGCAGCGACGGTGGACGGGCAGACCTTGCATGCGGCGCTGGCGGATAAAGTGCAGGCCGATGCGGCTAGCGGTCAGCCGGTGCGGGAGTTTCTCTGGAGCGCGCCGGTCGCCACGCCGGACCAGCCTGCGCTCAGACTCCAGGTGGCCATGGCATTGGCTGCGTACCGCGACCGTGCCGTGTGGGTGTGCGCGTTGCGCGATGTGACCGCTCAAGCGGAGCTGGAGCAGACGCTGCGGAGTGCGCGACACGATGCGGAACGTGCGCGCGCTGCCGCCGAATCGGCATCGCGGGCCAAGTCGGCGTTCGTCGCCACGATGAGCCACGAAATCCGCACCCCGCTCAATGGCGTGCTGGGGCACCTGGAGCTGCTGGCGCGTTCGCCGATGCAGCCGGCGCAGCGCGAACGGGTGGAGCGTATCCGTCTTTCGGCCGATGCGCTGCTCGGCATCATCAGCGACGTGCTGGACTTTTCCAAGATCGAGGCCGGGCAGCTGGACATCGATCCGGTCGCCTTCACGCCGCGGCCGCTGATCGAGCAGGCGGCGCTGCTGTTTGCCCCGGAAGCCCAGCGCAAGGGCGTCAAAATGTTCTACGCCATCGCCCCAGAGCTCGAGCGCACGTTCCAGGCGGACATGCACCGCATCCGCCAGGTGCTGAACAACCTGCTTGGCAATGCGGTCAAGTTCACCGAGTCGGGCCGCATCGTGGTACGCGCGCAGTTGCTGGAGCGTCCGCCCGGTGCCGCGCCGATGCTGCGCCTGCAGGTGGTCGACTCCGGGATCGGCCTGGGCGAGGAGGCATTGGCGCAGTTGTTCCAGCCCTTCCAGCAGGCGGATGCGAGCATCTCGCGGCGCTATGGCGGCAGTGGCCTAGGGCTGGCGCTGTGCCAGCAGCTGGCCCGGCTGCTGGGCGGCAGCATCCGCGCAGAAAGCACCCTGGGCGTCGGCAGCGTCTTCACCTTCGAGGTGCCCGTGCAGCCGGAGGGGGCCCCGGTCAGCAGCGCACAGCCGCTGCGCGGCCGTCGCATCACGCTGCTGTCGGCGGCAGCGGAGTGGCGCCATGAAATCGCGGGACTTCTGCAGCGCTGGGGTGCGGAGGTCACGGTGCTGGAGCAGCCCCCCTTGCAGCCGTTGCCGCACGCCGATACCACGCTTCTGCTGTTCGGCGAGCGGCGCGCCTGGACGGCAGACGAGGAGAATGCGCTGGCGGCGCTGCATCGTGATGTTGTCCGCGCGTCTCCGAATGGGCCCTTGTCGCCGCAGCGGATGGACGATGGCGTGCATGTCAGCAGCTACGCGGCCGACGCGCTGCTGCGGGCATTGAATGATACTGTCGAGGGGGAGCCCGCCGTCGTCGCCGCAGCACCTGTTGGCGCGATGCAGGCGGCGCAGGGACGCGTGCTGCTGGTCGAAGACAATGCGGTGAACCGTGAGCTGATCCAGCAGCAGCTGGAGACACTGGGCCTGAGCGTGGACACCGCAGAGAACGGCAGTGACGGCCTGCTTGCCTGGCGCCCCGATGTACACCTGGCTGTCCTCACCGACATCAACATGCCGGTGATGGACGGTTACGCGCTGGCGCGCGCGCTGCGCGCGCGCGACAGTGCCGTGCCGATCCTGGCAATCACCGCGACTGCGCTTGCCAGCGAGCGCGAGCGCTGTCGCGCGGCGGGCATCAGTGACCTGCTGCTGAAGCCGATGAACCTGGACACACTGGCGCGCGCGCTGGAACCCTACCTTGTGGCAAGTGCGCCTGCGGGCCCGCGTGAGGGTGGGCGGGTCGCGCCGCAGGCGAGCGATGCGGACCCGCCGCCGATGGTCCTGCCGGATGCATTGCGCCGCACCTTCGTGACCAGCACGTTTGATGACCTGCAGCGGATCGCGCAAGCGCGTCTCGCAGAGGACCACGACGGCCTGCTCGATCGCCTGCATGCCGTGAAAGGTGTGCTGATGATGCTGGGGCATCGCGCGCTGGGGACCCGCTTCGGCGTCATGGAGGGGCAGTTGCGTGACGGCGTAGCCGTCGATGGCGTCGCACTCGATGCAGCGCTGTCCGATCTGCGTGCACTGGTGGACCAGCACGCCGCGCAGCTTCCGCCGACCGCGCAGGACAGCTGATGGAGCGGACCGGGCCGGCGGTCCGCTCAGCCTGCAGCGGGAGCGTCCAGGCCAAGTTCAACCGCATATTTGAACAGGTCGGCATCACGCTCCACGCCCAGCTTGGCCATGCCATTGACCTTCTGCGTGCTGATGGTCTGCTTGCGCCTGTCCAGTTGCTCGGCAATGGCGTTGATGCTCATGCCCCCCACGAACAGGCGCAGCACTTCGCGCTCCCGTGGTGAAAGTGGCACGGTACTGCGCTGGCTGCTGCGCGCCGGCAACAGCGGGGCCACGCTGGGAGACAGATAGCGTCTGCCTACATGCGCGGCCATGATGGCGGCCGCCACGTGCGAGACATCGTCCCCCTTGCTCAGGATGTGGTTGACGCCGGCGTCATACAGCGCCTGGACGACAGCGGTCTGGTCCAGTCCGGTGAACACGGCGATCTGCAGCTCGGGATAGCGCGAACGCAGCAGCTGCAGCAGCTGCAGACCATCGCCGTGCTCGCCCTGGGGCATCGCGAAATCGGTGACCACGACATCGCACGGGTGCGCATCGAGCAGGGCGATGAGCTCGGTGGAGTTGGCGGCAGAACCAACGTGGACGATCGCCGGTACGGTATCAAGTGCCGCTTCGATGGCCATCCGGATCAGGGGGTGGTCGTCGGCTATGGCTACACGGATCGAGTTATCGACCATTCTGGACTCCAGCTCTCATCGGGGGGGCAGCCTGCAGACGGGCAGCGGCGCAACTATATGCCAGCTTCGTGCCGAGGTGGCATATAGTGGCCGCCGTACCCCATCCTGGACGGGCTGCAGACGTGAAACTCCGAATCGTGATTGCCGATGATCATCCCGTGCTGCTGGCGGGCATCGCCCACCTGTTGCAGGGCCAGCCCGGGCTGGACCTGGTGGGCATGGTCAAGGATTCCACGGCGCTGGTCGATCTGGTCAGCAGCAGCAGCGTGGACGTTGTGGTGTCAGATTTTTCGATGCCGCATGGTCGCTACGGTGACGGCATTGCCATGCTGCGTTTTCTGCAGCGACGTTTCCCGAAGACCCGGCTGGTCGTCCTGACCGGCATGGAAAGTCCCCTGGTGCTGAGGAACATTCTGGCGGCGGGCGTCCGCTGCATCGTCAGCAAGAGCGATCCGCTGGACCACCTGTTGCCGGCCGTGCGCATGGCAGCGGCGAACGGCGCGTATCAATCGCCCGAGGTAGAGTCCCGGTTGGCCGTCGAACCTGACATGGCCGATCACGGCGCGGTGTTGTCCAAGCGCGAGAACGAAGTGCTGCGCATGTATGCCGAAGGGCTCTCGGTGATCGAGATCGCCGAGCGCATCGGTCGCAGCCGCAAGACCGTCAGTACGCAGAAGGTTGCCGCCATGCGCAAGCTCAACCTCGCCACCGACGCAGAAGTCTTCCACTACGCCATCGCACATGGGCTGGTCAACGCGTCGCAACAAGCGCGGGCCAAAGCAGTCGAGTCGGAGTAGGCCCTGCATGGGATTCAGCTGGGTCCGATGCGTCCACGCTGCGGCGATGGGTATCGTGATGGGCTCCGCTTTGATCTTCCGGTGTCAATGTGTTTCCCCTGCCTCCTGTCAGCGTTGTGCTGTTGTTGGAACAGTTCGCTGATCTGGCGATGGTGGAGCAGTCCACGTTCCTCGACACGCTGAACATCTATCTCTACACCTCGCCGCAGCAGCGCAGGCGTATGCGCGAAGCCTGGCGCGAAACGGCGGAGGTGCTGCCGGTCACGGAGGACCCCGACGCCGTCCGTTGAGCCTGCACCGTAGACGATGACGGCGCCCCTGGGGCGCCGTCGGCATGCATCATGTCGGTGGAACGGAAACCCGCGCCGGGTCTCAGTCGCCGACCACCGGTGCCGCCGGCGTCGTCGTCGGCGCGGGCAGCGTGGTCTCCGGGTTGCCCTGCTGCAACTGCAGTTGCTGGATCCGCTGCTGCAGGGTATCGAGCTGGCTGTTGCTGCTCTGCAGGTCGGTGCTCAGACTGACGGCCTGCTGCTGTGCCTGCTGCAGCGCGGTGCTGACCTGCAGCGACTGTGCGCGTTCCTGCTCGACCTGCGCCTGCAGGGTGCGCAGGCGTTCCTCGTTGAAGCTGACCAGGCGCTCGGTGTAGCGCTTGCCGGCATCCAGGCGGATGGTGTCGAGGCTCACCTGTGCCAGCTGCTCGGTCTGCTGCACGAACGTGCGGTACGCATGCTCGGCGTTCTCCACTGAATCGGTCTTGATGACGCGCCAGAAGTTCTTTTCCTGGAACAGCGCGACGTAGTAATTCAGCGTGCTCGGATTGAACAGCAGGCTGGCGCCGTACGCGCCGTTGTAGGTCGTGCGCAGTTCCGTCAGCTGTTGGGAATCCATCAACTGGCGGAGCTCGTCCACCGACGTGCGGGCGACGGGCGCGGTCGGTGCGAGATCCGGTCGCGGCGTGCGTTCGGTGCGTGCGGCGAACGCCGACGGTGCGGAAAGGATCATCAACAGCGCCATCGACGCGACGGTGATCCGTCGGTTGGTCGCTGCATCCCCAGAGTCATGTCGCATGTGTAGACCACCCACGAGTGGATTGTTGTTGAAGTGGAGTTCCCCGCGCGCAGTCTAGCATGCGTGAAACTGTCGCCGATGCCGCGTGCATGGCGTCAATAAACCAGTTGTGCGCCGCTGCAGCTGATCGACTGCACGTGCACGTCGGTACGTCCGAGTTCCAGGCCAAGCACGTTCGCCAGCGTGATCGAGAGCAGCCTGCCGACCTCGTTCAACAGCCCTTTCAACGGCTCCAGTGCCACTTTCAATACGGCACAGAGCACCCCGGAGCAGTTCAACGTGGCACCCGGCGTGGCCACGACGCTGCCGGCGTTCGGGTCGCCGATGCCGCCGGGCCGGGTCTGCAGGAACGAGGCCAGATTGCGCTTGACGCAGCCGTTGTAGTCGACGAGCTGGGTCAGCAGGCCGCTGCAGCTTTTTGCGGTCAGGTCACCCAGCAGCAGCGACAGCAGTCCGCCAAGCAGTCCGCCATTGCGCCCCTGGGTGACATCGGCGAAGACATTCAAGGCCGATGGCTGGTCTTTCAGTGACCAGTCACCAATTGGATTCAAGTTGGCGACGCGGACATCACCGCGCAGCACCTTGACGGCCTGATCGACATCGTAACGGCCGCTGGCCTGCCGCGTCGCATCCAGGAACTGACCGGCGAACTGCAGCGCAGTATCGTCGGTCCTGGCGCCGGCGATGCCGGGATTGATCATGTTGGCGAGCAGCTTCATGAGCTCATTGGTGAGGGTCATCAACGAGGTGCCGATCGGCAACGCGTTGGGGTCGGTGGAGCGGGTTTCGTTCTCGGGCACGGTCACGCGCTGGGTTCCCGACAGCGCGGCCAACTGCAGCTTGTCGTTGATCAGCGGTGCGCCCAACAGGGTGAGCAGCTGTTCCTTGCCCAGGCTGGCGTCACAGACATCGCGCCGGGTGAAACGATCCGCATCGGCCACCTTGCCGATGCACGTGCGCAGCACCGACGAGGTGACATCGAAGGTGGCGGTGCGCGGACGGGCACCACACTGCAGCGATTTCAGGTCGGCATACGCGTTGGACACGTCGACATGCAGCGGCACCTTCAGCCGGGTGCCCAGCAACGACAGCAGGCCGCCCGCCAGCGGCAGGTTGTTGGTGTCGATATCGACGAAGACACGGACCTGGGCGTTGTAGGCGCGCGCGCCGTTGTGGGTGATGCCGACCCCTCCTTGATGCGCGCCGCCGATGCCGATCGACGGCGGTTCGATCACGGCGGCCTGCGCCTGGACGAGGCCCAGCAGGGTCAGGTTGTTGACCGCGACGCCGCGTCCGCCGTTGGCGATGCTGATGCTGGTGGTTATCAGGTCCAGGGCGTTCAGTTGCGTCTCCAATGCGCTGGCTGCCGTGCCCTCCGGTGCCACTACCTGCGCGAACAGGCCGCCCCCTGCGGTATCGCTGCCCAGCTTGATGGCCAGCTGGTCGAGGTCGAGTCGGGTGGCCAGCGCGCTGCGCAGTGCGCTCAGATCGACAGCCGCCACGCCGGACTGCGCCAGCACGGTTGCCGTTGCATCCAGCAGTCGGCCCAGTGACACGCGGTGTGCGGCAAGCAGGGCGTTGAAGTCACCGACGCTGATGTTCGCATCCACGGGGATGCCGAGCGCCTGCAGCAGGCCCCCCGGCGTGATGCGTGCCTGCGCCAGTCCGTCGTAGCCGAGCAGGGTGGTCTGGTCCAGGTCGACGCCGACCAGCTTCAGGGTGTTGCCGAGAGGCGTTCTGCCATTCACCCGCAGCAGTTGGGCACCCACGCTGAAGGCGGCGCTGGGTGCGCTCCGTTTGGCGACGGCCTGTGCGCTGACGGTCGGCATCGCGCTGTTGTGGCCGAAGAAGGGCACCACGCTGCGTCGTGCCGTGACCTTGACCGCGTTCATCGCGTGCTGCGTGCTGGCACCGGACAGGAAGTGGTCGGCCGCCGGATGGCTAGGTTTCCAGCTGCCACACTGGATATCGACCTGGCCGCCGAACCGGTTTTCCACCAGCGCGTTGCGCCGTGCCGCCGTATTGTCGCCCAGGCCGGCACTGCACAGATCCAGCCGCTGGGCGCCGGCGATGGCCGACAGGTCAGCCGTCTTCTGCGCGTCACGCTTTGCCCAGTACAGATAGCCGACCTCCACCAGGCCCAGCATGGTCACCAGGCCGACCATCAGCAGCAGCATGGTGACCGACATGGCACCGCGTTGCCGTGCGCGGCAGGGTATCGCGCAGCGGCGGGCCATGGTCAGTTGCTCCCTGCTTTGGTTGAGGTCCCGACGGTGTTTTCAAAGTACTCGGGCAGTTCGTGCTCGAAGCTCTTCAGGTAGCGCGCGTAGCTGGCGCGCGCCTGGTCGCCCAGTACGGGCAGGCCGGGTCCGGCCTGCGTGCCCGATGCCTGCAGGCGGATCAGGTCGCGGGTGGCCTGGCCCGGTTCGCCGGACAGCGTGGCGACGGACGCGGCGCGGTAGGCAGGGGGCGGGACGGGGCCTGGTGTAGACGCTCGTGCAGCGTCGGCGGCAGGCGGTGCAGGCGCCTGCGCCTCGGTGCGCGACGGCACCACCGGGTCACCGAGCATGCGCCCGGTGACCGGTGCCTGCTGCGCGGCGGCGGCCGCTGACAGCAGGGCGAGTGCAAGGCTGCAGCCGAGCAGGGTAGGTGAGGTCATGGGGTGCTCTCCGTGGCAGTGGCGATGTGGCCAAAGCGCTCCAGCATGGTGGCGGGAAGCGCGCTGTCGGGACGTACGGGGGTGGCGCGGACAGGGACGGTCCGGCGGTCTGCAGTGCCAGGCTGCAGCGCGCCGCGGCGCCGGTCATCTGCGGACGCGATGCCGGGTGATGAAGTGGCGGACGCCGCCTGCGTGCTGCTGGCCCGCTGGCGCAGTGCGACGGCCTGTCGCTGCACCTCGCTGCGCGTGAGAGCGGAGGCGTTGCCTCGTTGCAGCAGGCGCTCGGCCGTGTCCGGGTCGTTGCGCAGCAGCGCCCACACCGCCAGGTTCGCGACGGCACGCGGATCGCCCGGTACGAGCTCCAGTGCCTGCGCGAGCGGAGCCTGCGCCTGTTCGAGTTTGCCTGCACGCAGGCGTGCGTAGCCGAGGTCACCCAGCACGGCGGTATCCAGCGGCACCAGGTGAGCCGCGCGTGCAAGGGCAGCTTCCGCCTTGTCATCCTGGTCGCGCTGCGCCGCGATCAGGCCGATGCCGTGCCAGGCCGCCGCCGCTTGGTCACCGCGCGTCAGGCTGACGTACAGGGCATCGGCCGCGTCCAGTTGGCCGGTCTGGCGCAGGGCGTCGGCCTGCAGCAGTCGCACGGCGGGTGTATCGCCATGGCGCTGCCTGAACGCATCGATGTGGGCCAGCGACGCGTAGTAGGCGCCTTGCTTCTGCATGCGCTGGATCAGGTCAAGGTAGGTTCCGCGCGTGTTGACCGCGTCCGCGCCGGGCTCGACCAGGCTGGGGGCGACCTGGCGATAGCCGCCGACGGTCTGCGAACACGCGGTGGCCAGCAGGCAGCAGCTCAAGGTCAGTATCAGGGGTCGCCCCATCGTCGTCATATCCGGGTGAGGGTAGAAGCCAGCGCGAGCAGCGCAGGGCCTGAAAGCACCAGCATCAACGCCGGCAGCAGGGTCAGCATCATCACCACGGTCATCTTCACCGACAGCTTTCCCACCTTTTCCTTCAGGGTGTGCCGCCGTTGTTCGCGCAGCCGCAGGCTGAACTGCTTGAGCGGCTCCTGCACCGCACCGCCGTGGGCATGCACCTGCAGGATCAGCTGCACCAGGCTGCGCAGGTCGTCATCGTCGTACGCCTCGCCCAGCCGGCGTAGTGACTGCGATCGACTGCGGCCATGCGCATAGGCGATGTTGGCGTCGTGGATCTCACGACCCAGCACGGGCAGCGCGGGACGCAGCTTTTCGCCCAGTGTCTGCAGGCTCTGGTCCATGCTGTAACCCACGCCTTGCAGCAGCCGCAGCAGGTCGATCAGCATCGGCAGTTCGTCGTTGACGCGCTTGCGCCGACGACCGGCCCAGATGCCGAGCACGATCTTCGGCAGCAGCAGGCCGGCGGCCAGCGCGGCGATCACGGTGAACACCCGTCCGGCGCCCTCGGCGTCCACCAGGGCCAGTGCCGGCAGGACGATCGCCACGGCGAGCAGCAGGCGCAGGGCGACATAGATGGCCGTGCCCCGGCGCGTGTTCCAGCCGCCAAGGTCGAGCAGCATGCGATCCTCGCTGGCCAGCAACGCACGTTCGATGCGCCCCCCGCTGAAGCGCTGGCCGATGGCTTCCAGCCAGCCCAATGCGCTGCGCGGTGCTGCCGGGGTCGGCACGGTCGACGCGCGGGGCTGCAGTGCGGACTGCAGCGTCGCATCACTGCGTTGCTGTCGAACCGCCTGGACCCAGTACAGCGCACCGAACAGCGCCACGCTGGCGGCGAACAGCAGCAGCGACAGGGTCCACCAACCGGTCGGGCTCATGGGTCTGCTCCCGGTGCGGCGTGCGGGTGCTTCATAGCGATTTCGCCAGCCGGTACAACAGGAAGCCGCCCACCAGTTCCAACCCCAGCGCTGCCAGCAGCAGGGTGTGTCCCTGTGGCTGGCGCAGCATCGGCTCGAAGAAGCCGGGGCTCATCAGGGCCATCAGCAGGGCGCTGATGGGAGGCAGCAGGCCGAGTACCCACGCCGACATCCGGGTTTCCGAGGTGGTGGCCTTCAATTCCTGCTGCGCCTGGTCCAGGTCGCGCATGAAGTCGCTGAGCCGCTGCAGCACCTGATCGGAGCGGCCGCCGATGCGGACGCAGACACCCATCACCACCGCGAGCACCTCCAGTGCCTCCACCCGCCATGGCGCCGACGCCTGCGACAACGCCCGGTCGAGATCCATGCCGGTACGCGCATTGCGCAACGTGACATCCAGCAGGTCGCGCAAGGGCGCGACGGTCTGGATCGCTGCGGTCTGGAAGGACATCTGCAGACTGTTGCCCAACCCGGTCAGGCGGACCAGGTTGTCGAGGAAGTCAGGCAGTTGGCGGACCAGCTTCTGCTGCAGCTTGCCGATGCGTCGCTGCAGGACGAGCCCACAGACGAGTGCGTACAGGCCGAACGTGACCGGAAATGCCCAGCCTGTGCCCAGGCGCACCACTGCAAACGAAGAAAATGCGATTCCTGCCAGCAGGGCCAGCACGGGCGCACGCCAGCCCGGACGCATGCCGGCGCGCAGCAGGGTGGCATCCCACGGCAGCGCGCTGGCGTTGCCTGCGGTGGCCCCCGATGTAGCGGGCACGGGCGCGATCGCGGCGGCACCGGATACAGCGGAGTCGAGCTGGGTGGCCGACGCGGGCGTTGCGCTGCGCTGCAGACGCTGCTCTGTGTGTCCCATCGACGCCTGTGCGCGTGCCCGGCGCTGTGCACTGCCGAGCAGCAGCAGGGCGCAGGCACCCAGCACGGCGGCGATGCACAGCAACAGCAGCACCGTGGCCATGCTTACCAGGCCCCCGCGTTGAAGGATTCGCGCAGTGCCTGGCGGAACGGCTCCAGTTTGTGCGAATGCGGGTGGAAGCCCAGCCCGATCCAGCGGTCACGCTCGCGACCCTCCGCGTCCAGCTCGACTTCGTGACGGAACATCTCCTGGGTCGAGATCATGTTGTCGCTGACGCCGGTGATTTCCGTGATCGACACCAGCACGCGACGGCCGCTGCCCAGCCGGGAGATCTGCACGATGAAATCGATCGCGCTGGCGATCTGCCTGCGCAGGCTGTCCTCGCTGCCCTGGAAACCGGCGAACCCGGCCAGCATCTCGATGCGGTAGAGGCAGTCGCGCGGGGAATTCGCATGGATGGTGGCCATTGACCCGTCATGGCCGGTGTTCATCGCCTGCAACATTTCCAGGACTTCCGCCCCGCGGACCTCGCCGACCACGATACGGTCCGGACGCATGCGCAGGCTGTTGCGCACCAGGTCGCGGATGCTCACCGCGCCGTGTCCATCGGTGCCGCCGATGCGGCTTTCCAGGCGCACCACGTGGGGATGGTTGAGTGACAGCTCGGCGGTGTCCTCCACCGTCAGCACGCGCTCGTTCTCCGGGATGTAGTTGGCCAGCGCGTTCAACAGGGATGTCTTGCCGGAGCTGGTGCCGCCCGACACCAGGATGTTGCAGCGACCGAGCACCATCGCCTGCAGCAACGTCTGCATCGGCTTGTCGAAGGTGCCCATCGCCAGCAGTTCGTCCGGGGTGAACGGGTCCTTGCGGAACTTGCGGATGGAGACCATCGGCCCGTCTACGGCCAGCGGCGAGATGATGGCGTTCAGGCGTCCGCCATTGGGCAGCCGGGCATCGACCATCGGGTTGGAGTCATCCAGCCTCCGCCCCAGCGGCGCGATGATCCGGCGCAGGATGCGCAGCAGGTGGGTGTCGTCGGTGAAACGCTGTGGGGCGCGCTGCAGCCGTCCGCCCTGCGAGACGTGCACGTCCTTGTAGCCATTGATCAGGATGTCTTCGATGTCCGGGTCACGCAGCAGGTCATCGAGTGGACCAAATCCGGTGAGCTCCTTGACCAGCCCCTCGGCAACGATCTGCATTTCCTGTTCGTTGATCGGGATGCGCCATTCCTGCACGAACCCGGCCGTCTCACCCTCCACCCAGCGCCGCACGGTGTCCGGTGCCCACGCATCGATGTCGATGCGCTCGTCTTCCACCCGGTTGAGCAGGTGTTCGTGCGCGGCGGACAGCACCTTCTGGTACTGCTCTGTCTGCGCGAACGGCAGCGGCGCGGGATCAGGCGGCACCTCGCGGAAGGGTGCGTTCGGGAACGGCATCACTTTGTCTTCCATGGCAGGCTACTCAAGGCGTGGGCGAACCTGTCGCGCAGGCCCTGCGCTTCGGGTGGGCTGGTGGTCGGGTCGAAGCGGGCCAGCAGCGGGGCGAGGGCACGCACGTAGGGATCACGCGGCGCATCGTCAAGCAACAGGTGGCCTTGGCTGGCACTGGCGCGCAGCCGCGGGCGGTCGGGCAGGGTGGCCAGCAACGGCAGCGCGAAACGCGTGGCGATCTGTGCGGCGGTCAGGCCGTTGTGTTCTCCATCGCGGTTGACGATCAGTTTCAGCCGATCGCTGCCGCGCAGGCCGGCAGGCAACTGGTGCAGCAGCTGGTCGAGCGATACCAGGCTGGCGATCGCGCTGTCGGTGACCAGCCAGATCTCGTCGGCGTTGTCGAGCAGCGTGCCCGGTACCTGCCGCAGCGGCGTGCCGCCAAGATCGCACAGCACGCCGCAGAACAGGCTGCGCAGGCGCTGCAGCAGCAGGCCGGGGTCACTTGGCGGCAGCGCTTCGCTGCCGGCGGCGCGATCCAGCAGTACCAGGCCGCCGGGATGCCGGGCCATGGCGGTGCGGGCGAGGGTGGCATCGATGCGTGCGGCACTGCGCAGGGCTTCGTCGTAATGGAACCGGCTGTCGATGTTGAGGTAGAGCGCGAGGTCGCCGGCGGGCTGGCTCATGTCCAGCAGCAGCACATCCTGGTGGTTCCCCGCGGCACGCATCTGCTGCGCGAGCACGCTGAGATGGGCGGCCAGGGTGCTGCTGCCCATCCCGGCGCGCACGCCCAGCAACAGGGTCAGCGGCGCCTTCCGTGCAACCTCCGGTGTGGGGGGAGCCGGCGCGATGGCCGCGCGCGTGAGGACGGCAAGAATCTCTTCGGCATCGGCATCCAGGTCAACGAAGTCGCGCAGTCCCGCGCGCAACGCGCTGACCACCCCCTCGATCTGCCCCAGGCTGGTCGCCCCCACGGCGACCATCGACAGGTCGGGGCGGATCTGCCGCAGCTGGCGCACCAGTTCTGCCGACGCGGCAGCCCGTGCTGCGTGGAAGTCGAGCAGCACCAGCGTCTGCGCCCCCACGCGCAGCTGCTGGACCGCGCCCGGGAAGCCGGCATCGTGGTGGCCCAGCGTCCAGTTCGGCGGCAGCTTCGCCGCCAGCCTGGGCAGCAGGTCGCGGTCACTGGCAAGCACGACGAGGTTCATCGGCGGTCCCAGGGTCGGCAGGCTGAAGGCGGTGGCGAGTGGCATGGGCTGTGGGCTCCGGCCATGGATCAGCGAGAGAAACCGGGCACGGCGTCGGGGCCGGCCGGCCCGATCAGCCAGGACCCCCACACCGGCAGGTTGGCGCGTGACTCGCGCTCGCCGGGGAGTGGCAGCTCGGTGTTGCGCGCCAGCGGCTTGACCAGTCGCGGCGTGACGATGATGACCAGCTCCTTGTCCTGGCGCTTGTAATCCAGGTTGCGGAAGAACGAACCGATGATGGGCAGGTCACCCAGCAGCGGCAGCTTGTTCACGGTGGAGGCCACCGTGCTGCTGACCAGCCCACCAATGACGAAGCTTTCGCCATCACCGAGTTCAACGGTGGTGTCGGCGCGGCGGGTGCTGATCGATGGCACCTGCACGCCGTTGAGGGTCAGCGCATTGCTGTAGTCCAGGTCGCTGGCTTCGGGCGCTACCTTCAGCGCGATCCGGTCCGCCGACAACACCGTGGGCGACACCGTCAGGCCGATGCCGAACGGTTTGAAGGTGATGGTGGTGGTGCCCAACCCCTGGGGTTCCAGCAGCGGCAGCTCGCCACCGGCAAGGAAGCTTGCACTCTGTCCTGACAGGGCAACCAGCGTGGGTTCGGCCAGCACACGGGCCATGCCATTGCTCTGCAGCAGGTCCAGGTCCGCGGTCCACAGATCCTTGCTGGAGCCGAACACCAGCTTGAATGCAGATTGCAGCGGGGTACTGCCGCCATCGCCATCGCCGCCCCCCGGGACGCCACCGGGCCGTGCGATGCCGTACGAGAAGCCACCGTTCTGGTTCTGGAAGTTGATGCCGATCTGCTTCAGCACCGTGCGGTTGAACTCGACCACCTTGACCTCGACCTGCACCACTCCGCCGATGCCGACCGTGGAGATGTCGCTGACCTGACCGTCCTTGCCGACCGCGGCATCGGCCGCCTTGCGTGCCTGGGCATGCTCGAGCAGGGACGCACTGGT
The DNA here is from genome assembly GCF_014621775.1 of Stenotrophomonas sp. 169. NCBI lineage: Bacteria > Pseudomonadati > Pseudomonadota > Gammaproteobacteria > Lysobacterales > Lysobacteraceae > Stenotrophomonas > Stenotrophomonas sp. 169. The sequence goes on from NZ_CP061204.1 coordinate 2,002,764, forward strand.
GCCGCTGACAAGCGCGTCGCTGCCCTGGACGGTGACCGCGGCGCCGCCTCCCTCTGCAAGCGAGAGCCCGCCCTGTACCGCGCTGCGCACATCGATCTGCAGGCGTTGCGGATCGCGCTGACCTTTCTGCCACAGCAGCAGGGTGGTGGTGCCGGGGGCCTTGCCGACCAGCAGGGCGTCGCGGTTGCCGCGCAGCATCACCACATCGGCGACCGAAGGATCCGCGATGGCCACCCGCTCCAGATCGGCAGGCAGTGCCCAGGGACGCTGTTCGCGCGTCTGCAGGACGATGTCCGCCGACACGTTGGCCAGCAGCGCGGGCGAGGACACGAGCGCGACGAACAGGATCACCACCCGCAGCGGGCAGCGCAACAGACGAGGCGTGCAGCGAGGAATCATGGAGGGTCTCGTCGAGTTCAAGGGGTGCTGCTGCCGCGGATGATTTCGATGCCGGCCGGTGCCTGTCGTGGCACTGGACGCCGGGTTGTGGCGACCGCGCTGGCGGCTGCCGCTGCGGCGGGACGCGGCCCGCTGCGCCCTGCCAGCGCGTCGAAATCCAGACCGGCGAACGCGTCGTTCTCCGGGTTCGAGACCGCGGCAGCGCGTTCGTCCTGCAGTCCGCGCGCAGCGGCCAGCACCGTGCGCGGCACCGGGAACAGGCTGGGGTCGGCGACGGCCGTGTCGGCGGGATTGCGCAGGGCAAGGAACAACTTGCCCTGCTGTGCGCCGAGCAGCAGGCGATTGGCCTCGGCCACCGGCACCGCCAGCACCGCACTGCGCGCCGGTTGCTCAGGCGGACGGCTGCTATTGTCCGCGCTGGCGGACCCGCGGATGTCCGCCGCGCGCGGGTCGCTGTCAGCTTCCTGCAGCGGCTCGTCCGTGCCCGTAGGTTGCGTCCGTGGCACGTGCAGATCGTGTGCGCCGTAACTCAGCACGCGCAGCCGGGACAGCAGCAGGCGGGTCTGCGCCTGCTCCGGCTCGCCGTAGGCCTGGCTGCCTTTGAGGTTGAGGAACACGTCGACGAAATCGCCCGGCAGGATCCGGTTGCCCGCAGCCACCAGCTCATCGACCGGCACGGCAAGCGCGCGCTCACCCGGGCGGACCTGCAGGGAGAACCCCTGCGCGAGGAATTCCTGTTGCAGCACGGTGCCTTCGGCGATGTCCTGGGTAGGCACCAGGCCGACCACGTTCGCCGTGTCGCGGTACGCGCCGGCAGGGGAGTGCGGACGCACGCTGATGCGGACCTGCGACAGTTCGATGGGGCTGCCGGCGATCAGCCGCCCACTGGCCTCGACAACCCGTTCCTGCGGTACCTCGGCGGCGCTGTGGATCGGCGGACTGGCCGGCGCGCGGGCCTCCGCAGCGCGGCGGCCGACGACGAGCGCGATGAGGGCGAGCAGCACCGCAAGGGCGAGCAGGACAATGGCGGCGATGCGGGTGAACTTGAGCATGAAGCGTCTCCTGACACCTTTCAGTTACTGCCCAGGTCGAGTTGGGCGACGGCGATGCTGCGGATCGGACGGTCCATGGCCCAGCCGTACAGGCGCCCGGTTCCCGGAAGGAAGGGGTGCGCACCGTAGTCGTAGCTCACCGACACCTGGATGCAGTGGGCGTCGGCCATGCCGACGCAGGGCGTGGGCTGGGAAACGAGGATGGGGGCGCTGCCGCCGTTGCTGCAGTCCGGGGTCTGCCCGGCATAGGCGAGCAGCCACTGCATGGAACGCTGTGCGGCCTGGCAGGCGCCGACGCGGCGCTGCTGTGCGGTGCCGAAACGAAGCGATGCACGCGCCCCTTCTGCCGAGGCCGTGGCCAAGGTCTGCTGCACGGCCATCATCATCACGCCGGTGTAGGTCAGGAACAGCAACGGCAACACGCCGAGCATCAGCATGAAGGCGAATTCGAGGGTGACCACGCCGCGCTGGCGGGAAGGGCGGGCAGAGCGGGCAGGGAAGCGGACGTTCATCGGACGCCCCCGGCAACAGTCCAGAGCACCCAGGCCATGGCAGCCGCACCCAGGTAGGCGGCATACGGAATCCCGGCACGCCCTTGCCGGGCACTGTGCATGCGCTGTATCGCCGGACGTTCGTGCAGCTGGCTTTCCCACTGCTGTCGCGCGAGCACCATCCGGACCGGCAGCAGGCCCTGCAGCGCACGCCAGGCGGACACAGCGACGGCATGCACGCCCGCCAGCAGGCTGGCTACGATCCAGACGGGTAGCAGCGCCTGCCAGCCGAGCAGCAGCCCCACCACGGCGAAGAACTTGACGTCGCCCGCGCCCATCCAGCGGATGGCGTAGAACGGAATCAAGGCGGCAAAGCCGATCAACAGGCCGAGGACGTGGCGCATCGGATCGCTGTCGGACGATGTCAGCGCCGAGGTCGTGATGATCACGACCCCGGTGCCCGCCGCCACCAGCAGCCAGAGATTGGGAACACGACGTGCGTAGAGATCGCTGATCACGATCCGCAGGCACAGCACCATGGCCAACAAGCTCAAGGCGGTCATCGTTGGGCTCCTCCGGTGAGCGCACGTCCTGGAGACGCGGACTTCAATTGCCAGGCGCGTCCGTGCGCCACCTGCCGGCTCAGTTCTGGGCGCTGCCGCCGCCAGCAGGAACGGTGACGTTGGCTGCCGTTGCGAGTTTGTCGAACAGTGCTTCGAAGAAAGGCTGGATCTTCTCTCCGGCGACGGTGACGAGTACGCCGGCGATGAGCGCGGCCAGCAGGCCGTATTCCAGCGCGGTAACGCCGTCTTCTTCTTTCAGGAACTTGCGGATGGATGCATTCATGACGGTTGACTCCCTTTACCTGTCAGTTATTCCAAGGATATTGCCCGGATGGTCGATGCGGCTCCGCCACGACCATTTAGTTTCCCGCACGATTCCCTGTGCAGGCAGCGGTTCCCGCGCGGGAACCTGCATATTGTGGCGACCGGCACAGGGCACGGACTTAATAGGCGGCCGGCACGACGTCCAACGCCGACCCCGCCTTGCAAAGGCCGTGTGCTGGCCTGTATTCCGCCAGTCAACGGTTCCCCGAACTGCCACCGCGTGCTTACTGTGCCTCAATTTCACCTGATGACAACATCAATCGCTATGCAAATTCGGCACAAACGTGATGAATGCGATTGAGGCGTGGCGGAGTGCGGACTACATCACATTTGGATCGAGTTAAAGCAGAGGCGCTCCGCGGGTGCGTCGGGAAATTGACGCGCTCACTTAATAATCGGCGTGTCCACGGCGCGTCCAGGATTTCAAGTTTACGCGCACAGATAATCAGGCATACTCCGTTCATCAACACGAACGAACCAGGGTGCGCGCGCGCACGCCGGATGGTTGGTGAAAGTCGAAGTGTGGTGCCGAAGGGGGATGTCACTGTCATGGCAGATGGTGTTGGAAGCGTTGGCGAAGACGGATTGCGGCCGATGGACCTGGCGACGCTCGGCAATGTGCTGCGCGTGTGCGATGTGGAGCTGGTGCTGCTTGATGGCAACGGCCCGCGCGCGGGCATCGACGCACGCGTGCACGACGAGGCGCTGTTCTGCCATGTGGCGACCGGGTTCCAGGTGCGTGGTCGCTTCATGCTGCCGCCCGACTGGGCGATGGTGGGGTATGTCCATGCCGCTGATCCCGATCGCAGCTGGTGCCACGGTGTACCGCTGGCGGCCGGCACGGTGCTGACCGTGCTGCCCGAGGGCATCAGCGAATTCGCATTGGGCGCCGGAACACGCATCACGCTGATGCTTGTCGCTGCCGCGCGGTTGCAGCGCAAATTGACCGAGCTCAGCCTGCGATCCACGCCGCCGTCAGGGCAGGCGCTGAATCTGTTCGGCATCGCCGACGATGCCGGCCTAGCGGATCACTACCGGGAACTGCAGGCAGCGTTGACCGCTGGCAACAGTGCGGGCCTGGCTGCGCAGGCAAGCGACGGCCTGTTGCACGAACATGTGCAGGCACTGCTTGCCGCGGGACCGGGCGAGCAGGCGATGAACACCCGGGCGCGACGGACGCACTACCTCATCGTGCAGCGCGCCGAGAACTTCATGCGCTTGAACCTGCGCCACAACATCTACATGAACGAGATCTGCGATGCGGCGGGCGTGAGCGAGCGCGGCCTGCGTTACGCGTTCGAAGATCTGTTCGGCCTCTCGCCGAACCGCTACCTGTCGATGCTGCGCCTGTCTGCTGCCTGCCGCGGGCTGTCGATGGCGGACGGCGGACGTCGCTCGGTGAAGGCCATCGCATTGAGTTGCGGCCTGTGGGATCTGTCCCGGTTTGCCGACAACTACCGCAAGGTGTTCGGTGAGCTGCCACGCGATACGTTGATGCGTGCGCCGGGCGCGACGGGCCAGTCCACCTGAGGCAGCAAATGCGATTGCCGGAATCGTGCATCGCGCTGCCGAATCTCTTCGACACCTTGCCGGAATGCGTCGTTTGCCTGCCGGAATGAAGTGCCCCGCATGACGTGCACGCGCTGAAATAGCAGTCACCTGCCAACAGGCAGACCGAATGACTCACGACGCGTCGTCCACGGGGGACTGAACTCATGAATCGTATTTTCCGACTGGTGTGGAGCAAGCAGCTGCGCGCCATGGTCGTGGCCTCTGAACTGGCCACCGGCGCCCACGGCGGCACCTCTTCACTCATCGATCAGCGCCCTGGGCTGCCCGCCCCGGCCACGCTCGCCATTGCCATGGTATTGGCGCTGTGCGCCGGCTCGGCTGCCGCTGCGGAGAACAGCCAGACGATGCGTGATCTGCACGCCCTGGCCGCGAAGTACACACAGCAGGCACCGGTGAAGATCGATGCCGATGCCGCCTTGGCCGTCCTTGCCGGCCAACAGGCGGCACGACCGCTTGTCGACGTCGATGCGAGTGTCAACCTGCGACTTGCGGCCGACCTGCCGATTGTCCGCCACGCGCTGCCCGCGAAGGTGCAGGTCGCAGCGGCGGTGCGGGCAGAGGCATCGGCGGCGAAGCCGGTCATCGCGGCGGGTGCCGTCGCTTCCGTCACCGATCCGCGCCGCGCCGTACCTGCGATGGCAGTGAACGCAGCCGTGCAGGCCGGTGGTGCAGCCGATCAGCCGGCGAGTGGCGTGCAGGCCGTCGTCGCTGCCGCGCTGTCGGATGGCAGAACCGCTACCGGTAGCAGCAACGCCCACGTCGCGGCAGAAGCGGCCGTGCGCCTCGCCGCGAAGGAGGAAGATCCGATTGCGACCGACGTGGTGGTCAATGCCGCCCTGGATGCGGGTCCTGCCGGCGGTGTATCCGTTGCCGCCGACGCCCATGTGCTCGGTGCCGCCGATCGCAACCCGAAGCGGGTCCTCCAGGCATCTGCCAGCGCGCAGGCCAGTGGCTTGAACCTGGGCAACGTGGTGGGCGGTGTCGGCTCGCTGCTGGGCGGCGTCGGCAGTGCAGTGGGCGGACTGGTGCAGGGTGACTTGGGAACGGTGGTGGGCGGCATTGGCGCCGGCGTGGGCGGACTGGTCGGCGGGGTCACCGACGGGCTTGGCCTGAGCGCACCTTCGGCCATTCCGCCGGATAGCCCGAAGGCACCGCGACCGGCCGCGCCGAACACGGGCCTGGTCATCGGCAGCGGTGGCGTGGTCGGTACGCTGTCCACGCTGGTCGGGCCGACGTTGCAGAGTGTGCTGGGCGGCGATGGCTTCGTCCGTAATGGCGGGTTGTCGGTAAGCAGCGCCAACGTGCAGCAGACCTACTCGGTCACCAATGTGCTGGGCCTGCCGGTGGTCAACCTGACCCCGGTCGGCACGTTGCTTGACGGACTGGGTGGCGCCACCACCGGTGGCAGCTCGCACCTGACGCTGATCGGCGGCGTCACCTCTGACAGCTATATCTACAACATCAACAACGGTGACCCGAACGGGCTGCTGGGCCTGCTGCTTCCGGGCCAGGCGCCGGAGTGGGCGGCATCATGCCTGAACGTGCTGGGCGCCGTCTCGGTGGACTGCTGGGCCGTCAATCCGGCGCAGGACTTCCAGGTGCTGATGGGCGATGGCGCCTATGCCAACGGGTCGCGCGAAGTGGTGATCGGCGCCAATGCCAGCCACCGACTGCCGCAGCAGGATGCCAACATTGCCTTCCCCGGCAACGGCATCAATGATCCAGGCAATCCCACCGGCGTGCCGACGGCGGATTACGCCGCACGGATGGGCCACTCGGTGATCGTCGGTGACAGCGCCAGCGGCACCGCCAACGGCCAGGTGTTGCTGGGCGCGGAGGCGACGTCCAGCGAAGCCAACAGTGTCGCGCTGGGTTACCGCTCCAGTGCGTTGCGCGGTGCGCAGGCCAGCTACAACGCCTATGGGCTGGATACCGCACAGGTGTCCAGTGGCGAAGTGTCGGTCGGTTTCGCCGGCGGCGAGCGGCAGATCACCCATGTCGCGGCGGGCAGCCTCGCCAGCGATGCGGTCAACGTGGCACAGCTGCAGGGCGCGGTCGAACTGATCAACGCAGCAGGCGTCATGGCCGTCACGTACGACGATGATGGCACCGGCCTGCCCAACTTCCGCCGTGCCACGCTGGGCGGGGGGACGGGCACGACCACCTTGGCCAACATCGCCGACGGCATGGACGCCAACGATGCGGTGAATGTCAGCCAGCTGGAGGCCATGGAGCAGGGCGCGGTGCGCTATGACGTAGCCGCCGATGACAGCGTGGACTACCGCAGTGCCACGCTGGGGAACGGCAGCGGCACGACCCGGCTGAGCAACCTGGCCGACGGCATGGTTGCCGCGGCCAGCACCGAAGCGGTCACCGGCGCGCAGCTCTCCACTACCAATGATGCGCTGTCGGCGTTCTTCGGCGGCACCACGTCCTATGACCCCGCTACCGCGCTGTTCACTGCGCCGCAGTTCGCCATCACCTCGGTGGCAGCGGACGGCGGGCAGGCAGCAGGCGTGTACGACAATGCCAACGACGCGTTCGACGCGGTCGGCGGATCGCTGGTCAACCTCAACACGCAGATCAGCGACATCCGCAATGGGGAGGCGTCGCGCTTCTTCAAAGTCAATTCGATCGGGGTGGATGCGGCGGCGCCGGGCACGGAGTCGGTCGCCATCGGGGGCGGCGCCAGCGCAATGGCGGGCAATGCCGTGGCCCTCGGTGCGGGCAGCGTGGCGGATCGCGCCGACAGCGTGTCCATCGGCGCGCTGGGTGCCGCGCGCCAGCTGACCAACGTGGCCGATGCCACCGAAAGCAACGATGCGGTCAATCTGGGGCAGCTGCAGGCTTCTGAACAGGGCGCGCTGCGCTACGACATCGCGGCCGATGGCAGCATCGACTACCGCACGGCCACCCTGGGCAACGGCACCGCGACCACGCTGAGCAACCTCGCGGCGGGCGAGGTGGCGGCCACCAGCAGCGAGGCGATCAACGGGGCCCAGTTGTTCGCGGCCAGCCAGTCCGCCGCAACGCATCTGGGCGGGGGCGCCGGCGTGGATGCGACGGGTGGCATCACGGCCCCGACCTATACGCTCAACAGCGTGGCGGTTGACGGTTCCGTCAGCAGCGGCGACTACAACGATGTGGGTAGCGCCTTCGACGCGGTGAGTACCTCACTCGCCAATGTCGCCGACAAGACCGACACCGTGGACCGGCTGGCCGTGAAGTACGACGCCGATGCCTCCGGCAACGCGAGCAACGCCATCACCCTGGCCGGTGACGGCAGCGGTGGCGCGGTGCAGCTGGGCAACCTGGCCGACGGCAGCATCGGCGCGGGCAGCCGGCAGGCGGTGACCGGCAACCAGTTGTTCGCCACCCACCAGACCGTCGCCAACTACTTCGGAGGTACGACCGTGTATGACGGCGCAACCAATACCTGGACCGCACCGACGTTCCGCATCTCGTCCATCGCCACCGATGGGTCGGTGGTTGGCAGCGACTACGGCAATGTCACCGTCGCGTTCTCTGCCGTGGACTCGTCGCTGCAGAACATCAACCAGCGCATCGACACCATCGGCGGCGGCGGAAGCGCGTTCCTCGCGGTCAACTCGAGCAAGTCCGGCGCCACCGCCGCAGGCACCGACGCGGTAGCCGTGGGGCCGCAGGCCAGTGCGGCCGGGACGGCCAGCGTGGCGATCGGCGATGGCGCCAGCGCGGCGGCCGACAACAGCGTGGCCCTCGGTGCCGGATCGGTCGCCGCGACGGGAGCGCAAGCCGGCTACACCGGGGCGTTCGGTGCCGCAGGCAGCAGCAGCTCGGCGGGTGAAGTGTCGCTCGGCAGCACCGGCAGCGAGCGGCAGCTCACCCATGTGGCCGATGGATCGGCGCGCTACGACGCGGTGAACGTCGGCCAGCTGCAGAACGGTGTGCAGTACGCTATCGACGAGTCCAGGAGCTACACCGACCAGCAGATCACCAACATCAACAACGGCAGCGCCGGGATGTTCCAGGTGAACAACTCGCAGGCGCTGGCCAATCCGTCGGCGAGCGGCAGCAACGCTGCCGCCGGTGGCGCAGGCGCCAACGCCGCCGGGGCGAATGCCACGGCATTGGGCAACGGCGCGCAGGCACAGGCAGACAACACGGTTGCGCTGGGTGCGGGGTCGGTCGCGAACCGCGCCAACACGGTGTCGGTGGGCAGCGCGGGGGCGGAGCGGCAGATCGCCAACGTGGCCGACGGCAGCCAGGCCACCGATGCGGTGAACGTCCGCCAACTGCAGGCCTCGCAACAGGGCACGATCCGCTACGACAGCACCACCAGCGGCGCCACCGATTTCAGCAGCGTCACCTTGGGCCAGGCGGGCAGTGGCCCGACCCAGGTCCGCAACGTGGCGGCCGGCTCGGCGGGCACGGATGCGGTCAACGTCGATCAGCTCCGCAGCGGCATGTCGCAGACGCTGGACTGGTCGAAGGCATACACAGACGAACGCATCGACAGCTTCGACCGCAACCTGAAGCGCACCGACGACCGTGCGTCGGCCGGCGTCGCATCGGCCATGGCGGTGGCTGCATTGCCGCAGCCCAGTGAGGCCGGCCGCAGCATGGCCTCCTTCGCGGCGGGCAGCTTCAACGGCGAGTCGGGCATGGCACTGGGCATTTCCGGCGTCTCCGATGGCGGGCGCTGGATCTACAAGTTCAGCGGGTCGACCAACACCCGCGGCGACGGCGGTGTCGCCATGGGTGCCGGCATCCAGTGGTAACTGCACCGGCTCGGCCGACCCTGCGTCGGCCGGCACCGGTATCGCTTCATACAGGGGGAACCAGATGAACAGATCACTCCATCACGCTCACGCCGTGCGCTGCATGCTCGCGGCAGTGGCCCTGGGCCTTGCTGCCCTCACCGGCTGCCGCAGCCATGCGACGGCGGGTGCCGACAGCATGGCCTTTCCGCCGCCCGCCAAGGCGTCGTTGAAAGAGGGCGTCTTCGCCGATCCGGCCGACCTGCGGCGCTTCTCGCCCGGCATGAGCAAGCGGCAGCTGTACGCCCTTCTGGGCACGCCGCATTTCAACGAAGGCATGTGGGGCGTACGCGAGTGGAACTACCTGTTCAATTTCCGCATGCCACAGGGTGGCGAATACTTCACGTGCCAGTTCCAGGTGCGCTTCGATGACAAGGGCGTCGCCCAGGGCGGCTACTGGAAGCCACAGTCGTGCGCGGCGCTGGTCGAGCCGCCGACGGTGCCGGCTGCAGCAGCCCAGCCCGCCGCGTTGCCGCGTGAACCCCTGCGCCTTTCGGCCGACGCGCTGTTCGCGTTTGACAGTGCAGCGCTCAGCGCGGCAGGTCGGCAGGCGGTGGACGGGGTGGTGGGCCAGGTGCAACGCGCCAGCCGGGTCCAGCACATCGACGTGGTGGGCTATTCCGATCGTATCGGAACGACTGCCTACAACCTGGACCTGTCGCGGCGCCGCGCCGATGCGGTGCGCAGTGCCTTGGTGGAAGGCGGTGTGGACCCCACGGCCATCCGGGCCGACGGGCGCGGCGATGCCGAGCCCCTGGTCCAGTGCGCGCAGCGAAGCCACGCGCAGCTGATCGCGTGCCTGGCGCCCAACCGACGGGTGCAGATATCCGGCCGTGCGCGGATGGACTGACCGATCTCTTTCCGTGACGTGCTGTCGGCACGCTCACTTCCCGTGTCCCCCTGGTTCTCCGGCACGCGCGGCAGCGTCTCCCCCGTCCAGCCCGCGCGTGCCGGTGAGCCAGTTCTTTCTTCCAGCAGGAAATCCATGAACGCACAACTGGCCATGAAGACCCAGACCACGATCAGCCTGTACGGGCAGCTCGGCAATCATGCGGTCGTGCGTCTGCCCGGTCGCCGCCACCCCGGGTTGATCGTGCAGTCCGATACCGTGGCGGGGTTCATCGCGCAGTTGCAGGAGGCACAGGTGTCACTGCGCAGCGGACGCACCCAGCGGGCCGAGGCCGAGATGGCCCTGCTGATCGAGGTATTGCAGGACTGGTATGCGCAGATTGAAGGCCGCCTGGCCGATGCCGGCGAGGCCATGGGGTAGGGCGGGCGACACACGGGCCCAGCACGGTGGCCGACAGGGGCACAGCGTGCGGTGTTAAAATCACGCCTGATTCCTGCTGCCGCGAGACCATCATGTCGCCTGAAGCGTTCTATCCCGTGGGTACACCGGGTCAGCCCTGGGGCGAAGCCGAACGTGCGCAGTGGCGTGCACGCCAGCAGCGGCTGCGGCGATTCGACGACGACGTGCTGCCGCGGATCGATGCCCTGTCGTCGCGCTTCGAACGCGTGCAGTACGGTGCGTTGGACTACGCCGGGGACCGCTATCCGCTGCTCGCGCTGCGCAGCCAGCCATGGGATCCGGCCCTGCCGGCGGCGCTGGTGACTGGTGGCGTGCACGGCTATGAAACCAGTGGCGTGATGGGGGCACTTGAGTTTCTTGAGCAGCGCGCCGCCGACTACGCCGGCCGCATCAATCTGCTGGTGATTCCCTGCGTCAATCCGTGGGGCTATGAGCGCATCAACCGGTGGAACTTCGATGCGATCGACCCGAACCGCAATTTCCGCGCGGATGGCCCTGCACGTGAATCCACGGCGGTGGTCGAGCTGGTGGCACCGCTGAAGTCACAGTTCGTGCTGCACATCGACCTGCATGAGACCACGGACAGCGACGAGAGCGAGTTCCGCCCCGCGGTCGCTGCACGCGATGGCAAGCCCTTCGAGCCGGGCCTGATCCCCGATGGCTTCTATCTGGTGGATGACACCGAAAACCCGCAGCCGGCGTTCCAGCAGGCGGTGATCCGCGCGGTGGAGCAGGTCACCCACATCGCGCCGGCCGACGCCCAGGGCGAGATCATCGGCTCAAAGGTGGTGTCACACGGGGTGATCGAGTACCCGCTGGTGGCGCTGGGCCTGTGTGCGGGCATCACCGGGGCGCGTTTCACCACCACCACCGAGGTGTATCCGGACAGTCCGCGGGCGACCGCACAACAGTGCAACGACGCCCAGGTAACGGCGGTCACGGCGGCGTTGGACCACGCGCTCGGCCAGGTCGCCGGTGGGTGACGTACGGCAATGTGACGCAATTAACTGACGTAACCAGCCGAAACCGCGCCTAAAGCGCGGTTTTTGCCATTCTTCATGCAGAATCCATGGCAGCTCCGCCATCATGGTACGGATATCCCACTGATTCGGAGCAGGTCGCTTTCATGGAAGCACTGGAGCCACAACATACCCCGGTGCGGACCCTGCGGCCCGTCTTCGCCATCGCGTCGATCATCGTCGTGGCGTTCGCCGTCTTCGTCAGCGTGTACCCGCTCGGCGCGGGGCGCATGCTGCTGCAGGCGCAGGACTGGGCCTCGTCGAACGTAGGCTGGTACTACCTGCTGGCGATGACGCTGTACCTGGTCTTCGTCGTCGTCGCTGCGCTGTCGCCGTACGGCAACATCAAGCTGGGCGCTGACCATGACGAGCCGGAGTTCAGCTATCTGTCGTGGGCCGGCATGCTGTTCGCCGCCGGCATCAGCATCACCCTGTTCTTCTTCTGCGTGTCCGAGCCGCTGACCCACTTCATGCAGCCACCGCAGGGCGGCGGGCCGGCCGGAGAGGCCGGTGCACGCCAGGCCATGTCGGTGCTGTTCCTGCACTGGGGCCTGCACGGCTGGGGCGTGTTCGCCCTGGCGGCGATGGCGATGGCCTACTTCGCCTACCGGCACAACCTTCCGCTGGCCCTGCGCTCGGCGCTGTATCCGCTGATCGGCAACCGCATCAACGGGCCGATCGGCTATACCGTGGATGCCCTGGGGATCGTGGCCACGGTGTTCGGCTTGGGCGCGGACATGGGGTTCGGCGTGCTGCACCTCAATGCCGGCCTGTCGCACCTGTTCGATGTCCCGCATGCGCATTGGGTGCAGATCACCCTGGTCGTGGTGATGATGGGTGCCGCGGTCGCGGTGGCCGTGACCGGCGTGGAGAAGGGCGTCCGCCTGATGTCCAACGTCAACATGCTGCTGGCGATCGCGCTGGTGCTGTTCATGCTGTTTGCCGGGCCGACCCAGTACCTGCTCGGCACGTTGATGCAGAACGTCGGTGACTATCTGGGCAGCGTGGTCGGCAAGAGTTTCGATGTCTACGCCTACGGCGGACGACCCGGCTGGATGGGCAACTGGACGGTGTTCTACTGGGCGTGGTGGATCGGCTGGTCGCCGTTCGTGGGCCTGTTCATCGCGCGTATCTCGCGTGGCCGCACCATCCGCCAGTTCGTGTTCGGGGTGCTGCTGATTCCGCTGGGCTTCACGCTGGCGTGGCTGTCCATCTTCGGCAACAGCGCACTGGACCAGGTCCTGCATCACGGACAATCGCAGTTGGCGCAGTTGGCCATCGATGACCCGCCGACCGTACTGTACGCCCTGCTGGACACGTATCCGTGGAGCCGGGTGGTGATCGCGGTGACGGTGTTCGTGAGCTTCATCTTCTTCGTCACCTCGGCCGACTCCGGTGCGGTGGTGCTGTCGACCCTGTCCTCGCACGGGGGTGCGCCGGAAGACGATGGCCCACGCTGGCTGCGCGTGTTCTGGGGCGCAGTGACCGCCGTGGTCACCGCGGGCCTGCTGCTGGCCGGCAACATGGACGCCCTGAAGTCAGCGGTGGTGCTGGCTTCGCTGCCGTTCTCCGCCGTGCTGCTGCTGATGATGTGGGGGCTGATGCGGTCATTCGCCGATGAGGGCCATCGCAAGCGGGCGCTGCAGTACCGTGCCTCGCCGCTGGTCGGAGCCAGCAGGCACCATCAGGGTTGGCGCCAGCGGCTGGGGCAGGCGGTCAACTTCCCGGTGCGCGACCAGGTCTACCGCTTCATGGATGACGATGTGAAGCCGGCGATGGAGGATGTAGCCGAGCAGCTGCGCGGGCAGGGCTGGGACGTCTCGACCCGCTTCGACTCGGGTGACATGGAGCTGGCGGTGGACCACGGTGAGCAGCAGGATTTCCAGTACCGGGTCATCCTGACCGGCTACCGGGTACCGTCCTTCGCCTCGCACCAGGCACGCAACAGTCGCTACTACCGCGCCGAGGTGCACCTGTACGAAGGCAGCCAGGACTACGACCTGGTGGACTACAGCCGCGAGCAGATCATCAACGACATCATCAGCCAGTACGAGCGGCACGTGCAGTTCCTGCACCTGAGCCGCTGACGCGCCACGGGGTGCGGGGTGCGGGCAGGGCAGCGTGCCGCCGGGAGCGCCGCGCGGCGCGCTCGCCGAGCATGGCTCGGCGCTACCGCCCCCGGCGCGCGGTTCGCGCCACGATTCTGCGAGAGGCCGTTGTAGCGCCGAGCCATGCTCGGCGGGATGCCGGCAGCGCCGAAGCGGGAGGCCGTTGTAGCGCCGAGCCACGCTCGGCGAGATGCCGCCAGCGCCGAAGCGGGATGCCGTTGTAGCGCCGAGCCACGCTCGGCGGGATGCCGGCAGCGCCGAAGCGGGAGGCCGTTGTAGCGCCGAGCCACGCTCGGCGGGATGCCGGCAGCGCCGAAGATGGTCAAGAAAGTGCCACGCAGGTCGATAGAGAGGCTGTCCGCCCCCCTTCCGAGCCTCACGATGCGCGCCGTCTCCCCCTCACCCCGCTCCCCCCGCCGACCCAGCGTGGCCCGCCGCCTGATGCTGGGCACCGGCCTGCTGGCCCTGGCCTGCTTCGGCTTCACCGCCGTCATCAGCTACTGGCGCAGCAGTGATGCGCTGCTGGAAAGCGCCCAGGCACGGCTGAAGGACCTGTCCGGCCAGGAAGCGCAGCGCATCGCCGCCGAGATCGCAGTGGCTGCCGACACCGGCACGTCACTGGCCAACAGCTTCCGCGTGCAGCGCACCTTGGGCAGCCTGGACCGGACGGCCGCCGACGCGGTGATCCGGGCCCAGCTCGAGGCGCATCCGCAATGGCTCGGCATGGGCACGCTGTGGGAGCCGGACGCGTTCGATGGCAAGGATGCGGACTTCGTCGGCAGCGAGGGCCACGATGACAGCGGTCGCTTCATGACGTGGTGGGCCTGGCAGAGCGGTACCCTGGTGCGCGAACCGTTGAGGGACTACGAGAAGCCCGGTGACGGCGACTGGAACCTCAAGCCGCGCGAGACCCGCGCCCAGGCCGTGGTGGAGCCGTATTACTACCCCGTGGCCGGCAAAGACACCTTGATGACCACGGTGGCGACGCCGATCCTCGAAGGCGATCGCTATCTGGGTGTGGTGACCGTCGACTTCACCCTGGCCGCGCTGCAGGCGCGCATCGCCGCGATGCGCCCGATGGACGTGGGGCATGCCACGCTGCTGTCGCCGGCCGGTTCGGTGATGGCCAGCCGCAACGCAGCGGACGTCGGCAAGGTCCGCGACGATGCCGCCACCCGCGCGATGCTGGCCGCCGTGGCCAAGGGGGAAACGGTGAGCGGTGAGGTCGACTTCAATGGTGAAAAAGAGCTGCAGGTGTTCGTGCCGCTGCGCGTGGGCTCTGCGCCGCAGGTCTTCGCGCTGGGTATTTCGGTGCCTGCCTCGCACGTGATGGCGCAGGCCCGGGAACTGCTGTGGGTGATCGTGGCCGTGGGCCTGTTGTCGGCGTTGCTGCTGAGCGCCGCGCTGTATCTGTTGCTGCAGCGGCTGGTCTTGAAGCCGCTGGCGGAGGCGGAGCATGTCTCGGCGGCCGTTGCCGAAGGCAAGCTGGACAGCCGCATCAGCGTGGTGCGTGATGATGAAGTGGGGCGCCTGCTGGGCGCGATGGGCAGCATGCAGGACCAGCTGCGCGCCGTCATCACTGCCCAGTCGGAACTGGCCGAGCGGCATGATGAGGGACAGATCAGCTACCGGCTGGACGCGGCGGCATTCCCCGGTGAGTACGGTCGCATGATCGCCGGTACCAACGCGTTGGTGGCCGGCCACGTGGCGGTGCAGCAGCGCCTGGTGCAGGTGATGGCCTGCTACGCCGTGGGCGACATGAGTGCGGACATGGAAGACCTGCCGGGCGAGAAAGCACTGATCAGCGCTGCCATGCGCGATACCAAGGCCAACCTGCAGGCCATCAACACACAGATCCTGCAGTTGGCGCACGCCGCGGCGGCGGGTGACTTCACCCAGCGTGGCGATGCTTCGCGCTTCTCGCATGACTTCCGCGGCATGGTGGAAGGGCTCAACACCCTCATGCAGACCACTGACGCCAACCTGGCGGAGCTTTCGCGGCTGCTGCAGGCGATCGCCCGCGGTGACCTGACGGCGCGGATGGAGGGCGATTTCCACGGCGTCTTCGCGCAGATGCGCCGTGATGCAGATACCACGGTGGAACAGCTGACACGCATCGTCGGCGGCATCCAGCAGGCCAGTGCGATGATCAACACGGCGGCCGGCGAGATCGCGGCGGGCAACGATGACCTGTCGCAGCGCACCGAACAGCAAGCTGCCAGTCTGGAAGAAACGGCGGCGTCGATGGAAGAGCTGACCTCCACCGTGCGCCAGAACGCCGACCATGCGCGCCAGGCCAACCAGCTGGTGCAGGGCACGGCCGGGGTAGCGTCACAGGGCGGCGAGGTGGTGGCGCAGGTGGTGCAGACGATGAGTGGCATCGAAGTGTCGTCGCGGCGCATCGCCGAGATCATTTCGGTGATCGATGGCATCGCCTTCCAGACCAACATCCTGGCGCTCAACGCGGCCGTGGAAGCGGCACGGGCGGGCGAGCAGGGGCGGGGATTTGCCGTCGTCGCAACCGAGGTGCGTGCGTTGGCGCAGCGTTCGGCCACGGCCGCGCGCGAGATCAAGGGCCTGATCGATGACTCCGTGGAGCAGGTGGAGCAGGGCGCGACGCTGGTACGGCAGGCGGGCAGCACGATGCAGGAAATCGTCAGCTCGGTGCACCGGGTGACCGACATCATGGCCGAGATCTCCGCCGCCTCGCAGGAACAGAGCGCGGGCATCGAACAGGTCAGCCAGACCGTGGTGCAGATGGACGAAGCTACCCAGCAGAATGCGGCCCTGGTGGAAGAGGCGAACGCGGCCGCGCGTTCGCTGGAAGAGCAGTCGCACGAACTGCAACAGGCGGTGGCGATCTTCCGCCTGCGCGGTACCGCTGGCACGGCGAACGTGCCCAGGCGTGTAGTCGCCGAACCGGCGTGAGGTTTCCGGGCTGACGGCCAGCGGGCGTAGCGCAGGATGCGCCGCGCGGTGCGCTCGCCGAGCATGGCTCGGCGCTATCACAGCTCCCGGAGACGGTAGCGCCGCGCCATGCTCGGCGAGACAGACGCGATTACGGGCGCAGCAGCACCTTGCCGGTGCGCCCGGACGCCAGACTGGCCGCTGCCGCGTCGGCAATGTCATCCAACGAGAACACCGCCTGCACCGGCAACTGCAGCTCGCCCGCCGCCGCGCGCTTCAGCAGTTCGCCCACCAGCCGCTTCTTGTCGTCCACGGCCATCGCCTGGCTGACCTTGCTGCCCCAGAAGCCTTTGACGGTGGCCTGCTTGAAGATCACATCGCCCGACGGGATCTGCATCGGTTCGCCGGTCATCGAACCAAACGACACCAATGTGCCGCCCTCGCCGAGCAGGCCCAGCAGCTCGCCGCTGGCCGTGCCACCAATCGAATCCACGGCCGCCGCGGCCAATGCCTCGCCGAGCAGGCCACGCACCGCGTCCTGCCAACCGTCCGACGTCGTGGACACGACATGCGGGATGCCCATGGCCTCCAGCTCCGCTACGCCATCGTCGCGGCGGACCAAGTTGACGACGTTCACGCCGCGCGCCTTGGCCAGCATGGCCAGGCTCTTGCCCACTGCACCGTTGGCGGTGTTCTGCACGATCCACTGGCCGCGCTCCACCTTGAGGAATTCCAGCAGCATCAGCGCGCTCAGCGGCATCGCGATCAGCTGTGCGGCGACTTCGTCGCTGATGCTGTCCGGCATCGGGATGACCATCCGTTCGGGCGCGATGAACGCCTCGGCCCAGGTGCCGTGCACCGATGCAGCGGCGACGCGCTGGCCGATCTTCAAACCTTCGACGCCCTGGCCCAGCGCATCGATGGTGCCCAGGCCCTCGCTGCCGCCAATGGCCGGCAGGGTGGGCTTGTAGCCGTACTTGCCGCGGACCGTCCACAGATCGTGGTTGTGGATGGGCGCGAGCACGGTGCGGATGCGGACTTCGCCCGGGCCGGGCTCGGGCAGGTCATGATCTGCGGCGGACAGGACGGATGTCGGGTCGCCGAAACTGGCGTGGAGGGCAGCGCGCATGGTGAGTCCTTGGTACGTAGAAACAGAGGGACAGCGTGCCACCCATCCCTGCAACAGCAGGTCAACGCAGGCTGCGACCTATCGTCGCAACGCCGGAAAATCGCTCATCTTGTGTTGACGGCATTGGCCAAGCCCACTATGTTGTGGCTGTCACTCCCGGTCAGCCGCCGCCGCCGGACGCAACCTCTACGTCCCGCGGCCAGCCTCCCCTGAAGCTTTCCGTGTCGACGCGGCCGCCACCATGCGGACGCAGGTCGCCCCCACGGTCCGGATACCGGCCGCAGGCGCAGGCAACAGCCGACGATCTCCGTTCCCGCGCGATGGCATCACACCCGACTTCCTCGTGCGCCGGTATCGCGTGCGGGGTTCCATGGCCACACCCGGGTCCCGCGGTGTGCCAGGAGAGCTGGACCATGACAGACACCCCCTACCGCGCGGCCGCCCCGGCCAGCGCCAGCGACGCCGTGCACGCCACTGGCGAGTCCATCACCACGTGGATCACCAAGGAAGCAGGAAATCGCAAGCTGCCCTTCGATCCGCTGCGCCTGGACCGCAGCATCGACCGGATCCAGCATGATCTGCCGATGCTGGACGTTGCCGGCTTCCGCCGCAGCGTGCATTCCATCGTCGAGCGCAAGCCCCGCATCAGTGCGGATGACCTGGTCGACCTGATGATCCGGGAAGCGGAATCGCGGGTCGACGTGGTGGCCCCTGAGTGGGAGCAGTTCGCCGCGCGCCTCTATCTGGCGCGGTTGTACAAACGCGCCGCACGCAACCGCTTCTACGATGCCGGCCTCAAATACGGCTCGTACGTCGGGTTGCAGGAAAGCCTGGCTGATCGCGGGGTGTACAGCAACGACATCCTGCGCTGCTATTCGAAGGAGGAGCTGCAGCAGGCGGGCGCGATGATCGACCCGCAGCGCGACGCCTTGTTCGCCTACAACGGGCTGTACCTGCTGGCGACACGCTACCTCGCCACCGACACCTCGCGCGAGGTGTATGAACTGCCGCAGGAGCGCTGGCTGACCATCGCGCTGTACCTGATGCAGAACGAGGGCGGAACGGGGCAGGGCGGACGCAGCCGCCGCATGCAGCTGGTGGGCGAGGCGTACTGGGCCCTGTCCCATCTGTACATGACCGTCGCCACGCCTACCTTGGCCAACGCCGGCAAGACCGGTGGCCAGCTCTCGAGCTGCTTCATCGATACCGTCGACGACAGCCTGCAGGGCATCTATGACTCCAACACCGACATCGCGCGCGTCTCCAAGCATGGCGGCGGCGTAGGCGCCTACATGGGCTATGTGCGCAGCAGCGGTGCACCGATCCGCGGGGTGGCGAACTCCTCCGGTGGCGTTGTGCCCTGGATCAAGCAGCTCAACAACACGGCGGTGTCGGTCGATCAGCTGGGGCAACGCAAGGGCGCCGTGGCGGTGTACCTGGATATCTGGCACCGCGATATCGAGGCGTTCCTCGACCTGCGACTGAACAACGGCGACCAGCGCCTGCGCGCGCACGATGTGTTCACTGCGGTGTGCGTCCCGGACCTGTTCATGGAGGCAGTGGAGCGCCGTGCGGACTGGTATCTGTTCGATCCGCATGAAGTAAAGCAGGCCAAAGGCTGGTACCTGCAGGACTTCTTCGACGAAACGCGCGGGCAAGGCAGTTTCCGTGACCGCTACGCGGAACTGGTCGCCGACGAGCGCATCAGTCGCCGCACCGTGCGTGCGATCGATCTGTTCAAGCGGATCATGCTCAGCCAGCTGGAAACCGGCAACCCGTTCCTGTTCTACCGCGACGAGGTCAACCGGCGGAACCCCAACAAGCACTGCGGCATGGTGTATTCCAGCAATTTGTGCACCGAGATCCTGCAGAACATGAGCCCGACGCGGATGATCCAGGAGATCGTCAGCGGCGACCAGATCGTGACCACCCGGCGTGCCGGTGACTTCGTTGTCTGCAACCTCTCCTCGATCAACCTCGGCCGCGCCATCAGGGCGGCGGACGACCTGCTGGCAAGCGACGTATTGGAGCGGCTGATCCCCATCCAGGTCCGCATGCTGGACAACGTGATCGATCTGAACGTGCTGCCGGTGCCGCAGGCCACCATCACCAACCGACGCTATCGCGCGATCGGCCTGGGCACCTTCGGTTGGCATCATCTGCTGGCGCAGCAGGCCATCCAGTGGGACAGCCCGGATGCCGAGACGTTGGCAGACACCCTCTACGAACGCATCAATTTCCTCACCATCCAGGCCAGCACACAACTGGCGGCAGAGAAGGGCAGCTACCCGATGTTCCGTGGCAGCGACTGGGACACCGGCGCCTACTTCCGTGACCGCGGCTATGACAGTAATGCGTGGCAGACGCTCGCCGCCGACGTGTCCCGGCAGGGGCTGCGCAACGGCTGGTTGCTGGCGGTAGCGCCGAACATGAGCACCGCTCAGATCGCCGGGTCGACCGCGTCCATCGATCCCATCTACAGCGCGTTCTATTACGAAGAAAAGAAGGACTTCCGGCGACCCGTCGCGGCACCCGGCCTGTCCCTCGACACCTGGCCTTACTACGAAAAGGGCGCCTACAAGGTGAACCAGTTCGCCAGTGTGCGGCAGAACGCGCGGCGCCAGCGCCACGTGGACCAGGGCATCAGCTTCAACCTGTACGTGCCCAGCAGCATCCGCGCCAGCACGTTGCTGGAGCTGCACCTGGCTGCGTGGCGGCAGGGCCTCAAAACCACGTACTACGTGCGCTCCAATGACATCGACATCAGCGAATGTGAGTGGTGTTCCAGCTGATCGTCGTGACAGGCGTTGGCCGCCCAGCGAACGGCCGATGCAACCGATCAACCGCCGCCGGGCAGGGCCCGGCGCTACCGGAACAACAGGAATCCCCATGGCAACCCCGCTGGACCGCATCCGCATCCTCGAACCGCGCCACCCCAACCGCAGCACCGGCATCATCAACGGTCGCACGAGCGGCATCCTCAATTGGAACGATATCCCGTACCCCTCGTTCTACCGGGCCTACAAGGAGCTTTCGACCAACTTCTGGATTCCCGACGAAGTGGACATGAAGCAGGACGCGCGCCAGTACGCTGAGCTGTCCGGTCGCGAAAAGAATGCGTATGACAGCATCATCGGCCTGCTGGCCACGCTGGACTCACCGCAGACGCGCTTCATCTACAACGTGGCCGAGTACATCACTGATCCTGCCGCGCATGCCAACGCCGCGATCATCGGCCAGCAGGAAGTGATCCATAACGAGAGCTACAGCTACGTGCTCGCATCGATCACCGACCTGTCCAACCAGAACCGGGTGTTCGAGATCGCGCGTACGCATCCCACCATCATCAAGCGCAACGCGCCGATCATGGAATCGTATGATGACTTCCTGCGCGAGAAGTCCGCAGAGACGCTGTTGAAGGCGCTGATCCAGTCCTCGATCCTGGAAGGCATCAACTTCTATTCGGGGTTCGCGTTCTTCTACAACATGGTCCGCCAGAACCGCATGAACGGTACCGGCAAGATCATCAGCTTCATCAACCGCGATGAGCTGGCGCATACCAAGTTCATCAGCGAACTGATCCGCGCGATCGTCGGCGAGAACCCGAGTCTGCAGGGGGATGCGCTGACCGCCTACGTACACGACGCCTTCGCCCACGCCATCGAGCTGGAAACGCAGTGGAGCGGCGAAGTCCTGGACGGCATCGACGGCATCGACGTGGATGAGATGGTGCGCTACGTGAAGTACCGCGCCAACAAGATGGCCGGGATGCTCGGCATCGAGCGCTTGTACAGCGATGCCAGCGACAACGTGATGCCGTGGATCAAGGCGTATGCGGACAACTTCACCGAGACCAAGACCGACTTCTTCGAGATGCGCAATGCCAGTTACAAGAAGACCAACCTCGACAATGGATTCGACGACCTGTGAGCAGACGCGCCCCTTGCGGTTGCTTCTGGTGGTCGCCTCGCTCAGCGGCAACACCCGCGAGTTGGCCCGCATGATCGCCTGCCGCGGCCAGCAGGTAGGCCATGCGGTGCACTGGCAGGAGGCGGAGCAGGGGGCCGCCTCGCCGCCGCTGCAGGTCGACGAAGCGGATCTGCTGGTGCTGGGCTGCTGGACGGACAACGCGGGCAGGACGCCGGCCGAGATGAAGGCATGGATCGCGCGCATGGTGGAGAGCGGAAAGCGACCTCGCCAGGTCGCTGTGTTCGGCACCGGCGAGACGCAGTGGGGGGGGACTATTACTGCGGGGCGGTCCATCGGCTCATCCGTTACTTCGACAGCCCGCACCCGGCGCTGACCGTGGAACAGATGCCACAGCGCACGCACGATGCCACGCGGGTGGCGCAGTGGATGGACACCGTCCTGGGCGGCCTGGAGAGCGCGCGCCATGCAGATCATTGAGGCCGGCACGACAGACCACTTCCATCAGGTGGTGGCCACGCACCCCCGGCTGCTGGTGGACTTCCATAAAGACCAGTGCCCCGGTTGCCGCATGTTGGCGCTTTCCCTGCAACGGGTGGCAGGCACGGCCGTCGGGCAGGGGGTGGTGCTGCTGCGCGCACAGCTGGAGGTGCTGGGCGAGCCCTTCTTCAAGGCGCTGGCGCTGCGGCAGACACCTACCCTGATCCTCTTCCGTGACGGTGGCGAAGTGGCGCGGTTGGCGGGCTACCAGACCCCGGTCCAGATCGAGGCGGCGATCGCCCGATTTCTCGGGTAGTGACGGCCGCTGGCCGTCAATGCAGGCGGACGGCCAGCGGCCGTCACTACCGCGGTTCAGCGCTTGCGGCGGAAGGCGGCCGGTGTGCGTGCGCCGACGATGATCATGCGGACCATCGTGGAGATCTCTTCGATCAGCTCGGCGTCTTTCTCCGGTGGCATGTCCATCGCGCTTGCGCCCATGGCGAATACCAGCCGGGTGATCGCCTTGGACGCCAGTTGCGGTGCGTGCAGGCGCACTCCGTCCATGGCCGCCAGCCGGACCAGATCGACCTGCAGTTCGTCTTCGAAATACTGCAGCTCGCGTTCGACGGCGTGCTTGAAGTCATCGGAGCCGACCGCGCCTTCGCGCAACAGCACGTGCAGCAGCTTGTCGTCCGCGCGGAGCTGCTCCATGAAGGTTTCCACCGACACCCCGACCACGCTGCTCGCCGACGTCGTGGCGCGGCGGCGGGCCTGGCCGATGATGGTGCGCAGCGAGCGGCCCGCCAGGTCGATCAACGCAATGGACAACTCGTCCATGTCGCGAAACTGACGGTAGAAGCTGTTCGGGGCGATGCCGGCCTCACGCGCGACCTCGCGCAGGCTGAGGGTGGACAGGCTGCGGTGCGGTCCGATCAACGCCAGCGCCGCGATGATCAGATCCTCGCGGGTCACCGTACGGCGGACCGGCGTGGTGTCTTCAGGCGGAGGCGTGACGATGGGGGGCATGGGGCAACCGGGTGGACGTAGCGTGAATCATACCTGATCCGGGTTGGTATACACCTGTATACACAGCTGTGTGCGCGGACGTATAGTTCACTCCATGAACGCTGCCATCCGTCCTGTCCCGGTTACCCGCCCGTCGCGGATGTCCCCGCAACGCTGGATGCCGCCTGCCTTGTTCGATTTCTGGGCAGGCAAGCTCAACCCCTTGTGGACCCTGCGCCAGCCGCTGGCCCGCCTGGTCCGGCGCGAGCCGGCGGGCGAGGGCGCGTGCACGCTGGTGCTGCAGACCAACCGCCACTGGCGCGGCATGCAGCCGGGCCAGCACGTCGCGTTGAGCGTGGAGATGGACGGTCGGCTGCTGCAGCGCAGCTACAGCCCGACCCGGCTGGGCCCGCGCGAGCTGTCGATCACCGTGAAGGCCGTCGACGGCGGGCGGGTGAGCCAGTATCTGGTGCACCAGGCCACGCCCGGCACGGTGTTCCCGATCGGCACTGCGTTCGGTGAGTTCGTCGCGCCAACCGCCGCTCCGCTGCTGCTTCTTGCCGCAGGCAGTGGCATCACGCCGATGCGCAGCCTGCTGCGCGGGTTGTCGGCGCGCCCGCTGGCTGCTCCGGTGGACCTGTATTACTGGGAGCGCAGCCACGCCGCTATCAATTTCCGCGAAGAGCTGCAGGCGCTGGCCGCAGCAGATCCGCAGCTGCACGTGCACCTGCTGGCGACCCGCGAGGGCACCACGCCCGCCGCACGCATCGACACCATCGCGTTCGACGCGCTGGGTGATGTGCCGCTGGCGCAGCGCCAGGTGCTGGCGTGTGGCCCGGACGGCTTCGTCAGTGCGGCACGGGCGCGGCTGCTGCACCACGTTGCGGGCTTCCAGTCCGAAGCGTTCACGCCGCCCGCGACCGATACCACCGCCGTCGGCGAGGTGCAGCTGACCCTGGCGCGCAGTGGCCGCACGCTGACGGTGCCGCGCGGCAAGGCGTTGCTGGACAGCCTGGAAGCGCACGGCCTCAAGCCCAAGCACGGTTGCCGCATGGGCATCTGCAACAGCTGTACCTGCGTCCGCGCCAGCGGCGCCACGCGACATCTGCGCACCGGCGAGGCACAGGACGAACCGGCGATGCCGGTGCGTATCTGCGTCAGCGCGCCGACCACCGACCTGGTCCTGGATCTCTGAGGAACACATGCAATGAGCCGCCCTGATCGTGCCCTTACCCCTGCCGAACTGAATGCCTTCGGTGCCGAACTCGATGCGATCCGCGACCGCGTGATCGGCGAGCTGGGTGCCCGTGATACCCGCTACATCCGCCGCGTTGCCGCAGCGGTGCGCTGGTCCGGCCTGTTGGGCCGCGCCCTGTTGTTCGTGGGCGCGTTCTCGCCGCTGTTCATGGCCGGTCTGCTGTGGCCGGCCTGCATTGCCGGCACGTTGTTGCTGGCGTTGTCGAAGATCCTGGAAAACATGGAGCTCGGGCACAACGTGATGCACGGCCAGTACGACTGGACCGGCGATCCGAAGCTGGATGGCAACAGCTACGAATGGGACATCGTCGCCACCAGTGACAACTGGCGGAAGACCCATAATTTCAAGCACCACACGTATACCAACGTACGCGGCATGGACGATGACATCGGCTACGGCCTGCTGCGCATCTTCCCCGAGCAGCGCTGGCGTCCGTTCTATCTGCTGCAGCCGATCATCGCGCCGATCTTCGCGCTGATGTTCCAGTGGGGTGTGGCCATCCAGGACCTGCGCATCGGTCGCTGGCTGAAGGGCCGCATGACCGCCCACCAGCTGTGGAAAGAGACGCGTCCGGTCGCCGCGAAGATGGGGCGCCAGCTGGGCAAGGATTACGTCCTGTTCCCGCTGATGGCAGGCCCGTTCTTCCTGCCGGTGATGCTGGGCAACCTGGTCGCGAACGGCATGCGCAACATCTGGACCTACGTGATCATCTTCTGCGGCCACTTCACCGCCGATGCGGAAACGTTCTCGAAGGACTGCCTGCGCAACGAATCCCGTGGCCACTGGTACCTGCGCCAGCTGCGTGGTTCGTCCAACCTGAAAGGCGGGTGGGTGATCAACGTCCTGTCGGGCAACCTCAGCCACCAGATCGAGCACCACTTCTACCCGGACCTGCCCGCGAACCGCTATTCGCGCATCGCCGTGGAAGTGAAGGATATCTGCCGTCGCTACGGCCAGCACTACAACACCGGGTCACTGCCGAGCCAGTTCGGACAGGTGGTGTGGCGCATCCTGCGCCACGCATTCCCCAGCCGCCCGACGCGCATGGTGGCGCCACACGCCGCAGCCGGCACCGCCTGAACCCGACCGCTGCCTGCGCTATGCAAAGCGCGGGCAATGGCTGAGAATCCTCAGGATTGAGTTGAACCAGCAAAGGCGTGCGAGTGAACGTTGCGGCATCTTCCCGGGCCCCACAGTCGGGCCCATCCCCCGTGACGCCTCCCGTTGCCGGATCTTCCGCGCCCCTGATCGTGGCCGATGTCGGCGGTACGTATGCCCGCCTGGCGTGGGCCAACGATGACGGCACCGCGCCGCACATAGACGGGTTCCGCCGTTACCAGTGCGCGCACCATCCCAGCCTGGCCGCGATCCTGTCCGAGTTTGCCGGAAGCGCGCCGCCTGCCGGCCTGCGTGCGGTGGTCGCCATCGCCGGCCTGCTGCAGGGTGACACGCTGGTCAACGCCAACCTGCCGTGGCCGGTGGCGCGCGAGGCCACGCGGCGTGACGCAGGGTTGCACCACCTGCAGTTGATCAACGACTTCGAAGCGGTGGCGCTGGCCATCCCGCACGTGCATGCCGACGCGCTTGTGCCGCTGCATGACGGTGACGGCGCTGCACCTGCATGGCCTGCGCTGGTCCTTGGCCCGGGCACCGGACTGGGTGCGGCACTGCGGTTCGCCGACGGTGAGCGACCGGTGCTTGCCAGCGAGGTCGGGCATTCGGCGCTGGCCGCCGGTACGCCGCTGGAGCTGGACGTACTGCGCCTGCTGCTGCAGCGCTGGCCGCATGTCGACAACGAGCGCGTGCTGTCGGGCACCGGCATGATCAATCTCTATGAGTGCCTGTGCGTGCTGCGCACGGTGTCGCCGCGCTGGCGGGACACCGCCTCGCTGCTCGCGGCGGCGAAGGCCGGCGATGATCCGCTTGCGAGCGAGACCGTGCAGGTGTTCTGCGGCTGGCTGGGCAGCTTCGTCGGTGATCTGGCGATTGCCTTCGGCGCGCGCTCGGTCTACCTGGCCGGCGGCGTGTCCGCGCATATCGCCCCGTTCATCGCTGACAGCACGTTCGTGGCGCGCTTCCTCAACAAGGGCGTGCTGGGCAGCGTCCTTCAGCAGGTGCCGGTATGGCGCGTCGAGCACGGCGAGCTGGGCGTACTCGGTGCCGCAGCCTGGAAGGGCGATACGATGTGATGCTGCCCGGCCGGTGGCCGGGCATGGCATGGGCGATCTGGAGCGACACCGCATGAGCGACCGTAGAACTTTCCTGCAGGCCGGCGCGCTGGCCATCGGTGCACTGGGGTTGCCCCGTGGCGCACGCGGATCCGCACCCGCTGCCGGCGCCAGGGTGGTGTCCACCTGGGACTTTGGCGTCGGTGCCAACCAGGTGGCGTGGAAGACGCTCGCCGCCGGCGGCAGCGCACTCGACGCGGTGGAGCAGGGGGCGCGCTGGGCGGAAAGCGAGCTGTGCAACCCCACCGTGGGACGCTGCGGCAATCCGGATCGCGATGGCAACCTCAGCCTGGATGCAAGCATCATGGACGGCGATGGCCGCTGCGGTTCGGTGGCCGCGCTGGTGGACATCCTGCATCCGGTGTCGGTGGCCCGGCGGGTGATGGAGCAT
Source organism: Stenotrophomonas sp. 169 (assembly GCF_014621775.1). Lineage (NCBI taxonomy): Bacteria > Pseudomonadati > Pseudomonadota > Gammaproteobacteria > Lysobacterales > Lysobacteraceae > Stenotrophomonas > Stenotrophomonas sp. 169. Next base: position 2,029,725 of record NZ_CP061204.1, read on the forward strand.
ACGCCGCACGTGATGCTGGTCGGGCAGGGCGCCCGGCAGTTCGCGATCGAGCAGGGCTTCCCGCGCGAAAAGCTGCTGACGCCGACGGCGGAGAAGGCCTGGAAGGCGTGGCAGAAGACCGCAGAGTACGCGCCGCAGATCAATGCCGAACGACGCAGCATTCCGGGCGACAGCAGCAACCACGATACCCTCGGGATCCTTGCCCTCGACGCACAGGGCCTACTGGCCGGGGCCTGTACCACCAGTGGCATGGCGTGGAAGATGCAGGGCCGCGTGGGCGACAGTCCGATCATCGGGGCGGGGCTGTACGTCGACAACGAGGTCGGCGCGGCCACCGCCTCAGGGGTGGGCGAAGAGATGATCCGCAACGCGGCCTCGTTCCTGGTGGTCGAACTGATGCGCCAAGGCCGCAGTCCGGCCGAGGCCTGTCGCGAAGCGATCGCGCGGGTCGTGCGCAAGCGCCCCGAAGCCAGCCGCACGCTGCAGGTCTGTTTCCTGGCGATGAACCGGGATGGCGACGTTGGCGCCTACGCGCTGCACCGTGGGTTCGTGTACGCGGTGTGCGATACGCAGCGCCAGGATGCCTTGCACGATGCGGCGTCGGTCTACCGCAGCGAACAGGCATGAGCGCCGCGCACGTACTTGAAATCGCCTGCGATGGGGTGGGCTCGGCACTGGCCGCGCAGGCCGGGGGAGCGGACCGTGTGGAACTGTTCGCCGACCTTGCGTCCGGCGGTCTCACGCCGTCGCATGGCACGCTTGCGGTCGCCCGCGAGCGCGTGCAGTTGCCGCTGTTCGTGCTGATCCGGCCGCGGGCCGGCGACTTCCGCTACGGCGACTGGGAAGCGCAGGTGATGCGGGAAGACATCCTGCACTGCCGGACGCTGGGCGTGGATGGCGTGGTGCTGGGCGCGTTGACCGCCGATGGCGATGTCGATGTGCCCTTGTGCCAGCGCCTGGTCGAAGCGGCAGGCGGCATGCAGGTGACCTTCCACCGCGCCTTCGACGCCGCCCGCGATCTGTCGCGGGCGCTGGAGGACGTGATCGCGCTCGGCTGCAGCCGGGTCCTCAGCTCGGGCGGACAGGCGTCGGCGGAGCAGGGCGCCGATGCGCTGGCCGCGACCGTGCACCAGGCGGACGGACGCATCGCGGTGATGGCCGGTGCGGGCATCACCGCTGATCGCATCGCGGCCATTGCCCTGCGCACCGGATGCCGGGAGCTGCACGCTTCGGCCAAGGTGCGGGTCAGCTCTACGATGCACCACTACAATCCTGCGCTGGCCGGGCTGGAGGCGGACCACCTGCAGTCCGGCACAGAGCAGGTGGCGGCACTGCGCGCGGCGCTGGACCGGATGTAGCGCCCCGCAGCCGCCCCTCCTCGCGGCAGTCCCCGTCATGGGATGGTCGTGCGGGGACGCTGGACACGATCGCGTTTATCGTTTATCAATAAGGCGGGTCGCTCTTCCGGTGACCATCTGCCGGAGGCTTCGTGCCAAGCCGTACCCACCGTGCGCCGAGATCGCGCGGTATCTTCAACCTGACCCATGCCGCCATCCACGCCGTCATGGCAATGTGCTGGCTGGGCATCCTGGGCGCCCTGTGTGCTGTTCCGCTGGTGTTCCATCGCCCCGCGCGCCTGCTGGATGCAGTCGATGCCCGCGTCGTTGCCGAACACGGCGACGTCCCCCATCTGCTGCTGCACTTCAGCGCCGGCCTGCTGGCGATCGTGGTGCTGTTGGCCTTGGGGCTGGTCTTCCTGCGCCACCTGCAGCGGCTGGTGCGCTCGGTGCGTGAGCAGCAGCCGTTCACCCGCGGCAACGTGACACGGCTGCAGCGCATGGCCTGGCTGATGCTGGCGATGGAGCTGCTGTCGATCCTCATCGGCCTTTACGCCAGCTGGATGGGCCCGCAGTTCGCGTGGATGGAAGTGGGGGGCGGCATGTCCATCACCGGGCTTATCGCGGTCCTGATGCTGTTCGTGATCGCGCATGTGTTCGCGGTTGGCACGGCCATGCGCGAGGACCTGGACGGCGTGGTCTGATGGCGATCGTCATCACCCTCGACCGCATGCTGCTGGAACGCGGCATGACCCTGTCCGAGCTGGCCGGGCGCATCGACATCACCCTGGCCAATCTGTCGATCCTGAAGACCGGCAAGGCGCGCGCGATTCGGTTTTCCACCCTGGATGCGATCTGCCGCGAGCTGCGCTGCACGCCAGGGGACCTGCTGGGCCACGATCCGGCGCGCGCGCAGGACGAAGGCCCCTGAGCTTCGAACGCTTCACCCCCCTCAACGACTGAAAAGAACGAATCATGGAATGGCTGGCTGACCCCTCGATATGGATGGGGCTTGCAACCCTGGTGGTGCTGGAGATCGTGCTCGGCATCGACAACCTGGTCTTCATCGCGATCCTGGCCGACAAGCTGCCGCCGCACCAGCGTGACCGCGCGCGGGTGATCGGGCTGACGCTGGCGCTGCTGATGCGGCTTGTCCTGCTGGCCGCGCTGTCGTGGATCATGAAACTCACCGAGCCCCTGATCGCGGTGCTCGGCCATGATTTTTCCGGCCGCGACCTGATCCTGCTGGCCGGCGGCCTGTTCCTGCTGTTCAAAGGCACCATGGAGCTGCATGAACGGCTGGAAGGACGTACGCATGAGGACGGTGGCAACCGGGTCTATGCGAGCTTCGGCACCGTCGTCGCCCAGATCGTGGTGCTCGATGCGGTGTTCTCGCTGGACTCGGTGATCACCGCCGTCGGCATGGTCGACAACCTGGGCGTGATGTATGCGGCAGTGACCATCGCGATGGCGTTGATGTTGCTGGCCAGCAAACCGCTCACCCGCTTCGTCAACAAGCATCCCACGGTGGTGGTGCTGTGCCTGGGCTTCCTGCTGATGATCGGCTTCAGCCTGGTGGCCGAGGGGCTGGGCTTCAAGATTCCGAAGGGCTATCTGTATGCCGCGATCGCGTTCTCCATCCTGGTCGAGTCCTTCAACCAATGGGTGGGCTTCAACCGCGAGCGGGACGCCCAGCTGGTCCCGTTCCGCCAGCGCACGGCCGACGCGGTGATGCGCATGTTCGGCGCACGCGATGCCGGCTCGCCGCGTGACGATGATCCGGACCGCGATGGCGATGCCAGCGAGCGTCTGCAGCCGGCCGAGCAGGACATGATCCGCAGCGTGCTGACACTGGCCGAGCGACCGGTGTCCAGCGTGATGACCGTGCGCACCGACGTGCAGTGGCTGGACATCAGCCGCGGCCAGGAGGACGTGATCGCCCGGCTGATCGCCAGCCCGCACACCCGGCTGCTGGTCGCAGACGGCGACCTGGATCGCCTGCGTGGCGTGGTGCAGAGCCGCGACCTGCTGGCCAATCTGCTGCAGGGCAGGCCGCTGCAGCTGGAGGCCAGCCTGCGCGACGCGCAGTTCGTATCGTCCACGGCCAGCGCGCTGCAGGTGCTGGAGCTGATACGCCAGCACCCGGTGCCGCTGGCGGTGGCGGTGGACGAATACGGTGGCGTGGAGGGCCTGGTGACCGCCAACGACCTGCTGGCCGCCATTGCCGGTGACCTCGCCGATACGCAGGGCGAGGAATACGGCATCCAGGAAATCGGCGCGGGCCACTGGGAGGCCGACGGCAGGCTGACGCTGGATGACCTACAACGTCATGCAGGCATCCGTTTTACCCGTGAGGGCGATTACCAGACGCTGTCCGGGCTGGTGCTGCACGCGCTTGACCGGATGCCGGTGCCGGGTGACGTGGTCGAGCACGCGGACGTCCGCCTGCGCGTGCTGTCCGTGGAAAAGCGCCGGGTCGGACGCATCTCTTTGCAGCGCAACGATCCCGTCGACGGCTGAGCATCTTCACGCCGCGAACACATTGCTGATTGCGTAATGTCGGGGCTGTGTTGGACAGGCAATGCCGCGTATGACCTTGATGCAGGCATGCAGCGCCTTGTCTGGCACGGACGATTGACTTGACCGCATGTCGGTACAGGCGCCCCCCGAACATTCCAGGATACTTTCATGGCGGCATTGCAGCAGCGCACCCTCGACCTCATCCGCCGCAACGAGGAGCAGATCCTCGCGCAGTGGCAGCAGACGCTTGCCGCCGGTGGGCAGGGGCTGGACAACCGGATTTCACCGCTGGAGCTGGATGGTCAGCTGCGCGAGTACTGGCGCTTGTTCCAGCAGGCGATCTCCGCCGCCGATGCGGGCTCTCTGCAGGGAGCGGAGTGGCTGTCGCTGCGGCGTTTCCTTGAAGAGCTGAGTGCGGACCGCGCGCGTCGCGGCTTCAACTCGTCGGAGACCGCGCAGTTCGTGTTCTCGCTCAAGCGCCCGTTGTTCGAGCAGGTGCAGGCGGGCTTCGCGGATAACCCGCAGCAGCTGGGCGACCAGATGTGGGCGCTGTCCGAACTGCTGGATCTGCTGGGCCTGCACACGGTCAAGGCGTTCCAGAAGTCGCGCGAGGAAGTGATCCAGCGCCAGCAGGAAGAGATGCTGGAACTGTCGACGCCGGTGGTCAAGCTGTGGGAAGGCGTATTGGCACTGCCGATGATCGGCACGCTGGATTCGCAGCGCACCCAGGTGGTGATGGAATCGCTGCTGCAGCGCATCGTTGATACCGGTTCGGAAATCGCCATCATCGACATCACCGGCGTGCCCACCGTGGACACCCTGGTGGCCCAGCACCTGTTGAAGACCGTCACCGCCATCCGCCTGATGGGCGCCGACGCGATCATCAGCGGCGTGCGTCCGCAGATCGCGCAGACCATCGTGCACCTGGGGCTGGACCTGCAGGGCATCGTCACCAAGGCCAACCTGGCCGATGCGTTGGCGCTGGCGCTGAAGCGTACCGGCCAGACCGTGACCAAGGTGGCCGGCTGAGATGGATCGCATCCCGATCCTGCAGATGGGCGATCTGCTGCTGGTGACCATCCAGGTGGACATGCACGACCAGTTGGCGCTGACCCTGCAGGATGACCTCACCGAGAAGATCCAGCGCACCTCCGCACGTGGCGTGCTGATCGACATTTCGGCGCTGGATATCGTCGACTCGTTCATCGGCCGCATGATTTCGACGATCTCCGCGCTGGCCCGCATCATGGATGCGACCACCGTGGTGGTGGGCATGCAGCCGGCGGTGGCCATCACCCTGGTGGAGCTGGGCCTGGACCTGCGCGGTGTGCGTACCGCGCTGAACGTCGAGCGCGGGATGAAGCTGCTCCAGCAACGCGACGCCGACTCATGATCGCCGACAGCGGTTCCATTCCCGTGCGCATCGAACAGGACGTGGTCGTGGCCCGGCAGACGGTCCGCCAGCTGGCCGTGGCGTTCGGTCTGCGGCTGGTCGACCAGACCAAGCTGGTCACCGCCGCCAGCGAGCTGGCACGCAATGCGGTGATCTACGGCGGCGGCGGCGACATGCACTGGACCACCGTCGAGCGCGGCGTCCGCAAAGGCATCCAGCTGGTATTCTCCGACCAGGGCCCGGGCATCCCGGACCAGGTGAAGGCACTCACCGACGGCTGGTCGTCGGGTTCCGGAATGGGCCTCGGCCTGTCCGGGTCGCGGCGGCTGGTGGATGATTTCGCGCTGGACAGCGCGCCCGGCGAAGGCACACGGGTCACGATCACCAAATGGACCTGAACTTTTCCGGCCCTGTCACCCGCGTTGTCACCATCGAAGAAACCACCCAGGTCGGCCAGGCACGACGCGAAGCACTGTCGCTGGCGAGCCAGGCCGGATTCAACGAGGGGGATGCCGGACGCGTTGCGCTGGCCGCTACCGAGCTGGCCACGAATCTGTGGCGCCATGGCGGCGGTGGCCGCATGTATCTTTCCGTGATCGCCGGCCACGACGGCCCTGGCGTGGAGCTGTGCACGATCGATCGCGGCCCGGGGTTCGTGCTCGCGCAGGCCCTGCAGGACGGCTACTCGACCGGTGGCAGCCAAGGCTTGGGCATGGGCGTGATCGCCCGTCAGTCACGGGTCATGGACGTGTGGAGCGATGACCGCGGCACGGTCGTGCTAGCACGCATCCATGCCGAGCGCGCCCCACGCAATGCGGACCTTGCCTACGGTGCCGTTCGCCTGCCGATCAAGCACGAAGACGCCTGCGGCGATGCATGGCACCTGCAGGTGCAGGCCCGCCAGCTGACCTTGACCATGATCGACGGGCTGGGCCACGGCGTACTGGCCGCCGCGGCGTCTGAAGCCGGGGTGCGCGCATCAGCACTGGCGCCAGCGGGCGAGGGTGCCGTGGACCGCATCGCACGCCTGCATGCCGGGCTTTCCGGCTCGCGCGGGGGAGCGGCGGCGGTGGCCTGCCTGTCGCTGGACAACGGCGCGATCGACTTCGCCGGCGTGGGCAACATCGCCGGCAGCCTGCTGATCGCCGACACGTCGCGCGGCATGGCGTCCATGCCCGGCATCGTCGGCGTGCAGTACCGCAAGGCCCAGGCATTTGCCCTTCACGCACCGGCTGGCACGCTGATGGTGATGCACAGCGACGGGCTCCAGGCGCGTTGGAGCATGCGTGATTACCCGGGGCTGCAGCATCGCCACCCCGCGTTGGTGGTGGCCGTGCTGCACCGTGATTTTGATCGTGGTCGCGACGATGTCTGCGTCGTCGCGCTGCGTGCAGGAGCGTTTGAATGACCGTCAACGACGTGCCGGACCCGCAGGAGCTCGAGCGGCTGCGGCAGGAAAACGAAGCGCTGCGCGCAGAGCTGGACGAAACCAACCAGGGCGTGGTGGCGCTGTATGGCGAGCTGGACCAGCAGGCCGAACAACTGCGCCAGGTGTCCGAGCTGAAAAGCCGTTTCCTGTCCTACATGAGCCATGAATTCCGCACCCCGCTGGGGTCGATCCTGAGCATGACCCGGCTTTTGACCGATGGCATGGACGGCGAGCTGAGCAGCGGCCAGCGGCAGCAGGTGACCTTCATCAGCAACGCGGCCAGCGAGCTGCGCGAGATGGTCGATGACCTGCTGGACCTGGCCAAGATCGAGGCGGGGCGGATCACCATCTCGCCGGGCTGGTTCGATCTGATGGACCTGTTCACCGCGCTGCGCGGCATGTTCCGGCCGCTGCTGGAGGGCAACCAGATCGACCTGGAGTTCGTTGCCCCGCCGCGGCTGCCGATGCTGTACACCGATGACAAGAAGCTGGCGCAGATCCTGCGCAACTACATCTCCAATGCCTTGAAGTTCACCCCGCGTGGCCGGGTGGTGGTTTCCGCGCAGATGGAGGGAACCGATGCGGTGCGCTTCAGCGTGCATGACACCGGCATCGGCATCCCCCTCGACATGCAGGCGGCGTTGTTCGAAGACTTCATGCAGGTGGATTCGCCGTTGCAGAAGCGCCTGCGTGGCACCGGCCTGGGGCTGTCGCTGTGCAAGCGTTTCGCCACCCTGCTCGGTGGCCATGTCGGCATGAACAGCGTGCCGGGAGAGGGCTCGGAGTTCTTCGTGGTGCTGCCGGTGAAGCTGGTGGCCAGCGCGGAGGTGCCCCGTGCAGCAGAGTGACCGGCTGCTGGTGGTGGACGACAACATCGCCACGCGCTATTCGGTGCGACGCGTGCTGGAACACCACGGCTACCAGGTAGACGAAGCAGGCACCGGCCAGGAGGGACTGGATGCCGTGGCCGCCAGCGACTACGCGGCGTTGGTGCTGGATGTGAACCTGCCGGACATGAGCGGTTTCGACGTGGTGCGCGAACTGCGTGCGCAGCCGCGTACGGCGCTGCTGCCGATCGTGCATGTGTCCGCGGCTTCGATCAGCACCGGTGACATGATCACCGGCCTGGACGCCGGCGCGGACGGCTATCTGGTGCACCCGGTGGACCCGGACGTGCTGCTCGCCACACTGCGCAGCCTGCTGCGGGCACGGCGTGCCGAAGATGCCCTGCGCGAGGCCGAGGCGCGTTTCGGCGAGATATTCCGCCAGATCAATGCACCGATCGCCGTGCTGGATGCGGAACTGAAGGTACACGACGCCAACGAGGCGTTCGTCCGGCTGCTGGGAAGCCAGGCGGCGACGGGCATGCCGCTGGAACGGCTGGGCAATGCAGGCGAGTTCATCGATGGCCTGCGGGATGCGCTGCATCGGCGCGAACGTTGGCAAGGCACCGTGGCGCTGCCCAATCCGGCGGGCAACCCGCGCATGACCCAGTGGCGGCTGACCCCGTATCAACAGCCGGACCTGGGCCTGGTGGTGGTGGAAGACATCACCGCCCACCACGAGCGCGACCGCGAACAGCGCCGCGAGCTGGCCTACCAGATCGCCGAGCGCGAACGGACCGAAGCCGAGCTGCTGCAAGCGCAGAAAATGGATGCGCTGGGCCAGCTGACCGGCGGCATCGCGCATGATTTCAACAACCTGTTGACCACGATCATTTCCGGCCTGGACATGATCGAGCTGGCGGCCAGCACCGGCAAGCTGGAGCGCCTGGGGCGCTATACCGAAGCAGCGTCCAGTTCCGCCACGCGCGCGGCGGCGCTGACCCAGCGCATGCTGGCGTTTGCCCGCAAACAGCCGCTGGATCCGCGTCCATTCAATGTCAGTGCCTGCATTCACTCGCTGGAGGACCTGCTGCGGCGGACCATCGGTGAGAACATCGAGCTCGAGTTCGAGCTGGGTGACGAGCCGTTGGTCGCGCTGGCCGATCCGAACCAGTTCGAAAGCGTGGTGCTGAACCTGGTGATCAATGCGCGCGATGCGCTGGGCGGAAACGGGCTGATCCGCATCCGCGGCGAGCGCGCACGGGTGGACGGCGATTACGCATTGGCGGCCGGTGACTACATCAGCGTCAAGGTGATGGACAACGGCAGTGGCATCGAGGCGCATCTGCTGAAGAAGGTGTTCGAGCCCTTCTTCACCACCAAGCCGCAGGGCGAGGGCACCGGGCTGGGCCTGTCGATGACGTATGGTTTCGCACGTCAGAGTGGCGGCGTGGCGCGCATCAGCAGCGAGCCCGGCGTGGGTACCGAAGTGGAGCTGCTGCTGCCGTTGGGCGATGCCGCGCGGATACTGCCGGTGGACGCGCACCGCGATACACCCAGCGGACGGCTGGAGCGCGTGCTGGTGGTGGACGATACCGACTCGGTGCGTCAGATGGTGCAGGACATGCTGCGCGAGGCCGGCTATGACGTGGTGGCCGTAGGTGATGCACGCCAGGCGCTGCGCGAACTGCGCGATGACGACAGCATCGCACTGCTGTTGTCCGATGTCGGCCTGCCGGGCATGAATGGACGCGAGCTGGCCGATGCCGCGCGGGAGCTCAGGCCACGCCTGCCGGTGCTGTTCATCACCGGCTATACCGAGCGCGCGACAGTCCGCAATGAGTTCCTGGGGCCGGGTATGGCGTTGCTGCCGAAGCCGTTCAACCTGTCCGAGCTGCTGCGTGCGGTGAGTGTCGCGTTGCGCTGACGGCCAGGTTGGACGCTTGACGGCCAGCTGGAGCTTGACGGCCAGCGGCCGTCACTACCCTTTAGATGCCGCCTTCGCGTGGCAGCGGGGCGGGCACATTGAGTTGCCCCCCGGCGGCCACATAGGCGGCCAGTGCTTCACCCTGGCTGAGCAGGTGACGGTTCATCGTCGCTTCCGCCGCCTGCGCGTCGCGGCGGCTGATGCAGGCCATCAGTTCGCGATGCTCGGCCAAGGACTGGGCCATGCGCCCGGGCGTCAGCAACTGCCGGCCCCGGTGCATTTTCAGGATGCGGTGCAGATCATGGGTCACCCGGATAAGCCAGGGGTTGCCGGCATGGGTCTGCAATGATTCGTGGATCAGGTAGTTGTTGCGGTAGTAGTCCGCCAGGTCGCCGCTTGCCGCAGCACTTTCCATGGCGTCGTGCAGTGCCTGCAGATGCGCGATGCCGTCATCGTCGATGCGCCGCACGGCGTCGTGCGCGCAGCGGCCTTCCAGCATCGCCATCACCGGGAACAGTTGATTCAGATCTTCCAGCGTGAGCCGCGTCACCCGGCTGCCACGGCCCGCGTCGATCTGCACCAGGCCCTCGGCAGCGAGCAGCTTCAGGCTTTCGCGCAGCGGCGTACGGCTGATGCCCAGCTCTTCCGCCAAGGCCGGTTCGTCGATCCACTCACCCGGTGGCAGCAGATAGTCGTAGATCTTCTGCCGCAGCTGTTCGGCGACCTCTTCGTAGAGCGGCACGCGACGGTTGCTTCTGCGGGGGCCGGGGGCCAAGGGCATGGTCAGGTGATCGAATGCAGGAAGGGATAGTTTAATCGCTGCCACCGAGGGTGACGCGGCTGCGCCACCCCCGAGGCATCGGTGGGCCTTACATCCAGCCCGGCACCACGAACAACAGCCATGCCAGCAGCGGACCGAAGGCCACGACCAGCCCGCTGTACACCAGGAAGCGGCGGAACAGGGCTTCGCGTTCTTCCTTCGCGGCCGATGCCACCACCAGCGCACCATTGGTCGAGAACGGGCTGACATCCACCACCGTGGAAGACACCGCCAGCGCACAGATCACACCCGCCGCGCTGAGATGGCCCTGCATCAGGAACGGCACCGCCAACGGGATGGTGGCGCCCAACACGGCAGCCGACGAGGCGAATGCCGAGACGATGCCACCCACGTAGCAGACCAGCAGCGCGCCGAGCAGCGGGATGCCGATGGCGCCCACGCCATGGCCCACGAAATCGACCGCACCGGCCTTCTGCAGCACCGCAACGTAGGTGACCACACCGCTGATCAACAGCACCGTGGACCAGCTGATGCCATCCACCGCGCCCTTCTGTGCACTCGGCGAAGCCAACGCGATGGCCACCGCTACGGTGATCGCGACGAGGCCCACGTTGAGGTCGTAGACCAGTGCGGCAACACCCAGGCCGAGCAGGCCGATCAAGGTGATCAGGCGGTCGCGGTTGAGCCGCACTTCTTCCAGTGCCAGGGGATCGTTGGACAGCGTGCCACCGCCGGCACTGACCACCGCGCCATGGCCTTCAATGGCGAACTGCCGCGACGACGCCTGCACGCCGGCGACCATCGGCTCGGCTGCAACCTCGGGTCCGCGGCGCATCAGCGCGATGCCGCCGAACGCAAAGAAGCAGATGAAGGCCATCAAGGTGTTGAAGCCCAGGCTGGTCAGGAACACGGCCATTTCCGTGACTTCCAGCCCGGCCTTCTGCACGACCTGGTTGGTGATGCCACCGTACACGCTGATCGGCGAGAAACCGCCGGCCTGCGCGCCATGGATCACCAGCAGGCCCATCATCAGCGGATTGATCCGGTACTGCTTGGCAAAGCGCAGCGCGACCGGCCCGATGATCGCGACCGCAGCGGGGCCCAGGGCGCCGAAGGCCGTCAGCACCGCAGTGACCACGAACATCACCCAGGGAATGGCCACGATGTGGCCGCGCACGGCTTTCACCGCCCAATGCACCAGCAGGTCGATGGTGCCGTTCTTCTGCGCGATCGCGAACAGATACGTGATGCCGACCAGGGTCAGGAACAGGTCACCCGGGAAGCCGGCCAGCACTTCCTTTCCGTCCATCCCGACCCATATGCCGCCGACGATGAACGCCAATGCAAAGCCGACGGCGCCCATGTTGATGGGCAGGGCCGTGGCCACGATGAACATGATCACCAGTCCGATGATCGTTGCGATTTCTGGACTCATGCGCCCTCCCGAGACACCTAGTCAACCAGCTCGGATGGCGGCCCGCCATCCAGGGGTACTGCGTGTACGTTCTGACCGATGCGTGCGCTCATGCGCGCGCACAGGCCGCCTCCACCCACTCCAGCACGCCCTCCAGCGTGTGGAACTCTTCCACCGCGCGTGCCTGCAGCTGCGGATGCAGCTCACGGACGCGCCGGCTCAATGCACTGCCCGGGCCGAGCTCCAGGAACACGCGGGCACCGTGTTCGACGGCCTGCTGCATGACGGTCTGCCACTGCACGGTCTGTTCGATCTGCTCCGCCAGTGATCGACGGACCTGTTCCACGGTGACCACGCTGCGACCGTCGATGCCGGCCAACAACCGGGTGCGCGGCGCATGCAGCTCGGTCACCGCAAGACGCTGGGCGAACGCCGCCGCCGCGCTGGCCAGTAGGGGGGTGTGCGCCGGCACCGACACCGGCAGCGGCACGCTGCGCGCGCCACGGGACTCGGCTACGGCCTGCAGCGCATCCAGCGCAGGGCGTTGTCCCCCCAGCACGACGTGGTCGTCGCCGTTGACGATGGCGACGAAGACACCGTGATCGCGGCACAGCACGTCGATGACGGCGCGCTCCAGCCCGATCACCGCCAGCAGTCCGCCGTCGGCGGGCGCTGCGGCGTCCATGATCGCCGCGCGGTCGATGGCCAGTTGCAGGCACTGCGCCGGCTCCAGGCTGCCAGCCACCGCGTGGGCGGCGAGTTCGCCCGCGCTGTAGCCGGCCACCACCCGTGGGGGAGGGAGGTGATCGCGAAGGGCGAGCCAGTGGCCCAGCGCCGCCGCACAGACAAGGGGTTGAGCGATGGCATTGCGGAACCGGTCCGGGTCCGCCGCCAGCGTGGCCGGTGCCGCACCGAGCAGCTGCGCAAGCACCTGCAGCATGGGCGCGGCGGCCGCCGACGCGGCAAGGCGATCGAACATGCCGGGCTGCTGTCCGCCCTGGCCGGGGCACAGGAGCGCGAGCGTCATGGCATGCGCTCCTGCATCAGCAGGAACACGCTGCAGGCAAGCAGGTCTGCGCTGCCGCCCGGGCTCAACCGGCGCTGCTCGAATGCCTGACCGAGGCGCCGCAGGCGTGCCGACCAGCCCGCCGCATGGACGCCACCGCTGGCCAGGAACTCCCGTGCGCTCGCCTGCGCGAACGCCAGTCCCTCACGCCCACCGCGATGCAGCAGGTTGAGGTCGTCCGCCACTGCGATCAGTTGCATCAGGGTCTGCACGTGCGCGGTTGCGGGATCCAGCCCGTGGGCCAAGGCCGCGCGGAGCGCTGGCACACCAACCTCCTGCAGCAGGGGAAATCCAGCGGCGGCTTGTTCGCGGACACCGGCGACGCCATGCAGGGCACGCGCACGCTGCCCCGGACTGCGCGGGTCCACGGGGGCGTCCAGCAGGTCATCGCGCCACCGTGCAACATCGGCGCACACCGCCTCGGCCGGCGCCGGGCGGCCCTGTTGGACGTACAGCCGCGATGCGTGTGCGACCAGCAGGCCCAGGCTGAAGATGGCGCCGCGGTGAGTGTTGATGCCGCCGGTCGCTGCGCCCATCGCCTGTTCCGCGCTGAGGCCGAGCTGTCGCAGCGACGCGAATCGCTGCGCGGTGGGCCCCTGTGCGGCAATCGCCACGAAATATCCGCGCAGCGCGAACAGGCTGCGCATGAAGGTGCCGGCATCCATGTCGTGGTGGCTGCCACGACTGAAGGGGGTCACCAGGCCGGGTTTCGGACTGCACGCCAGCTCGGCGTGCAGCGCGGCGATGGCCATGCGGCCCAGCCGGTGCGCGGGTGCGCGCGAAAGGGGGGAAGGGCAGGAGATCGCGAGCGCGTTCATGCAGGCTGCCGCCTGTCGGCGCACGCATCTGCGCCCAGCGCGTCGCGCGTCGCCAGCCAGCAGGCCGCATCGGCCTTCACCAGCACCCGCGGTGCATCGCTGGCGTATTCGCGCCAGTTCACCGCCTGTCCACCGGCGAATCGCAGTTCGCCGTCGGCACGCAGCCGATGCACGGATTCCCAGTGCTGCAACAGCGTGCAGATCGCTGTCGCAGCGTGCTGATCGTCGACCTCCCACAGCAGGTCGAGGTCCGAGCCAGGATGTACGTACTCACGTCCGGTGACCGCCTGCCAGCCGTGGCTGCCGAACACGCGCGGTGCCAGCCCCCGCCCGCTGCAGTGCTGATGCAGCGCGTGCAGGGCGGCCCGCCAGCTGCCGCTGCAGGTTTCCAGCACCGCCTGCAGCGACGGCGGCGGCGCGTGGCGCAGGACCGCACCGCGCGGCGCGCGCAAGGCCAGGCGCTGGCGCTGTTCGGCCAGTGGCAATGGCACGCCCAGCCGCAGCTGGTCGCCATCGGTTGCCGGATCACGTCGCGCAATGACCACCGGCAGCCGTGCCTGCAACCAGGCGCGCAGACGGGCTTCGGCCTGCGGGGTCAGCGCGGTGAAGCCCGCCTGCGGGTCGATCCAGGCCAGATCGTGGCGCTGCATGGCTCAGGCCTCGCCGGCCGCTACGGCGCGGGCGACGTCGTGTGCCAGCAGGCGTCCGCCGCGTTGCAGGCCGCGTTCGCGGCGCAGGTCGCGGGTCGGTGGCGCGGCGAGCGCTGCTTCCAGCGCGACCGCAAGATCGCCCTCCCACACCGCTTCCACCGCGCCCATCCGCACATAGTTGTCGACGCCGGGCGCGAACACCGGGGAGCTGGTGCTCAACGCCTGCAGCTTCTCCAGCGGCTGCTTGGTGACCCGCGCCATCGCACGCAGATCCATCACCCGGACCTGGGCCTCGGGAAGCGCGAAGATGCGGTCCGCCATCAGGCCGAAGGACAGGAATCCTCCACTCACGGATTCGCCATACACCAGGCTGATCAATGGCGCACCGCGGCGACGCGCGAGCTCCAGGCTGCGCGCGAGGTGCGCGAAACACCCGTTGATGCCCAGCAGTTCATCGCGGCGCGCCAGCCGCTGGCCCGCCGTATCGACCAGCATCACGATGGGGCGCTGCGGATGCGCACGGGTGCTGGCCAGGACGCAGGCCGACAGCGCCAGCGCGTGATCAACGCCCACCTCGAGCTTGTTGGCGGTGCCGATGACCGTGATCTCGCCCACGCCGGTGGTGGCGGTTCCGGTCAGTACGTCATCGTTGCGGGCAATGGCGTGGCCGGCCGGGAACAGGGCAGGCAGCAGCTGATCGAGCTTCATGGCAGGCTCCGCGCGGCAACCGCATCGAGGAAGGCGGGGGTATCGAGCAGGGGCAGTCGCTCGGGATGGGCGATGCCCTGCAGGGTCCAGATCTCCAGGCCATCGCGGCACGCGCCATAGGCGGCGATGCGGGCCTCCAACATGCGCTGGGCCTGTTCCAGGGACGCAAGCGGGTCGTCGGTTCCTGCCGTATCGCCGGCATCGAGGGCCGCCACGGCGGCGTCGACGAACGCGTCCATCCGGTCGGCGACCAGCTGGTCTGCCTCGCCGATAAGGTAACGGTGCTTGCCGCCGGTGACGCGCCACACCAGGGCGCGGTCACGCGAGTCGAACTCTTCCACGCCCCGCACCGTTTCAATGACTTCAGGGCCGGACAATGACAAGCGGCCTTCTTCAGACATCAGCACCGCGGTGCAGCAGCGGGCAACGATGCCCATGCCACCGAAGGCCCCGTTCCCGCTGCCGACCAGCGCCAGCACCGGGATGCCTTCCGCCCGTGCCGCCAGCACGGCGCGCATGATCTCGGAAATCGCAATCAGGCCCGCGTTGGCCTCGTGCAGGCGCACACCACCGCTGTCCAGCAGCAGCAGCACCGCGTCCGGGCGTTCGCTGCGGGCGCGTTCCAGCAGGCCGGTCAGTTTGGCGCCATGCACTTCGCCCACGCCGCCGCCCATGAAGGCGCCCTGCTGCGCGGCCACCAGCACCGCGCGACCCCGCAATGTGCCTGCGCCGACGACGATGCCATCGTCGAACGCCCCGGGCACGTCCAGCTGGGCCAGGTGCGGGCTGATGGTGCGCCGGCGCGGGCCGTAGTATTCGGTGAAGCTGCCGGCATCGAGCAGGCCAGCGATGCGCTCGCGGGCATCGGCTTCGTAGTAGCTGCGCTGGCTCATGGCTGCTGTCCCCGCTCGTCGAGCGCTTCCAGTGCCTGCTGCAGGCGCAGGCTCACCACGGCCGGCGTCGCCCCCGCATCATTGATGGACAGTCGGACATCGCGCAGCGGATGGCGTGCGGCGAAGTCGGCCAGCACCGCCTGCCAGATCTCACCGAAGCCGCGGGCCGACGTGATCACGTCGATCTCCATGGCGCCATCAAGCGGCACCGCTTCGACCAGTACTTCCAGATTGCCCGAGGCGACCACGCCGACCAGGGCGTGCAGATCGGCGGCGCCCAGCAGGCGCTCACCGGGAAAACGATAACGGAGGGTTTCCATGAATGCTGTCCCTTACCAGTTGCGGAAGCGTTTGGGCGGGTCGTACAGGCCGCCGGACCAGTGCACGAGATCCTTGATCGAGCGGGCGGCGAGCAGGTCGCGCGTGGCGTCGCGGCTGCGTACGCCCAGGTCCTCGGCGCGGCGGATCACACCGCGGTCGCGCAGGTTCTCCACCATCGCTTTGTCGCGGCCCATACCCACGGCGGTGTAGCCGGCGACACCGCGTATCGCCTGTTCGCGTTCTTCCGGGGTGCGGCACAGCAGCAGGTTGGCGATGCCTTCCTCGGTCAGGATGTGGGTCACGTCGTCGCCGTAGATCATCACCGGCGGCAGGGGCATGTTCGCGCGCTCGGCCAGCTCCCAGGCATCCAGCCGGTCGACGAAGGCTGGCGCCATGTGTTCGCGGAAGGTTTCCACCATCTGCACCACCAGTTTGCGACCGCGCGGCATCTGGCCGGGCAGTGCCGCTTCCGCGCCCGCCTTCAGCCAGGCTGGACTGGCGTGGCGACGGCCGCGTGCATCCGATCCCATGTTGGGCGCGCCTCCGAAGCCGGCGATGCGGTCGCGGGTGGCGGTGGAGCTGTTGCCCTGCAGGTCGATCTGCAGGGTGGATCCGATGAACATGTCGCAGGCATACAGGCCGGCGGTCTGCGAGAACGCGCGGTTGGAGCGCATGCTGCCGTCGGCACCGGTGAAGAACACATCGGGACGCGCCTGGATGTACTTCTCCATGCCCAGTTCCGAGCCGAACGAATGCACGGATTTGACGAAGCCGGATTCGATGGCCGGGATCAGCGCCGGATGCGGATTGAGTGCCCAGTGGCTGCCGATCTTGCCTTTCAGCCCCAGCGATTCGCCGTACGTGGGCAGCAGCAGTTCGATCGCCGCGGTATCGAAGCCGATGCCATGGTTGAGGCGCTGCACCCCGTACTCCGCGTAGATGCCTTTGATCGCCATCATCGCCATCAACACCTGGATCTCGGAGATCTGTGCCGGATCGCGGGTGAACAACGGTTCGATGTAGTTGGGGCGCGGCGCGAGGGTCACGAAATCGACCCAGTCCGCCGGGATGTCGACGCGGGGGAGGGTGTCGACGATCTCGTTGACCTGGGCGATGACGATGCCGCCGCGGAAGGCAGTGGCTTCGACGATGACCGGGGTATCTTCGGTGTTTGGACCCGTATAGAGATTTCCCTGGCGGTCCGCTGCCTGGGCAGCGATCAGGGCGACTTTCGGGGTGAGGTCGATGAAGTAGCGGCCGAACAGTTCCAGATAGGTGTGGATCGCGCCGATGTCGATGCGTCCTTCCGCCACCAGGCCCGCCAATCTGCCCCCCTGCGGACCAGAGAATGAAAAGTCCAGGCGCTTGGCGATGCCGCGCTCGAACACGTCCAGATGCGAGGGCAGGGAGAGCACGGACTGCACCATGTGCAGGTCGCGCACCCGTTCCGGATTGACCTGGGCCAGCGATTCGGCCAGAAAGTCGGCCTGCTTCTGGTTGTTGCCTTCCAGACAGACGCGGTCCCCGGGCTCGATGACGGCTTCGAACAGGTCGATCACGCGGGCGTGCGGCACCTCGCGCGCCAAGCCGGCTTGGGCGGCGCGTTGCAGGCGCACTTGGCGCTGCTGCTCAAGGGTATTCCAGACACGGGTCATGCCGATGACCTTTGTAATTACGGAGTAATTACGACGCTATCACCGGATTCCAGAGCCTGCAAGCGTCGGTGCAGCATGAGCCTCGGCTGCGGATGCGTATCATCCGTATTCCTGCAAGCGGCCCTGGAGTTCCTGTTGAAGCCTTTACCCCCGATCAGTCCGATGGGCCGCGTGTTCGCCTGGACGGCGTTTTTCGAGGCCCTCACGTGGGCCGGCCTGTTGCTGGGCATGTGGTTGAAATACGGCCCGCAGGCCACCGAGTCGGTGGTGTGGTGGTTCGGCCGGTTGCACGGCGTGGCGTTCATGGCCTATCTGGCCGTGACCGTGGTCGCCGCGCTGCGACTGCGCTGGCCGTGGTGGGCCACGCTGCTCGCCATCGTCGCGGCCGTGCCACCGCTGGCCACGTTGCCGTTGGAATGGTGGTTCCGCCGCCGCGGCCTGCTCCGGTAACGCCGGCGCACGCCCCGCACGGGTAGCGCCGAGCCACGCTCGGCGGGCATAGGCACAGGCACCGACGCGAGACACGCCCCCGGTAGCGCCGAGCCACGCTCGGCGGAGTGTTTCCGGGGCATGGAACGAACAGCCGCCGAGCATGGCTCGGCGCTACAGGAAGAGCCGCCTTGAGCCCGCACCAATCGCGCGCGCGCCGACGCCGACCAGCAGCAAGGCGATGGCCACCAGTACGAAGGCGACCACCAGGCTGCTCAGGTGCGCGACAAACCCGACCAGCGCCGGTCCGGCCAGGACGCCCGCATAGCCCAGCGTGGTCACCGCCGGAATCGCCAGGCTTTCCGGCATGGCCTTCTGGTTGCCGGCAAGGGTGAACAGCACAGGCGCGATGTTCGCGCACCCCAGGCCCACCAACGCGTAGCCCGACAACGCCAGCGGCAGCGTGTCGGCGAACGTGGCCATCAACAGTCCCCCCGCGCCGAGTGCCGCCCCCGCCAGTACCGCGCGCAGGGCGCCCAGCCGGGCAACCACCCGGTCACCGAACAGGCGGGTGACGGTCATCGCCACCGAAAACACCAGGAAGCCGAGCCCCGCGCGACCTGCCGGCACCGCCTGCACTTCATGCAGGAACACCGCGCTCCAGTCCAGCATGACCCCTTCGCACAGGAAGGCGACGAAGCACAGGGCGCCGATCAGCAGCACCACCCCACGCGGGATGGCGAACATCGGCGCATCACCGGGGGCGCGCTCACGGCGCCAGTGCGGCGCGGCCAGCAGGATGACCACCCCCATCACCGCAACCAGCAGGCAGGCGCCGACCCACGGCGCCGCACCCAGCGCAAGCAGCGCCGTCATCGCCGCTGCACCCACCGCGCCGCCGATGCTGTAGAACGCGTGGAAGCCGGACATCATCGGCCGCTGCGCATCGCGCTCCACCATGACCGCCTGCATGTTCATGACGCAGTCGCAGGCCCCCACGCCCGCACCAAACACAAACAACGCGCCAGCCAGCGCAAAGGCATTCGGTGCCACGGCGAGAAAGGGCAGCGCCAGGCAAGCCAATGCCAGCGTGGCCAACATCAGGGCGCGGCAGCCGAAACGCGCGGCCAACGCACCGGCGACCGGCATCGCCAGCAGCGAGCCTGCACCGAGGCAGAGCAGGGCGAGCCCCAGCGTGCCCTCGTCCAACCCCGTACGCATCTTGGCGAACGGCACCAGCGGTGCCCACGCCGCGATGGCGAAGCCGGGCAGGAAGAACACCGCGCGTGTAGCGTGCTGCTGGCGCAAGGCGGCAGGGCGGGACAGGTCGTTCATCGTGACGTTTTCCAGGTAGGGGTCAGGCAGCGGTGTCAGGGCAGGGCAGGACCGCCACGCCACGCTGGCGCAGGCCGTCGATGAAGGCGGCAGGCGCATCGGCTTCGACCAGCACGGTGTCGACCTGATCACGCCGGCCGATACGGTGCGCGCCCACGGCACCCAGTTTTTCCGTCATGGCCACCACCACGAAACGATCGCAGCAGCGCAGCAACGCGCGCTTGAAAGCGGCTTCCTCGCCGTCGATGGCCCACGTCTCCCCTTCGCTGTCCAGGGCGCAGGTACCGATGAAGCCCACATCGACCCGCAGCGTGGCCAACTGCTCCAGCGCCTGCGCTCCCAGCACTGCGCCGGAGCGCGCATCCAGGCGTCCTCCGATCAGGGTGACCTCGATGTCGCCGCGCCCCATCAGCGCCAGGGCGATGTCCGGCGCGTTGGTCACCACGCGCAAGGCGCGGTCACCGGGCAGGGCAGCCGCAATTGCGCTGTTGGTCGAGCCCGCATCCAGTGCGACGACGTTGCCGGGCTGCAGCAGGCTGACGGCGCTCAGCGCCAGCGCGTGTTTGCGTGACGACTGATGCTGCTGTCGCTCGGCCAGGGGCGGAAACGCCGGCGTCAGCGGCAATGCGCCGCCATGGACGCGACGGCACAGACCGCGTTGGTCCAGCTCACGCAGGTCGCGGCGGATGGAGTCTTCCGACACGCCGAAATGCGCGGCCAGTGGCGCGGCGAGCACGCGACCTTCGTCGCGCAACACGCGCAGGATGTAGTGCTGGCGTTCGCCCGGCAGCGCGTCGGCGCCGCTCATCGGGCGGCGGCCGTCGTCGTCGACACCGTCCCGCCTCCGCCAGTGGGCAGGGAAACAATCAGCATAGGGAGAGGGTGCATGTGGCATCCAGGACATGGCAGGCACGTCATCCTATCCCATAAGCCGTAATTGCGTGCATGTTCGTGCAGCTTCGTGCAGTCGCCGCGCGCGCTCCTGCAGACGATGAACCCGGCGGCGACACGCGGCGCCGGCCGCACAGGCCTCTGCGCGGCGGGGATCAAGCGGCTCAGTCATGCCGTGTCGACGCGGCGGCGGTTAGCCTTGATCGCTATGCATGAAGAACGCAGGCAAGGTCAGGACATGGCGCAGCGCGCAGACACAGCAGCAGGATCAGCGGCGGCGCCGCCGCTCAGCGATGGCTTTGGCCGGCGCTTCCCGTACCTGCGTCTTTCGCTGACCGAAGCCTGCAATTTCAGCTGCAGCTATTGCCTGCCGGACGGCTACCAGGCCGATGGGCGTCCGCGCTTTCTCGCGCTGGACGAAATCGGCCGGTTGGTGCGCGCGTTCGCGGCGCTGGGCATGCACAAGATCCGGCTTACCGGCGGCGAGCCCAGCCTGCGCAAGGATCTCGATGCGATCATAGAAACCGTGGCGGCCGTGCCGGGTATCCGCAAGGTGGCGATCACCACCAACGGCACCCAGCTGCCGAGACGGCTGCCGGGATGGCACCGGGCGGGATTGACCGCGCTCAACGTCAGCATGGACAGCCTGCAGCGCGATCGCTTCAAGGCCATCACCGGTCACGACCGGCTGCCCGAGATCCTGCAGGGGCTGCAGATGGCGCAGGCGCTGGAGCTGCCGTCGGTGAAACTCAACGCGGTGCTGCTGCGCGGCCTCAACGATGACGAGCTGCCGCAGTGGATGGACTTCCTGCGCGAGCGCCCGGTCAGCATCCGCTTCATCGAGCTGATGCGCACCGGCGACAACGAAGCCTATTTCGAACGCCATCACCTGCGCGCCGATGTGATCATCGCGCAACTGCTGGCGGCAGGCTGGAGCGAACGGCCGCGTGGAGCCGATGCCGGCCCGGCGCGCGAGTTCGGCCATCCGGGACATCGCGGAACGGTCGGCATCATCGCCCCGTACGCGCGTGATTTCTGCGCCGGCTGCAATCGCCTGCGGGTGACCGCGCGTGGCGACCTGCGGCTGTGCCTGTTCGGCGAATTCGGCGTGCCGCTGCGCCCGCTGCTGCAGTCCGACGACGATTTCGATGCCCTGCTGGCCCGCATCACCACCCAGCTCGGGTTGAAGGCGGCCGGACACGGATTGCACCAGGGCCAGACGGGGTTGATCCCGCACCTGGCCTCCATTGGAGGATGAGAAAGACAATGAGTGAGGACATGAGCGCGGCCTTCCACATGGCGGACGTGCGCGACAAGCGCGTCACCCGTCGTCGCGCGGTTGCCGTGGGTGAACTGCTTGCCGGGCCGGTGGCGTATCCGCTGATCGTCGAGCGCCGCCTGCCCAAGGGCGACGCGCTGGTGATGGCCGAGATAGCCGGTCTGCAGGGCGCGAAGATGGCCTCGGCCTTGATGCCGCTGTGCCACCCGCTGCCGCTGGAACTGGTACGTGTGCACTGCGCCGCCGTGCCCGAGCGCAACGCGATCCGGGTCTGGTGCGAATGTGCCAGCGAGGCGCGTACCGGCGTCGAGATGGAAGCGCTGGCGGGCGTCAACGCGGCGCTGCTGACCCTGTATGACCTGAGCAAGCCGGTCGAGCCTGCGCTGGAGATCAGCGGCATCCGCCTGTTGTTCAAGGAAGGCGGCAAACGCGGCCTGTGGGTCCACCCGCAGGGCATGGATGAGCGGGAAACCCAGCGCTATGCGCCGCGTGCGGCGTACCGGCTGGACGGTGCGCGCAGTGCGGTGTTGACCCTGAGCGATCGCGCCAGCGAGGGTCAGTACGAAGACCGGTCCGGCCCGATCCTGGTGGCGGGCCTGCAGGCGCTGGGCGCCGACGTGGTGGCCAGTGAGGTGCTTCCGGATGGAATCGAACCGCTTGCCGCGCAGGTGAGGGCGCTGGCCGACGCCGGTGTGCAGTTGTGTCTGTGCACGGGCGGTACCGGGCTGGGTCCGCGCGATCTTTCGCCGGAAGCGCTGCAGTCGCTGGGTGGACGGCCGGTTACCGGCTTGGCGCAGATGCTGCGCGCACTCAGTGCGCAGCACACGCCGACCGCGTGGCTGAGCCGTGCCGAGGTGGTGCAGGTGGGCGGCATGCTGGTCTTCGCCTTGCCCGGAAGCCCGCGCGCCGCGGCGCAATGCCTGGACATGCTGGCGCCGTTGCTCGGCCACGCGCTGGCGATGGTGCAGGGCGGGCCGCACCGATGATCCCTTATGACCACGCCGTGCGGCTGGTACGCGATGCCGCCGGGCTGCAGCGCGCCGAAACGGTGTCGGTGGCAGCGTCCACCGGCCGGGTGCTGGCAGACGCCGTCCGCAGTGGGCAATGCCTTCCACCGTTCGACAACTCGGCCATGGATGGGTTCGCGCTTCGATTGGCCGGCGATGCCGCCGATCAGGGCGCCGAGTTCGATATCCGTGGCTGGCAGGCGGCGGGCGATGACGGCGCGGTCGCCGACGCGGGGGCCTGGGAGATCATGACCGGTGCCCGGCTGCCGGAGGGGCTGGACAGCGTGGTGCCGATCGAAGACGTAGAGGTACTGCAGACAGCGGACGGTCGCCCCACGCGGATCCGCCTGCGCGCGGTCGTGACGCCCGGCCAGTTCGTGCGCCGCCGTGGCCAGGACGTGGCGACCGGCGAGCAGATTCTGGCGGGCGGCACACTGCTCGATACCAACGCGGTGACGCTGCTGCACGCGATCGGCATCGGTACGGTGAGCGTGCGGGCACGGCCCCGTGTGGCCATCATCGCCACCGGTAAAGAGCTGGTCAGCGATGCGGCACAGGCACTCCAGTCCGGCCAGATCCGCGACAGCAACCGGCCGTATCTGGTTGCCAGGCTCGCTGCGGCGGGTGCCGAGGTGGTTGCCGACGTCGTAGTGGGCGATGAGGTGGAACGCTTCAACCGGGCCCTGGACGAGGCGCTGGCCGCGGGGGCACAGATCGTGTTGAGCACCGGCGCGGTATCGGCCGGTCGCTACGATTTCATCCCCGATGCCCTGCGTGCGCACGGCGCCCAGATCGTGTTCCACAAGGTGGCGGTCAGGCCCGGCAAACCGTTGCTGTTCGCCGTGCTGGCGGACGGCACGGCGTACTTCGGCCTGCCCGGCAATCCGGCGTCGACCGCCGTCGGTCAGCGGTTCTTCGTCGAGCCGATGCTGCGCCGCATGCTGGGCCTGGTGGATGAGCAGGGCGTGCAGGTGGCACTGGCCACCGACACGGCCACGCCGCCCGGGCTGCGCTTCCACACGCGTGCTGTCATCCAGGCAGATGCCAGCGGGCGGCTGACGGCACGGCCGTTGGCGGGCCAGGAATCGTTCCGGCTGCAGGCGACGGTACAGGCAACGGGCTGGGCAGTGCTGGACGGGGCGGGCGAGCAGGCCGCGGCGGGCAGCGCGGTGCAGGTATTCAGTTGGGGGCATGCCGACGCGCTGCGGTTTGCAGCGTACGTGCCTGCCCCGCAGGAGATCACATGAGAGAAATGACCGTGCAGTTGTTTGGCGCATTTTCGGAACTGGATGCGGCGCGGGAGATCCGGCTGCAGGTCAGCGGCGACCGGGTGGCTGACCTGCGCAGCGCGCTGCGCGATCTGTTGCCGACGCGCTGGCCGGCGTTCCGTGCGGGGCTGCTGGAGTATTCGGCCTTCGCCGATCAGCAGCGCGTGCTGCGTGACCAGGATGCGCTGCCTGAGGATGGCCGGGTGGCGATCCTGCCACCGGTCAGTGGAGGCTGAGCATGCAGCGACAGGACACCTGGAAGATCGTCGAGCGCGAACGCGGTGCGATTGATCCGGCGGAGGGTATCGGCTTCGTCTCCGATCCCGGTTTTGGTGGCATCGATGTCTTCATCGGCAAGGTGCGCGATCTGAATCATGGACGCGCGGTGCTGGGCATCAGCTATGACCTGTTCGATCCGCTGGTGCTGGCCGAGTTCGAGCGCCTGGTGGCCGAGGTGCGCGCTGCCCACGGGCCGCTGCTGAAGCTGTATGTCGCCCATGCCAAGGGCCGCCTCGCGGTGGGCGACGTCGCGGTGGTGGTGGCCGCAGGAAGCCCGCATCGCGACGAGGCCTTCAAGGCATGCCGTGCGCTGATCGAAGCGGTGAAGCACCGCAGCCCGATCTGGAAACAGGAACACTACGAGGGAGGCGACAGTGTCTGGAGCGAAGGCTGCTCGCTGTGCGAACTTGGTCATGAACCGGCGACGACCGGTGCCCTCA
This sequence comes from Stenotrophomonas sp. 169, assembly GCF_014621775.1. Classification (NCBI taxonomy): domain Bacteria; kingdom Pseudomonadati; phylum Pseudomonadota; class Gammaproteobacteria; order Lysobacterales; family Lysobacteraceae; genus Stenotrophomonas; species Stenotrophomonas sp. 169. Next base: position 2,054,389 of record NZ_CP061204.1, read on the forward strand.
CCGCAGACGCCGCCGCAGCAACCGCTGCGCGCGGGCCTTGATACCCGCATGCTGCAGGAGCCCCGCATGAAAACCCTGATCGCGACGTTGCTGCTGCTGGCCAGTGCGCCGTTGGCGGCGGCCGACCTCACTGTATCGGCTGCCTCCAGCCTGACCGAAAGCTTCCGCGAGATCGCCGGCGCGTACGAGAAGGCGCATACCGGCAGCAAGGTGGACCTGAACTTCGCCGCGTCCGGCGTGCTGCTGCAGCAGATTGTGCGCGGCGCGCCGGTGGATGTATTCGCCTCCGCCGATGAAGCCACGATGGACAAGGCCTTGCAGGGGGGCGAGGTGGACGCCGGTACGCGCCAAGTGTTCGCGCGCAACGCCCTGTGGGTGATCGTGCCGACCCGCAGCACGGCGCGCCTGACCGGCCTGCCATCGCTGGCGAAGCCCGCGGTGAAGCGTATCGCGGTCGGCAATCCGGACAGCGTGCCGGTCGGCAGCTATGCGCGGAGCGCGCTGCAGGCAGCGGGGCTGTGGCCCGCGGTGCAGGCCAAGGCGATCACCACGCAGAACGTGCGGCAGTCTCTGGATTACGTGTCGCGCGGCGAAGTGGATGCCGGGTTCGTCTATGCCACCGATGCGCAGGCCATGCCGGACCGGGTGAAGCGCGCCTTCGAGGTGCCGGTCAAGGGCGGGATCACCTATCCGCTGGCAGTGGTGAAGGCCAGTGGCAAGCGTGACGAGGCACTCCGGTTCATCGCCTTCGTGCGTTCGCCCCAGGGCGTGGATATCCTGCGCCGGCACGGCTTCAGCACGCCCTGAATGATCGACCTGGACTGGAGTGCGCTGGGCCTGTCGCTGAAGGTTGCAGGCTGGGCGACCGCGATCAACCTCTTCCTCGGCGTGGGCCTGGGGTGGCTGCTGGCGCGCCGCCGTTTCTTCGGCCGCGAACTGCTGGACACCGTGTTGACCCTGCCCATGGTGCTGCCACCGACCGTGCTCGGCTATTACCTGCTGGTGCTGATCGGCCGCAACGGGCCGCTGGGTGGCTGGCTGCAATCGACCTTCGGCATCAACCTCGTGTTCACCTGGCAGGCGGCGGTGATCGCCGCGGCCGTTGCCGCGCTGCCGCTGGTGTTCAAGCCAGCGCGGGCGGCCTTTGAGGGAGTCGACGGGCAGCTGGAGCAGGCCGCACGCACGCTCGGCGCAAGCGAGGCAGCCGTGTTCTTCCGGATCACCCTGCCACTGGCGTGGCGCGGCATCCTCGCCGGGCTGCTGCTGGCGTTCGCCCGTGCAATGGGGGAATTCGGCGCCACCATCATGATCGCCGGCAGCATTCCGGGTCGCACCCAGACCCTGTCCATTTCAATCTACGAAGCCGTGCAGGCCGGACAGGATGGCCGTGCGAACGCACTGGTGCTGTTGACGTCGGTGGTGTGCATTGTCGTGCTGCTGCTGGCAGCGCGGCTGGTGGGCAGCCGTCGGCAGGAGATGCGTGATGTGGCTTGAGGCGGACATCCAGCGCCACCTGCAGTCGGCCGGGCAGCATTTCCACCTGCAGGTGAAGGTGCAGGCCAGCGAGCGGCAGCTGGTGCTGTTCGGACCGTCCGGTGCGGGCAAGAGCCTGACGCTGAAGGCGATCGCCGGCCTGCTGCGGCCCGACGCCGGACGCATCGTGCTCGATGGGCAGGTGGTGTTCGATGCGGCCGCATCGATCTGCCTGCCGGCCCGCGAGCGCCGCCTGGGCTACGTGTTCCAGGACTATGCGCTGTTTCCCCATCTCACCGTGCGCCAGAACGTCGCCTTCGGGCTCCAGCGTGGCTGGTTGAACCCGCGCCGCAGTACCCGCGATGCCGACGTTGCGCATTGGTTGCGCCTGCTGCGGATAGAGCGGCTGGGCGATCTGTATCCGGCGCAGGTGTCCGGCGGGCAGCGGCAGCGGATCGCGCTGGCGCGTGCACTGGTCACCCGGCCACGCGCCTTGTTGCTGGACGAACCGTTCGCGGCCCTGGACCACGACCTGCGCGACCACCTGCGCAGTGAACTGAAGAGCGTGCTGGCGCAGACCGGCATTCCGCTCCTGCTGATCAGCCACGATCCCCAGGATGTTGCGATGTTCGGGCAGCAGGTCGTGCACCTGGCAGACGGCTCGGTCACCGCTGACTGAGCCCGGCGCGTGCACGGCGCGCGCACATCCGTTGCTCTAGAACACCTGCATCACCAAGGTGCGGGAGCGATACACGTGGACGATCTGTGGCACCTGACGATGCCGTGGTGGGAGTTCATTCTGCGTGCCGTGGCGGTCTACGTGGTGGTGCTGCTGATGACCCGGTTGAGCGGCAAACGCTCGCTCGGCCAGTCGACCGCGTTCGATGTACTGGTGATCGTGCTGCTCGGCAACGCCGTGCAGAACTCGCTGATCGGCGAAGACAGCTCACTGCTGGGGGGATTGATCCTCGCGGCCACGTTGTTGTCACTGAACTGGCTGGTCGGCTTCGCGACCGCACGCAGCCGCGGGCTGGACCGGCTGGTCGAGGGCGCCCCCGTGGTGCTGGTACGCAACGGCCAGGTGTTCTGGAATCAGCTCAAGCACAGCAACCTGTCACCGGCCGACCTGGATGTGGCGATGCGCGCGCAGGGGTGTCGCGCGCATGCGGACATCGAACTGGCGATGTTGGAAACGTCGGGCAAGATCAGCATCACCACCTATCGTGACGACGCGTGACCGGCGCCTCCGCATGAACGGTTAAGTGATCCGCGCCACGGCACGGTGGAGGGTCGTGATCGCACGGAATCCACTTGAAAAGCGCGTTGTGACAGCGCGCCATTCAGGGCGGTGTGGCGTGCTCATGCGTCCCGCTTCGGCGCACATCACACAATGTCACAAAGACAACTCTTTGTTTTCACGGAGGGTTGATTGATAGGGGGTATAGATTCAACCCACGAGCTTCGCCAGCGTCCCCCACGCCCGCGCCGATTCCGATAACCACCACGCAGCTCCCCCGGGCTGCAGGGTGCACCCACCTGCACGCCCCATCGAGCACGCCCCATGAGCAGCATTCCCCCGTTCAAACGCCCGCAATCCCTCTCCAGCGCGCGCAAGGCGAGCCAGCGCTCGCGCCAGCGCGACCTGCGTGGACGCTTCACCCCGGCCATGACGGTCGTGGAATGCGGTGAGCCGGTCCTGTTCGTTGTCTCGGAGATGGCCGATTTCATCAAGGCCGGCGGCTTGGGCGACGTCGCCGCTTCGCTGCCGCGCGCGTTGCGGGGCGCGTGTGATGTGCGCGTCCTGATTCCGGGCTACCCGGAGGTCCTGGCACGGCTGCCGACGATCGAGGTGGTCGGCAGCGTGGCACCGCGTGGCCATCTGCCGGCCAGTCGTATTGGTCGGGCCCTGCAGTCCGATGGCCTGCCGATCTACGTGCTGCTGAACGGGCCGCTGTTCGATCGCAAAGGCTCGCCTTACGTGGATGAAGCCGGCAAGGAGTGGAAAGACAATGCGATCCGGTTCGCTACCCTGTCGCACGCTGCCGCGGAGATCGCGGCCGGCCGCACCGGCATGGACTGGACGCCGGGCCTGCTGCATCTCAACGATTGGCCGACGGCGCTTGCAGCGGCGTATGTGCGCTGGGACGCCACGCCGGTGGCAACCCTGCTGACCATCCACAACCTCGCTTACCAGGGACTGTTCCCGTATGCGCTGGCCGAGGCCATCGGCGTGCCCGCGGAACATCTGGAAGAAATGCATTTCTTCGGCCACATGTCCTACCTGCAGGCGGGCATCGTCAATGCCACGCGCCTGAACACCGTCAGCCTGCGCTACGCCGAGCAGATCACCGCGCCGGCCGATGGCTGCGGGCTGGACGAACTGCTGGCACGCCGCGCGGCAGGCGGGCACCTCAGTGGCATCGTCAACGGCATTGACGCCAGCTGGGATCCGCGCTCGGATCGGCACTTGTCCGCGCATTTCAGCGTGCAGGCCTGCGACGGCCGGGCGGAGAACGCGGCCAGCGTGCGTCGGGCCTTCGGCCTGCGTGACAGTGACGGTCCGCTGTTCGCGGTGGTCAGTCGCCTCGTGCACCAGAAGGGCCTGGACATCACCTGCGACGTCGCACCGCAGATCGTCGCGGCCGGTGGTCAGTTGGTCGTCATCGGCGGCGGCGAGCCGCAGGTCGAAGACGAAGTGCGCGCACTGGCCCAGCGTTTTCCCGGCCAGGTCGGCGCCTGGATCGGCTTCGATGAACAACTGGCGCGGCAGATGTTCGCGGGCGCGGACTTCCTGTTGATGCCTTCCCGCTTTGAACCCTGCGGCCTCAGCCAGATGTATGCCCAGCGCTTCGGCTGCCTGCCCATCGCCCACGCTACCGGCGGTCTGGTGGATACCGTCGATGACGGGGTGACCGGCTTCCTGTTCCACGAGCCGACGGCCAACGTGATGCGCCGCTGCGTCGAGCGCGCACTGCGTACGTTCCGCATGCCCGCCTTGCTGCAGTCCATGCAGCGCGCCGCGATGCTGCGGCCCAGCGGCTGGGACATTGCCGGGCGCCAGTACCTGGATCTGTACCGCCAGGCCCGGCAGGTGGCTGCATGATGGCGCTGGACGCGACCCTGCATCCTGCCAACCCGCAGCCCGATGAACCGAACGAGCCCGCGGCGCACCTGCCGGCCGAGCTGACCGCGCTGCTGCGGGGCGAGCCGGCGGACCCGTTTGCCTGGCTCGGCGTGCATGGTGACGGGCGCGGCGGCCATGTACTGCGCGTGTTGCTGCCGGGCGCACGCGCGGTGCATGCGCGCATCGCCGGCCAGGCGAACGAGGTCCGCCTGTCCGCGGTGCAGGGCGACGGTTTGTTCCAGGCAGAGGTGCCCAACGCGGGATTGGCCCTGCTGCGCATCCAGTGGCCCGATGGCGAGCAGATCGTGCATGATCCGTATGGCTTCTGGCCGCTGCTCAGTGATGCCGCGCTGCGCGGTGTCGCGGCCGGTGACGGTGAGGCGATGCGCGCGCTCGGTGCGCTGCCGCAGCAGGTCGATGCCATCGATGGCGTGCGGTTCGCGGTGTGGGCCCCGAATGCGCGGCGTGTCGCCGTAGTGGGGGAATTCAACAGCTGGGACGGACGTCGCCATCCCATGCGCCTGCGCCATGAGGCCGGCGTCTGGGAGATATTCATCCCGGGGGTGCAGGTTGGCGCGCGCTACAAATTCCGCATCACCGGCGCGGACGGCCATGTGCTGGCGGACAAGGCGGACCCGATGGCGCGCTGGGCCGAGCTGCCACCCGCAACGGCTTCACGCGTCGCCCCGATGGAGCCGCACGGCTGGAACGACGATGCCTGGATGCAGCAGCGCAGCCGCAACGAACATCGCCCGTTGTCCATCTATGAAGTGCATGCAGCCTCCTGGCAGCACGACACCGACGGCGGTTCGTACGACTGGAACGCGCTGGGCGATCGCCTGATTCCGCACGTACACGATCTCGGCTTCACCCATATCGAGCTGTTGCCGGTCAGCGAGCATCCCTTCGGCGGTTCGTGGGGTTACCAGCCATTGGGCATCTATGCGCCGACCGCGCGCCATGGCAGCCCTGCCGACTTCGCCCGCTTCGTCGACCGCTGCCACCAGGCCGGGATCGGCGTGATCGTGGACTGGGTGAGTGCCCACTTCCCGACCGATGCGCACGGACTGGAACGCTTCGACGGCACGGCGCTGTACGAGCACGCTGACCCGCGCGAAGGCTTCCATCAGGACTGGCACACGCTGATCTACAACTACGGCCGCAATGAAGTAGCCGGCTACCTGCTGGGCAGTGCCTTGGAGTGGATCGAACGTTTCCACATCGATGGCCTGCGCGTGGATGCAGTGGCCTCGATGCTGTACCGCGATTACAGCCGCAACGAGGGCGAGTGGGTCGCCAACGAGTACGGCGGGCGCGAGAACCTGCAGGCGAAGGCCTTCCTGCAGCGGATGAATGCCACGCTGCTGGAGCGCCATCCGCAGGTGATGGTGATCGCCGAAGAATCCACTGCGTGGCCGGGCGTGACCGCGCCGGTAGCGCAGGACGGATTGGGCTTCAGCCACAAGTGGAACATGGGCTGGATGCACGATTCGCTGAACTACATGCAGCACGATCCGATCCACCGGTGCCATCACCACAGTGAAATGACCTTCGGCCTGGTCTATGCGTTTTCCGAGCGCTACGTGCTGCCGTTGTCGCATGATGAAGTGGTGCACGGCAAAGGCTCGTTGCTGCTGCGGATGCCAGGTGACGAATGGCAGCGCTTCGCCAACCTGCGTGCGTATTACGCGCTCATGTGGGCGCACCCGGGCAGCAAACTGCTGTTCATGGGCGGCGAGTTCGGCCAGAGCCACGAGTGGAACCACGACGCATCGCTGGACTGGGAACAGGCGGGCAGGCCGCTTAACCAGGGCGTCGCCCGTCTGGTCGGCGATCTCAACCGGGTACTGCAGGCGCAGGCCGCGCTGCACCGCGACGAGCAGGACGAGCGCGGCTTCGCGTGGAGTGTGGGGGATGATCACCGCAACAGCGTGCTGGCCTTCATCCGTCATGATCCACACGGTCTGGCGCCGCCTCTGCTGGTGGTCAGCAACATGACCCCGGTACCGCGCCACGGGTATCGGGTCGGCGTGCCGCAGGGCGGTCGCTGGCGCGAGATCCTCAACAGCGACAGCATGTTCTACGGCGGCAGCAATCTCGGCAACAGCGGGGTGCTGCAGTCGCAGGCCCGGCCGATGCACGGCCAACCCCACTCGCTGCAGTTGACACTGCCGCCCCTGTCAACGCTGTACCTGCAGGTCGACGCATGAGCGTAGCGGTCGCGGGGCGCCTCGGCGCATGGCCGATCGGCGACGGGTGTTATCAGTTCCGCGTGTGGGCACCGGATGCACGCGAGGTCGCGCTCGTGCTCGACGGCGAGCTGCTGCAGATGCACGGGGAGGGGGACGGATGCTTCAGCGTGGACGCCGCCGGCAGCGCCGGTGCGCCATATCGGTACCGGATCGATGGCGACGAGCAGGTGCCCGATCCGGCGTCGCGCTGGCAGCCGCACGGAGTAGAGGGCGCCAGTGCGCTGCTGCCCGTCGACGGGCATGCGTGGAAAAGCGAGTGGACAGGTCGCGCGTGGCACGAACTGGTGATCTACGAAGTGCATCTCGGCTGCAGTGGGGGCATCGACGGACTGCGCGCCCAACTGCCTGCGCTGGCCGCGATGGGCATCACGGCGCTGGAGCTGATGCCCGTCGCGCAGTTCCCTGGACGCCGGAACTGGGGCTACGACGGGGTGTTCCCGTACGCTCCGGCCGAAGTCTACGGCCATCCCGATGCGCTCAAGGCGCTGGTCGATGACGCACACGCGCAGGGAATGGCCGTGCTGCTGGATGTGGTCTACAACCACTTCGGTCCGCAGGGCAATCTGCTGTCGCGCTACGCGTCCGCGTTTTTCCGCACCGATGCGCCCACGCCCTGGGGCGAAGCCATCGACTTCCGGCAACCGCAGGTGCGCCGTTTCTTCATCGACAATGCGTTGATGTGGCTGCAGGAGTATCGCTTCGATGGCCTGCGTCTGGATGCGGTGCACACCATCGTACCCAACGATTTCCTTGCCGATCTGCAGCACCGTGTGCGCACGCACTGCGGCGCGGACCGGCCGATCCACCTGGTGCTGGAGAACGAGCGCAACCAGGCGCACTGGCTGCGCGCGGGCTTCCAGGCGCAGTGGAACGACGATTACCACAACGCCCTGCATGTGATGGTGACCGGGGAATGCGAGGGGTATTACGCGGACTATGCGGATCGCGCGGCCGAGCTGCTTGCACGCTCGCTCGCCGAAGGGTTTGGCTGGCAGGGTGAGCGCAACCACAAAGGCGAGATGCGTGGCGAGCCGAGTGCGGATGTGTCGGCCGATCATTTCGTGATCTTCGCGCAGAACCACGACCAGATCGGCAACCGTGCGTTCGGTGATCGCCTGTGCACGCAGGTGACGCCGGCGATCGCCTCCGCTGTCCAGGCGCTGACCCTGCTGACCCCGATGGTGCCGCTGGTCTTCATGGGGGAGCCGTGGCACGCGCGGCAGCCGTTCCAGTTCTTCACCGACTTCGCGCCGCCGCTGGACGAGGCCGTGCGCGAGGGCAGGCGTCGAGAGTTCGCCGGGTTTGCGGCATTTTCTTCGCAGTCCGAGCGGGACCGCATACCGGATCCCAACGCGATCGCCACGTTTGAACGCTCGCGGGTCGCGCTGCCACCGGCGGACGATGCTCTGGCCGCTGCGCATATCGACGATTTCGCGGCGCTGCTGGCCCTGCGCAGGCGCTACCTGCAACCCGCGCTGGCGCGTGCGCGCTCGCTGGGCGCCAGGGTACTGGGCCCGCAGGCCGTCCAGGCCGGCTGGCAGCTGCCCGAAGGACAGTGGTGGGTGGCATTCAATGCTGGCCCAGCCGACGTTGCGCACCGCCTGCCCGACGGCCAGGTGCTGCATGCGCAGGGTGATGCGCAGGCAGCGCAGCTCGCGGCCGGCGGCGGCATCCGCGTGCACTGGGTGGCGTCATGAGCCGCCCGGCACCCGGCGACGCTGACCTCCAGCGCCGCGCGGTGGACGCCGGCCTGCATCCGCACTGGACCGACGTCAGTGGCATCGAACGGACCGTCTCGCCGGAGGTGCTGGGCGCCGTCCTGGCCACCTTGCGAGGGGGAGCAGAGCAGGGCACAGCGGACGCACCGCTGCTGACCACGGTATGCGGTCAGCCGCTCATCATCCCCGGTGCAGGCGACGCTGCGGCCGCCTGGCGCGCCGAGAGCGGTGAAGAGCAGCCGGCGCTGCGTGAGCGCAGTGGCCGCTGGGGTGCGCCGCTGCAGCCCGGCTACTACATGTGGCTGCAGGGCGGACGGCAGCAACGCGTTGCCGTATCGCCAGCACAGGCGTGGTTCCCGCACGCCGGTGCGTCCATGCGGCCGTGGGGCGCCGCGCTGCAGGTGCAGGGCCTGCGTGGTCAGGACGATGGCGGGATCGGCGACAGCACCGGCGCGCTTGCGTGGGGCAGGGCGCTGCGCCTGCACGGCGCTACGTCCATGGCTCTGTCGCCGATCCACGCCAGCATGCCGATCACCGATGCCTACAGCCCGTATTCGCCCAGCGACCGCCGCTGGCTCGAGCCCGTGCACGCGTCGCCGCTCCAGGTGCTTGCCGAGGCCGCCGCCGCCGTCCGGCATGCCGACCCCGTTCTCGACCAGACGCTGGCACGACATGAAGCGGCGACGCTGATCGACTGGCCAGCCGCCGCTGCAGCCAAATGGCAGTGGATCGGCCGGTTGCCTGCGTGGCTGCAGACGCAGCAGCCCGCGCAATGGCAGTCCATCGAAGCCGGAATGCAGGCGCTCGGTGACGATCTGCTGCAATGGAGCCAGCACACGGCCGCGTTGTCGCGCACGCCGGCTTCGCTGCTCGCTTTCGGGCAGTGGCTGGCACAGGAAAGCTGGCGGCAGGCGCAGCAGCAGGTGCGCAGCGAGGGCATGCATATCGGCCTGATCGCAGACCTCGCCGTGGGTTTCGACCCGTCCGGCATCGAGGCACTGGCCAATGCCGATGCAGTGCTGCGGGGCCTGGAACTGGGGGCACCACCGGACGCCTTCAATCCGCACGGACAGGCGTGGGGCATCACCGGCTATTCGCCGCTGGCCCTGCGCGCGCAGGGCTACGCGCCGTTCATCAGCCTGCTGCGCGCCGTCATGGCCGAGCGGGGCGGGGTCCGCATCGACCACATCCTGGGACTGCGGCGCTTGTGGGTCGTGCCGCGGGGGGCGGGCGCCGGCCAAGGCGTCTACCTCGATCAGCCGTTCGACGACCTGCTCAACCTGCTGGTGCTTGAATCCTGGCGTCACCGTTGCCTGGTGATCGGCGAAGACCTGGGCGTGGTGCCGCCCGGCATCCGCGACGCACTCGCGTCGCGGGGCGTGCTGGGTCTGGACGTGCTGGCCTTCAGCCGTGACGAGAAGGGCGTGTGGCCGCCAGCACGCTGGCGCGAAACCGCCGTGGCGATGACCTCGACCCATGATCTTCCACCGCTCGCCGGCTGGTTGCGCGGTACCGACCTGGCGTGGCGACAGCGGCTTGGCTGGAACGACGGATCCGCCACCCGCACGGCACGGCAGCAACGCCAATGCGAAGTGCAGCAGCTGGCCGAGCGGGTCGCCGACGAAGGCCTGGACAGCGGCGACCTGCAACGCGACGCCCTTGCGCTGACGGCGCGCTCGCCGGCGCGCCTCGCCCTGTTGCCGCTGGAAGATGCGCTGGGGCTGGAAGAACAACCGAACCTGCCGGGCACCACCAGCGAACACCCGAACTGGCGCCGACGGGTTCCCTTGCAACTTGATGAAAGCGCGGTCAGCGCGCGCCTCGCCGCCTTTGCGGGCCAGCGGGGCAAAGAGAGCACCCCATGAACACCTTACGCGCTACGGTCCGCCTGCAACTGCATGCGGGTTTCGATTTCGACGCGGCAGCGGCACAGGTCGACTACTACGCCCGTCTTGGCATCAGTCATCTGTATCTGTCGCCGGTGGCGCAGGCTGCCGCCGGCTCGACCCACGGCTATGACAACACGGACCCGACCCGCATCAGCGCAGAGCTGGGCGGGGAAGCGGGGTTCGCCCGTTTGTCCCAGGCCGCGCAGGCGCACGACGTGGGCATCGTGCTCGACATCGTGCCCAACCACATGGCGGCCAGCCCGGCGAATCCGTGGTGGCACGACGTGCTTCGCCACGGTCGTCGCAGCGCGTACGCCGACTGGTTCGACATCGAGTGGGAAGCGCCCGGCTGCGAGGGCAAGGTGTGGTTGCCGGTGCTGGACCGTCCGCTGGAGGCCGCCCTGGCAGAAGGCGCGGTGACCCTGGAGGTGGGCAGCGAAGGCCCCGAACTGCGGCACCATGACCTGCGCTTGCCGCTGTCGCCGCTCAGCCATCCCGCACCGGCGGACAGCTGGGAGACGTGGACCGAACGCTGCAGGCGATCGCCTGCGCGGCTGCATGACCTGCTGCAGCGACAGGCGTATCGGCTGGCGTGGTGGCGCACGGGCGCGGACGTAGTGAACTATCGCCGCTTCTTCGATATCAGCGGGCTGGTAGCGCTGCGCGTGGAGCGCGATGAGGTCTTCGATGCAGTGCATGCGTTGCCGCTCCGGCTGGTGCGCGAGGGCCGCGTGCAGGGCCTGCGCATCGACCATGTCGATGGCTTGTCCGATCCCGCCGGCTACCTGCGCCGGCTGCGCTTCGCACTGGACGCTGCAGGCGCGGCCGCAGGCCAGGCGCCAGGCACGTTGACCCTGCACGTGGAAAAGATCCTCGCCGATGGCGAGGCCCTGCCGGAGGACTGGTGCTGTGACGGCAGCACCGGTTATGACTTCATGGACCAGGTGGGTGCGGTGCTGCATGCCGAGGGCAGTGAACCCGCCCTGCAGGCGCTGTGGCAGTCCGCCAGCCAGGATGCGCGCCACTTCGATGCGGTGCAGCGGCAGGCACGGCAGCAGGTCCTGGACGGCTCGTTGCGGCCCGACCTGGATCGGTTCCTGCGCCAACTGCAGGCCCTGACAGGAAACGATGCAGCCACTGCCGACCTCACCCCGGGCATGTTCGCCCGTGCAGCATCCGCGCTGCTCGTGCACTTCCCGGTTTACCGCACACACGGCTTGCGCTCGCAGGCCGACCACGGGTGGATGCAACGCGCCCGCGAGGCAGCAGCGGGCAGCCTGGATGAAGCCGAGCGCAGTGCGCTGCAGCGCATCGTCGGCCTGCTCGCGGCGGACACGCTGGAAAGTGCCGCGCTGCGGACCCGATTCGAACAGGTGGCAGCACCGCTCAACGCGAAGGCCGTGGAGGACACGGCCTTCTATCGACATGCGCGCATGCTGTCACGCAATGAGGTGGGCAGCGATCCCGCGCGCATCGCGCTGCCTTCCGCCGCCTTCGTGGCCCTGGCGCAGGAGCGCGGCACGCATTGGCCGCAGGCTTTGCTGGCGGTCGCCACGCACGATCACAAACGGGGCCCGGATGCGCGCTGTCGGCTTGCTGCGCTCAGCTGGAATGTGGCGGTGTGGCAGGAACAGGTGACGCACTGGAACACGCTGGCCGAACAGGCGGGACACCCGTGTCCCTTGCCAGGCGCCGAGACGCTGATGCTGTGGCAGACGCTGCTGGGCAGCTGGCCGCTGCGGGCCGAGGCCGTGCAGTCTGCGTACTTCGAGCGGGTCGGTGACTGGCTGCGCAAGGCTTTGCGGGAGGGCAAACGGGTCAGTCGATGGTCTGCGCCGGATGAAGTGGCCGAACAGGCCGCGCTGCAGTGGATCGAGTGGCTGGGCAGCCACCCTGCGGCGGGCGAACTGCGTTCAGCGATGGACGCCTTCGTGCGCAGTATCGCGCCGATGGGCGCGCGGCTGGGTCTGGCGCAGCTCGCCCTGCAGCTGGGCTGCCCCGGCGTGCCCGATCTGTATCAGGGCAACGAAGGATGGGATTTCAGTCTGGTCGATCCGGACAACCGACGCGCCGTGGACCACGCGCAGCGCAGGGAGTGGCTGACCGACACCACCTCGTGGGCCGCTGGCCTGCAGGAATGGACTGACGGGGCGCCCAAGGCGCTGATGCTGGCGGCGATGCTGCAGCATCGCGCGCGCCATCCCGCCCTTTACCGCCATGCACCGCTTCGGCAGCTGGCGGTGAAGGGTGATGACGCGGTCATGGCGCTGCTCCGGGAGCACGACGGCGAGGCGGTTCTGCTGCTGGTGGACCGATGCGGTGTGCTGGAGCGCGCGGAGGGAATGGACGGCCTGCGCTGCGCCCGACCGTCCCACGCGGTACTGCAGGACATGGACGACCGGTTGCGCGCACGGCCGTGGCGCAATCTGCTGGATGGGCGACGCCTGGCGTCGACGGACATTGACCGACCGGGTGCACTGCTGGATGGCGGCCCGGTCGCGGTATGGGTAACTGAAACGGGAGAAGAACGTGGACGATAAGGAACGGGACGAACGCACGGCGGCCCTGGCCCACCAGATATGGGAAGCCGAAGGGCGTCCTGATGGACAGCAGCTGCGCCACTGGCACATGGCCCAGCGCCTGGTCCAGGCTGACATGACCGTCATGAAGGGTGTCCGCGACAGCGAGTCCGATTCGGCTGCGTCGCCCGCCGATGTCACGGCGGAGGCGGGAGATGGCCACGCGTAAGTGGACGCAGACATCGCGTGTACGCGAAGGCCGGCCCTATCCGCTGGGCGCGACGTGGGACGGACTCGGTGTCAATTTCGCCCTGTATTCGCGGCATGCCACCCGGGTCGAGCTGTGCCTGTTCGATGCGCGCGGCCGTGAGCGCGAACGCATCGCGCTGCCCGAGTACACCGACGAGATCTGGCACGGCTACCTGCCCGATGCGCGGCCGGGGCAACGCTACGGGTATCGGGTGCATGGTCCGTATGCGCCGGAAGCGGGGCACCGCTTCAACCCCAACAAGTTGCTGCTGGACCCCTATGCCAAGCAGATCGTCGGCGAGCTGAAGTGGGCGCCCCATCTGTTCGGCTACACGATCGGCCACCGCGACCGTGACCTCAGCTTCGACCGGCGCGACAGCGCCGCCTACATGCCGCGTTGCGCGGTGGTCGATCCGGCCTTCAGCTGGGGCAATGAACGCGCGCCTGCCACCGCGTGGGACCACACGGTGATCTACGAGGCCCACGTGCGCGGGCTGACCATGCGTCATCCTGCGATCCCCGTTGAAGACCGCGGCACGTTCTCCGCCCTGCGCCACGACGCGATGGTCGATCACCTGAAGCATCTGGGTGTCACCGCCATCGAGCTGCTGCCGGTCCATGCGTTCATCGATGACCAGCATCTGCTTGAACAGGGGCTGCGCAATTACTGGGGCTATAACTCCATCGGCTTCTTTGCCCCGCACCCGCGCTATCTGTCGCAGGGTACGGTGGCCGAGTTCAAGCAGATGGTTGCCCGCATGCACCACGCCGGCCTGGAAGTCATCCTGGACGTGGTCTACAACCACACCGCCGAAGGCAACGAGCTGGGGCCCACGCTGTCGTTCAAGGGCATCGACAACGCCAGCTACTACCGGCTGGCCGACGACCGACGGTTCTACATCAACGATACCGGTACCGGCAACACGTTCGATCTGACCAATGCCGGCGCCTTGCGGATGGTGATGGATTCCCTGCGCTACTGGGTCACCGAGATGCGGGTGGACGGATTCCGCTTCGACCTGGCGACCATCCTCGGCCGGGAAAAGCACGGCTTCGATCCGTCATGCAGCTTTCTCGACGCCGTGCGACAGGACCCGTTGCTCAGCCAGGTGAAACTCATCGCCGAACCCTGGGACATCGGCCCGGGGGGTTACCAGCTGGGGGCGTTCGCGCCCGGCTGGGCAGAGTGGAACGACCGCTTCCGTGATACGGCGCGTGCCCTGTGGCGTGGCGACGGCGGACAGCTGCCCGGCTTCGCTGCGCGCTTCACCGGCTCGGCCGATCTGTTCGACCACCACGGCCGAAGACCGTCGGCCAGCATCAACTTCATCACCGCGCATGACGGGTTCACGCTGCATGACCTGGTCAGCTACGCACACAAGCACAACGATGCCAACGGCGAGCAGGGCCGTGATGGCCACGGCCACAACCTGTCCAGCAACCACGGCGTTGAAGGCGAAACCGACGACCCGGTGATCCGGGGCGTGCGTGCACGGCAGATGCGCAACCTGCTGGCCACCCTGCTGCTTTCGCAGGGCACGCCGATGCTGTTGGCAGGCGATGAGTTCGGTCACTCCCAACGCGGCAACAACAATGTCTATTGCCAGGACAACGAACTGGCGTGGATAGACTGGGAACGCGCAGGCCAGCCACCGGCGCAGGCACAGGCAGCGTTCGTGCGTCGCCTGCTGGCCCTGCGTCGTCGCTACGGCCTGCTGCGCAGGAACCGCTTCCTGCGCGAAGGCGACCTTGCGGGTGATATCCACTGGCTGCGTCCCGACGGCGCGCCCATGCAGCCGGCCGACTGGCACGACAGCGAGGGCAGGGGACTGGTGATCGTGCTCGACGGGCGCAGCGTGGACAACGGTGCGAGCGATACCGGTCGCCATCTCAGCCTGGCCCTGCTGATCAATGCGGAGGCCGAGCCGCAGCCGTTCCGCGCAACCCTGCACGACGCCGAATTCCGCAAGGTACTGCTGCAGACGCCGGAGGTGGCGTTGCAGCCGGACGAATCCGGTGTGTGGTTGATGCCCGCATACAGCCTCTGCCTGCTCGCAGCCAGCAGCAGCTGAACCACCGGCATCGGCACGCCAGCCGGTCACCGCCCTTGCCCGCGGGTCGTGATCGGCTTGGCGGCCGCTCAGCGATGGCAGAGCGGGCGGCGCAGGTGGGCGAGGTGGGCGACCAGTTCAGCGTGCACAGCACTGTAGCGGTCGTCGGTGAGGGCCGCCGCCAGGGGGGAGGTCGCCAGCTGGC
This sequence comes from Stenotrophomonas sp. 169, assembly GCF_014621775.1. NCBI lineage: Bacteria > Pseudomonadati > Pseudomonadota > Gammaproteobacteria > Lysobacterales > Lysobacteraceae > Stenotrophomonas > Stenotrophomonas sp. 169. Next base: position 2,069,869 of record NZ_CP061204.1, read on the forward strand.
GGGCTTCGTCGGCACGTGCTGCGTCCACTGCGCTGCTGCGTGAGGCGAGGTCGGCCAGCACGATGACCTGGTCAGGCTGGACCTCCAGGTAGCCGCCGGTCACATGGATGTCCACGGGCGTTTCGCCTTGCTCCGGAAACAGGCGGACCAGACCTTCGCGCAATGGCGCCAACAGGGGCAGGTGGCCTGCCATGATCCCCAACCGCCCCTCTGCACCGGGGACGCTGGCCTCGCGCACCCGCCCTTCCCAGCATGCGCCCGTCAGGCTGATGACCTGCAAGGGAAAGCTTGTCGTTGACTGCGCGACGGCGGCGGGCACGAGCGGAGCGGCGGCAGTCATGGATATCGCCTTTCGACAGAGGTGACGTACAGCGTCCTCGTTTCGAGCCCACGGCGCTGTGATCTGACGCAAATCGCGCAATCACCGCTGCCGAACCCATCCCTCACGTTGCGTTGCCCTGCATCTGCAGCATCATCCACCCCATACCCATGGCAGCACCGCGCAGCGCATTCAACGAGCGCGCGCACAAGCAGGAGGAACGCGTGACGGGAACGATGAAGGACACAGGCGGGCTGGACGGCAAGCGGGTGCTGGTTGCCGAGGACGAGTACAACATCGCCATGTTCCTCGTGGAATACCTGCAGATGCAGGGTGTGGATGTAGTAGGCCCGGCTGGAAACCTTAAAAAACTGGGCGAGCTGGTGGACGAGCAGGAGATCGACGGTGCCCTGCTGGACATCAACCTGGGCGGTGAGTTGGTGTACCCGCTCGCGGACCGGCTTGCTGAACGCAATATTCCTTTCGTGCTCACGTCCGGCTACGACGACAACGTGCCGGAGCGCTTCGCTGACACCCCGCGCTGCGGCAAGCCCTATCGGCTGGAAGCGCTGACGCGCATCCTGCAGACCGCGATGGGTCCGCCGACTGCGATCCGGGGTGGGTGACACCCCCATGGCGAGCCAGACGGACCCCTCCCTGTACCGCACCGACGGCCAGCGACCAGCGCCCGGCGCGCGGGTGAAGGACCTCAGCGGTATCGGCATGGCCGACCGCATCAGACAGCATGACTGGACCGCATGCCCATTGGGTCCGCAGGCCGCATGGCCACCCCACCTGCAGGCCACGGTGGATCTCATGGCGGCCCATGGCTTCCCGATGATCGTGCTGTGGGGCACTGATCTGCTGCAGATCTACAACGACGGGTACGCCGAGATCATGGCGGAAAAACACCCGGCCGGCCTGGGGCAGCCTACCGCCGAGTGCTGGCCCGAGGTGTGGCACATCAACGGCCCGATCTACGACCGGGTGTGGCAGGGCGAAACCGTCGTATTCTCCGACAAATGCTATCCGTTGCACCGGCGTGGCGCGCTGCAGGATGTCTGGTTCACCATCACCTACAGCCCGCTGCGCGACGGCCACGGTGACATCGAGGGCGTGCTGGTCACCATGTTCGACACCACCGCCGAGCATGTCGCACGCGTGGAGCGCGAACGGTCAGAGGCCGAGCTGCGTCTGAGCAACGAGCGCCTGCGTCTCAATGAAGAGCGCTTCCGGCAGTTTGCTGCGGCCTCGTCCGATGTGCTGTGGATACGCGACGCCGATACGCTGGCTGCCGAGCTGCAGAGCACCGCCTTCGATGCGGTGTACGGCATCGCCGCTGACGAGGCGGCCTGCGAACTGCGGGAGTGGGCGGCACGCGTGGTGCCCGACGACCGGGACGCCGCGATCGGCACGCTGCGCGACGTACGCGACGGTACCCGGCGCGTACATGAGTTCCGCGTGTTACGGCCGTCCGATGGCCAGTTCCGTTGGATCCGCGACACCGTTTTTCCACTCTTCGATGCGCAGGGGCGGGTGACCCGCATCGCGGGAATATCCAGTGATGTGACCGACGAACGCCGCTGGACCGAGCACCAGAGCGTGCTGGTGGCCGAACTGCAGCACCGCGTCCGCAACATCATGGCCACCATCGGATCGATCACGCTGCGGACACGCGAGTCGGCGACCAGCGTGGAGGACTATGCACAGCGGTTGTCGGGCCGGGTGATGTCCCTTGCGCGCACGCAGGCACTGCTGACGCGTGCAGCGAATGTGGGCATCGATCTGCGCACCTTGCTGACCGACGAACTGGGCTCGCACGCGGCGACCGAGTCGCGGGTGGTGCTGCGTGGGCCATCGACCGTGGTGCCACCGAAGGCCGCCGAAGTGCTGTCGCTGGCGATCCATGAGTTGGCCAGCAATGCGGTACGCCACGGTGCATTGCGCGAGCCGAGCGGGCGGGTCGACGTCACCTGGTCGCTGCGCGAAGGGGTGCTGGAACGCTGGCTGGACGTACGCTGGCGGGAGACCCATGCGCCGCGCGACGACTGGCAGCAGCCATGTCGCCGTGGTTTCGGGATGGCGTTGGTGGAGGAGCGCATTCCGTACGAGCTGGACGGAGAGGGCCACATGCGCATGAGTCCGGACGGCACCGAGGCGCAGATTTCGTTCCCCCTGCGCCAGCGTGACAGTATCCTGCAGACCGACGCGCCGAGCAGTGCCGGCGTGGGCGGTGGGTCGGTCGACCTGGGCGATGCAGCCCTGCTGGCCGGCTGCCGGGTGTTGGTGGTCGAGGACGATTTCTATCTGGCGCACGACACCGCAGCGGCCTTGCGCAGCGCCGGTGCCGAGGTCGATGGCCCCCATTCGGCGGCCGCCACCGCGCTGCATGCATTGTCCACGGGCCGCGTGGATGCTGCGGTGGTCGATCTCAACCTCGGACGGGGGGCAGAGGCGTCCCTGGTGAAGGCGCTGCAGGCGGCGGGCCTGCCCTATGTGGTGGTCACCGGCTATGACGACACCGTCGAAAGCGGGATGCATGCCGCCTGCGTGCGCCTGCAGAAGCCGGCCGCTGCGGCGAGCACCGCCCGCGCCCTGGCCGGGCTGGTCCGGCAGCGGCGCCACTGAGCCGCATGCGCGATTCCTGAAAGCTGCGTGTGTCCGCGCCTGTTTCAATAGCCCTGCGTCGCCGGTATCGGGACGCACCCTCACGCAGTCGTTGGCAACGGGGTTATGGCTGTATGAAGCAAAGAGGAGGCGTTGCGGACGCGGGTTCGAGTCCCGCCAGCTCCACCACGTGAGTATTGGGGGGCCAATGCTCAGCTGAAGGGGCTGTATTGGTTTCGACGTGGCGAGGAATCAGCGTGGACGGCTCGGGAGGCGACCGACGTTACCGGCGCAAAAACCATAATCGCCAATCACGACGATTATCGTCAGGTCCTTAAAGCGGCCTGATCCACGCAAGCGCACGTGGTCATCGAACGCGCAGGCACCCCGTCGGCAACGACGGGGTGTTTTTTCGTCCAATCAGACGCAGCTGCGTCAGCCCCCGCGGAGCGGTGCAGCGGGAGCTTCCGGCTGCAAGGATGGCAACTGGTCGTCCACGGTCACGTTGGCATCGCTGCGTAGCAGTGCACTGGCCTCCTGGCTGCTGGCCACGGCAGGCGGCGAGCCACGCAGGGGCAGGCCGGCGGTTTCGCGCACGAAGAGCATGGTGACCAGTCCAATCACGGCTGCCCCCATCAGGTAGTACGCGGGGATCATCGGATCACCGGTGTGGTGCACCAGCCAGGCGGTAACCAGCGGCGTGGTACCACCGAACAGCGACACCGACACATTGAACGCGATCGACAAGGCGCTGTAGCGCACGGGCGTATAGAACAAGGCGGGCAGGGTGGACGGCATCGAGCTGGTGAAGCACACCAATGCCACGCCGAGCAGCAGCAGACCGAGGAAGATCAGCCCATCGTGACCGCTGCGTACCAGCAGCAGGCAGGGGATGGCCAGCAGCAGCAACGCGATGCAGGCCCCGATGATCATGGGGCGCCGGCCGAGCCGGTCGCTGAAGATGCCGCCGACGATGTTCAACGGCATCATCACCAGCATCACGATGATGATCAGCAGCAGCCCCTTGCTCTCGGCGTACCCGAGGGTGACGCTGAGATAGCTGGGCATGTAGGTCAACAGCATGTAGTCGGTGACGTTGAACACCAGCACCAGCCCCATGCAGACCAGCAGTTGCCGACCGTGCACGCGCAGCAGCTCGCCCAGGCCTGGTCGCTCATTGTCACGTTTTTCGGCTTCTTCGGTATAGGCCTTGAACGCCGGCGTCTCTTCCAGCCGCATCCGCATGTAAAGCCCCAGCATTCCCAGCGGGCCGGCGACGATGAACGGGATGCGCCACCCCCAGTCGAGCATCTGTGGCGTGCTCAGCAGCAGGTGCAGGGTGGTCACGGTCCCTGCACCGGCGATATAGCCTCCCAGCGTGCCGAACTCGAGCCAGCTTCCCATCAGTCCGCGGTTGCGGTCGGTGGAATACTCGGCGATGAAGGTGGCCGCACCACCGTATTCGCCACCGGTGGAGAACCCTTGCAGCAAGCGCGCCAGCAGCAGCAGCGCGGGCGCCCACAGACCGATTTTGTCGTAGGTCGGGATCAGGCCGATGCTGAACGTACCAAGCGACATCAGCACCATCGTGCAGGCCAGCACTTTCTGTCGCCCATAGCGGTCCCCGAGGGGTCCGAACACCAGCCCGCCGAGTGGCCGCACCAGGAAGGCGACCGTGAACGTGGCGAACGTCGCGATCAGCTGTGCCGCTGGATTGCTGGCCGGGAAGAAAACCTGTCCCAGCGTGACGGCGAGATAGCCATATACGCCAAAATCGAACCATTCCATGGCGTTGCCCAGCGCCGCAGCACCCACCGCGCGGCGCAGCATCGGCGCGTCGACGACGGTGATTTCGCCAACGCGCATGTGGCGTCGCCGCTTGAACCAGCCGAAATGGGCATGAGCGTTAGCGTGCTCCTGCATGGAGGTCTCCTGGGGAAGGGGGGAGGGAGCAGCCCGCCGACCGGGTCACTGGACGGGAGCGACAGGACCGCAGCGTCGGCTGTGATCCAGCGCACAGCAGATACGAGCGCGTCCTCGTCCAGCAAGGGGCAAATCTGACAGCGTCGGCGGCATCCCGGTGGTAGGTGGTGCCCTGTGCACCCCGCGCATCGGGGTGCTAGCCTGCAGCTCCCACGAACCACGCTGCACCGCATGAAATACCGCCTGTTCCTGCTCGATCTGGATGACACGCTGCTGGATTTCAGGGCCTCGGAGCGGCTTTCTTTCAAGCGCATGCTCGCCAGCCTGGGTGTGCCCGATACGGCAGACGCGGTGTTCGCGGACTACCAGGGGATAAACCGGGGTCTGTGGACCGCGCTGGAACAAGGTGAGATCAGCAAGGATGTGCTGAAGGTCGAGCGCTTCCGCAGGCTGTTCGCGCTGCATGGCATCGATGCCGATCCGCGCAGGGCAAGTGATTCCTATCTGGACTGGCTGCCGCAGACGGTGGTCCTGATCGAAGGCGCACGTGCGCTGTGCGATGCCTTGGCCGCGCAGGGCGAGATCGGCATCATCACCAACGGCATCGAGCAGGTGCAGTCGCGGCGCATCGCCGTATCCGGCCTCGCAGATCGCATTAGTTTCGTTGCCACGTCCGAGGCCTGTGGTCATGCCAAGCCGGATGAACGCTTCTTCGCCTTCAGCACCGCGATGGCGCGCCGGTTCGTGAAGTCGCAGACGGTCATCATCGGTGACCGCCTGGAGGCGGATGTGCTGGGCGCGAACCGTTACGGCATCGACAGCTGCTGGTTCAATCCCGCACGCCTGCCGAACGACGGCAGTGCGACGCCCACGCTTGAAGTGCACGCGCTGCGCGACATCCCGTCACGTTTCGCTGCCTGCTGAGGGTGGGAAATGCACGGTACGCACACACCGGGCACGCAGGATGCTTACATCCGTGTCTCTACGGTGGTGACTACTTTCCTGATCACCTCAAGCGGAGCACACGCCATGACCGAGCACACCCCCATTCCCGAAGGTACCCTGATCGTCGTGGCCGACGGCGGTTCTGCGCGCGTGTTCACCAACGTCGGCAGCAAGACGGAGTTGAAGCTCAAGCAGCAGGATGAGCTGGTGCTGCGTGATGTCAGTGATGCCGGCGTATCCGGGCAGGGCCCGTCGGGCGCGGTGCCGAAAGACATGACCATCTCGCAGCTCAACGAAGCAACCTTTGCCAAGCAGTTGGCCGAGCAGCTCAACGATGATGCGTTGAACAACCGCTATGCGCACCTGGTACTGATCGCCGACCCGCAGACGCTGGGACGTATCCGTCCGCAGCTGCACAAAGAAGTGCAGTCGCGACTCGTACTCGACCTGGCGAAGGACTTCACCAACGCACCGCTGGAAGACATCCAGCGCGCACTGAGCTGACAGCATGCAGACCGCGCCTGACCCCGCGATGGCCAGCGAACCGTCCCGCGAGCAGATTGATGCGGGCAGCGGCTGGCTGCTGCTGGAGTTCGGCGCGACCTGGTGCGGGCATTGCCAGCTGGCCAAGCCGCTGGTCGCAGCGCTTGTGCAGCAGCACGGCGTGCCGCACCAGTGGGTGGAAGATGGGAAGGGGCGGCCACTGGGTCGCTCCTTCAGCGTAAAGCTGTGGCCGACGTTGATCCTGCTGCGCGATGGGCAGGAAGTAGGCCGGGTAGTGCGTCCCGCTGTCGCGGATGATCTCGACGCCTTGGCGGCAACGCTGGCGCGTTGAGGTTGGCATGTCGCGCTCAGGCGCGGCACTGCAACATGCTGGCGTGCTTTCGTGATGCTAGGATCGACTCTCCTGAATCGATCTAAATGCCGACCATGGGAATCAGCGTGACGCGTCACTGGGTGGCCTGGGCTGCGGGCATCTGCCTGGCCACCGGCTCAAGCCTCACCAGCGCAGCCATGATCGGGGAGCGCGCGTTCGCCGCGGTGGACCCGTTCATCGGCACGGCGGGTGAGGGTCACACCTACCCCGGCGCCACGGTGCCGTTCGGCATGGTGCAATTGAGTCCGGATACCCGCATCCAGCCCCGCGAGAAGGCCTATGACTGGGCTGCTGGCTACCGCCATGACGACACCAGCATCGTCGGCTTCTCGCACACGCATTTCTCGGGCTCCGGGCATTCCGATCTGGGCGACGTGCTGTTGATGCCGTACACCGGTGATCCGGGCCTGGAGCGGGGCGATCCGGAGAAACCGCGTAGTGGCTATGCCTCCCGCTTCACGCACGACGACGAAAAAGCCGAGCCCGGCTACTACGCCGTCACCTTGGACGACTATCGCGTACGCGCCGAACTGACCACCAGCGAGCGCGTCGGTGTGCACCGGTACGCATTCGCCAAGGGCGATGAAGCGAAGGTGCTGTTGGACCTTCGCACCAGCCTGTACGACTACCCCGGCAAGATCCTGTGGTCGCGTCTGCGGGTGCGCGACGACGGCACCGTGACCGGCTTCCGCGAAACGCGGGGCTGGGCGCCGGGTCGGCAGCTGTACTTCGCCCTGCGTTTCTCGCGGCCCCTGCAGGCGCATGCGCTGCACAATACGGAAACGGACATCGCCTACAAGGGGTTTCCGCCGCCGGGCCACGGGTCGCCGTTGCAGCGGGCGCAGATCGAAGGACGGCAGCTGGTGGCCAGCTTCGACTTCGGCACGCTTCAGGGCCCGCTGGTGGTGAAGGTCGCGATTTCTTCGGTCAGTGAGGCCGGCGCGATCGCCAACCTGGATGCGGAGGTACCGGATTACGATTTCGACCGCGTGCGCGCCGAGGCCAAAAAGAAGTGGACCGACGCGCTGGGCGTCCTGGACATCGACGCACCGCGCGCCGACCAGCGCAGTGCCTACACGGCGCTGTACCACTCGCTGCTGGGCCCGACATTGTCGATGGATGTGGATGGGCAGTACCGCGGCCCCGACAATGCCGTGCATCGCGCTGAAGGCTTCCGCCACCATTCGACGTTCTCGTTGTGGGATACCTACCGCGCCCTGCATCCGCTGCTGACCCTGGTGCAGCCGGAGCAGCGCAACAGCGACTTCATCAATTCGTTGCTGGCCCACCAGCAGCACAGCCCCTACAGCATGCTGCCGGTGTGGTCGTTCCATGGCCAGGAGACCTGGTGCATGATCGGCTACCACGCGGTCCCGGTGATCGCCGACGCGTACCTGAAGGGCATCCGTGGCTTCGATGCGGACAAGGCGCTGGATGCGATGGTCGCGACCGCCAACCACGGCCCCTACGATGGCATCGCGCAGTATCGTGAGCTGGGGTGGGTGCCGATCGACGAAGAAGGCGAGGCGGCCAGCAAGACGCTGGAATATGCCTACGACGACTGGACCATCGCCCGCATGGCGGAGGCGATGGGCCGCAGCGACGTGGCCGCGACCTTCAACAAGCGCGCCGGCAACTGGAAACATGCGTTCGATGCGGAGACGGGCTTCATGCGTGCGCGCAAGCGCGACGGCAGCTTCCGTATGCCGTTTGATCCATCGGCCAGCGGTTACGGCACCGACTACACCGAGGGCAATGCATGGCAGTACTCCTGGTATGTGCCGCAGGACGTGCGGGGTCTGGCCGACGCTCACGGCGGGGCCGATGCCCTGCTGGCCCGGCTGGACCAGGTGTTCGAGGCGAAGGTGGATCCGTCGGTGTTCGAGCACATGGAGGACATCACCGGTCTCATCGGCTGGTATGCACACGGCAACGAACCCAGCCATCACGTGGCTTACCTGTACGCCCACGCGGGGCAGCCCTGGCGCACGCAGGCACGCCTGAAGCAGATCATGGACACGCAGTACGCCGATCGTCCCGACGGGCTGGCCGGCAACGATGACCTGGGACAGATGTCGGCGTGGTACCTGTTCACGGCGTTGGGCTTCTATCCGGTGGCACCGGGCAGTGGCGAGTACATCATCGGCCGGCCGTTCCTGCCGAAGGCGGCGTTGCATCTGCCGAACGGCAAGACGTTCCGCATCGTCGCCGATGGGCTGAAGGCCGGACACGCCTACGTCGGTTCCGTCACGCTCAACGGGAAGCCGCTGCAGCGAGCATTCCTGCGCCACGATGAGATCCTGGCAGGCGGCGAGCTGCGTTTCGTGATGCAGGCCGAGCCTAACACCGCATGGCCAGGGCAGGACGCCGACGCCCCGTATTCGATGACCCGGGCAGAGTAAGGTCCCGGACGAAGGCGCCGCTGCGCTTGCCGAGCGTGGCTCGGCGATACCGTTCTCATAACGCCCCGCGGCCCCGGCAACGCCGGCCACCGGCGGAATCCGTCACCGTGCGACACCGGTAGCGCCGAGCCGTGCTCGGCGGAATCCCGGCCATGTGCGGGAGGACGAAAGGCGCCGCTGCGCTCGCCGAGCGTGGCTCGGCGCTACCGGATCCACACCGCCCCGCGGCCCCCGCTACGCCGGCCACCGGCGGAAGCCATCACCGTGCGACACCGGGTAGCGCCGAGCCGTGCTCGGCGGAATCCCGGCCATGTGCGGGGTGACGAAAGGCGCCGCTGCGCTCGCCGAGCGTGGCTCGGCGCTACCGTTCCGACAACGCCCCGCGGCCCCGGCAACGCCGGCCACCGGCGGAATCCGTCACCGTGCGACACCGGGTAGCGCCGAGCCGTGCTCGGCGGAATGCCGGCCACGTGCGGGAGGACGAAAGGCGCCGCTGCGCTCGCCGAGCGTGGCTCGGCGCTACCGTTTCCACAACGCCCCGCGGCCCCGGCAACGCGGGCCATCGGCGGAATCCATCACCGTGCGACACCGGGTAGCGCCGAGCCGTGCTCGGCGGAATGCCGGCCACGTGCGGGAGGACGAAAGGCGCCGCTGCGCTCGCCGAGCGTGGCTCGGCGCTACCGTCCCATAACGCCCCGCGGCCCCGGCAACGCCGGCCACCGGCGGAATCCATCACCGTGCGACACCGGGTAGCGCCGAGCCGTGCTCGGCGGAATGCCGGCCACGTGCGGGGTGACGAAGGCGCCGCTGCGCTCGCCGAGCGTGGCTCGGCGCTACCGGATCGGTGTCGTGCGTGATGCCGGGTACGCCTCAACCCTTGGCGTCGATCAGCCCCTGCTGGCGCGCGGCGCGCAGGTCGTCCGGTGTGTCGATATCCAACTCCAGTTCCGTGCTGGGCAGCAGAAACACCGTCTCGCGCGGAAGCGCGCGCAGCCGCTGACGGAATCCACCGCGGCCCGTGCCAGAGGGCACCGCGTCGAACCAGTGTCCCGGCACCACGGCCGGGACGGCGGCCAGCCCGTGCAGCAACGTTGCAGCGCAGCCAGAGGCGGACCCGCGTGCACCGTCCAGCAATGCCCGCAGGTGCCCCCGCGTCAGCGCCGGCTGATCGCAGAGCATCACCAGCACCTGCGGAACTGCCCGCACCGCATCGGCTGCCGTACGCAGGCTGTCAGCCATGTCCGCAGTGGGACTCGTGTTGACCAGCTGCGTGCAGCGGAGGTCCGCCAGCGCCTGCGATGTGGCCTCGCTCGCCTCAGCGACCACGACCCACACCGCGTCCGGCGCCGTCTCAGTCGCCAGGCGCACAGCGCGGTGCAACAGGGTTTCTCCATCGCGGCACAGCCACTGCTTGGGCTGGCCGAGACGCGTGCTGCCGCCGGCGGCCAACACCACGACCGCGTGGGCAGGTGCACGCGTCGTCATGAAACGGGCAACGCGGACGCGTGGCGCCATGCTTGGAGTTGGGCGGCAATACTCAACGCGATCGCATGGGGTCCGCGACCGCCCAGATCCAGACCAATCGGCGAACGCAGGCGGCCCGCCAAGGCCTCGACGGCAGCTGGCGGAAGCAGCGTGAACAGGTCATCGCGACGCCGTGCAGGACCCAGCAGGCCCACGAAGGATACCTGCGTTGCAGCAAGGGCGTGCAAGGCCTGCAGGTCCAGTTCGAAGTTATGGTGCATGACCAGCACCGCATCGAACGGACCGCCTTCGGCCAGCGCCGCCTCGACTCCGTCCGAGGCCACCGCCAGCGCGCAGCGCTCACGCCATGCGACACGCGGGTCGTTGACGGTTACCCGCCATCCGAGACCGCGCAGCGCAGGAACCAAAGGCGTTGCCTCGGGCCCTGCACCCAGCAGCAGAACCCGTGGCGGGGGCGCCCACTGCAGATTCCAACGGGTCTGCTCGGCAGACCACGGCACCGCCTGCACTGGCAGACGTGCCTCGCTGCACTGCGTGTCGCAGGCCAGTCTGACACCCCCAGACGCATCGAGTGCCAGCCGCAGCGCGCCGGCCCCATCCAACCAGGCCTGGAGCACGGGCGTGCACCCCGGCAACGCACCCAGCGGAATCAGCGCGATGCGCTGGCAGCCCCGGCAACCGACGGCGTTGCCGCTGAACAGCGCGGCGTCATCGCGGGTGTCGATCTCCATCCAGTCGATGCGCCCCTCGGACGCGGCCTGCAGCGCGCAGCGTTCAATCTCCGGCTCCAGGCAGCCACCGCTCAACCAACCCACGTGCTGATCCTGGGCGAACAACACGACCGTGCCGGCACGCGCGTAGGTCGAGCCCAGCGTTTCCAGCACCACCGCGATGGCCGCCGGTTCGCCGGTGCCGAGCGCGCCGATGCACGCCTCCAGCACCTGCGGCAGCCCGGCGTCGTGCACCTCCATCACCGTTTCATTGAAGGGCAGGGTCACGCGATATCCGGCAGGCCCGGCAGCAGCTTGTCCAAGGTGACCGGGTAGTCGCGGACGCGCACCCCTGTCGCGTTGTAGATCGCATTGGCGACCGCCGCGCTCACCCCGCACAGGCCCAGCTCGCCCACGCCCTTTGCCTTCATCGGCGACGACACGGCGTCTGCCTCGTCCAGGAACACGACCTCCTGGTGTGGCACGTCGGCGTGCACCGGCACTTCGTAGCCGGCCAGGTCGTGGTTGACGAAGAAGCCCAGGCGCGTATCCACGGCAAGCTCCTCTGAAAGCGCCGCGCCGATGCCCATCGTCATCGCACCGATGACCTGGCTGCGCGCCGTTTTCGGGTTGAGGATGCGGCCGGCCGCGCACACGGCCAGCATGCGACGGATGCGACTTTCACCGGTGGCCATGTCAACGCCCACCTCGACGAAGTGCGCGGCGAACGTCGACTGCTGGTATTGCTCCTGCAGTTTGTCGAACTCGATGAAGTCCTCCACCACCAGTTCACCGTCGGCTGCGGCCTTGCCCAGCGGTGCCGAACGCGTGCCATCGCGTACCGTGCCATCGTCGAAGGTGGCGGTATCGGCGGAGAAGCCCAATCGCGCCGCCACGGTTTCGCGCAGCTTGGTGCAGGCCGCGAATACGCCTGCCGTCGCACTGTTCGCGCCCCACTGGCCACCCGACCCGGCCGATGCAGGGAAACTCGAGTCGCCGAGTTTCACCGTCACCTGATCGAGCGACACGCCGAGCATTTCAGCGGCCGTCTGGCCCAGGATCGTATAGCTGCCCGTACCGATATCCGTCATGTCCGTTTCGACGGTGACGTGGCCTTTGTCATCCAGGCGGATGCGGGCACCGGATTTCATCACCAGATTGTTGCGGAAGCCTGCAGCGACCCCCATGCCGACCAGCCAGCGCCCATCGCGCTGCTGCGCGGGAACGGCGGACCGCTTGTCCCAGCCGAAGCGCTGAGCACCATCACGCAGGCACTGCACCAGTTGACGCTGGGAGAACGGACGCTTCGGATCGGAGGGATCCACCTGCGTGTCGTTGCGGATGCGGAACTCCACCGGGTCCAGCTTGAGCTTCTCCGCCATCTCATCCATGGCGATTTCCAGCGCCATCAGGCCGGGCGTTTCGCCGGGCGCGCGCATCGCGTTGCCTTCCGGCAAGTCCATCGTATGCAATCGCAGGCCGGCCAAGCGGTTCGCACCGGCGTACAGGAACTTGGTCTGCTGGATCGCCTCTTCCGGCGAGCCGCCCGGCAGGTTGCCCGACCAGGACTCATGCCCGATCGCGGTGAGCGTGCCCTCTGCGGTGGCCCCCAGGCGGATGCGCTGGATGGTGGCGGGGCGATGGGTCGTGTTGTTGGCGATCAACGGCCGCGACAGCGCCAGTTTCACCGGGCGCTTGGCCGCCCGTGCACCCAGTGCGGCGAGCACCACGTCGGAGCGGATGAACAGCTTGCCGCCGAAGCCGCCGCCGATGTACGGCGAGATCAACCGGACCTTGTCCTCGGGCACGCCGAGCGTCTTGGCCAAGTCCTTCTTGCCCCACTCGATCATCTGGTTGGACGTCCACACCGTCAGCTGGTCACCCTCCCACGCGGCCAGCGATGCATGCGGCTCCATCATGGCGTGGGACTGATCCGGCGTGTGGTACGTGGCATCCAGCGTCACCGGCGCTTCGCCGAACGCTTTTTCGAAACTGCCCACGCGCGCGTCTGGATCGGTGTCCTGCAGTGGCCCACCGGCCGCCTTCGCGGCATCGAGGTCGAACACGCCCTTCGCGGGTGCGTAGCGGATACGCACCAGGTCAGCGGCCGCGCGTGCCTGCTCGAAGGTTTCCGCCACGACCAGCGCCAGCGCCTGATGGTAGTGCGCCACCTCAGGGCCGCCGAGCAGCGCAGCCGCATTGCGTCCCGCCTTGTGCAGGGTGCCCGCATTGTCGGCGGTGACGATGGCCAGCACGCCCGGTGAGCGACGCGCCGCGTCAAGCTCCATCGAGGTCACGCGGCCCTTGGCGATGCCAGCACCGACCACGTAGCCATAAGCGGGCGAGGGCACGGCCTCATGCCACTCGTAGGCATATTTCGCGTGACCGGTGGTCTTCAGCGGACCGTCGATACGGTCCAGCGGCTTGCCGACCACCTTCATCTGGTCGATGGGATTGCGTCCCGCAGGGGTGTCGAATTTCATGGATCAGCTCCTCGCCTGCATCAATACCGACGCCAGCGTGCGCTGCGCCAACTGGACCTTGAACTGGTTCTCCGGTGTCGGCGCCGCACCCTGGAGCAGCGCACCGATCACGGCCTGCGCGCCATGCGGCAGCAGGGCGTCGGCTGCGTCACTGCGCCACGGCTTGTAGGCGACACCGCCCAGCGCAACACGGCCACTGCCGTCGGCCTGGATCACCGCCGCGACAGACACCAATGCGAAGGCATAGGACGCGCGGTCGCGCACCTTGCGATACAGATGCGTGCCACCCAGCGGCGCAGGCAACCTGACGGCGGCAATCAGTTCGCCCTTCTCGAGCAGGGTTTCGATATGCGGGGTACTGCCCGGTGCGCGATAGAACGTGTCCAGCGCAATCTGCCGCGTGCTGCCGTCGGGCCGCACGGTCTCCACCACGGCCGCCAGCAGCATCATCGCCACCGCCATGTCACTGGGATGGGTCGCGATGCAGGCCGTGCTGGTGCCGATGACCGCCAACTGCCGACTGACACCGCCGATGGCCGCACAGCCGCTGCCGGGAAGGCGCTTGTTGCAGGGCTGGGCGGTGTCATAGAAATACGGGCAGCGGGTCCGTTGCAGCAGGTTGCCTGCGGTCGTTGCCTTGTTGCGCAGCTGGCCGGAGGCACCGGCAACGAGTGCGCGTGTCAACAGCGCATAGTCACGACGGATGCGCGCATCAGCCGCCAGGTCGGTATTGCGGACAAGGGCGCCGATGCGTACGCCGCCGTCGTCGGTTGCCTCGATGGTGTCCAGCTTCAGGCCATTCACATCGATCAGATGGGTCGGGATCTCGATTTCGAGCTTCATGAGATCCAGCAGGTTGGTGCCACCAGCGATGAAGCGCGCGCCGTGGGTACGTGCAGCAGCAGCCGCCGCTTCGGCCGGCGTGCGGGCGCGTTCGTAGGTAAAGGCTCTCATGCGCGCTTGCCTCCCACGTCTTCGATCGCGTCCACGATGTTGGAATAGGCGCCACAGCGGCAGATGTTGCCGCTCATGCGTTCGCGGATTTCTTCGGCACTGAGCGTTGCGCCTGCCTGCAGGTCGCCCGTCACATGGCTGGGAATGCCGTCCTTGATTTCCTGCAGCACCGACACGGCCGAACAGATCTGGCCGGGGGTGCAATAACCACACTGGTAGCCATCATGCTTAACGAAGGCCGCCTGCATGGGGTGCAGGTCATCCGGTGATCCCAGCCCTTCGATGGTGGTGATCTCGGCCCCTTCGTGCATCACGGCCAGCGTCAGGCAGGCGTTGATCCGCCGCCCATCCACGATGACGGTGCAGGCACCGCATTGTCCGTGGTCGCAGCCCTTCTTGGTGCCCGTCAGCTGAAGGTGCTCGCGTAGCGCATCAAGCAGGGTCACGCGCGTGTCCAGCTGCAGCGACTGCTTCTTGCCATTGACGCGGAAGTTCACTTTTTCGACGACCGGTGCGCGGGCCGGCTCACGTGCGCCGGGGACGTCAGCCATGGCCGTGGGTATCGCGATCACGGACGCCGAGCCCGCGCCCAGTTTCAGCAGGTCGCGCCGGCTGAGCGCGAATTCGGAAGGGGTATTCATGCAGGACAGTTCCTCTTTGGCTGATGCAGACATGGCTCAGGGGAGCAGGGTCGGACACCGCCGACGCCCCCAGCATGGCGCGCACGGGGTGGTCATCGGGTGAACCGGCGGCGCGATTCACGAGCGCGGCTCGTGAATGGGGCAGCGGTTGAAGTCACTGCGGAAGCGCCGTGAGCCGGCCATCACCACGCGCCGGGCACGGTTGATGCTGCCCAGTGGCTGGTGCGCGGCGAGGGCATGCCACGGCGCGAAGGCGAGCGCATCCTCTGCGGCCTGTGATTCGCCCTCCTGCCAGGCGGCCTGGCGCGGCATGATGAGATGCGCGACCTCCTGCCAGGGACTTTCTTCTTCCGGCCACGCCACTGACGCGTCCTCTACCGGCATGCGTTCCAGATCGCGGCACAGCTGGACCCGTAGTGCCCACACCGCGGGCTCCTCCAGGGTGGCGAAGAACGCCACGACGGCGTCGCGCTGGGCATCTTCATTGCCCGTGAGCGACTGATCCTTCAGCGCAAGCAGCGAGCCAGACAGCGGCGCCAAGGAAAACTTGGCGATGCAGGCGCCGTAGCGATATGGCACCTGACTGAAGAAGGTTTCGCCCAACGGATGATGCTGGGGTTCGCCGCCCATCGACTTGAGGGTGGCACTCTCCGTGCCGACGGCTTCCAACGCCGCCTCCGCCGCGCGCAGCGTCGCCGAGATCACCCGTTTGGTGCGCGGCATGCGCTCCGTGGTCGACGCCAGCAGACGCGCCGCACGCAGGAAACCAGCTACGCCCGGCGTGCTGAATGCAGGCCCGTTGACCATCAGGAAATCCTGGGTGTGCTGCTCTTCGTCGCCCGGTAGACGCTCGCCTGCGACCTCCAGCACCTTCACCGCGACGGCACGCGGGGTGGAGACGGTGTCCGGAAGCTGTTCGGCGGGAGGGACGAGAGGCGCATCAGCGCGGGATGCCGCGCAGGGATGGCAAACAGGCCCTGCGCGAGCTCGGGAGGCAAGCCCTCGAAGACCTGAAATTCACCTTTCAACAAGCCCTGACCCTTGGCATGCACGGCGCGATGGGCGTGGCCCTCTTCATCGGCGACGGTGCGCGCCATGCCGGTGAACACCTCGGACAGCGCGGCGATATGCTCGGCTTCGTCCTTCTCAGGCTGTTCAACGGACGGATCGAAGGCAACAGGGGGCGCAAAGGGGTTCATGGGGTGTCCTGCATCAGCATGGAAGGAGCTGTCGGTGGATGGCGTTCCAGCCGACACCTTCCCGCACCGCCGGTGGAGGCCGCGTGCCCGGACCCCGACCTCCGCTTCACATCACCCTGTCGGTCGCATCGTAAACCCGCCTGGTAGAGCCGACTTCAGTCGGCTGCCGCTGAACCCGCCGCGGTCCCCTCCGCACCGGCGCGCAGCAACGGCAACGGATCGTAAGCGCCGTCGGCACCGTAGATACCCCAGTGCAGATGAGGGGGCGTCCCCTTGGCGTTGCCGGTATCGCCCACGTAGCCCAGGACCGTACCCGGCTCGACCACCTCACCCCGCGCCAGCCCGTCGCGCCAGCCCTCCAGATGGGCGTAGTAATAACGTTCGCGCGCCGGCCCCTGCACCCAGACCTGGCGTCCGCCCAAGCCGCTTTCGCGCACATCGGTAACGATACCGCGCGTGGCACTGCGCACGGCCGTGCCGCGCGACGCAAAAATATCGATGCCTGCATGGGTGCGGTCCGCGCCGCGCGGCGCACCGAACGTGTCGGCGATCCGCCGCGCGGCGACACCTTCCACGGGTACCGGAAGTGCCGTGGGTGGCGGCATCCGTGATATCTCCCACATCGCACGCGGCACCTCGGCCCAGCGGCTGTTCCAGAACATCCCACCCAGCACGACCAGCGCGATGAGCCAGAACAGGCGCAGCAGCCAGCGGCGGAGTGTGCGGGCAGTCGTGCGCTGCACGGGAGGAGCGGTGTCGGGAGCCAAGCGGTGTGCCTGTCAGGAGGAAAGGGAGGTCAGCATGGCAGGCGTTGCATCAACGGCACGTTGTCGTTGTGCCCCGTGCAGGGGGCGAAGAGGGTGGCAACGTTGGGGGTAAACGCGGAGTATCGGCAGGTTTGATCGTCGACGCGTCTGCAGCCGACTGAAGTCGGCTCTACCGGGGGCAGGTACCATCCGAGGGGCAGGTACCGTCGAGGTCAGGTGCCGTCCGCCCGGCAGCGGCACGGACCCGTCAGCGGGGCGCGTGCTCGTCCAGGTTGCCGCGGACCGCGCGGGCCAGATCGATGCGGGTGAACGGCTTGGGCAGGATGGCGATGGGCCGCCCGAGCTGGTTGTTGGCTTGATGGTCGCGCGGGTAGCCCGAGGTGAACAGGATGCGCAGCTCCGGCTTCCGCTCGCGCGACTGCCTGGCCAGCTCCCAACCGGTCATGCCGGGCATCACGATGTCTGAAAACAGCAGGTCGATTTCCACGTCCGGCCGCTCCAACAGTCGAATCGCGGACGGCCCATCGTGTGCTTCCAGCACACGGTAGCCAAGTTGGCGCAGTGCATCCACGGTATAGGCACGCACATCATCGTTGTCTTCGGCGACCAGGATCGTCTCATCCTGCGATTCGTATTCCGCGTAGCCACTGTCTTCCGCTGGACGCGGGCCCGGGAGCGGCAGGCTGGAACGCGGGAACAGCAGGGTGATCACCGTCCCCTCGCCAGGCACCGACTCCAACTGCACATGACCGCCGGACTGCTTGACGAAGCCGTACACCATCGACAGCCCCAAGCCCGTGCCGCGACCGACCTCCTTGGTGGTGAAGAACGGCTCGAACACGCGCGCCATGGTGTCCGGCCCCATGCCGTGTCCACTGTCACGCACCCGCAGCACCGCATATTGCCCGGGCGGCACGTCCGGGTTCTGTTCGACGAAATCGTCGTCCAGCACGCCGGTACCGGTCTCCAGCACCAGCGTTCCCCGTCGGGCATCGCATCGCGCGCATTGACCGCCAGATTGAGGATCGATGCTTCCAACTGGCTCGGATCCACTTCGACGCACCACATGTCCGGGGCGACATCGATCTGCAGGCGGACCAGTTCCCCCAGGGCGCGCTGCAGCATGTCCTGCATGCCGAGCACCTGCTCGTTGAGGTTGACTGCCTGGTTCATCAGCGGCTGCCGACGTGCAAACGCGAGCAGGCGCTGGGTCAGGCTGGCCGCACGCATCACGCCCTTCAGCGCATTGTCGAGTGGACGAGCTACCGGGTTGCTGGCCTCGGACTGACGATCCACCAGCAGCTTGGCGTGTTCCACGTTGCCGGCGATCACCGTCAGGATGTTGTTGAAGTCGTGCGCGATGCCACCGGTCAGCTGGCCTACCGCTTCGATCTTCTGGCTCTGGCGCAGGGCTTCTTCGGCCTGGCGGCGTGCCGTGGTTTCCACCGCTTCGGACACCACGGCGGTGATCCGCCCGTGATGGTCCAGCAGCGGCCGGAACGAAAAATCAAACGACCGCTTGCCGGTCGGCAACTGCAGCTCAAGCTCATGCCGCGATTCATTGCCGCTCGCCGCTGCAACCACCGCAGCGCAGACCACGTCGCCGGCTCCCGGGGATGCCGCGAACCACGCCGAATCGCAGAACAGCTCACCGCTCACCGCGTCCTTGCTGGACAGGATGGCGGCCAGCGAGGCGCGGTTCGCGTCCACCACACGTCCGTCGGTGTCGAGCAGGTTCTGCAGCTGGAAACTTGATTCGAACAAGGCCTGCAGCCTGCTTTCGCTCTGCTGCAGGTCGGCGGTACGCTGCTGCACCTGCTGCTCCAGCGATTCGTTCGCGTCGCGCAGCAGCAGCTCGGCCTGCTTCAGGTCGCTGATGTCGCGACCCAGCGTGTAGTACCCCGCAACGTGGCCATCCGCGCTGATCTCCGGCACGCCGTCCAGCAACACGTGCCGTGGTGTCCCGTCGGCGCGCGGCACTTCCAGTTCAAACCGGACCCGCTGGCCTTCCAGCACCTGTTGCAGGTGGGGCAGGGCGGCATCGAACAGCGCCGAGCCGACGACTTCCTTCACTTGCAGGCCAATCAATTCGGCTGGCGGACGTCCGTGCCAGGCTTCGTACGCGGTATTGGCGAACTGGTAGCGATGGTCCGGATCCAGGTGCGCGATCAGCGCCGGCATCGAGTCCGTGATCAGCTGCAGCCGGTCGCGGCTCTGCTTGAGCTCATGCTCTGCGCTGAGCAGCTTGAAGCGCGCATGGCCCTCTTCGATGGCGCGGATGATGGCGTCGGGCAGCCGCTGCAGGCGCTGCTTGACCACGTAGTCGCGGGCACCGCGGGTCAATGCCTGCACCGCCAGCTCTTCGGTCAACGTACCCGAGACGAAGATGAAGGGAATGCGCGGCATCAGCTCCTGGGTAAGCTGCAGTGCGCTGTCCCCGTCGAAGCCGGGCAGCACATGATCGGCAAGGATGATGTCGTAGCGCTGGTCATCCAGCTCCGCCAGGAACGCGGCGCGGGTCCAGACACGCTGCACCGTAAAGTTCAGGCGCGCGCGCGAAAGCTGCGCCGTGATCAGTTCGGCATCGAGCGCGCTGTCTTCCAGCATGAGGATGCGGGTCGGCGCATCCCGGCGGGGTTCAGTCATTCGTTCGGCCTTGCCCGGATGCGGTCAGCGGATGCGGCGGGGGATTGTTGGTGATGCCCCAGAACATGCCCAGTCCCTGGATGGCATCGAAGAACTCCTTGAAGTCGACCGGCTTGACCACGAAGGCATTGACGCCCAGCTCGTAGCTCCGCACCAGGTCCTGCTCCTCGCGTGACGAGGTCAGCATGACGATCGGCGTGCGGCTCAGGTGCGGGTCACCGCGGACGGCGGCCAGTACTTCCAGTCCGTCCACCTTCGGCAGCTTCAGGTCCAGCAGTACCACCACCGGGCCGCCATGGTTGGCATCTTGGTAATTCCCTTCGCGGCGCAGGTAATCCAGCGCCTCCGCCCCGTCACGCACATGCGTGACCTGGTTCAGCAGCTGGCAGCGCTCCAGCGCGTTCAAGGTCAGCTCGGCGTCCTTCGCGTTGTCTTCCACGAGCAGGATCGGTCGCAGGTCCCTCATGCTTGGCCTCTTTGGGAATGGGGAATGGAGAAATAGAACGTTGCGCCCTTGTCGAGCTCACCTTCGGCCCAGACACGCCCGCCATGGCGAGTGATGATGCGGTTCACGTTGGCCAGCCCGATGCCCGTGCCTTCGTATTCATCGGCGTGGTGCAGGCGCTGGAACACACCGAACAGTTTGTCCACGTAGCGCATGTCGAAACCGCAGCCATTGTCACGCACGAAGAAGACATCTTCCCCACTACCGCGCTGACTGCCGACCTGGATGACGGCGGTCTCGCGGTCGCGGGTGAATTTGATCGCATTGCCCAGCAGGTTCTGCCACACCAGGCGCAGCATGCTTGAATCGGCCTTGACTCGCGGCAGCGTGCCGATCTCCCAGTCCAGGCTGCGGCCGTCGTGTTCCATGGCCAGGCTGCGGCGCACGTCGTTCACCAGCGAGGCCACGTCCACGTCGATCAGGCCCATGCTGGAGCGGCCCATCTGCGAGAAGCTGAGCAGGTCATCCACCAGGGTGCCGGCGGATTTGGCCGACTCGATGATGGTGTCCAGATAGCGCCGTTCGGTGTCGTCCAGCTTGTCCGCCGCCGAACTGCCGAGCAGCTCGGAATACCCCACGATATGCCGGAACGGCGCGCGCAGGTCGTGGCTGACCGAATAGGAAAAGGCTTCGAGTTCCTTGTTGCTGCGTACCAGCTGCTCGTTGAGCTCGGCCATTTCTTCCGCTTTGCGGAGCACGATGTCGACGATGGCGGTGCGCAGCTCCAGCGCCGCATCGCGATCGACATCCTGCCAAGGCAACGACTGCTCGCGCACGGTTTCCTTCCACGCCTCGAAGGACAGGCGGGGCGTCAACGAGTCACCGACCTGCTGCTTCTTCGGCTCACCGCCCCAGCGCACGGTGCGCATGACTTCCGGGCGGAACCACAGCACGAAGCTGTCATGCAACTGCGAGATGGAGATGGCCATGACCCCGCTGGCGACGGCAGCGAACCCGCGCGCTGGCTCCCACAGGGCCGGCAGCATATCCGTCTGGAAGACATCGTCGCCCGCGTGTTCGGCGGTCAGCCACGCCACCAGTGCGGTGACCTGCTCCTCTGCCGGGCAGTCGCCCAGCCGCACGCACTGCCCCCGGTGGATGATGGCCGCACCCTGGGCGTTGGTCAGGGCCAGCAGGCTGTGTTCGTCGCGGCCAAGCGCCGCCATGAAGTCTTCATCGCCGGCCATGCGGCCCAGCAGACGCATCTGGATCGCCCGACGCGCGATGCGCGCTTCCACCACCGCACCGCGGTCCTTCAGCGCGATCTGCATCGACAGGATCTGACCAATGAACTCGCACGCCGTACGCACGTGGTACGGCACGCGCTTGGCGACGTGGTTGTGGCACGACACCAGGCCCCACAGGGTGCCCTCGGTCAACAGCGACACCGACATCGACGCGCCCGTGCCCATGTTGCGCATGTACTGCAGGTGCACCGGTGACACACTGCGCAGCATCGCCAGGCTGAGGTCGGTCGGTGCCGCATCGGCATGCGCGGGGCTGCGCAGCAGCGGCACCGGCTGATAGTCACTGTCGGCGATCAGTCGCACGCGGTTGCGACGGTACAGCTCGCGGGCCTGCGCGGGGATATCCGATTCGGGGAAGCGCAGGTCCAGGTAGGACGGCAGCTGTTCGTTGCGGTCCTCGGCCACTACCGCACCGTTCCAGTCCGTGTCGAACTGGTAGATCAAGGTGCGATCGAAGCGGGTGAGTTCCCGCACGTGTCGCGCGCCGATCCCGCACAGCTCGACGATACTGACCGCAGTCTCGATCTCGCTCATGAAGCGGCTGATCTGCGGGTAGAGGTCTTCCAGCGACCCCGGCTCGCCGGCCACCGGCTCTTCAAGTTCGATGATGAAATGCGTATCACTGCGGTGCGCCAGTGCATGGTGGCGACCAAAGCGGCCCAGCTGGATGGAGCCCAGGAACACCGACCCACCCGGCGCCATATGTTCAAGATGGCGTCGATACGGCGCCAGCGCGCCGCCCAGCACGGCATCGACCGGCTGGTCCAGGGGATCGCCAAAAAATTCCAGCACCGCCGGCTGGGTCATCGCGCGCTCGACCACGTGCATCGACACCGGGTCAACGATCAGCAGCAGACCGTATGGCTGGATGGCACCGGGGGTATGGATCGGCTCGCGGGCGCAGCTCGACAGGTCCAGTGCAGCAGGGGGTACGTCGTTCATGCAAATTCCTCTGCAACGGCGAACTCGTGGAGGACAAATCCCGTGACCGCGGCGAACGCGGCGATGGCACCGTCTTCCACGCACTGCTCTTCTTCGGCGGTGAGGCGGATGGCGTTCAAGGCCAGCGTGAAGTGACGCCAATGCGCGGCGACGCCCTCTGCGGCAGGTGCCAGATGGCGGGCGCCGAAGCCGGAATCCAGGCCCAGGCGTGCGGCCATCTTGTACAGCACCGCGCCGCCCAGGGCAGAGCCCTCCACCACGTACAGCCAACCCAGTGCTGCAGCGAACGGCACATCGCGCAACGGCGGATGCAGCGGGGCGGGGGCGGGCACGCCAAGATCGGCCAGATCCTGCTCGATGGCAGCCAGGCGTTGGCGCGCAGGCAGGTCAGGCAGCACCGCGTGCAGGGACGCGTGCGCATAGACCCCGGCGACGTGCCGGTGCAGGCGATGCTGGACCCGCAGGAACGCAGCAAACCGCTCGCGGCTGTCGAAGATCCGTTCCGCCATGATGCGCTGGTCCAGCCGCTCGTGCGTTTGATGAGTAGCGCGTTTGAGGCGCTCGGCACGGGAGGGCGGCAGGGCCGGGTCAGGTACTGGCATCGACGACGACGGGCAGGGGCGTTTGGGCGGGACGGAGCAGAATACCAGAGAGGTTGAACGCGTCATGTCAACGGAATTTCATGCAGAAACAGCCCAGTGGATCGGCTGGATCTGCTTGGTAGAGCCGGCTTCAGCCGGCTGCTTCGGCCCTTTGCGGTACGTCAGCCTGCCCGTTGCGTTACGTCCAGCCGACTGAAGTCGGCTCTACAATGGCGTGCTCAGCCTCATCCGGAAAGGACACCGATGCACGACTCTGCCGCCCGATTCGCCGCTGCCTCACTGCTCCTGCTTGGCCTGCTGGCATCGCCCCTGCATGCCGATGAAGGGACGCGCAGGGTGCAATCCTTCGACCTGCCCGTGTCGCCGTATCTCAGCGAACCCGCGCAAGCGGCCGTCCGCGGCTCGGTCACGCATCCGGACCCCACGGCGAAAATGGACAATGCGGCGGTCCTTGCCGGTCTGGCCAGCCTGCGCAAGGGCGCCGACGAGTGGGCGCGCGGTGAGATCATCGGCCTGCGCCAGCGCTATCCGGTGGATCTCTTCGAGGAGACCTGGAACGGCGTGCCGGTGGTGCGGGTACAGCCGCGCAACGCGCCGAGGGATCCGGCACGGCAGCGTCTGCTGATCGAACTGCACGGCGGCGCCTTCGTGTTCGGCCGGGCGGACACCCTGGGGTTGCTGGAAACGATCCCGCT
This sequence comes from Stenotrophomonas sp. 169, assembly GCF_014621775.1. Taxonomy (NCBI): domain Bacteria; kingdom Pseudomonadati; phylum Pseudomonadota; class Gammaproteobacteria; order Lysobacterales; family Lysobacteraceae; genus Stenotrophomonas; species Stenotrophomonas sp. 169. The sequence continues at coordinate 2,093,818 of NZ_CP061204.1, forward strand.
TGCGGCGATGACCGGGGCTACCGTCGTCGCCGTCGAGTACCGCAAAGGGCCGGAGCATCGCTTCCCCTCCGCCAGCGAAGATGTCGCCGCGGTCTACCGGGCCGCACTGGAACGTTATTCACCCGCGCACATCGGTGTGTTCGGCTGTTCGGCCGGCGGCGTGTTGACCGGCGAGTCGCTGGCCTGGTTCGCGAAGGAAGGCCTGCCGATGCCGGGCGCGGCGGGGCTGTTCTGTGCGGCCGGTGATGCGCGCTACGGCGGCGACTCCCGGTATGTCGCCGCCGCACTGAACGATGCGCTGTTACCCGACACCGACGGCCGCCTGCCGATCATGGAAGACCTCTACTACGGCGACGTCGATTTCCGTGATCCGCTGGTGTCACCGGTCTTCTCCGATGCGGTGCTGGCGCAGTTTCCGCCGACCCTGTTCATCACCGCGACCCGCGCAGCCGAGCTGAGCGCGGCTTCCTATACCCACTCGCGCCTGATCGACCTGGGTCGCGAGTCGGACCTGCACGTGTGGGACGGACTGGGTCATGCCTTCCATCTGGATGCGCGCCTGCCGGAGAGCCAGCAGGCTTACCGCGTGATGGCGCGATTTTTCGCCCGCCACCTGGACATGACCGCGCCAACGCCGTGACCGTTCGCCAGGTGCGATGCGGCGCTACATCAGTCCCAGGGTCACCAGCGCGAGCACCGTGTAGCGGCCGCCCTTGGCCAGGATCACCAGCGGCAGGAACACCCGCAGGGGCTCGCGCATCACCCCGGCCACCAGGGTGATGGGATCACCGATCACCGGCGCCCACGCGAGCAGCAGCGACCAGCGTCCGTAACGGCGATACCACGCCTGCGCACGTTCGCGCTTTGCCCCCGAAAGCGGGTACCACCGACGGTTCTCCAGACGCTGTGCCTGCCGGCCAAGCCACCAGTTGACCAGCGCGCCCAGCACATTGCCGACGGTCGCCACGAGCACCAGCAGCAGCGCCGGGTGGCTGCGATCCAGCAGCAACGCCACCAGCACGGCTTCGGATTGGGCGGGGATCAGGGTGGCGGCGACCAGCGCCGCAAGGAACAGGCCAAGGAGAGCAAGCATCCGCACATTCTAAGCGCGTGGGTCATCGCGTGACCTTCAGGCGGAGTGGGTCAGGCTGCCATCGCCGCTTACCGCACAGGCCCGCCATGCCACGCTCGCGCACACTCAGGATCGCCACCTTCAACGTCAACGGCATCACGACACGGCTGCCGCATCTGCTGGCATGGCTGGAGAAGGAACAGCCCGATATCGTCGCGTTGCAGGAACTGAAGGCGACCGATGCCGCCTTTCCGCGCGCCGCCATCGAAAGCGTGGGATATGGGGCGATCTGGCAGGGCCAGGCCGCATGGAATGGCGTCGCCCTGCTGGGCCGCGACACGCAGCCCATCGAAAGCCGGCGCGGCCTGCCGGGAGATCCATCCGACACCCAGAGCCGCTACATCGAAGCGGCGATCCACGGGGTGATCGTCGCAGGAATCTATCTGCCGAACGGCAACCCACAGCCGGGCCCGAAGTTCGATTACAAGCTGGCATGGATGCAGCGGCTGGCCCGCCATGCCCGCACGCTGGTGGCGCTCGATCATCCGGTGGCCATCATCGGCGACTTCAACGTGATCCCCACGGACGACGATGTGTACGACGCAACGTCATGGAAAAAAGATGCCCTGATCCAACCGGCCGTGCGCGATGCCTACGCGGATCTGCTGGCGCAGGGCTGGACCGATGCGCTGCGACAGATCGTCGGCGAGGAGCGGATCTACACGTTCTGGGATTATTTTCGCCAGCATGCCGAACGTGATCGCGGCCTGCGCATCGACCACCTGCTGCTCAACCCGGTGCTGGCCAGCCGACTGAAAGCGGCCGGCGTGGACCGCTGGGTGCGGCTGCAGGAGAAAGCCAGCGACCACGCGCCTACGTGGATCACCGTCAAGGCGCCGGCGCGTCCTTGACCTTGCGCAGATCCTCCAGCAGCACCTGATAGGCGGCCTCACGCGCCGGCCCGTCACCCTGGCGCAGTATCCAGGAGGGATGCACCGTCACCAGCGCCCGTGTGCCATCGTGCAGGGCATGCCACTGCCCGCGCCCCTGGCTGAAGCGGAAGGCCGAGCCCAGCAGCGCCGATGCCGCCGTCGCACCCAGGCAGACGATGACATCCGGACGCACGTGTTCGATCTCGGCGGCTACCCATGAACGGCACGCTTGGACGTGCTCGCGGTCCGGCCGCTGGTGCACGCGCACCTTGCCACGCCGCTGGAAACGGAAATGCTTTACCGCATTGGTCAGGTACAGCGCCGAGCGCTCAATGCCGGCCTCGGCCAGCAGCTGGTCCAGCAATTGTCCGGCCGGTCCGACGAAAGGGCGGCCGCTCAGGTCCTCGCGGTCGCCGGGCTGTTCACCGACGAGCATGATCCGCGCACCGGCAGGACCCTCGCCGAATACCGTCTGCGTGGCCGGCTCCCACAGCGGGCACTGGCGGCAGGCCGCGGCGCGTGCGCGCAGCGTCTCCAGCGACCCGGCTTCGGCAGGCGTTGGCGGCAGGGGAACCGGTGCCTGGGGGATCCGCCGCTGCGGTTCCTGCGCCTGGCGCGCATGCATCTCTTCCACACGCGTGCTGGCGTCGCGCACCAACGTGGGCAGCAGCGAGACCTCCGGCAGGTGCTTCCAGTACTTGACCGGCATTTCCTGCCGCATCATTCGTTCGTTCAAGCGCGCGGGGTTGAAGATGCTGGCGTAATACGTCCGCCAGAGGTCTTCCCGCGAGTCATCCGCCGGTGCGTCGCTGCGCTTCGCGCCGCCACCGAAGTGCAGGGCGGTGCCGTCCCAGTGCACGCTGCGCGACGGGGTCAGGATCGCCCAGCGCATGCCGGCAAAGCGCCGCGCGAAGAACGGAGCGACCCGATCCACGATGTGGTGATCGGGCTCGAACCAGGCGATGAAGGCATCGTCCTCGCCCGGGACCTCGCGGAAACGCACGAAGGCTTTCATCTTGTGCGAGTCGCGGCGCACGGCCTGGGTCAGGGCGTTGGCCCGCAGCACGTCGGCGTCGGTCGGATTGGACAGCACATCGCGCTGGCCGCGGCCGATGCGCCACAGGATGCGGTACAGCAGAGGCTGCCGTTGCGCATCCCGGTGACACAGCACCGTGGCGGCGAGCTCCAGAAACGCTTTCGAGACGCGCAGCACCGGGGCGGCGGCCGGGTCATGCGACGGCAGCGCCCCGGCAAGATCAGGGGCATCCAGCAACGAGGCATCGCGGCCTTCCAGCCAGTCGATCTGCTCCGGTGCCACCCCCGCCGCCAGCCCGATGCGGGCCGCCGCACGCCATGCATCCAGCGACCACGGCGGATCGATGCGCGCGGTCCAGCGTTGCACGTTCAACTGGCCGGATGCTCGCCGAACAGCGAACCCTGCCGAGGCGGCGGTGCCAGGCTTGCGCGCAGGCTGGCCGGATCGTCCAGCCGCCGGTGCGGGTGGTGGTCCAGCAGCTGCACGAACGGCAGCAGCTTGCGCATCGGTGCGCGCAGCCGGGCCACGTCGGCCACGCGGAGGCGGCCATGGCGGCGGGCCATCAGCACCCGCTTCACATTGCGCACGCCCAGGCCGGGCACGCGCAGCAGCAGTTCTTTCGGGGCGATGTTCAGATCCACTGGAAACCGATCCGGATGCCGCAGCGCCCAGGCCATCTTCGGGTCGATGTCCAGGTCGAGCATCCCGTCCTGCGTGGTATCGGTGATCTCTTCGATCCCATACCCGTAGAACCGCAGCAGCCAGTCGGCCTGGTACAGCCGGTGCTCGCGCTGCATCGGCGGCGGCTGCAGCGGCAGCGCCTTGCTGGCATCGGGGATGGGGCTGAAGGCGGAGTAGTAGACCCGGCGCATACGGTAGTTGCCGTACAGCTGGTCGGACGTGGTCAGGATGTCGCGATCACTGGCACCATCCGCGCCGACGATCATCTGCGTGCTTTGCCCGGCCGGCGCAAACCGCGGCGCGCTCTTCTGCACGCTGCGCGTTGCCGCCGCAAGGGCAGGGCGGGCGCGCTCTTCCTTGGATTCCTCGATCCGCCAGCGCAGTTCGCCCATCGCACCGCGGATGGACGGCATGGTTTTCTCCGGCGCGAAAGCGGCCAGCCCGGTTTCGGTGGGCAATTCGATGTTGATCGACAGGCGGTCGGCATATTTCCCTGCTGCCGCCAGCAGCTCCGGTGATGCTTCGGGAATGGTCTTCAGGTGGATATAGCCGGCGAAACGGTGCTCTTCGCGCAGCTGCCGCGCCACCTCCACCATATGTTCCATCGTGTAGTCCGCGCTGCGGATGATGCCGCTGGAAAGGAACAGCCCCTCGATGTAATTGCGTTTGTAGAAATCCAGGGTCAGCGCCACCACTTCGGTCACCCGGAAACGCGCACGCGGCACGTTGCTGGACACGCGGTTGACGCAGTACGCGCAGTCGTAGATGCAGAAGTTGGTCAGCAGGATCTTCAGCAGCGACACACAGCGGCCATCAGGGGTATAGCTGTGGCAGATACCGGACCCTTCCGTGCTGCCGATGCCGCCGGACTTGCGCGAATCCCGCTTGCCCGCGCCACTGGAGGCGCAGGACGCATCGTATTTCGCGGCGTCGGCGAGAATCTCGAGTTTGCGGAGGGTTTCCATGACACCACGCTAGTAATGGCCGGTCTCATCAGATGAGACGGATGAACCAATGAATCTGAATATTTCAGCTGACCAGCCGCCATGCCGGCGTCACGCGTTTTGATCGGAACACGAATACCCGGCAGGTGTTAGTATTCCTACTAAATCACCGCAATACAATATGCCGACCTCCGCTTCCACCGCTCGCCGCGCCTCCCGCGCCGCCACCTATCTCTACCCCGAGCACCTGCGCGACGTCGTGCAGCAGCTGCCGCGGACGCCGGGGGTATACGTTTTCCACGGACAGGACGGCGGCCTGCCGCTGTACATCGGCAAGAGCATCAATATCCGTGGGCGGGTGATGGACCATCTGCGCACGACCGAAGAGGCCGATCTGCTGCGGCAGACCCGGCACGTCACCGCGCTCCCCACGGCCGGCGACTTCGGCGCGCGGTTGCTGGAGGCCCATCTGATCAAGCGCGACCTTCCGCTGTACAACCGGCTGCTGCGTCGGCTGCGTCGGCAGTTCAGCCTGCGCTTGTACCGCGGAACGGTGAGCGTGGTGCACTCCGGTGATCACGATCTGGCCACGGCACCGATGCTGCATGGCCTGTATTCCAGCGAACGGGCCGCCAAGGAATCCCTGCGCCGGCTCGCCGACGATCACCGGCTCTGCTATGCGCTGCTGGGCCTGGAACGGTTGCCGGCCGGCCGCGCCTGTTTCCGGTCAATGCTGGGGCAGTGCCTGGGCGCGTGCAGTGGACGCGAGCCGCTGGACGCGCACGAACAGCGGCTGCGGGGCGCACTGGAGCGTCTGGAGGTATCGGCGTGGCCGTATGGCGGGAAGGTGGCCATGGAAGAAAGGGGGAGACCATGACCCAGTTCCACGTCGTCGAGGGGTGGCGCTACCACGGCAGTGCACCCAGCCTGGCCAAGGCCAAGCGACTTCGCGCGGAGCCCGGCGAGTTCGACCGGGACACCTACCGCATCATCAAGCAGGGGTTGGAAGGTGCCACGATGGCGGTCCATCCGCTGGCGTGACACCGGATGCCGCACGCTGCGCCCGCTGGACAAGCAGGCGCTCGCACGGATCCGCGGTGCTCAGGGCACCATCGCAGCGGAATTGACCAGCCCCACCGCGATGGCAACACCAGCGGAGAACCAGCCGGCACTCTCGTTGCCGGCATCGATCTGATCCGGGCCACGGCGGGTGATGATCGCGCGGGAGATGCCGAAGGCCAACATCTGCATCACGACGGCGATCGCACACCAGATGGCGGCATCCACCAACGACACCGAATTGCTGATCACCGAGTTGATCGGCAGCGCCAGCCCGATCAGCGCGCCGGCCAGGCCGATGCCTGCCGCCTTGTTGCCTTGGCGGATCAAGGTGATTTCCTTGTGCGGGGTGATCAGCGCAACCAGCGCGATGGCCAGCAGCAGGATCAACAGCCCCATGCCCATGAAGGCGGCGAACGCGAGGAAAGACTGGCCGGTGATGACGTAGGGCATGGATATCCTTGGGAGGTGATGAAAAGGCAGGCAACCAACCTACCGTATTTCAACGCAGCACGTGATCGGCGCGCCATCGACCGATGACGCAGCCTGCACGCGCGACAGCAGAATCTTGCGCCTCCCAGGCCGCACTTCCGCCGCCTGCCCAGCGAGCAGCCCATGCGCGATACCGTCCACGCCCGTTACGCCACCCCATCACGTGTCCGTGAGGGCCGGCCCTTTCCACAGGGCGCCACCTTCGATGGCAAGGGCACCAATTTCGCGCTGTTCAGTGCCCATGCAACCCGTGTCGAGCTCTGCCTGTTCGATGAATCCGGCAACGAAGAACGCATCGAGCTTCCCGAGTTCACCAACGAAACCTGGCACGGCTACCTGCCCGACGTGAAGCCGGGGCAGCGCTACGGCTACCGTGTGCACGGACCCTATGCGCCTGCCGAAGGACATCGTTTCAACCACCACAAGCTGTTGTTGGATCCGTACGCACGCGAGATCGACGGCGACCTGACGTGGGCCGATGAACTGTACGGTTACACCATTGGACACCCCGACAAGGACCTGAGCTTCGACGAGCGTGACAGCGCGCCGTTCATGCCCAAGGCGGTCGTGGTGCACGACGACTACGACTGGGAAGACGACCAGCGGCTGCTGACGGCGTGGAACCGGACGCTGGTGTACGAGACCCACGTGCGCGGTTTCACCAAACGCCATCCCGCCGTGTCTGCCGAGCTGCAGGGCACCTGCGCCGGGCTCGCATCGGAGGCGGTGCTCGATTACATCAAGGGCCTGGGCGTCACCGCGGTGGAGCTGCTGCCGGTGCAGGCTTACCTCGATGACCAGCATCTGCTGGACAAAGGGCTGCGCAATTACTGGGGCTACAACACACTGGCATTCTTCGCCCTGAAGAGCCGCTACCTCGCCAGCGGTCATCGCGATGAGTTCCGTGACATGGTCAAGGCGATGCACCGGAAGGGCCTGGAAGTGGTGCTGGACGTGGTCTACAACCACACCGCAGAAGGCAACGAACTGGGCCCCACGCTGTCGTTCAAGGGCATCGACAACGCAACGTACTACCGCCTTGCCGATGACAAGCGTTTCTACATCAACGACACCGGCACCGGCAACACGTTCAACCTGAGCAACATGCAGGCCATGCGCTTCGTCAACGACTCGCTGCGGTACTGGGCAGAAGACATGCACGTGGACGGCTTCCGTTTCGACCTCGCCACCATCCTGGGGCGGGAACCCAGTGGATTCGACCAGCGCGGCGGCTTCCTCGATGCCTGCGGTCAGGATCCGGTGCTGTCGCAGGTCAAGCTGATCGCCGAGCCGTGGGATTGCGGGCCGGGCGGTTACCAGGTTGGCCGCTTCCCACCGGGCTGGGCGGAGTGGAACGACATGTTCCGCGACAATGCACGTAGCTTCTGGAAGGGCGACGAGGGCATGCTGGCGGAGTTCGCCACGCGCTTCACCGGCTCGGCGGATCTGTTCGACCGACGCGGCCGCCGACCGTGGTCCTCGGTCAACTTCATCACCGCCCACGATGGCTTCACCCTGCGCGACCTGGTCAGTTACAACGAAAAACACAACGTCGCCAACGGCGAAGACAACAACGATGGCTCGAATAACGATGCGTCCTGCAACTACGGCGCGGAAGGCGAGACCGACGATGCGGGCATCAATGCGGTGCGCGAGCGGCAGATGAAGAATCTGCTCGCCACCCTGCTGCTGGCGCAGGGCACGCCGATGCTGCTCGCCGGCGACGAGCGCGCGCAGACGCAGGGCGGCAACAACAACACGTACTGCCAGGATAACGAGACGGCGTGGATCGACTGGGAGCGGGACGCGAGCGACGGACGCCTGGCTGACTTCGTACGCGAAATGACCGCTCTGCGCAGGCGGTACCCGATTCTGACCCGTGGTCGATTCCTCAACGGTCAGTACAGCGAGCAGGCAGGGGTCAAGGACCTGACGTGGCTCAATCCGAGCGGCGAAGAAATGCAGCCGGGCAACTGGGAAGACGCGGGTGCGCGTTCGGTCGGGCTTGTTCTCGAAGGCAAGGCGCAGCATTCCGGCGTACGGGAGCATGCCCACGATGCCACTCTGCTGATCCTGATCAACGCCTGGCACGAAGGGGTCACCTTCAAGCTGCCGGACGACGAAGCCACGCCACTGCATTGGAAACTCGAGCTGTCCACCGACGATGCGCTGGACCGGTCATCAGTGCCGAAGGGTTCGACCGAATTCCTCGCCCCGCCGCGCAGCGTCACCGTGTTCGAGTGCCGCAGCTGAAAAAACCATCGCGGAACCCGGTAGCGCCGAGCCACGCTCGGCGAGCGCAGCGGAACCGGCAACCCCATCACCGCCGAGCCCACGCTCGGCGGATCTGTCTCAGACCAGCTGCGCCTTCGGTTTGTGCGTGGCCAGCCACACCGTCTGCCACAGCCCGGACAGGCCGATCAGCGCATACACCGCGCGCGGCCAGGCACTTTCCGCACCGCACACCATCCCGACCAGATCCACCTGGAACTGGCCCTGCAGGCCGAGGCAGATGGCGCCGAACAGCACCATGATCAAGGTCGCGATGTTGAACGCTCGCACGGCAGGGTCCCCGGTTATGTCAGTGTGATGGGGCCATCGTGGTGGGCAGGATGTCTCAGCGTCGTGAGCCGGGCTTCACGTACCGCCAACGCAGGGGGTCAGGGCAGCGCCGCTGCACCGGTAGCGCCGAGCCACGCTCGGCGGCCTTTCGATCCAACCAACGCGCACACCTCATTCCGACCGCGCAGCGCACTCGCCGAGCGTGGCTCGCCGCTACCCTCTGCTCAGCCCAGCAGACCCGGATTGGCGCGCCAGACCGCCCAGTTCAAGGCCGAGGCAAACGAAATCCACGCCAGGTAAGGCACCAGCAGCAGGGCAGCAAACCGGCTTGCCCGCCAGAAGCCCGCCATGGTCGCCAGCAGCACGAGGATCAGCAGCACGATGTCGGCGAAGGCAGGACCGCCCATCCGCCAGCCAAAGAACAACCAGCTCCACAACCCATTCAGTGCCAACTGCACGACGAACAACTGCAGGGCGCCACGCTGTGCACGCCAGCCCCCTCGGCGCCACACCAGCCACGCCGAGAGGCCCATCAGCAGGTAGAGCACCGACCACACCGGTCCGAACACACCGGCGGGCGGCGCCCACGACGGCTTTGCCAGCGCCGCATAGAATTCACTGGCCGACACCGAGGCGGCCGCGCCCACGGCGGCGACAAGGAAGCACAGCAGGAGCCAGCCGAGCAGGGCCAGCAATGGACGTTTCGGCGGTCGACGCATGGTGCACCGAATATCAGGAGGGCAGGGCAGCGCAGCATCGCACGTGCGCCAGCGCGGCGCCTCCACCCCGCCTGCACGCCTGTGTCCACCTGCACTACACAGCACGCTGCCTATGCTCTGTCCACACCCACCGCAGCGGCCGACCGACCATGATCCCCACCTCCTACTGGCGCAAGAGCTGGGGCACGTTCGTCAGGCCCAATTCCGGAACCTTCGATATCCTCGACATCTCCTGCCTGCAGGAACCGGCATCGCAGCGCATCGTGCATCTGTACGCGCTGCATGTGCAGTGCATGGAGTGCCAGCACGGCTTCGATGCCCGTGATGGCCACGGCATCAGCACGGTCACCGGGGCGCGCGTCCTTCGTTGCCCGCAGTGTGCCGCCAGCCAGGCCGTTGCGAACACCGAGCTGGTGCGCTTCGCGAGCAGCTCGACCTCGTCAGCGCGCCCACGCAGCGCCGCGTCGACGCAGCCCGCTCTGGCCATGGCAGGCTGAGGGGACTACGTCGCGGCGGCGACGCATCTGCGAAATAATAGGACCTTCGTAACGCAACGCAGCGAAGGACCCGACGCCCATGCTTGATCTGATCGCGCAGCTCGGCCTCACCCATCCCATCATCCAGTCCCCCATGGCGGGCGTGTCGACGCCGCACCTTGCCGCCGCAGTCAGCAACGCGGGCGGCCTGGGCTCACTGGGGATCGGCGCAAGCACCGTGGCGCAGGCCCGCGAAGCCATCGAGGCTACCCGGCAACTGACCTCGCGCCCCTTCAACGTCAATGTGTTCTGTCATGCGCCGGCCACGCCGGGCTCGGCGCGCGATGCGGCGTGGATTGCCGCGCTGACGCCCTTGTTCAAGCAGCAGTCGAGCGAGCCGCCCACGCAGTTGCGCGAGATCTATCGATCTTTCCTGGGCGACGAGGAGAGCTTCCAGCTGCTGCTGGACCTCAAGCCGGCCGTGGTGAGCTTCCATTTCAATGTACCCCCGCCCGCACAGGTCGGCGCGCTGCGCGCTGCAGGCATCATTACCTTTGCGTCGGTGACATGTGTCGAGGAAGCAGCGCAGGCGACAGCCGCGGGTGTGGATGTGCTGGTGGCCCAGGGCCACGAAGCCGGCGGTCATCGCGGCATGTTCGATCCTGACGCCTTGGATGAAGCGCTCAGCATGCCGGTGCTGGTCCGCCGGCTGGTGCGCGACGCGACACGGCCGGTCATCGCGGCCGGGGGCATCATGGACGGGCAGGGCATCCGCGCGGCGCTCGACCTCGGCGCGGTGGCGGCGCAGCTCGGCACCGCGTTCGTACTGTGCCCGGAGAGTGCGGCTGCGGAAGGCTATCGGACGGCGATGAAGGGTCCGCGCAACGCGCACACGCGGATGACGCGGGCGTTGTCAGGGCGCCCGGCGCGCGGCATCGTCAACCCGCTCATCGACTACGCCGACAGCCTCACCGACGCCGACCCGGCGGACTACCCGCTGGCCTACGACATCGCAAAACAGCTGTTTGCTGCTTACGCCGCCCAAGGACGGACGGACGTCGGCGCGTTCTGGGCCGGGCAGGGGGCTCCATTGGCGCGCGAACTGCCTGCGCAGGCCCTGGTCAGCCTGCTGGCCGAGGAAATGACACGCTGACTCAGCGCTGCCAGTACACCGCAGGCAACAGCGCCTGCAGTTTCTGCTGCGCCTCCTCGATCGTGAACGGTGGCGTGCGGGGCGGATCGTACACCTCCGGACGGGTCCCCTTGACCAGCAGGTCGATGGCAACACACTGTCCGCCGTGCACGGCACGGTAGCTGTCAGCGGACACGTAGTGGCTCATCGCCGCATCACCGGCGCGGAAGTGGGTGAAAGGGACGCCGCCGATCTCGACCTGCCCAGCGGCAGGGCCGGTGGATTCGGCGGGCAGCTGCAGGCAGGCCGCCATCGATGATGGATCGGCACTGACGCCGATGCGCATGGCAGCGGTAGTGACCTCGTTGGACCCATCCAGTACGACCGCGACCACGCGGCGACCTTCGCTTCCCGGTTCGGCGAACAGCTTCCAGCTGCCAGGTGTGAGCGCGCCGGACTCCACGTCGGCCCCGACGCGGGCGCCAGGCACCGGGCGCAGCGCGAGCCCGGACGCCTCATCGACGAACGCAGGCTGCACGACAGCCGGACGTACTGCCGGAACCGGCGCAGCGGGGGCTGAGGCGTTTGCCGCTGCACCCTGATCGCCCGATTCCTCGTCGACGCGGTCCGGCGCTGGGTTGCAGCCGGTAAGCGCCGCTGCCGTGGCGATCAACAGGCCGGCCGCCACCGTGTGCGAATTTCCCATCATCAGAAGCGTCCACCTTGATGTCGATGCAGAGCCGTATCCTACCCAGAGCAGGCGTGCTCGCAGGGAGAAAGCGCCGAAGGCGGCGTTCGCGCGTGGGTTGAACCGAGGGTAGAGCCGACGGTAGAGCCGACTTCAGTCGGCTGCGTGCAAAAACAGCCGACTGAAGTCGGCTCTACCGGAGCGCAAAAGCAGCCGACTGAAGTCGGCTCTACCAGAGAGCAAAAGCAGCGACTGAAGTCGGCTCTACCAGAGCGCGCCAGACCGCGAACGAGCGCGGAAACAGGGCGCGAAAGCAGCAGAGCGAACGCAAACGCAGCCGACGCGCGTCGGTTCAACCGCCGAACCCGGCGACAACGAGGCGTGAAGATACTCCCGTACGCCATCACGCCATGAACTACCGCAATGCGGGACACTCATGCGCATGGACACACATGTTTCGCTAAGCCCCGATGCGCCGCGCATCCTGGTGGTCGAGGACGAAATCGAGCTCTCGATCTTGATGCAGACCATCCTCACCGGTGAGGGTTACGGTGTAGAACAGGCCTACTCGCTCTCAGACGCGCTGCATTCCATCGATGACGAAGCCTTCGATGCGGCGATCCTTGACGTTGAACTGCGCGATGGCGTCGTGTTTTCAGTTGCGGATGCGTTGAAAGCGCGCGGAATCCCCTACTTCTTCCTGTCGGCTGTCTACAAAGGCCTTGTGCCGCGGGCGCATCGCGATGCGCGGTTTCTCAGCAAGCCGTATGAGATCGAAGAGCTGAAGCGTTACGTCGCCGAAAGCCTCAGCGGCGTCAACTGAAAGCACCCGCACACGCAGCAGACATGGGCTCGGGCACGATCAGTCCATCTCCCTGGAACGTGCCCCCATGCCTGCAACCCACACTACGCTTGCCCAGCACGTGGCGATCGTCACCGGCGCCAGTTCCGGCATCGGACTCGCCGTGGCCGAGGCCATGGCAGCGGCCGGTGCCGCCGTGGTGATCAACTATCACTCGCAGGAAGCGCCGGCAGACGACCTGGCCGAGCGCATCATCGCCGCGGGTGGACGAGCCACGGTGATCCAGGCCGACGTCGCCGATGAGGCCGATGTGGCACGCCTGTTCAATGAGACCGTGGACGTGTACGGACGCGTGGATATCGTGGTGTGCAACTCGGGTGTGCAGAAAGATGCGGCGATCGCGGACATGACGCTCGAGGACTGGAACACGGTCATCGACGTCAACCTGACGGGGCAGTTCCTCTGTGCGCGCGAAGCAGTCCGGCACTTCCGTCGGCAGCCCCGCAGCGGCAGACCGGCGCGCAGTGCGGGCACGGTCATCGCCATGAGTTCGGTGCATGAAATCATCCCGTGGGCGGGTCATATCAACTACGCCTCCGCCAAGGGCGGCAGCCGGATGCTCACCCGTTCGCTGGCACAGGAGGTGGCCGCGGATGGCATCCGCATCAATGCCATCGCGCCGGGCGCGATACGCACCCCGATCAACAAAGAGGCATGGGAAACCGAAGCCGCGCTGGAAAAACTGCTGCGGCTGGTGCCTTACGGTCGCATCGGCGAGCCGGAAGACGTCGCCCGTGCGGCGGTCTGGCTCGCGTCGGACGACGCCGACTATGTCACCGGCACCACGCTGTTCGTCGACGGCGGCATGTCGCTGTATCCGGAGTTCCGCGACAACGGCTGAGACCGACGGGGCAGGGCACGGCGCTGGCGATGGGCGTCGGCGCGGAAGAGGGCATTGCCGTCACAACTGCAGTGGCAGCATGGGACACCTTCCCAGACCCTCTCCCCAAGGAGCCTGCCATGGAATCAACCGTCGTCGTGACCCGAACCCGGGTCATCCATCCTGTCCACGCTGCCGTGCTCGGCGGGGTCTTTCCGCTGTTCCTCGGCGCCTTGCTGGCCGACTACGCCTATTGGAGCACCTACGAGATCCAGTGGAGCAACTTCGCGGCGTGGCTGCTGGTGGGCGCGATGGTGATGACCACCCTGGCCCTGCTGGCCGGCATCGTCGGCCTGGTTCGCGGCAGCCGCCAGCTGCCTTATGTGATCGTGCTGGTGGTGACGTGGCTGGTGGGCTTCTTCGATTCGCTGCACCATGCGCGCGATGCGTGGGCGATCATGCCCGGCGCTCTGGTGATGACCGTCATCGCCACCCTGCTGGCCTTCGTGGCCACCTGGATCGGCTTTTCCACCCTGCGCGCAGGAGGTGTCCGATGAGCCGCCAGATCGTGAAGATTCTCAGCGTGTCCGTGCTTGCCGCTTCAGTGGCCGCCTGCAGTGGCAAAGCCCCGCAGATGGACCAGTACGGCCAGAACCCTGAGCTGCCCAAGCCCAACCGTACGTTGATGCCGGACATGACCATTGCCAAGCCGGCGCAGTGGGGAGATCGCGTGCCGACCGTGCCGGCGGGGTATCGCATCGCCGCCATCGCCACCGATCTGAACATTCCGCGGCAGACGCTGGTGCTGCCCAACGGTGACATCCTGGTGGCCGAAGGGCGCGGCGGCAGTGCGCCCAACCTGAAACCGAAGGACGTTATCGCCGGCAAGATCAAGGCGAAGGGCAACACGCAGGTCAAGAGCGGAAACCGCCTGACGCTGCTGCGCGATGCCGATGGCGATGGCGTCTACGAAACGAAGACCGTTTACGCCGACAAGCTCAATGCGCCGTATGGCTTGGCGCTGATCGGCAACGCGTTGTACGTGGCCAACCAGGATGCCCTGGTGCGGTTCGATTACAGTGAAGGCCAGACCCAGGCCAGCGGAGCGCCGACCAAGGTCACCGACCTGCCGTCAGCGATCAACCACCATTGGACCAAATCACTCACCGCCAGCGCGGATGGCCGGTATCTGTACGTGGGCATCGGCTCCAACAGCAACATCACCGAACGCGGCATGGCCGCCGAAGTGGACCGGGCGGTGGTGTGGCAGATCGATGCGCAGAGCGGCGCGCACAAGACCTACGCGACCGGCATTCGCAACCCCACGGCGCTGGCCGTGCAGCCCGGCACTGGCACGGTGTGGGCGGTGGTCAACGAGCGCGATGAGATCGGACCGAACCTGGTGCCTGATTACCTGACGTCCGTGCGCGAAGGTGGTTTCTACGGCTGGCCTTACAGCTACTGGGGCAAGAACGTGGACACCCGGGTGATGCCGCAGAATCCAGAGAAGGTCGCGTCTGCGCTTACACCGGATTACGCACTGGGCTCGCATGTCGCGGCGCTGGGCGTCTCGTTCTCCACTGCCACGATGGGCGCGAAGTTTGCGGACGGTGTGTTCGTGGGTGAGCATGGCAGCTGGAACCGCAACCCGCCGGTTGGCTACAAGGTGGTGTTCGTTCCGTTCCGTGATGGTCGCCCGGCCGGTGAGCCGATCGACTTTGTGTCCGGGTTCCTCGGCGAAGACGGCAAGACCCGCGGTCGCCCTGTAGGCGTGACGGTGGATCCGCGCGGCGCACTGATCGTCGCCGATGATCTGGCCAACACCATCTGGCGCATCACCCCGACCCAGTAAGCGGTAGCGCCGAGCCATGCTCGGCGACGCGGAAACCGGAAACGGCCGAGCACGCCTCGGCACCACTCCCTGGCCAGCCCGCCCGCTCAGTGCGGGCTGTCCAGCACGGTCTGCAGCCGGGTGGCCAGCTCGTCCAGCGTGAACGGCTTGCCGATCAGGTGCACCCCTGAATCCAACACGCCGTCATGCACCAGTGCGTTGCGGCTGTAGCCGGTGGTGAACAGGACTTTCAACGCCGGCCGCCGCCGGCGTGCTTCATCGGCCAACTGCCGTCCGTTGATTTCCGGCATCAGCACATCGGTGAACAGCAACGCGATGTCCGGGTGTGCGTCCAGATGCTTCAACGCCGCGCTTGCGCCATCAGCGGCCAGCACCTGATAACCGAGCTCGGTCAGCGCGTCGATGGAAAACTGGCGCACGCCGGGCTCGTCATCGACCACCAGCACCCGCTGCTGCTGCCCAGCGGGCAGCGGCGGCTTCACCAGCGCAGGCGAAGCTGGCGCCGCATCGACGACCGCCGAAAGCCGGGGCAGGTACACCCGCACCGTCGTACCTTCACCCAGCGCCGAGACGATGCGCACGTGTCCAGCCGATTGCTTGACGAAGCCGTACACCTGGGACAGCCCGAGCCCTGTGCCCTGGCCGACCTTCTTGGTGGTGAAGAACGGATCGAATGCCTTGCCGATGACCTCCGGCGACATGCCGCTGCCGTTGTCCGCCACGCTGATCAGTACGTAGTCGCCTGCAGGTATGCCGGCATGCACCTGCGACGAATCGTCCGGCAATGTGCAGTTGGACGTCTCCACGGTCAGTCGGCCACCGCCTGGCATCGCATCGCGCGCATTGACGGCCAGGTTCAGGACGACGTTCTCCAACTGGTTGACGTCGGCGAAGGTGCTCCACAGCTCGGCGGCAAGCACGGTCTGCAGGCGGATGCTGCTGCCCAGCGAATGCACCAGCAGGTCCGACATGCCCGCCACCAGTCGATTGGCGTCCACCGGCACCGGCTGCAGCGGCTGCTGGCGTGAGAAGGCCAGCAACCGTTGGGTCAGCAGCGCCGCGCGGCGCGCCCCTTCGATCGCCATGTCGATGTAGCGCTTGGAGCGCTCATCCTCATCGCCCACCCGCATCGCCAGCAGGTCCAAGGGGCCGATCACGGTGGCCAGCATGTTGTTGAAATCGTGCGCGATGCCGCCGGTCAACTGGCCCACGGCTTCCATCTTCTGGCTCTGCCGCAGCGCATCCTCCACCCGCGTGCGCTCGGCCACTTCCGCCAGCACACGACTTTCCAGTTCTTCGTTCAGTTCTTTCAGCTGTGCATCGGCACGCTTGCGCGCGGTGACGTCGATGGCCACGCCTAGCACCCGCACGCAGCGGTTGTCTTCAAACATCCCGCGGCCCTTGGCGGCCACCCAGCGAACGACGCCGTCCTCCTTGCCAACCGTCCGGTACTCCACGTCGTACAGGGCGCGTCTGTCGGGATCAGCGGCAGCGAGGAACGCCGCGGTTGTCGCTTCACGGTCCTGCGGGTGGATGCCCTCGTAGAAATCACGCAGGGTGACCTCGACGTGGGCGGAAATCCCGAACATCGCCTTGGTACGTCGTGGCCAGATCAGTTGATCGTGCACCAGGTCCACGTCCCAGAAGCCCATGTCGCCGGCTTCGGTGGCGAAGCGCAGACGTTCCTCGCTCTCGGCCAGCGCGGCCTCCGCCGCCTTGCGGCTGGTCAGGTCGAGCATCGCACCGATCATGCGCTGGGGCGTGCCGGCGGCATCACGCAGCACCGTACCCCGGTCCAGCACGGAGGCATACGTGCCATCGGCTCGCTGGAAACGGTACTCGCCGGACCATCCGGAGCGATCGCTGTCGATCACCGCATGGATGTCCGCATCGACGCGCGCCCGGTCATCCGGGTGGATGTGGTCGATCCACCACTGCGCCGTCGTCTCGCTCAGCACATGGCCAAACAGCGTCACCAGCGCCTCGTTCCAGATCACCTGGCCATCGCGCATGCGCCAGTCCCAGATCGCATCGTTGGTCGCCTGGGCAGCCAAGCGGTAACGCTCCTCGACTTCAAGGTGGCGTTCCTCTGCCGCCTTGCGGTCGGTGATATCCAGGGAGGTGCCGATGAGCCCCACCACCGCGCCGTCCGCATCGCGCAGGGGCGCCTTGGTCGACAGCCAGAACGCACGCCGACCGTCGGGGAAACTGACCGCCTCTTCCAGTTGCTCGGAGTGGCCACTGCGCATGACGCGCTCGTCGGTCGCCATCAGCGCGGCCGCCTGCGCCGGGTCGCTCAACAGCTCGGCGTCGGTTCGGCCGATGTACTGCTCCGGGGGCAGGCCGATCAACTCGGTCGTGCCTCGGTTGCCGATCAGGATCCGCCCTTGGCGGTCCTTTGCGTACACCACACCGGGCGCTGCTTCGACGAACGAACGCAACAGGGTCTGTGCCTGGTCACGCTCAATTTCCATCCGGCGGCGGTCCTCGATGTCGATCAGCACGCCGGGGAATCCCACGGGCCGGCCGTCGGCGTCCGTCTCCACACGGCCCGCCGCTTCGATCCAGCGGTACGTGCCGTCCACGCCGCGCGTGCGGTACTGGTGGATGTAACGTCCGCCGCGCTCGAGCGCATCGGCGACTGCAGCTTCCAGACCGGCCTGGTCGTCCGGATGCACGCGCTCCACCATCTGCTGCAGCGGGAGCTCGGTGCCGGCCAACGAAGCATCCAGGCCAAAGGCCTGCGCAAGCGCGGCGTCGACGGTCAACCGATCTCGCTGCACATCCCAGAACCAGGTGCCGATGATGGCGCCGGCGGCCAGTGCCAACCTCACATGCTCGGCGTCGCGCTCGCTTCGGCGCTGGGGGGAGTCAGAAGGATTCAAGAAGGTCTCGCGATGGCAGCTGTCGTCAGGGACCCGCGCACCCACCTGCGGCCAGACCGGCCGGGGTGTCGCAATCAGGCTGCCTAGATTAGCGCCGCCGCCCCCTGCGATGGAACTGTTTTCGGCGGCCACGCGGGGCGACAGGCGTGGCGACCTTGCTGGCTGTCCAGCCAGGTCGCCGCGCCTTGCCGGGAGGGCGTTATCTGCCGAGCTGCTTGATCAGCACCGCTGCGGTTTCTGCGGACGATGCCGGATTCTGGCCGGTGATCAGCAGCCCATCACGCACCACGTAGGAGCCCCAGTCCGGACCCTTGGAGTAGTCCCCACCGGCTTGTTTGAGCATGTCTTCGACCAGGAACGGCACCACATCGGTCAGACCGACGCCGTCCTCTTCGGTGTTGGTAAAGCCGGTGACGCGCTTGCTGTTAACCAATGGCTGGCCGTCGGCTGCTTTGACGTGGCGCAGCACGCCCGGCGCATGGCAGACCAGGGCAACCGGCTTGTTCGCTGCGATGAAGGATTCGATCAAAGCGATGGAGTGGGTATCTTCGGCCAGATCCCACAGCGGGCCATGGCCACCCGGGTAGAACACCGCATCGAACTCGGCCGCAGACACGCTGTCCAGCCGCACCGTCGCGGCCAGCTGCGCCTTGGCCTCTGCGTCGGCGTGGAAGCGGCGGGTGTCATCGGTCTGGGAATCCGGCTCGTCGCTCTTCGGATCCAGGGGCGGCTGCCCCCCTTCGGGGAGGCGAGCACGATCGTTGCCCCGGCGTCCTTGAAGGTGTAATAGGGCGCGGCCAGCTCTTCCAGCCAGAAGCCGGTCTTCTTGCCGGTATCGCCGAGCTGGTCATGTGAGGTGAGAACCATCAGAACGTTCATGCGTATCTCCTGCTGTAGATGTGCAAAGTAGACCAGTCGTCTTGTACGCTGGCGTGAAAAAAACGCTGCACCGTGCAGCGTCAAAGAAGTCCATCGCCGGACTCAGGAAGCGGGGCGATGTATCAGCTGATCCGTCAGGGCCTGTGCCTCGTCGAATGGGCGGTCCGTACGCACGATCTTCACCATGATGCTGGCGCCGAGCCATAGCTGATAGAGGCCCTGCGCGACCGCGTGCGGACTGCCATCGATGGTGAGTGAGCCGTCCGCAACACCCGCCTCAAGCGCTGCAGCAAGCCGCTCGATGATGCCCGCAGTGCCACGCAAAAGAGCGGACCGCATGCTTTCGGACAGATCCGCGACTTCGGCGCCAAGCTTCACCGCCAGGCATCGGCCCTGGCAGTCATCGGACGCTTGGCTGGCCCGCCACGCCTGGAAATAGGACGTCAGTTGCTGCGCCTTGCTCTGGCCCGGCTGACGAAAGATCAGATCCATGTCGCCCAGATAGGCGCTGAAATAATCCTCCAGCATCGCTTCGCCGAAGGCTTCCTTGGACCCGAAGTAATGATAGAACGAGCCCTTGGGCACGCCGGCAGCGACCAGTACCTCATTCAGTCCGACTGCGGAGAAGCCTTTCCCGCCCATGATCCGCCTGCCTGTCGCCAGGATTTTTTCACGGACATCGACACTGGCAGGGGAGGGCACGGAGTTCATGGGACCTACCTTACGCCACATTAGACCGGTCGTCTAGTCGCACTCTGTGCGCCACGGTGCGCCGAGCCACGCTCGGCGGACACCGTCAGCACCCTCGATGCCGACGACATTGCACAAAGACAAAGTGGCAGGCTACGCTCCGGGCACTCCGCATTCATGCCTGCCTGCGGCAGCGAAACGCGTGCAGGCGCCAGAGTGGGGGCTTCACGATGTATCAAACGCTGCTCGCGCTGGTGCTGCTTGAAGGCGTGCTGCTGGTACTTTGGTGCCGACCGTGGTGGCCGTGGGGCGTGACCCTGTTCAGTCGACGCATACCGGTGCCGGCCTCGCTGCTGCTCGATTTCCCCGACACGCGGCTGCAGGCCGACCTGCAGTCTGACCAATGGCCAGACCTGCTGGTGCGCCGACTGGATCGACGGTCCTTTGCGTTCCGCGAAAGCTTCGGATTCCATTTCGGCTGGCGCTATCCGCCGATGATGCGCGGACTGATTCTCGTCGACGTGCAGCGGCGTGAACTGCGGATCGTGGGGCGCTCCAGCTGGACGGTCCTGTTCGTGGTCGCCAGCTTCCTTCCTGCGCTGGCGGTGGCCCCCGGCGGCGTCGTGGTGGTTGCGCTGATTTTCGCTGCAAGCTATCTGGTGCAACGGCACCGCTTCCTTGCGGTGGAGGCGACCATCCGCGGCTATCTGGATCCTCGCGCATAGCCCTGCGTGTCGGTCAGCAGCAGGCGGGCCTGCGTACCCCAGCCGCCGATCAGCACATCGGTGCGCCCATCGCCATCCAGATCGCCTTGTCCCATGCTCCAGCTGCGGCCCACGGTGATGCCTGGCACCACGTCCAGCGTGACATCCGTGAAGGTGCCTTTGCCGTCGTTCTGCCACGCACGCAACTGCAGCGGCACGAAGCCCGGAACCTGGATGGCGCCGACCAGCAGGTCCGGATGGCCATCACCGTTGAAATCCACGACCGTGCCGGCCCAGCTGGAGAACGTATGCGTGGGCAACCGCACAGCCGTTTCATCCACGAACCGCCCCTTGCCGTCGTTGATCAGCAAGCGGGTCTGCGGATCTTTCTCCCACGCCGCATTGTTGCTGGTGATGTTGAAGAACACGATGTCCGGGCGCCCGTCGCCGTTGACATCCGCCACGTGGACCTCGCGTGTTTCCATCGGGACCCGTAGCTCCAGGCGGTGCGACTGATCGCTGAAACGCCCCTTGCCATCGTTGATCAGCAGACGGTTCGGGTGGGCGGGGCTTGCGAGCACGATGTCGAGGTCGCCGTCGCCATCCATGTCGGCGAACGCCACGCCTTCTGTCTGGTCTTCGCGCTGCGGCAGGTGGCTTTTACGGGCATCGATGAAATGTCCGGGACGCTCGGCATCGTTGAGCAGCAGCACGTTGCGCGAACGCGCAGCCTCGGCACGGGAGCCGCCTTCGGCGGTGCTGCCGATGAAGATGTCCGGCAGGCCATCCCCGTTGAGGTCCCCCACGGCCAGGCCGTTGCCCTGGCGGCCGGTGGGCAAGCGATCACTGACCTCGGTGAAGCCGCCTTTGCCATCGCCGAAGAACAGCTGATGCCGTGCTTCGTCTTCGGCAACGAACACCACATCGACCTGGCCATCGCCATTGAAATCAGCGGCGCGCACATGCTCGTTGTCCGCCCTGCGCGTGCCGAACACATCGGGCACGTAGCGCAGGCGGCCGCCTCCGTCATTGAGGTACAGGCGGTTGACGCCGTGCTCCACCGACACGACCGCATCCAGGTCGCCGTCGTTGTCGACGTCCACGAAGACCGAGTCGGTGGAATGCAGCGCGGGTGCCAGCGGTACGTGGGTCGCGGTGGCGTCGACGAAGACCGACGAGGGTGCTTCGTGGATCAGGCTGAAGGCGTGGGTGGCCGGCGCGTGATCGGGGCGATCCTGCGCCACACCGGTCGCGGTGAAGAGCAGGGTGGCGACGCACGGCGCGAGATGGAACGGGGATGCGATCCGGAGCAAGGCAGCTCTCCAGTAGCGGAATCAGGGTTCACCGTAACGTGTCACGGAAGCAGGCGAAAGGCAGCGCGTGTGGGCCGACGCGTACCCGTAGCGCCGAGCCGTGCTCGGCGGCTTCTTGCGGAACGTCCGCTGCGCTCGCCGAGCATGGCTCGGCGCTACCAAGCGGAGAATCCCGCTGCGCTCGCCGAGCGTGGCTCGGCGCTACCATGGGGCACGGACCGGGAGCACGCATGATGAGCAGCACGGGATGGTTGTGGGTGGTAGTGCTGGTGGTGATCCCGAAGGTGATCGTGGTGACCTGGGCCGTGCTGCGTGCGCGGCGGCAGGCCAGACGACCCGCCACCCGTGACGCATCACATAAATAACCTCAATCAGGGGCGACGCGCGATTTCGATTTCCTGCCCGCCCCAGGCTTCCCGACGCGCACGGTCAGGATCCTGCTCCACGCGATCGGTCCGGTCCATGATCAGGGTAGGGCGCTGAGGTAGCACGTAGGTTGGCCACTCGCTGCCAGGGTCCCCCTCGCGGACGAACGCAATCCAGCGCGAACGCATCCGCTCGGCGAGCGCCCGCCGTCGGCCTGTCAGCGGGCCACCCCGGAGCGCACCGAACACCACACCGTCCAACGGCCACAGGAACGTCAGGTCCACTGCATGCGCGGCCCCAAGGAAAAGCCCGCCATAGTCGAAGCGATACACCCATGCGCGGCATCCGCGAGCGACGTGCCGCTCGGCGAAATGCCGCGTGGGCATCTGGAAGTTGGCGTCGGTGCCCAGGTCACGGTTGCCGGCCCGCGTGTCCGGATAGGTGGCCGCGATGCGGCCAGCAGCGGTTTTTCCCAGCAGCCAGCCCACCTGGGCCAGCAGCTCACCGCGCTCGCGCAGCAACATGGTGCGTGCACCCGGAATCTCGAAGAAACGTATTTCATCCCGCATCGCACCCACCAGCAGCGGGATGTCGGGCGTCTCAGCCAGCAAGGCCGATTCAAACGAAGCGGGCAGCAGGTCGCCGTCATAGATCGGCGCGGCTGGGATCATGCCGGGGAACGCGTCGGCGACCTGCGCCTGCGCGTCGAGCAGGCGGGCGACCGGCACGGCCTCCAACGCCGCACGACTCTCGGCCGCAGTGCCCAGCAGTTCGCGGTAGCGCGCTGCCAGGCGTGCTGCTATCTGCTGGTCGTGAAGCAGGTTGAGCGATCCGCTCTGCATGATGGCAGCGCGGAACAACGGCTCGATCCCGCGGGCCACCATCAGCAAGGCAACCGACGTCGACCCCGCCGACTCACCGACCACGGTCACCTGCGCCGGGTCACCACCAAACAGCGCGATATGGGCCTGCACCCAGCGCAACGCGGCGATCTGATCGTGCAGCCCACGGTTGTTGGGGATGCCCAGTGCCGAGAAATCCGCGAATCCGATCGCACCCAGCCGGTAGTTGAGCGTAACCACCACGATATCGCCGCCAGCGGCCAACTCGTGGCCCGGATACACCGATCCTGCCCCCGTGCGGAACCCACCGCCGTGGATCCACACCATCACCGGCCGTTGCTTGCCGTCCGCTGCGGGTGACCAGACGTTGAGGAAGAACGGGTCATCGGATTCACTGCGCGCGCCGCCCGCGCCTTTCTCCTGCGCGGCAGCCGCGCCGAACGTAGTGCAAGCGACGGGGGCGGCCGGCAGCGGCTCCACGACGGGCAAGCCGAAGCGCGTGGCGCGTGCGTAGCGGATACCCCGCCACGCCGCCACGCCATTGTCGCGGTGGCCGGTAAAGGGGCCGGCCTGCAGGCCCGCAGTGGTAACCGACCTGCGCGTTTCGTCGGATGGCGTCACGCTGCTGGAGGCGCGCCCACCCAGCCGTGTCGAACAGGCCAGCAACGGCGCAGCGGCCATCGTCATCGCACCCGCACGCAGAAAGCGGCGGCGTGTCTCCAGGTCGGTCTGCGGCACAGGCGGCACTCATCAAGGCAGTCCGCGCCACGATAGGCCGCGCGTGCGCACAGCCATGTGAGGCGCCACACCGCCACGCGCGGCGCTCAGCCCATGTCGCGCTTTACCCGATTGCGATACGCAGATACGTTGTCGCCGCGTATCTGCCGCTCCCGCGTGCCGGTCACCGTATCCACCTTGCGGTCCGACCCGGTCACCGGCTTCGCATCGACTGCCGTTTCGCGCTCGAACGCATGGGATTTGTCCGTGTTGCGGTAGTAGCGGTACAGCCCCCAATACAGCGCCGTCGCCGCAGCAGGGCCAGCCGCCAACAACCAGAGTCCACTGTCTTCGCTCATGATCCGGCCACCAGTATCCAGAGTGCGATGGCTTCAACGACGCTGCCGGTGGTGAGCGCGGCCAGCAGCAGCTTCCACTGCTGTACCGGCACGCTGCCCATGGTTTCACCGGTGCGCCCGTTCACCGCGATGTAATGCAGCATGCCGCCCTTCTTGCCCGGTTGGTGGTACGAGTACAACCACACCGGCAGGTACATCGATACCCAACGCGTGCCATGCACGTCCAGGCGTTCCTGTTCCCAGCGGACGCCGCGGTCATAGCGACGCACCGAGCTTTCCACTTTTGCCCGCGCGATCGACAGGAGCTGGTCCTCCAGGCGCGGCAGCATCTTGTCCACGTCCAGGTTGCGCTTCTCCGACGTGAATCCGGTCAGGAAGGAGGCATTCCACTGCAGCGCGTTCTTGGTGTCGAACGGCAGGATCGTGTTGATGATGTTGTTGGTGTTGGCCTGCGTATCCAGGTTGCCGCGCTCCACGGAAGACTCCAGCGGCAGGTCGTCCACGGTGAACGATACGTGGCGGTCCACGGCGTAGACATCGGCGTCGTAGTAGGTCTGCTTGTTCTTCTCGGTGCCTCGTGTGTACTCGCGGGTCTTGATCTCGCCGCGTCCCGACACCGTCGCACTGACATTGCTGTCCACGATCATGTAGGGCAGGTACACGCCGATGACATTCTCCGGCGTGAACTCGTCCTTGAACGCCTTCAGGGCGAACAGGCGACGCTTGTCGACGAACTGGCGGATGCGCGCGACCGCGTCGTCCTTGGTGATCCGGAACGGCAGCACGGCATCGGGCACGGCGCCGTTGGCCACCTGCTCATTGACCCCGAACACATGACGGCACCAGTGGCAGCGTGCGGTCATCGTGCTTTCGGTGTTGATGGTCACCTCGGCGCCGCAGCCGGTGCACTTGAAGCTCATCAGGCTGGCACTGTCGGCGGCGATGTCACGGGCGCCGGAGGCGATGACATGGCCGCGCAGCTGGTCGATGCCGGCGCCCAGGCCGAAGGCTTCTTCGACCCGCGTGCCTTGCCATTCGTTGCGGCAGTACTGGCACACCAGTACGTCCGTGCCCAGCTTGAGCCGGACGTCGGTCGACCCACACTTGGGGCAGCGGTTGAGGCCATCCTTCAGTTCGGCGGCAGCCGTATCCAGCGTCACCGGATCCGGTGCCAGCAGTTCGTCACGGATCGGCGGGGCAGGGTGGTCGCGTCCACGGGCAGGCTGCCGGGAAGGGGCGGCACGTCCCGCGGCGATCCCGGACCGGTCATCGGAGGCGTCGGGGCCGCGGCTGCGGGCGGCAGCGGCGGGGGTGTTCTGGAGTCGGACATGAGGTTGGCGCGTCCCTGGTCTTACAGACCCAGCGCCTTGGCCTTGAGCTTGTCGTAGTCGTCCTGGGTGATCAGGCCGAGGTCCAGCATCTCTTTCGCCTTCTTCAGCTTGGCGATCGGATCGTCGGCGGCCGGGGTTGCCGGCGCGACCGGCTGTTGCATGCTGCCAACCCCGCCGAACATCCCCGATGCCATGCCCACGCCAACCAGGCCTGCAGCGCCCCCGGTTTCGCCTGCCGACTGGATGCCCTGGGCCATGCTGGCCTGCAGGTTGGAATTGCCGCGCGCACCGGACAGGGCATCGGCTCGCTGCACCGTCTTCAGCAGTTCACGGGTATTGGCGTCGTACTCGATCGACACGATGGCCGTCTTGACGATGGCAAGCCCGCGATCGGAGTTCCACTGGTACGCCTGTTCCACTGCGTCGGACAGGCTCTTGGCGAAGCCCAGCGAGTCCTGCTGCAGCTTGGTGATGCGATTGCCCTTGCCGGGATCGTTGGTATACAGGCTGAAGGCAGGCGCCAGCGACCCCACGACTTCGTTGAACAACTGGCTGGCGGCCGCATTGTCCAGGTCGGTGAAATCAAAGACCTCGCCCGGCTGCAGATAGCGGGCCGGCACGAAGTTCTTGACGAACAGGATCGGGTCCACGATTTTCAGCGTATAGGAACCACGCGTCACCGCGCCCACCTGCGTGCCGAGGAAGCCGTCGTCCCAGTAGATCTCCGACTGGGTGCCGAAGCGGTTGTCCGGCAGTTCCTTCAGCGATACGAAGAACGCAGCCTGCTGCGAGCCGGGCTGGCCGCCGAACTTGAACCGTTCCCAGGTCTGGCGGATCAACGGGGTCACCAGGCCGTCGCCGGCGAAGATCGACTGCGAGTTGGCATCGTCGGATCGCCATTCGTAGCCGCCGGGCTCGGCGACGAACGCGGTGACTGCACCGTCCTGCATCAGCAGCAGGCCGTAGCCTTCCGGCACCACGATCTTCGAACCGTTGGTGATGATGTTGGACGACGCGCTGGTGTTGGAGCCGCGCCCGGCGTTGGTGCCGCGTGGGACCGCCGCGAACAGGGCAGCCGTGGCAGGCAGTCCAACCGGAACGGTGTAGAAATCCTTCCACTGATCGGCCAGCACACCGCCCACCGCACCTGCCACCGCCTGACGAAGACCCATGACGCACTCCCTGTGATTTCGTGGACAGGCACTGTGCCTGCCATGCCCGGCCGACTATAGCAGCCGGGTGAGGCCGGCCGCGCTGCCGCGGATCAGGCGCCGGGCAGCTCGCATTGCATTTTCCCGTCCACGTAATACGGCTTGGGCACATCCGGATTCGCACTGGTCTTTTCGAACACGACTTCGAACGAACCGGTGTCTGCGGTGCCTTGGCGGTCCGTGCAGGCTTGCTGCAGCTTCTTCTTCACCGCCGCGATGCCGGCGTCGCGATCTGCGCCGTCGGCGCTGTTGGTCAGGTTGACGGTCTCGGCGAATGCCAGCGGGCTCAGGCCCAGCAGGCAGACGGTGAACACCATGGCGTGCAGCTTCTTCATGTGCGACATCCTGTGCTTTCTGGAAGAAACCACAGGATAAGAACGCAGGGTTAAGAAGCCGTGCGGGTGCCGGCCGGGTGGGCCGGCTGGCGACGGTGATCGGGAGGCAATGCATGGGTAGCGCCGAGCCGTGCTCGGCGAAAGGCGAAGGCGCCGCGCTGCGCGCTCGCCGAGCGTGGCTCGGCGCTACCGGGTGGGCTGCGGGCTCACCAGTCGGTGGGTGCGTAGTCCTTCAGGAACTGGCCCCAGACGTGCTCGCCGGTGTTGATCCCATGGATGATCGGGTCGACGATGCGCGCGGCGCCATCGATGATGTCCAGCGGCGGGTGGAACCGCTCCTGCTCCACCTTCTTCGCTGCCAGGTCGGCCGGATCCTCATCGGTCACCCAGCCGGTGTCCACGCTGTTCATGTGGATGCCGTCGTTCTGGTAATCCGCCGCGGAGGTGCGCGTCATCATGTTCAACGCGGCCTTGGCCATGTTGGTATGCGGGTGACGGGTGGTCTTGAAGTTGCGGTAGAACTGACCTTCCATCGCCGATACGTTGACGATGTGCTTGTCACGCTCCGGCGTACGCAGCATCAACGGCTTCAAGCGCGCATTGAGGATGAACGGGGCGATGGCATTGACCAGCTGGGTCTCCAGCAGTTCCACCGACGGCACCTCGGCCATCTGCATGCGCCAGGAGTTGCGGTCGCGCAGGTCGATCTGCTGCAGGTCCTGGTCCAGGCGGCCATCCGGGAACAGATGCTGCTGGCCCACCAGTTCGTCGGCCAGCAGCGGCACCTGCGAAAGCTCGGCGGCACGCACCAGGCCGTTGGCCCCCTTGAAGCCTTGTTCCTGCGTCACCTGCAACACCGTGGCCGGGGTCGCACCCAGCAGTTCGGCGCTGCGCAGGCCCTCGTAGTCACCGATCAGGTTGCGCAGGGTTTCCGGCACGTCGTGCAGCGCAGCGGTCTCGCCGGCCATCATGTGCGCGTAGAACTGCGGCGGACGCCGCACGGTCTGGCAGGCATTGTTGATGATGAAGTCCAGCCGCGTGCGCGTGGCCAGCAGCTCGGTGCAGAAGGCCTCCACGCTGGGCGTGTGGCGCAGGTCCAGCCCGTATACCTGCAGGCGATGGCCCCATACGGCAAAGTCTGGCTCTTCGGCATAGCGGGCAGCCGAATCGCGCGGGAACCGCGTGGTCACGATCAATTCGGCACCCGCGCGCAGCAACTTCAACCCGGCCTGATAACCGATCTTGACCCGGCCGCCCGTCAGCAGCGCGACGCGCCCGCGCAGGTCGGCCGTCTCCGTGCGCTTGGTGAAGTTCAGCGCGGCGCAGTCCGGGCACATCTGGTCATAGAAATGATGCAGCTGGGTAAACTTCTGTTTGCACACGTAACAGTGGCGCAGCTCGGGTGAGTGCACCGGCTCCGGGCCGGCATCAGCGCCTTCGCCGTTACGGGCGTCATGCAGGCCGGCCGCGTGCGGCGGGAAGTAGTTCGGCGTACTGAACACCGGCTTGCGGCGCAGGGCACGGATGCCGGTCTGTTCCAGCAACGCTTCGGCCTTGCGGACCTTCTCCTGGTGGCGGACCTTGGCCTGCTGCTTGAGCATCTGCCGGCGCGCCTTGGGCTCGGGATGGTAGACCTTGGCCACGACCTGGTGCAGCCGCACGCGGTCGGCCTCGGGAAGGGTGTCCAGCACGCTGCGGTCCGCTTCGATGGATTCCAGCAGGTCCAGCGCGGCGCGCAGGCGGTCGGTCAGGGGCGCATCGTCGGCCACGGCGACAGAGGAAGGGGCAGTGGTAGTCACATCAGATCCGGAAGAAACGGCATGAAGCCTGGAGTGGACAGCAGAGCGATGACCGGCTCGATGCGGGTCCATGCTGTAACGGGCCGGGCAGGACCCGGACGAGCCGCCATTGTCCCTGATCCAGCCGGGCCTGTGCTAGATGGGCGGCACGCGGTGGCCTGGGACCCGTTCACCCCCGTTGCGCACGCGCTGGCCCTCGCCCCGCGACAGGAAGCGGCGGAGCCCCATCAGGCAATGGTTTTTCAGCGGCCAGCGAGGGCGCTGCGCGTGATCAGGGCCGCACTGCCCACCGCGATCGCGTCTTCCGCCAGGCCGGTGGGTGTCTGCCCATAACGCCGCAGGGCCCGCATGCGCAGGTTGAAGGCCAGATAAGACGCTGCCACGGCGGTGCCGGCGCCCAGCGCTGCCCCTAGACCGCGCTGCGAACGCGGCGCCAACGCGGCGCCGACAATCAGTCCGGTTGCTACACGGGCCACCATGCCCGCCGGTACGATGCGGTCCGGCGCTGTTTTCATCTTGTCGCCCATCAGCTCGCCGCCCGCCAATGCCAGCATGCCTGCCGCAGCGGCGCGGTTGGCCAGCAGGCGCGTCGCCGCGGTGCCCGCGGGCAACCTGCCGCTGCGCGCCGCGTTAGTGACGGCGGCCAGCGGGGTCATGGCGCGCATTCCCGCGACGGCGCCCATCAGAAAGGAATGGATCAGTGCCATGCGAGCGTCCTTGAGCGGAGAAATTATGCCCCACGCTAGACACGCGCCCGTAGGCAGCATGGCAAGAAATTGCGAAGGTCGGGCAAAGGTGCAGTCACTCGGCCAAAGCGGACGTCGCATGGACGTCCGCCCGGTTTTTCCAACTTACTTAGGCATCAACACCGAATCGACGACGTGCACCACGCCGTTGGACTGCATCACATCCGCGGTAGTGACCGATGCCTTGCCGCCCTTGGCATCCACGATCCACAACTTGCCGTCCTGCAGCTTGAAAGTAAGCGGCTCGCCTTCCACGGTCTTCATCGTGGCGGTGCCGCCCTGCTTGGTGGCCGCAGCGGTCAGCTGGGCAGCCGTATGCACGCCCGGCACCACGTGATAGGTCAGGATCTTGGTCAGCGCGGCTTTGTTCTCCGGCTTGACCAGGGTATCGACCGTGCCCGCCGGGAGCTTGTTGAAGGCGGCATTGGTGGGGGCGAACACGGTGAACGGACCTGCGCTGTTGAGCGTGTCCACCAGCCCTGCCGCCTTGACTGCCGCGACCAGCGTGGTGTGGTCCTTCGACGCACTGGCATTCTCAACGATGGTCTTGGCCGGATACATCGGCGCGCCACCCACCATCGGCGGGTTAGCAGCAAAGCTGGGGGCCGCGACGGCACCCAGAACGGCGAGGCTGGTAGCGAGGGCAATCTTCTTGAAAGTAGCTTGCACGGTGCATCTCCTGTTCGTCCCTCGGATGAGGGTACTGAAGGTACGCAGCCGGCAGCGGGCTGGATGCAGGGCAGTGCACTTATTTTTCTGCATGAGGGTGGCGTGAACAAACGGCGCGCCGCAGTCGTCGGTGCGCGACCGCAGCGCGACGCGTAAGCGAGAATAGGCGCCGCTTGTGAGATCGAAGGTGTTGTTCGCTGTATGCGCCGGACTGTTGTGATGTGTGTAGCACTGGTTGTGTCGCCGTTGAGCGTGGCGGCCCCCCTTGAGATCGTCGGCCGTGCCACCGTGGTGGACGGTGACACGCTGGCGGTGAACCAGAAACGGGTACGGTTGTGGGGGATGGATGCGCCTGAGAGCGCGCAGCACTGCAGCACCGCGCAGGGCGCGCGATGGCCCTGCGGACGCCGCGCTGCCAATGCGCTGGATGCACATCTGCAGGGCAGGACCGTGCGCTGCGTGCAGCGCGACGTGGACCGCTACGGCAGGTCGGTCGGTGAGTGTTTCGTGCAGAACGAATCGGTGAACGCCTGGATGGTCCGGTCCGGCTGGGCAGTGGCCTACCGTGAGTACGCCACCCGGTATGTCGAGGACGAGCAACGGGCCAAGGCGCAGAAGCGGAACATCTGGCAAGGGGCCTTCCAGATGCCGGCCGATTACCGTCGTGCGCAGCGTGCCGCCCATGCACGGCCCGCCCAGGCCGAATCGGCGCCTGCCACGGGGTGCCGGATCAAGGGAAACATTTCCAGTGGCGGCGCGAAGATCTTCCACCAGCCGGGCCAGCGCGACTACGCGCAGACGCGGATCCAGTTGGAGGACGGCGAGCGTTACTTCTGTTCGCCTGAAGAGGCGAGGGCAGCCGGCTGGCGCGCCGCAAAGCGGTAGCGCCGCTTTCGTGCTGCGCCGCAACGCGTATCGGGCGAATTCCCCAACAGCTTCCCCGTAGCGCAAGCCTTTTCGCACCTGGTGGCGTAATGGCATTGACAGCGCTGTCAAACCCGGCTTAGAAACGGTTCAGCATCGCTGCTGCACGCGACGCACTCGTCTGGCCTGCATCCAGGCGACCCGTTCTGATCCGACCAGGAATCCGATGCGCATGACTACCCGTTTCGTCCCACCCGCTGCCGGTCGTTTGACGCCTGTGCTGTTGTCCGTTGCGCTGGCGTTGGCCTGCATGTCCAGCGCCGCTGCGGCGCCGGCCGAGGGTCGGATCCACCCCGCGCAGTGGCCGCAGCCGAGCTGGCCGTTGCCCACCGATGCCGCCATGGAACAGCGGATCCGCGTGCTGATGGCATCGATGAGTGTGGAAGAGAAAGTCGGGCAGATCGTGCAGGGCGACATCGGCAGCATCACCCCCGCGGAGGTCAAAAAGTACCGGCTGGGCTCGGTGCTGGCCGGCGGCGGCTCCGATCCTGGTGGACGCTACAACGCCAAGCCCGCCGAATGGCTGGCCTTGGCCGATGCCTACTGGGAAGCCTCGATGGATACCAGCGCGGGCGGTCATGCGATTCCCATAGTCTGGGGCATCGACGCGATGCACGGTCAGAGCAACGTGGTCGGCGCCACGTTGTTCCCCCACAACATCGGACTGGGCGCTACGCGCAACCCGGAACTGCTGCGCGAGATCGCCCGCATCACCGCGGCAGAAACCCGCACCACCGGCATGGAGTGGACCTTCGCGCCGACCGTGGCAGTGCCGCAGGACGATCGCTGGGGCCGTGCCTATGAAGGCTATTCGGAAGATCCGGCACTGGTGGCCAGCTATGCCGGCGTGTTCGTCGAAGGGCTGCAGGGCAAAGCCGGGGTAGCGGACTTCCTTGACGATCACCATGTCATGACGACGGTCAAGCACTTCCTCGGCGACGGTGGCACCACCCATGGCAAGGACCAGGGCGACACCACGGTGACCGAAGCACAGCTGCGTGACATCCACGCCGCGGGCTACATTCCGGCGATCGCGGCGGGCGCGCAATCGGTCATGGCCTCGTTCAACAGTTTCCACGGTGAAAAGATGCACGGCCACAAGCCGCTGCTCACCGACGTACTGAAAGAGCGGATGAACTTCGGGGGCTTCGTGGTGGGCGACTGGAACGGCCACGGCCAGGTGAAGGGCTGCACCAATACCGATTGCGCGCAGACCTTCATCGCGGGCATGGACATGGCGATGGCCCCCGATACCTGGAAAGGCCTGTATGAGTCCACCGTCAAGCATGTAAAGGACGGCACGCTGCCCATGGCGCGGCTGGACGATGCGGTGCATCGGATCCTGCTGGCGAAGATGCGCATGGGGCTGTTTGAAAAGCCCAAACCGTCGGCGCGCGCATTGGGCGGAAAGTTCGAACTGCTGGGATCGCCCGAGCATCGTGCGGTAGCGCGGCAGGCCGTGCGTGAGTCGCTGGTCCTGCTGAAAAACCAGAACGCGGTGCTGCCCCTGTCCCCGAAGCAGACCATCCTGGTGGCCGGGGATGGCGCGGACAACATGACCAAGCAAACCGGCGGATGGACGCTGACCTGGCAGGGCGACGGCACGAAGCGCGAAGACTTCCCGCATGCCGACACCGTGTGGGATGGCATCAGGACGCAGGTGACGGCGGCCGGCGGCAAGGCACACCTCTCGGTGGATGGGTCGTATGAAACCAGGCCGGACGTTGCCGTGGTCGTGTTCGGCGAAGAGCCGTATGCCGAATTCCAGGGCGACCTGCCGGACCTGATGTTCAAGGGCGGCCGTTCCGGCGACCTGGAGTTGATCAAGAAGCTGAAGGCCGATGGCATCCCCGTAGTTGCCGTGTTCATCAGCGGCCGGCCGCTGTGGATGAACCGCGAAATCAACGCCGCCGATGCGTTCGTGGCGGCTTGGCTGCCGGGCTCGGAAGGCGAGGGCGTTGCCGATGTGCTGCTGCGCGGGCGTGACGAAAAGCCTCAGCATGACTTCCGCGGCAAGCTCAGCTTCTCGTGGCCCCGTCGTGCGGATCAGTACGTCAACAATGTGGGGCAGCCCGGCTATGACCCGCAGTTCGCGTTCGGCCATGGGCTCAGCTACGCCGACAACGGCGACCTCAAGGCACTGTCCGAAGAGCCCGGCATCGACCCGACCAAGACCCGAACCAGCACCTGGTTCGACCGCGGCGCTGCCAGCACCGGGCTGACCTTGCGCCTGACCGGCAGCGATGGCGCGCCGGTGGATATCGTGCATCCCAACGCGGCGACACCGGACGCGTCGATCACCATGACGGCGATCAACACCGATGTGCAGGAGGGGGCGCGCCAGTTTGATTTCAGCGGACAGGGCCTGGTTGAACTGCGCTCCAACACGCCGCTGGACCTGCTGCGGGAAACCAACGGTGACGTGCTGGTCATCGCCACGCTTCGCGTTGACGCGCTGCCGGCCAAGGCGTCGGTCAGCTACGTTGCGGCAAGCGGCAAGGCGTCGCGCGGTGAAGTGCCGATCGCCACGGCGCTGGCACGGGCGACCCCCGGCGAGTGGACCCGCATGGGCGTGCCACTGCGCTGCCTGGCGAAGGCCGGCGTGGACATGAAAGGACTGGATGTGCCGATGGGCCTGCGTGCCAGCAAGGGCGTGAAGCTGTCATTGGCCAAAGTGGCCGTGGGTTCGGAGTACGACCAGAAGGTCGACTGCGCCGGTTGAGCGGGTGCTGCGTCGACCTGGTGGTCCGGGTCGACGCAGCGCGCTGCTTAGAACAGCCCTTCGAAGGGGTTCCAGCTTTCCTTGCCCTTGACGCGCTCCATGAAGAAGCTGTAGTTGGTGCTCATGCCGACGGCGATGTTGAGCGCAGCCCACAGCGCACGGGCGACGATGTCCGGCATCACGAACGACAGCACGACCAGAATCACGTTGAGGCCGAGCACCACGAGGGCTTTGCGCCACATGCCCAGGATGGCCAGGTAGATCCAGCCGAAGAACAGGGCGAACAGGTTGACGTTGACCTTGAGCTTGTCAGCGAAGGGCAGGGCCTTCAGGGCCTCGCGGTATTCCTTGGTCTTCGGCGCGCCGTGCTGCTGGAAGAAGTCGAAGCGGAACTGCCACTTCGGGCTGACGGGGGAGGTAGTACGTGTTTCCATTGACTCTCAGGCTCCATGTAATCGTTTACATGTTAGCGATAGTCTGCGCCAATGGGTAGGGCTGGAGGGCACCACGCGGTGCGCTCGCCGAGCGCGGCTCGGCGCTACCCGACCGCGCACGCTGCCGTTGTAGCGCCGACCCATGGTCGGCGGGAGAGCAAAGGCACCGCGCGGTGCGCTCGCCGAGCGTGGCTCGGCGCTACCCGACCGCGCACGCTGCCGTTGTAGCGCCGACCCATGGTCGGCGGGAAAGCAAAGGCGCCGCGCGGTGCGCTCGCCGAGCATGGCTCGGCGCTACCCGACCGTGCACGCCGCCGTTGTAGCGCCGACCCATGGTCGGCGGGAGAGCAAAGGCGCCGCGCGGTGCGCTCGCCGAGCGTGGCTCGGCGCTACCAGACCGCGCACGCTGCCGTTGTAGCGCCGACCATGGTCGGCAGGAGAGCAAAGGCACCGCGCGGTGCGCTCGCCGAGCGTGGCTCGGCGCTACCATGGGTCCGTCAAGGGCCGTGCTTTTATTTGCCGGCCACGGCGAAGGCGGCGTGGATAAGGGCCAGATGACTCAATCCCTGGGGGGTGTTGCCCAGGCCCTGCTCGGTCGCCGGGTCCCACATTTCGGGCATCAGCCCGACGTCGTTGCGGACCCGTGCCAGAAGGGATTCGAACAACCGCTTGGCCTCTTCCGGCTCGCCCAGCAGCCCGTACGCCTCCACCATCCAGAACGCGCAGCTGATGAACGTGCCTTCGCACTCCTGCATCCCGCTGTAACGCCACAGCAGGTCCCCGCTGGCATCGCACAACTCGCGCCGCATCGCATTACGGGTGGCGATGAAGCGCTCCCGCCGAACGTCTGCCAGTCCGAAACGGCACGCCAGCATCAGGCTCGCATCCAGCCGATCGCTGCCGGCATGCATTACATAGGTCTGCCGCGCCTCGTCCCAACAGTGCGCATCGATCCAGTCCAGGATGCGCTCTTTTTCCCGCTGCCATCGCGGCAAGCGCGCGGTGGTGATATGGCCTTTTTCGGCCAGTTCGCAGGCACGTCGCAACGCCATCCAGCACTCGACCTTGGACATCGTGTAGTGCTGCATGTCTTCAAGCTCCCAGAATCCGCTGTCCTTGCGCATCCAACCGTCGGCACACTCTTCGGCCAGCTCGAACAGCAGACGCGCGGTGGAAGGGTCGAAGATATGGCCAGCATCGATCATGCGGCTGGCCATCTCCATGACGTCACCGTAGCCACAGGTCTGCAACTGGTCGGTTGCGGTATTGCCCACGCGCACCGGCTGGCTGTTGCGATAACCGGGCACCTCCACGTAACGCTCCTCTTCCACCCGCTCGCCGCGCAGCGTGAAACAGGGTGCCAAGCCAGGCCGGTGGCGGCCGATGGTGGTCATCAGCCAACTGAAACCCGCCTTCGCATCTGGCGTTGCGCCCACGCGCAGGAAAGCTTTGATCACATAGGCCGCATCGCGTACCCAGGCATAGCGGTAATCCCAGTTCTTGTCACCGCCGATGCGCTCCGGCAAGGACGCGCTGACCGCCGCGGCGATGGCACCGGTGGGCGCGAACCAGAGGAACTTCAGCGCCAGCGCGGAGCAGATCACTTCTTCCCGGTAGGTGCTCGTGCACTTCAGGTCCGCCACCCACTGTCGCCACTCCCGGTCGGAGCGGTCGATGCGCGTGTCGATCTCCTGCAGCGGCGGCACCGGCAAGACTTCATCCTGCGAGGCGAGCAGGGCGACGATGTCCTGCTCGCCCGCGTCGAGGACCAGAACGCCGCGCACCTGCCGGTCATCGCAGGTCTCCACCTGCAGTCGTGGAGAATAATGAAGCATGGTCATCACCGGGCCGACGTGGTGCACGCATCCGTTCGGCGTTTCGCTCATCCACGGCGTGCAGGTGCCGCCCCGGTTACCGGGTTGGTACAAGAGATCGAACGTGACGCTGCCGTCCAGTACGTCGACACGGCGGGCGAGTTCCGACCACGGCAGCCGACCTGCCGGGCCGCTGTTCAACGATTCGGTGATACGCGCCGTGCCACTGGCCGTCCGCACCTCGGTTTCCAGCACGTTGCTGTTATGCCGGTAACGTCGCTGCACGTGCTGGCTGTCGCGTGGCTGCAGGACGAAGCGCCCGCCCTCCGGTGCATCCAGCAGCCGGTCCAGCAGCGGCGGGGCATCCATGCACGGTGCACACCACCAGTCGATGCTGCCGTCGGGTGCGATCAGCGCACTGGAGCGGCCATCCCCGATGGCGGCGTACCCGTTGATCGGTGCATAGCCGTCCGCATCGCGCCGGGTGTCGATGCCCGCAACGTCGGCAGACGTCACGGCAGCAGCATCCCGCCCGTTGCACCGATCACTTCGCCGGTGATGTAGCTCGACTCCTGCGTTGCCAGCAGCACGTACGCCGATGCCATCTCGACCGGCTGGCCCGCACGCTTCAGCGGGGTCTGTGAACCAAACTCCGGGATCGCCTCCGGTGGCTGTCCGCCAGCAGGCTGCAGCGGGGTCCAGACCGGACCCGGCGCAACCGCGTTGACCCGGATGCCGCGCTCTGCGACCTGCTGCGCCAGCGCCTTGGTGAAGTTGACGATGGCCGCTTTCGTCGGCGCATAGTCGAGCAGGTTGGGGGAGGGCTGATACGCCTGGATCGAGGCGGTGTTGATGATGGTGGCGCCCGCCGGCAGATGCGGCAGCGCGGCCTTGCACACCCAGAACAGCGCATGGACGTTGGTGCGGAAGGTCGCGTCGAACTGTTCTGTGCTCAGGTCTTCGATTTTTTCCACCGCGACCTGCTTGCCGGCAATGTTGGCCACGACGTCCAGACCGCCAAGGGCCTCCACCGCCTTGGCCACCAGCGCACTGCAGAACTGCTCGTCCTGCAGGTCACCGGGCACCGCAACGGCCTTGCGCCCCTCGGCCTTTATCAACGCCACCACCTCGGCGGCGTCCTGTTCTTCCTCCGGCAGGTAGTTCAGCACGATATCGGCGCCCTCGCGTGCGAACGCGATCGCAACGGCGCGTCCGATGCCCGAGTCGGCGCCCGTGACCAAGGCCTTTCGTCCCTTCATGCGGCCAAGTCCGACGTACGACGTTTCGCCATGATCGGCTGAGGGGGAAAGTGCATGCACGGTGCCCGGCGCCGTCTGCACCTGCGCGGGATAGGTCGGCTGCGGGAACTGGGTAAGCGGATTCTGCATGTCGTACTGATTGCGGGTGGTCATTGCGGTTCCTTGGGGGGAGGGAGTGAGCCGAAGCGTTACAGCGTTGCGGCACCGCCGGAGATCGTCAGCAGTGCGCCCGAGGTGTAGCTCGAGCTGTCAGCCGCCAACATCACGTACGCCGAGGCGAGTTCCGCCGGCTGGCCCGGGCGACCAAACGGCGTCTGGCTGCCGAACTGCTCGACTTCCTCGGCGGCCATGCCAGCAGGAATGAAGGGGGTCCAGATCGGGCCGGGCAGCACCGCGTTCACGCGGATGCCTTTTTCGGCCAGCAGTCCTGCCAGTCCGATGGTGAGGTTGGCCAACGCGCCCTTGGTGCTGGAGTAGGGGAGGATGTTCGGAGTGGGCTTTTTCGAGTTCACCGACGCGGTATTGATGACCGAACCGCCGTCCTTCAGGTACGGCACCGACAGACGCGTGAGGTTGAATACCGCGTGCACATTGGTTTCAAACGTCTTGCGCCAGTCTTCGAGCGTGATCTCGTCGAAGGATTCGTAGTAGCGCTGGTAGGCGGCGTTGTTGACCAGAATGTCCAGTCCACCCAGCTCGTCGGTCACGCGCTTGATCAGCGCTTCGGCCTGCGCGTCATCGCTCACGTCACAAGGGCAGAGCACGGCCTTCTGGCCGGCCTTTTCGATCAGCGCGGCGATGCTCTCCGCATCTTTTTCCTCACCCTTGAGGAAAGCGATCGCCACATCGGCCCCTTCCCGTGCGTAGGCAATGGCGACGGCAGCGCCGATGCCGCTGTCGCCGCCGGTGATCAGGGCTTTCTTGCCTTTCAGCAGCCCGTGGCCGACATAGCTGTCCTCACCGTGGTCGGGGCGCGGCTCCATCTTGTCCGTCTTGCCGGGAAGGACTGCTGAGGGGTGTTGAACGGGGGCTTGGGGTAATTGGGGACTGGCATCAGCATTTACTCCGGGGGCAGCAGGGAAGCCGGAGTGTGGCGGGGCGACGGTAAAGCGCGTGGCCCCGGGATGTCTGCGTGATGTGGAGAGGGCACGGGACGAAGCGCCGCGCTGCGCGCTCGCCGAGCGTGGCTCGGCGCTACCAGACCGTGCACGCAGCCGTTGTAACGCCGAGCCGTGCTTCGGCGGGAGAGCAAAGGCGCCGCGCGGCGCGCTCGCCGAGCGTGGCTCGGCGCTACCAGGCCGTGCATGCAGCCGTTGTAGCGCCGAGCCGTGCTCGGCGGGATCCTGACTTCACGCGGCACACCGTGTTGACGGTGTAAACAGATCGTTCTGCGCTTCACTCCACGCTCACCTGGCGGTGCAATCCGCAATCAAGTTGTTGAATGCGATCAATTAAAGCGTCGGTAGCGCTATTAGTTGCATATTTGAATTAATAGCTCCGCCAATTGATGGTGTCTCCGCAGCCTGCAATCATGCGGAGCTTCCCCCTCACATGCCGCATTGGAACGTTTCCGTGGACGATAGCAACGGTGATGCGGGCTCTGAACAACCGCATGCGTGGTCACGTCGGAGATTTCTTCTGGCGTCGGCCTCGATGGCGCTGTTCGCAGCCTGCCGTCGCAGCGATACCGCTGCTGTCGGCACCCAGCCAAGCGCCAACCAGCAAGCCGACTCCGGCCCGTCAGACGCTGATGCGGCCGCAGATGCCAGGTTCCTGGCGTTGTCCAGTGCCCTGACCGGCAAGCACGATCTGGATCCCTACGTGTCCGGGCGCATCCGCGCTGCGATGGCCGTCCATGAGCCGGCCACCACGTCCACGCTGGATGCGCTCCAGCGCTTGGCCGGCACAGTGGACTCACCGGAGGAGTTCATTGCCATCCCGGCTGTCCGCGACGCTGCGTTGGTGATCGTCGCGGCCTGGTACACCGGCACGGTAGGCAAGGGCACCGACGCAGTCACCGTGGCCTACCGTGATGCGCTCATGCAGCATCCGGTCGCCGACGGCATCTTCCCGGCAACCTACGCCAGGGGTGGCCCTGCGTGGTGGGTTGCTGCGCCTCCGCCGGCCGTCGCCGCACGCTGAAAACATCCTGATCCTGTCGATAGCCGCGCGGCGCTGATGCACCGCGCCTCCGGAGTGCTGTTCCGTGAAGAAACCTACATTCAACAACGGTGACGTCGAGGCAGACGTCATCGTGGTCGGTTCCGGCGTCGTTGGCGCGCTGGTGGCCAACCAGCTCGTCGCCGCCGGTCACAGCGTGGTGATGCTGGAGGCCGGCCCGCGCCTGAAACGGGCCGAGGTCGTGCAGAACTGGCGTAACGCGAGCTTCGAACGCCGCTTGGGCAGTGACTTCCAGGGCCCGTACCCGCAGTCGCCACACGCCACTGCACCGCTGTATTTTCCAGCCAACGACTACGTCGCCCTGAGCGGCCCCGATGCCAGCAGTTTCCGCCAAGGCTTCATCAAGGCGGTCGGCGGCACTACCTGGCACTGGGCGGCGTCGTGCTGGCGCCACCTGCCGGTGGATTTCAAGATGAAGTCAGCTTACGGCGTGGGCCGCGACTGGCCCATCGCCTACGCGGACATCGAGGACTA
Organism: Stenotrophomonas sp. 169; assembly: GCF_014621775.1. Classification (NCBI taxonomy): domain Bacteria; kingdom Pseudomonadati; phylum Pseudomonadota; class Gammaproteobacteria; order Lysobacterales; family Lysobacteraceae; genus Stenotrophomonas; species Stenotrophomonas sp. 169. The sequence continues at coordinate 2,133,799 of NZ_CP061204.1, forward strand.
CTACTGCCGGGCAGAAGAAGCGCTAGGCGTATCGGGGCCTAATGATCCGACGCGGCAGAGCCCGCGCGAACGATCGCGGCCCTATGTGGCAGACATGATTCCCTGGGGGCACGGCGACGCCACCTTCGCCGAGGTCGTCAACCCGCACGGCTACAACCTGGTGCCGATCCCGCAGGGCCGCACCATCCAGCCCTGGAACGAGCGGCCCGCCTGTTGTGGCAACAACAACTGCCAACCCATCTGCCCGATCGGTGCCATGTACAACGGCATCCACACCGTCGATGCGGCCGAGAAGAAAGGCGCGGTCGTGCTGGAAGAGGCCGTGGTCTACCGCATCGACACCGATGCGCAGAACACCGTCACCGCCGTGCACTGGTACGACCGTGACCGGGTCAGCCACAAGGCCACCGGCCGACAGTTCGTCATCGCCTGCAACGCCCTGGAAACGCCGCGTCTGCTGCTGCTGGCGGCCAACGAACAGAACCCGACCGGCATCGCCAATGGATCTGATCAGGTCGGACGCAACATGATGGATCACTCCGGTTTCCACTGCTCCTTCATTGCCGACCGCCCGATCTGGCTCGGCCGCGGGCCGGCGCAGTCCAGCTGCATGGTCGGCCCGCGTGACGGCAGTTTCCGGGCGGACTACTCGGCCAACAAGATCATCCTCAACAACATCAGTCGCGTGCCGGTCGCTACCCAACAAGCGCTTGCGATGGGGCTGGTCGGTGATGCCCTCGACGCGGAAATCCGCCGCCGGGCGGTGTATGGCGTGGATCTGTCCATCAGCCTGGAACCCTTGCCGGACCCGACCAACCGCCTCACCCTGTCCACATCCCGGGTGGATGGGCTGGGCCTTGCCTGCCCGGACATCCACTATTCGCTCGGCGACTACGCCCGCAAGGGGTATGACAAGGCATGCGAGCAGCTGCGGCACATCGGCTCGCTGTTCAATGCCGAAGAATTCAACATCACCACCGCGCTCAATGCGAACAACCACATCATGGGGTCCACCATCATGGGCAGCGACCCGCGCGATTCGGTGGTGGATGAAAACTGCCGCGCGCACGACCACGCCAACCTGTGGCTGCCCGGCGGCAGTGCGATGGTGTCGGCAAGCGTGGTCAACAGCACCCTGACCATGGCCGCGCTGGGTCTGAAGACGGCCGACGCCATAGAGCGTGCGCTGTGAGGGCGGCTGCGCTGGTCCTGTTGGCCGCGGCGTGGGCGCTGTGCGTGCCCGCGGCCCATGCAGACGATGCGGTGGAGCGGGGACGTTACCTGGCCACGGCCGGTGACTGCATGGCCTGCCACACCAAGCCGACCGACGGCAAAGCCTACGCCGGCGGCTACGCCATCGCCTCGCCGATGGGGCAGATATGGGCCAGCAACATCACCCCGTCAGTGAAGTTCGGCATCGGCCGCTATAGCGAAGCCGACTTCGAACGCGCCGTACGCCAGGGCATCCGCAAGGATGGCGCCCGCCTGTATCCGGCGATGCCGTACACCGCGTATGCCAAGCTGAGCGAGCAGGACATCCACGATCTGTACGCCTACTTCATGGCCGAGGTGAAACCGGTCGATGAGGTGTCCCCGTCCACCGACCTGCCGTTCCCGTTCAACATGCGCTTTTCGATGGCGGGCTGGAACCTGCTGTTCCTGGATGACGCGCCGTTCGTCGCCGAGCCCGCCAAGGATGCCCAGTGGAATCGTGGCGCTTATCTGGTCGAAGGCCTAGAGCACTGCGGCAGCTGTCATACGCCGCGCGGGCTGCTGATGCAGGAAAAGTCCAGCCAGCCGTTGGCAGGAGGCTCGCTGGGGCTGTGGTACGCCCCCAACATCACCTCTGACCCGGTGAGCGGTATCGGGGCGTGGACCGATCAGGAGATCACCCAGTACCTGAAAACCGGCAAGGTGAGCGGCAAGGCGCAGGCCGGCGGCGGCATGGCAGAGGCCATAACCCACAGCCTGTCCCACCTTACCGATGACGACATCGCATCAATCGTCACCTACCTGCGCACGGTGCCCCCGGTGGCGGACGCGGGCATGACCCGCAGCGCCTCTTCCTGGTCGCTGCGGGAGGGCGGCGCCACGACTGCCGGAGAGGCCCGCCTGCGCGGCACCTCGCTGCCGCTGGACAACGGCCAGGTGGTCTACGACGGCTCCTGCGCCAGCTGCCACGGCAGTCGCGGCGAGGGCAGCACGGATCAGTACTACCCGTCCTTGACCCATAACAGCACGGTGGGCGCAGCGACCCCGCAGAACCTGCTGGCGACCATCCTGAGCGGCGTAGACCGCGAGGTGGCGGGTGAGCACGTGCTGATGCCGCACTTCTCCACGGGCTCGTACGTGCAACCGCTGACCGACACGGAAATCGCCAACGTCGCGACCTACGTACGACAGCAGTTCGGTCCCGGTGACAGCGTATCGTTGGACGACGTCAAGCGCGCACGCGCGGGCGGTCCAGCGCCGTTGCTGATGACGCTCACCACCTACGGCCTGCCGGCAGCCGGACTGCTGTTCATCGGGCTGGTGTACTGGCTGTGGCGTCGTCGCGCCGCGCGCAGGAAGAGGGGGCTGTGATGCGCGCATCGTCTGTGGTGCTGTCGCTGGCTGCGCTGCTCGCCGCGCAGCAGGCCGCTGCCGCCGAGGCGCGCCTTGAGCCCGCCGCCAAGCCGGTCGACACGGTAAAGCAGGTGCCGCTCAGCACGGGCCTGCCACTGCGTGCATGGCTGCAGGATGCCGGCATCACTCCCACTGCCCGCGCCGTGGTGTCATCGGCGTATGCGGATGGCGGCTACCGTGGTTCGGGCAGCGCGACGGCCACGCATCTTGATCTTGGCGCCATCATCGATACCGGCAAGGCCCTGGGCGTCGACGGCACGGTCAGGATCGTGCTGTCCGACCGCTTCGGCCAGGCAGTGCATGACCGCTACACCGGCAGCTACATCCAGAACCAGGCGTTCTGGGGACAGGGCCAGAATTTCCGCCTCAACGAGGTGTCCTACGAACGCTCGCTGCTGGACAAGCGGCTCAGCCTGAAGGGTGGCTTCTTCTCGATGGGCAACGATTTCGGTGGCCTGCCGTATACCTGCAATTTCAACAACAACGGACAGTGTGGCCACCCATTGGGGCCGATCTACAGCTCGGGCTGGCTGGATAATCCCACCGGCCAATGGGGGCTGCGTGCCAAATGGTCCGACCCCTCCGGCTGGTACGCACAGACCGGTGTGTTCGATGTGAACCCCTCGCGCAAGCAGGCCGACAATGGGTTCAAGCTCGCGCTGGATGGAAACACGGGCCTGTTCTTCCCGGTGGAGCTGGGCTTCGTCCATGATCCCGGCCAGCGCGGTTACGGCGGCACCTATAAGGTCGGCTATTACCGGGACACGTCCAACGCCGTGCAGCTGGGCGACCCTGCGGCACGCGAGGCTTCGCACCGTAGCGGCGAGTACATCCAGCTTGCACAGCGCATCTGGAAGCCGGAGGCAGAGACGGTGCGTGGCGTGTCCGCGTTTGCCATCGCCACCCAGGCCGATGTGCGGACGGGGTCGCTGCGGCGTTCGTGGGAGCTCGGCGTAAGCTGGCGCGGCCCGTTCCGCGCACGCGAGGACGATATCGTCAGTGTCGGGTGGACCCGGCTGGATTTCTCCGACCGGCTGCAGGCGCAGCAACGCAGCAGCGGTGAGCCCGTGCAGACCCGTGAGCAGATGCTGGAGGTGAACTACGGCGTGCAGGTTGCGCCCTGGCTGATCCTGCGGCCGGCGGCGCAATATGTGACCCGGCCTTCCGGCCTGTCCGAACGGCCCGATGCCTGGGTGTTCACCCTGCAGGCGCAGGCCACGCTGTAGTCGTCGTCGCCACGGATGGCGTGACACCGCGTTGCCCGGCGGGAGAGCAAAGGCGCCGCGCTGCGCGTTCGCCGAGCGTGGCTCGGCGCTACCAGAACGCGCACGCTGCCGTTGTAGCGCCGAGCCGTGCCCGGCGGGAGAGCAAAGGCGCCGCGCGGTGCGCTCGCCGAGCGTGGCTCGGCGCTACCCACCGCGAGCATGCCCCCCGATCCCGGTCAGAAGCGCGCCGTGGCACCCACGAAGAACGTCCGTGCGCCACCGTCGTAATTGTTGCCTTCTTCGATGGTCGATACGTCGCCGACGTTCAGTACGCCGGCGCGCAGGGTCAGACTCTCATTGACGTCGAACCCGGTCACCAGGTCCACCGTGGTATAGGCCTTGGCGAAGGTCGCACTGGTGGCCGACACCAGCTGCTCGCCGATGTGCTGCGCGCTCAGGTTCAACGACCACGCATCGGTGACCTGCCAGTCCAACGAGGTGTTGCCGGTGATCTTGGGCACCACCAGCAGGCTGGCGCCGGTGCTGCGGTTCTTCGATTCCAACATGCGCGTGGCGTTGGTGGTCCAGCTCAGGCGCTCATGCAGGGGCACGGTGACGCTGGCTTCCACGCCACGGGTGCGTGCCTTCTGCACGTTCTGCGCCACCGTCCACCAGAATCCGTTGACGAAGCTGGTGGACTGGCCGGGAATCTCGCGCAGCGGTACCTGCTGGATCTTGTCGTCGAAATCGGTCAGGAAGTAGGTTGCCGATGCGGACCAGCCGCCCTGGTCGAAGCCCACGCCGATCTCGTAGTTGGTGCTGGTCTCAGGTTCCAGGTCCGGGTTGCCGGCCATATAGCAGCCGGTAGTGCCATCGGCACTGACCGAGCGGTTGGTCCAGCCCTCTGCGGTCAGCGCGGTGCAGCCATTGCCGCCGCTCTGGGTCGCCGCACCGGCCGTGCCCTGCTTCAAGGTGGGCGCGCGGAAGCCTTCCGAGACACCACCGCGGATCGTCCACGCATCCGCCGGATGCCACACGCCGTAGATGCGCGGGCTCAGGTTGTCGTCGTAGTTGTCGGTGTTGTCCCAGCGCAGCCCCACCGTCAGGATGAAGCGCTCGTGCAGGGTGATGTGGTCTTCGGCGAACAACGCCCACGAATCGGCTTCTGCGGTCGGACTGATACGTCCCGTACCGGTCCAGGTCACCGGCACGGTGCCGATGGTGTTGTTGTTCTCAAGCTGCTCGCGCTTCCACTGGCCCCCGACGTTGATGTTCTGTTCGAAGCCCCAGTCGAAGCTGCGGGTAAAAGCGGTATCGAACACGGTCTCCTTGGCATGGTTGCCGACGGTGCTGCCCTTGTCTTCGTAGTCGTTCTGCACCAGCGTGGTCTTGGACGTGGACGCATCGCCGTACCGACCGTCGTGCATCACCACGTAGCCGGTCTGCACCAGCTTGGACAAGCCCCATGCGCCGACGGCACCGGCCCCGGTATTGCGCTGCTCGCCACGCGATGCCTCGACGCCCACCGTGTGGTCATCGTTGATGCGCCAGTTGAGCAGGGCGTTGTAGTTCTGCGCCTTGTTGCCGGGTGTCTGCCGCGCGCCGGTGTCGGATTCACGGTTGGTGACATTGGCGCCCACGCGCAGGCCGAGGTTCGGCGTCAGCGGACCACTGAACAGCGCGCCCATCTGGGTCGTGTTGCCGCGCGTGTCCGAGTCGGGCTTGCTGTAGTTGTAGGTGACCGAGCCGCCCCATTCGTTGGCGATCTTGCGGGTGATGATGTTGATCACCCCGCCCATGGCATCGGAGCCGTACAACGAGGACATCGGCCCGCGTACCACTTCGATGCGCTCGATCATGTCCGGCGAGAGCCAGTTGAGATCCTGCGGTCCGAGGTCGTCACGATAGTTCACGCCCGACGAATTGCCTTGGCGGCGGCCGTCGATGAGGATCAGGGTGTACTGCTCGGGCAGGCCGCGCAGCTTGATCTTCGATTGCGCACCCGACAGCGCGTAGCCACCGGTTACCCCGGGGACGGTGCTGAGCAGTTGGCCGATGCTGCTGACCGGCTTGCGTTCGATCTCCTCGCGGGTGATCACGCTGATGCTGGCGGGCGCATCGCGGATCCACTGCTGGGCGCCCGTAGCGGTGACCACCACGGTGTCCATCTGCTTGGCCGACGCGGCGTCGGCGCTGGCCTCGGCATGGGCCTGGGCGGTGATGACAAGACCGACGGCCACCGACAGGACGGCCACCGTGAAGCGGGAAAGGGGGAGGGGACGACATCGACGCAGTACTCCTGAAAGAAAGGGGTCCGCTGGCGATGGCTGGGACATCCGTGTGGGGTATTTCAAGCTTCCTTAACAATCGTATCACGACCCATTCGCATTTGACACGTAGCGTTACGTTGTCATGTGCGGCAATGCGATGGTGGTCTCAACGGCGGCGCCAACGGTAGAGCCGGCTTCAGCCGGCTGCTCTTCGCATTCGACTGTTCTCCGCGAACTGCCCGCTTCGCTCGCCGAGCACGGCTCGGCGCTACCCGCCAACGACCCGTTCGCTCGTCGAGGCTGGCTCGGCGCTACCCGGAACCCACCCGGCAGGTCTCTGGCATCGCAAGGGCCAGCACGCACGCCAATGCTGCAATCGCGGCCAGGCTGAGGAAGGCGGCATCGTAGCCGGCGAACTGCACGATCACGCCCGCCAGACCGGGGCTGAAGGCCGCACCCACGCCGAATGCGGTGGAGACAGCGCCGAGGGTGACGTTGAAGCGACCGGTTCCTTGGGTCAGGTCGCTGACGATCACCGGCAGCAGTGCGCCGAAGATCCCGGCGCCAATGCCATCAAGCAGCTGCACGCCCAGCAGCCAGTACGGTGCATCGGACAGGGGATACAACACGCCGCGGATCGGCAGGATGAAGAAGGCGATCAGCAGCAGAGGGCGGCGGCCCCACCGGTCGGCGCGGGCGCCGACCAGCAGGGCAGCCGGCACCATCACCAGCTGCGCCGCCACGATGCAGGCAGCGGTGAGGGTGGTGGCCAGGTGCGGGCTGGACTGCGACAACTTCTGCCCGACCAGCGGCAGCATCGCCGCGTTGGCCAGATGGAACAGCGCACAGCACGCTGAAAGAATCACCAGCGTACGGTTGTGCAACAGCTGCATGATCCCAGCGGGCGCAGCCGGCTCGGACGTCGCGGCTGACAGGCCGCGCGCCTGCTGATGGTCGATGGCGGCGGCCGGAATCATCAGCACGGCGCCGACACTGGCCAGTGTCATCACCGCCATCAGATAGAACACCACCACCGGCCCACCGACATACGCCAGGCCACCGGCCAGCACGGCCGCGACCGCGTTACCGGCGTGGTTGAAGGTTTCGTTCCGGCCCATGCGGCGGGCAAACGCGCGTTGGCCGCCAATGCCCAGCGACAGCGCGGCAATGGCCGGTGCGAAGATCGTCCCGGCCACCGCGCTGATTGCCTGGGTAAGCGCGACCAGCGTGAAAGAGGTGATCCACGGCAAGACCACGCAGCTGACCGTCACCACCAAGGCGGCGATCACTACCGCCGCGCGCTTGCCGTTGATCCGGTCCATCAACGCCCCGGCGGGCGTCTGCGTCAGCAACGCAGCAAGCCCTGCAACGGTCATCACCACGCCGATGCTGGCCGGCTCCCATTTGTGCACCGCCAGCAGATAGATGGCCAGATACGGCCCTAGTCCGTCGCGGACGTCGGCAAGGAAAAAGTTCAGCCCATCGAGCGCCCGTGCGGGCGTTTGCGAAGCAGAGGGAGCAGAGGGCGTTGGGGTCACGGGGGACTCGCGGGGAGGGGCAGGTTGCCCGGCTGCAACGGCATTGGCACGTTATGCGCGTACGCCTGTGACGGCTGCGTGGCGTGTTCGGCAAGCGCTCCCCGCATCTGCTTACGCCTCGCCCGCAGGCACCGGTTCTACTTTTGCAGGGCCTACGACGAGCGCCCGTGGAGCGTGATGCGGTTGCTCGATTCCGGCAGGGTGGCGAGCCGCTGCGCATGCAACGCGTACACGCTTTCCTGCACGCAAAGAAGACGCGATGCCACGCATGCTCCGGAACCGGATATGGCGGATTTTTCATGCAGCGGCCCACTCTTTTTTTTCTGCACTCATTGGGCGCAAGCCGAGACGAATGGCGGGATGTGATCGCCACCCTGGAGCCACAGTTCGAGTGCGTGGCCCTGGACGTACCCGGTTTTGGAACCACGCCAAGCGCAGGGCGCCTGGATGTGATTGCGCTGACGGACTGGTTCTGTGCGGAAGTGGCAGACCGTGCGCCGCCCTGCTGGTTCGCCATCGGTCACAGCATGGGCGGAAAGATCGCCACGCTTGCGGCGGCGAGGTCACGCGATGGGCTGCTGGGATTGGCCGGACTGGGAGGTGTGATCCTGATCGCAGCCTCCCCGCCGTCGCCTGAGCCGATGGATCCGGCGCGGCGCGCGGAGATGCTGGCCTGGTTTGGCAGCGGTGCGCCCCAGCGTCAGCATGCGGAGACGTTCGTGGACAACAACGCGGCATCCATGCTGCCGCCCGCGTTGCGCGAACGTGCCATCGCCGACGTGCTGCGGTCGCAGCCGGAGGCGTGGGCGGCGTGGCTGCTACGTGGCAGCCGCCAGGATGTCGCCGATGCGGCAGGAACGCTTCACGTACCCGCACTGATCATGGCCGGCGCTGAGGACGGTGACCTGGGTGCCGACGCGCAACGTCGGCTCAACCTACCGCACTACCCAGCGGCCACGTTGGAGTGCATCCCCGGTGCGGCGCACCTGTTGCCCTATGAAGCTCCGCACGACGTGGCGCGGCTGATCACCCTGCAGGTAGAGCACAGCCAGGCACGGCGCCTGCCCGATGACTTCATGCGCCTGCTCAACAGCAACCGGGTGGTCCCGCGCATGCGCAGTCGGCTGTTGCAGCGTCATGCCGGGCCAGCGCCGGATGCCCGCGGAGTGCTCTCCGACGGGCAGCGTGCCGTGCTTGGCGCATTGGCGGCGGCCTTACTGGATGGGCAGGCCGATGGCCTGGATCTGGCGCGCCGGATCGACATCGCCCTGGCCAACGAGGAAGGCGACGGCTGGCGTTTCGCCGACCTGCCCGCCGACGTGGCCGCATGGAAAACCGGGCTGGACATGCTGCAGCAGATGGATTTCGGCGACCTGCCGACCAGCGGCCAGGCCGCGCTGCTGACGGCGATAGCACGGGGTGCGCATCCTCTTGCGCCGGACAGCGCGTTCAGCACGGCGCAGCTTGCGCACTGGTTCGAAGACGCGCGCGCCACCGTTGTGCGCACCTGGACCAGCCTGCCATCCACCTTTGCGCTGATGGGTTACGACGGCTTTGCGGTGGGCGGCGACGGCCGGCACAGCCTGGGCTACACGCATACCGAGGCCGACCACGGCGAGGACTGGCAACTGCGGGGAGCACGCCCATGATGCAAGCCACGCCGTTGCACCCGGTCGATGTAGTGGTCATCGGCAGTGGGGCAGGGGGCGCGCCGCTGGCCGCACGGTTGGCGGAAGCCGGGCTGTCGGTCGTCGTGCTGGAAGCCGGCGCCGCATTCGACTCTGAAGATCATCTGGCAGATGAACTCACCACCGGCATCTACTGGATGGAAGAACGGCTGAGCGGCGGCAGTACGCCCACCGCGTTCGGCCCCAACAATTCCGGCACCGGACTGGGCGGTTCGACGCTGCATTGGGGCGCGTTCTGTCCGCGACCCGATGCCCGCGACATGCAGCTGAAGACGTTGACCGGACAGGGCGAAGACTGGCCCATCGCCCACGCGGACCTCAGCGCCTACATCCAGCGCGTGGAATCGTTCATCGGCGTGGCTGGACCTGCCCACTATCCGTGGGACACCACGCGTCACTATGCCTATCCGCCGCCCTTGCGCAATGCCTCGGCGCAGGCGATGCAGCGCGGTTGCGCGGCACTGGGTATTCAGGCCACGGACGCACCTGCGGCTTTGGTGACGCGTTCGCGTGAGCAGCCCGGCTTCGGCACGCGCAGTGCCTGCAACAACTGCGGTGCCTGCCACCAGGGCTGCAGCAACGGCGCCAAGACCAGCATGGACAGCACGTGGCTGCCACGCGCCCGCGCGTTCGGCGCGCAGCTGCGCAGCAGTTGCCGCGTCACGGATATCGAACGTGACGCACGTGGCCGCGTCACTGGCGTGGTCTACCACCAGGACGGCGTCGAGCAGCGTCAGCCCTGCGCCGCGGTGTTCCTGTGTGCCGGCGGCATTGAAACCCCGCGCCTGCTGCTCAACCTTGGCCTGGCCAACGGCAGCGGACAGGTCGGGCGCAATTTCATGGCCCACGTGGCGACCCAGGTCTGGGGCGAGTTCGACGCCGACATGTGCATGAACCGCGGCTACCCGTCGTCCTTGATCAGCGAAGATCAGCTGCGCCCGGCCGCCGCCGCGTTCGTCGGTGGCTATCTGGTACAGAGTCTGGGCGTGCAGCCGGTGACCCTGGCCACCACGCTCGCCCGGGGTGCGGGACTGTGGGGCGCGGCGTTGGTTCGCACACTACAGCGTTATCGGCGGCTGGCAGGCATCGGCATCAACGGCGACTGCCTGCCGCAGGCAGCAAATCGGCTCTACCTGTCCGACGAAACCGACGCGTTCGGTCAGCGCAAGGCGCGCATCGATTTCAGCTACGGCACCAATGAAACGGCGTTGAACGTGCATGCCACGCGCACGCTCACCTCGATCTGGCAGGCCGCCGGTGCCAGCGGGATCTTCAGCGCCGAGCGCTCGGCCCATACCTTGGGCACCTGCCGGATGGGCACGTCCCGGCAGCACGCGGTGGTGGACCCGGACGGCCGCAGTTTCGACATCGCCAATCTCTATATCTGCGACAACTCGACCTTCCCCAGCGCACTGGCAGCCAATCCAGCACTCACCCAGATGGCGCTTGGGCTTCGTACCGCTGAAAGGTTCCTGGCCACGCACGGCCTGGGACGCACAACCACAGCCTGAGGAGGCGACATGGATCTGGGTATCACAGGGCGCATCGCACTGATCAGCGGCGCCGATTCGGGAATGGGCAAAGAGACCGCCCGGCAGCTGCTGCAGGCCGGCGTGCGCGTTGCCATCACCGATGTAGCCGACGGCACGCTGGATGAAGCGCTGGCCGAGCTCAGTCCGCTGGGCGAGGTGATCGCCATCACCGGCGATGTCACCCGCGCCGCGGACGTCGACACGATCTGGGCCAAGGTGCGCGCCGATATGGGCGAGCCGGACATTTTCGTCAACGCCGCCGGTGTGACGGGCGCTACCGGTGATTTCCTCGATGTGGATGACGAGGGCTGGCTGCGCACGCTGGACATCAACCTGATGGGCGCGGTGCGGATGTGTCGCCACGCCGTGCCGGCGATGCGCGCGCGGAGCTGGGGCCGCATCGTGCTGTTCGCGTCCGAGGATGCGGTGCAGCCCTATGTGGATGAGCTACCGTACTGCGCATCCAAGGCCGGCATCCTCACCTTGGCCAAGGGGCTGTCGAAGGCGTACGGGCCAGACAACGTGCTGGTCAACACCGTGTCGCCGGCCTTCATCCACACCCCGATGACCGACGCGATGATGGAGAAACGCGCACAGGAAAAGGGCATCTCCTTTGACGAAGCCGTCGCCACCTTCCTGGACGAAGAACGCCCCGGCATGGTGCTCAAGCGGCGCGGGCGGCCGGAAGAGGTGGCGTCTGCCGTAGTGTTCCTGTGTTCCGAACGCGCCAGCTTCATCAACGGCGCAGGCATCCGCGTGGATTCGGGCTCGGTCTACACGCTGGCCGGCTGACCCACGGCGGTGGCGCCGATGGTGGCGCCCACGTTGGCGCCGATGGTAGAGCCGGCTTCAGCCGGCTGCTCTTCACATCAGGCTGCTCTTCGCCCTCCGCCAACGGCCCGCTTCGCTCGCCGAGCATGGCTCGGCGCTACCGTTTCGGGCGATGCCTTCGCGCATGCGGAACCCATGGGGCGGGGCGCCGTATGATGGCTGGGCTCTCTTCCTCGCTCCGGAATCCAAGGTACGCCCATCGCCATGCACGAACTGATCGCCCGAACGTCCCGCCCGCCCGCCTTCCGTATTGCCGCCTGGTTGCTGATGCTGCTCGGCATGTGGCTGGCGCTGCGCCTGGGGTTGGTGGTGACGCTGCTGTCGGGCCTGCTGGTGTTCCACCTGACCCACCTGCTTGCTGGCTCGGTGGAAGGCAAGCTGCCGCCGGGACGGGCCCGCGCCATGTCGGTCATCGTGCTGGCTGTGCTGATCATCGGCGGGTTGAGCTTGGCAGGCGTCGGCATCGCGGCGGTGTTCCGCAACCAGACCGGTGGCCCCGACGTACTGCTCGCCCATCTGATGGACATTCTCAACAGCTCCCGCCATCAGGTGCCGGCCGTGCTGCGCGCCTACATTCCCGAGGACATGGACACCCTGCGCACCGCACTGAACGAATGGGCCGCCGAACACCAGCGTCAGCTTGGTGTGGCCGGTACGTCGGTCGTGCAGGTGGGCGTGCGGGTATTGATCGGCATGGTGCTGGGCGCGATGGTCGCGCTGTATGACGAAATGCCGTTGTCGCGGATGGGTCCGCTGGCCCAGGAAATGGTCGGCCGCATCAGCCGAATGGCCGTGGCGTTCCGCCAGGTGGTCTTCGCCCAGGTCAAGATTTCGCTGTTGAACACGCTGTTCACCGGGATCTTCCTGCTGATCGTGTTGCCGCTGTTCGGCGTGCAGTTGCCGCTGGCCAAGACGCTGGTGCTGATCACGTTCGTCGCCGGGCTGCTGCCGGTGGTCGGCAATGTCATCTCCAATACCATCATCACCATCGTCGCGCTGTCGGTGTCGTTCTACGTCGCGGTGGGCGCGCTGCTGTACCTGGTGGTCATCCACAAGCTGGAGTACTTCCTCAACGCGCGCATCGTGGGCGGCGAGATCCGCGCACGGGCCTGGGAGCTGCTGCTGGCGATGCTGCTGATGGAGGCGGCGTTCGGATTGGCCGGCCTGGTCGCCGCGCCGGTGTTCTATGCCTACATCAAACGCGAGCTGCTCGACCAGGGCTGGATCTGAGCAGCGCACGCCGCAGAACGCCGACCGTGTGACCGGTCGGCGGTTGCAATCACGGCTGGCTGCTGGGCGCCACATGCCGATCCAGGAAGGAGCGGATGACCGGAATGATCTCCTGCGCATGGGTTTCCAACGCAAAGTGGCCGGTGTCGTAGAAATGGATCTCCGCATCGGGAATGTCCCGCGTCCACGCCTGCGCGCCAGCCGGCAGGAAATACGGATCGTTGCGGCCCCATACCGCCAGCAGCGGGGGCCGCTGCGTACGGAAGTACGTCTGGAAGGTGGGGTAAAGCTGCACGTTGGAGGCATAGTCCAGCAGGAGATCCAGCTGCACGTCGGCGTTGCCCGGCTGTGACACCCGCAGCCCCTCCAGGATATAGCCATCCGGTGGCACCCGGCTGGGGTCGCTGACGCCCTCCAGATACTGCCATTTGATCGACGCGGCGGTGGGGAAGTCGGCCAGCGCGGCGCGGTTCTTTGCCGTGGGTTCTTTCCAGTAGGTGCGGATCGGATCCCAGCCCTTCGCCAGCCCTTCTTCGTAGGCATTGCCGTTCTGCGAGATCAGCGCCGTGATCCGTTCCGGATGGGCGGTCGCCAGGCGCCAGCCGATCGGCGCGCCGTAGTCATGCACCATCAGCGCATAGCGGTCGAGCTTGAGCTGTTCGGTGAAGCGTTCCATCGTCCTGCTCAGGTTGTCGAAGGTGTACGCATAGACATCGCCGGCAGGCGACTCGGTGTGGCCGAAAGACGGCAGGTCCGGTGCGATCACATGGTAGGTGTCGGCCAACGCGGCGATGACATCGCGATACATGTATGACGAGGCTGCGAACCCATGCAGAAGCAGCACGGTGGGCGCGTTTCGGGGGCCAGCTTCCCTGTAGAAGATCCTGACATCACCCACCTGCTCGTATCGGTAGTGGACAGGGGTAGCAAAGGGTGTGGCCAGCGCGTTGCCCGCAGTGAGGGCGGCAGCCACGCCGAGCGGAGCAAGGAGGTGATTGATCTTCATAAGTTTCGCCATGTAACCGTGTTGGAGTGTTTTTGCAGGTTACGCAGCAAGATGGTAACCTGTCAATCTAATTTACGGAGGTTACATATGCCGCCTTCAGACGCGACCGCCCCCCTGTTCGTCGCCAACGACCTGGCGTTGGACTTCATCAACTCGGCCTACGGGCCGCCCACCGCACCGGTGGACGTGCTGGTGGACGACGCGGCGGTGGTGCTGTGGCTGACGGAGGCCGGCGTCGTCGCGGCAGGCAGCGTGCGTGCGCCGAAGGGGCTGCTCGCACTGGCGATCGCCCTGCGTGACGAAGCGCGTGGCCTGCTGGCTGCTGCGAGGGCAGGGCAGCCGTTGCGTGCGGACCGGGTCAACGCGGTGCTTGAAAGAGGCAGACCCGTGCTGGAATTGAGCTCAATGCCCAGCGACGCGACGCCCGTGCTGGTGGAGCGTCGTCGCGATGACAGCCCCGAGGCCTTGCTGCAGCCAGTCGCGCTTGCGCTGGGGCAGCTGTTGGCGGGCGGCGACCTGCAGCACGTCGGCCAGTGTGAGGCGCATGACTGTTCGCTGCTGTTCCATGACACCACCAAATCCAGGAAGCGGCGGTGGTGCAGCATGGCGCTGTGCGGCAACCGGATGAAGGTTGCCGCGTTTCGTTCGCGCCGCCAGTTCGTGCCGACTCAGGGATAGATTCCAGCAGTGCGGGTGATCTGCGCGGCCCCGCCCTGGAAGCGTACGGGGAGTGCGTATAGCGAATATGGGAATGTCCAACGATCATTTAGACGTGGCGACGCGACATGAAACAGTGGGCCTCCGTTCACGATCCCCACGGAGTTCCGCCGCCCATGTCCACCGCCCGTTCTGCGTCGCCGTTCAAGGTTTTCGGCGCGTCAACTTTGTCGGCCATGCTGCTGCTGGCCGCGCCGCTCATTTCCTCAGCGGCGGACAACGGCTCACCCCTGCGCACGTATCTCGCCGCCAAACGTGAGGCTATCAAGGCGCAGTCGACGCAGCCTGCCGCACCCATCGCGATCCACGCAAAGGTCACGGCCGAAAGCCGCTCCGGCGTACGTCGCCTGCGCATCGGGCCCACGGGCGAGTTCCAGTACATCAGCGATAGTGGGCGCAACTACGCAGGCTACAACCTCGGCGCCGGTTCCTGGGACTCGCTGGTCGGCACCTTGGCCAGCGCCGTGGCCGATGAGTACATCGTGCAGGCGGCCGAGCAGAATGTCCCGCTTGATGCGCTGGACGTGGTGTTCACCAGCATCCCCGAGCGCAAGAGCGAGAGCCTGGCGTACCCGAACAATCTCTCCTATGTGGCCTACATCGACTCGCCTGCCACCGACGCGCAACTGCAGACGCTCAAGCGCGCGGTGCACGAAAATTCCTCGGCCATCGACCTGGTAACGCGGCCGCAGCAGGTCAGCCATGCCGAGGTCGAATACCTCCATAGCGATGCGGTGCGCGATCCGACGTTGCCGCCCGGTCTGCGCGATTTCATCACCGAGGAGAAGCGTCCCGCGGTGCTGGCCAGGCAGGGTAAGCCCGCCTCGGGCAAGGGCAAGCCCGCCGATCCGGAAACCCTCGTCGCGCGCGCCCACGTCGAGCCGCGCACCGGCCTGCGCCGCGTCTTCCTGGGCAAGGACGCTTATCACCAGCAGCTGCACGACAGCGCGCCCGGCCTGCTCGGCTATGGGCTGGCGCCGACGGTGGAGGAACACCTGCTCGGCGTGACCGGCACCTGCCTGACGCACATCTTCGAGGTGCAGGCCGCCGCACGGAACGTGCTGTTGGATTCGTTGGAGCTGACGGTTGATGGTCAGCTGAGCCCGCGCTTCGGCAGCAACATCCAATCGCCCGCACGCTACAGCGATATCCGTTACAAGGTGCGGATTGAATCGCCTGCATCGGAACAGGAGATCGACGCGCTGCGCCAGTCGGTCGAGGCCACGTGCCCGCTCTACAACCTGGTCAAGGACGAGCAGAAGCTCGAAGGCAGCATCGTCCGCGGCGCCTACGCCGAAGCGACGAACCACGCGCGATAACGCACGCCGCGATCCAACCGGCCGTGCCCTGCAGTCATCATCTGGGGATAATCAATGAGTCGCACCCACCGTTCGCAGCTGATCGCGAAAAGCCCGTGCCATGCCCTGCACGGCCGCCGTCCTCGTCGCGGTCGGCTGGCCTTTGCCCTGTGCACCCTGCTTGCGCCGGCAGCGTATGCCGCCGAAGAAACGGGTGTAGGGGCTGCGCCGTCGCAGGGCTCGAATGCCCGGTTGTTGGACAAGGTGTCGGTGCTGGGCTCGCAGATCGCCGGGGGTGGCGCGCAGGCCGCGCTGCCGGTGGTCGCGGTGGACCGGGAACAGATCGATGCCACTGGGGCGACCAACGGCAACGAGTTGTTCCGCAGCCTGCCGCAGTTCGGGGATGTCGCCGTCACCGAGAAGGGCACGACCAACGCAGGACGAAACTCCAATGTCGCGCGCGGCGACGTGGGTTCCATCAACCTGCGCAACCTGGGCTCCAAGTACACGCTGCTGCTGATCAACGGCCGGCGCACGGTGCAGCACCCGATCAGCAACAGCGGCGACGACACGACCTACAACGCCAATGCCATTCCCACCTTCGGCCTGGAGCGGGTCAACCTGCTGCTGGATGGCGCGGCGTCCATCTACGGTTCCGATGCCGTGGCAGGCGTGGTCGACCTGGTGACGCCGAGCAACCTGCAGAATGGCGGTGGCATCAAGGTGAACTACGGCAAGGTGGCTGATGGCCATCGCGAAGACATCTCGCTGGACGGCTACTTCGGCAGTGATTTCGCGGAAGGGCGCGGCAACATCTCGGTCTTGTATGGCGTCTCCAAGCGGACCGCGCAGCGCAATTCGGACGCATGGTTCACTGCCACCGATGGCCGCCGTCCCCTCGGCGATGGCACCAGCGTGCCGGATCCGAACGGTACCTCGGGCTTCAGCACGCGAACGCCATGGGGTCATTTCGACACCTATGCCGGCAGCCGGCGCACAGGCAGCTGGCACGTCGATCCCGCCAGCGGTTCGCTGGTGTCCGGCGCGGTACCGACGCGCTATCACTATGATTCCGCGGCCGAGCCGGGCATCACTTCGGCACCGTCCATCAACAAGGGAAATGTCTTCGCCAGTGGACGCTTCGATGCCACCGATAACCTGCAGCTGTTCGGGGAACTGGGTTACTACCGGGCCACCTCCGAATCCTGGGTGAGCAGCGAGTCGGGCTTCGGCGGTGACGGCTTCCTGCTGCATATCCGCCCGGATGCCTATTGGGTGCCGGACACCTTGCGCGGCGCCGACGCGATCCGGCTGCTCAACTACCAGTTCGCGGATTCGGGTATCCGCCGGGTCAAGGTGGATAACGATCAGTCGCGTGTGCTGCTGGGCGTGCGCGGCTGGACCGACGGCGGCTGGAACTGGGAAACCGCGCTGCTGTATTCGCGTGCACGCAGTACCGACACGCAGCAGGGCGGGCTGACCGATGCTTTCATTGCCGCGGTGAACCGTACCGATGCCGGTGCCTACAACCCCTTCAGTGGCGGCGATCCGGCCAGCATCCGGCTGGGCGATGCCACGCCCTACGACACCTCGGCGTTCATTGGCGAGGCCACCCGTGAAGGCACTACGGAGCTGGCGCTCTGGGATTTCAAGATCAACCGTTCGGACCTGTTGACCTGGTACGCCGGTGACATCGGCCTGGCGGCAGGCGTGGAGTACCGGTATGAAAGCCGTGAGGATGATCGCGACGAAAACATCGATGGCAGCCGTCCCTATACGGACTGGTATACCGGTACGGTGGCAGCCAGCAACTTCTTCACCCATAGCCCCCGGCCCGATGTACGCGGCAGCCGCAACGTAACGTCAGCGCTGATCGAACTCGCCGTGCCGCTGATTTCCCCCGCGCAGGGCATACCGCTGGTCCAGTCACTGGATCTGCAGATTGCGGGCCGCTGGGAGGACTACAGCGATGCCGGCAAGGTGGCCAAGCCGAAGCTGGCCGCCGCGTGGAAGGTAAATGGCAGCCTGTTGCTGCGTGGTTCGGTCAGCGGCGGCTTTCGCGCGCCGGGACTGGAACTGGTGAACTCCCCGCCGACCTACGGCTTCGGCTTCAACAACGATGCCATCCGCTGCCACGCGTTGATCACCAAGGGCGCCCAGCCCGACTACAGCGCCTGCTTGAATGCTTACAGCAGTGGCTCGTCGGTCAAGCCCTCGGTGAGCGCCGTGACCTCCTACGGTGACGACGTGAAGCCGGAAACCACCCGGCAGTCGTCATGGGGCGCGGTGTTCGAGCCGCAGTTCCTGCCGGACGCCCTGGGCGCGATCAGCCTGAGCGTGGATGCCTGGCGGGTGCAGGTAGAGAATCCTATCAATACCCTGGGTGAGGAGCTGTTGTACGACGCCTATCTGCGCGTGGTGGAGGGCAGCAGCAACCCGAATGTGGTGCGTGCGGCCGTCACGGCGGAGGACACCGCGCTGTTTGCAGGCTCGGGTCTTGCGCCTGCGGGCGTGGTGACGCACGTGTACAACCGATATCAGAATCGTCGGCCACTCACCGCGTCGGGCGTGGACTACAACGTTACCTGGCGCCTGAGTGAGACGGCCTGGGGCAACTTCGCCTTCCTGCTCAGTGTCAGCCAGCTCAAGGAATACACCCAGCAGAAACCTGCCGAGGTGCAGCAGGTGGCGGCCGCCATTGCCAATGGTCAGTTGAACATCATCGCGCCAGACCTGGGCGCAGCCAACGAGGTCGGCATCAATGGGGCCAAGCCGGAATGGCGGGCCAGCGCGACATTGATCTGGAACCTGCAGGACTGGACGGTCCGCTTGCGCGACGATTACATCGACAGCGTGACGGCCGGCGCCTATGCCGATCGCACGCCGTTCGTGGTCGATTCCACCCAGCGCTGGGCGTTGTCGGTCAAAAAGGAGTTCAACAGAGGACGCCTGAAGGGGACGGCGGTGGAAGTGGGGGCGCGCAACCTGTTCAACGAAGAGCCGCCGCTGAATGCCACCGGCAGCTACCTGAGCGCGTTGCACGAAACCTACGGACGCTACGTCCACCTCGGCATTTCCAAAAACTGGTGACCTGCATGAAGACGCACACGCTAGCCTCTGTCCTTGTCATCACCCTGCTGGCGGGGGCATGCAGCCCGCATGACACGCCTGCGCCGGAGACGTCAGCAGCCGCGACGGCCGCGCTGGATTTCAAGAGCGAACACGCCGAGTGGGTGCAGGAACGTACCGCGGAACTGGGTAAGCCCGATGGCTGGGCCAGCCTGATTGGGCTGCATTGGATCGAGGCCGGAACGCAGAGTGTGGGCAGTGCTGAAGGCAACGCCATCCGCCTGGCCATCGCACCGGGCCACTTGGCCCGGTTGGAGCCGCGGGCCGATGGCCTGTACTTCACGCCGGTGGACGGGGCGCAGGTCACCGCCGATGGCAAGCCGGTGCAGGGGGAGATACGGCTGGATCCAGAAGGGAAGGGCGGTGGCACCACGCTGACCTATGACGACGGCAAGGGACAGATCACCGCGATCAAGCGCGGGAAGCGGCTGGCACTACGGGTGCGCCATGCCGATGCGCCGGCGCGCCTGCACTTCGGTGGCCTGGACTTCTTCCCGGCCGAGGAAAGCTGGCGTGTGCAGGCGCGTTTCGTGCCACACCCGCCGGGCAGGACGCTGCCGATCGTGAACGTGCTCGGCGAGGTCGCCGATAACCCGAATCCAGGCTACGTCGTGTTCGAGAAAGAAGGGCGGCAGTGGAAACTGGAAGCCTTGGGAGACCCGGCGAAGAGCTTGAACCTGATGTTCCAGGACCAGACCACCAGCCGGCAGACCTACGGGGTGGGTCGCTACCTGCGCACCGATGCGGTCGCGGCAGACGGCACGGTCACGCTGGATTTCAATCGCGCGTACAACCCGCCGTGTGCCTACACGGACTTCGCAACCTGCCCGTTGCCACCGCCTGAGAACCGTTTGGCGCAGCAGGACGACAACCGGCAGCTGGTGCGGCTGGCGGTCGTGGCAGGCGAGAAGAAATACGCCTTGGCACTGCACTGACGTTCAAGGCGATCCGGTAGCGCCGAGCCACGCTCGGCGGATTCCTTCCGGCACCGCAATGCCGGACACAGGCCGCGCTGCGCGCTCGCCGACCATGGGTCGGCGCTACCACGCCGGATCCCCGGTTGGCGCGCGATCCTGGTAGCGCCGAGCCACGCTCGGCGGAATGCATCCGGCGCTGCGATGCCGGACGCAAACCGCGCTGCGCGCTCGCCGACCATGGGTCGGCGCTACCACGCCGGATCCGCAGTCGGCGCACTACCCCGGTAGCGCCGAGCCACGCTCGGCGGAATGCATCCGGCACCGCGATGCCGGACACAGGCCGCGCTCCGCGCTCGCCGACCATGGGTCGGCGCTACCACGCCGGATCCCCGGTCGGCGCGCGACCCTGGTAGCGCCGAGCCACGCTCGGCGGATTCCTTCCGGCACCGCGATACCAGACGCAGGCCGCGCTTCGCGCTCGCCGACCATGGGTCGGCGCTACCACGCCGGCTCCCGGTCGCGCCGCGCCATTACGCGGCCGGGGCGCTCCACACGCACATCAGCCGGCTGATGGCGGCATCCATGACCTTGAGACTCACCCCATCACGGGCGAGGGGAGAGAGGCCCTGCAGGAAACTGTCGAAGACGCAGGTCAGCGACGCAGCATCGGCGTCCGCTCCGAACTCACCCGCCGCGATCCCGCGCTCCACGCAGGCACGGATGCCAGCCCGCGTGTGGGCGCGTGACCGGGTCAGCGGCGCGGTCACCGACGCAAGTTCGGGCGTGGGCGCGCTCATGACAGCCAGCGTCACCATGCAGCCCTTCGGGTGGCCGCGTTCGCACTGCATCCTGGCCGACTGGCGCAACGCACGCTCCACCGCCTGTTTTGGTGCAAGCGTGGTGTCCCATAGACAGTGGGTCACCTGCGCATAGGTCGACAGATAGCGCTCAGCGCATTCCTGAAACAGCGCCTCCTTGGATCCAAACGCCGCGTAGAAACTCGGCGCACTGATCCCGCCGCCGATGGCTGCCTTGAGCTGGGACAGTGAGGTGGATTCGTAGCCCTGCTGCCAGAACAGGTGCAGCGCCTGATCCACCGCGGCGTCACGGTCGAAACTGCGTGGTCGGCCCATCTGTGCCATGGCGTCCTCCGATGCTTACATAAATACTATTCGATACATATCTCATTGACAAGCTGTGATGCCAAGCCTATATCTATATCGTTCGATACACTTCTGCCAAACCTTCCACCCCTCGGGTTGACCCCTAGACGCGAGCCGGTGCGGCAGGATTCCCAACCCAAAGGACACTGCGTGACTTCCCCCACCTCCACCACACCTGCTGCGGGCCCTGCGCCGCTGCCCATCGCTGCGCTGTTGGCGCTGGCCATGACCGGCTTCATCTGCATCGTCACCGAAACCCTGCCGGCGGGGCTGCTGCCGCTGATGTCCGATGGGCTGGGCATTACGCCCGCCTTGGCAGGACAGACGGTCACCGCCTACGCACTGGGATCGGTGATTGCCGCCATTCCGCTGACCATCGCGACCCAGCAGTGGCGGCGACGCAACGTCCTGCTGCTCACCATCGTCGGCTTCCTTGTATTCAATTCGATCACCGCAGTGTCCAACGACTATGCACTGACCCTGGTGGCCCGCTTCTTTGCTGGCGCCGCAGCAGGCCTGGCGTGGAGCCTGCTGGCCGGCTATGCCCGACGCATGGTGCAGCCCGACCAACAGGGCAGGGCGATGGCCATCGCCATGGTAGGCACACCGATTGCGCTGTCGCTCGGCGTGCCGCTGGGCACGTGGATGGGCGGCCTGCTGGGTTGGCGCACTGCGTTCGCTGCCATGTCGGCGCTGACCGTCGTGTTGATCGTCTGGGTGCTGGTCAAGGTGCCGGACTACCCGGGCCAGTCAGCCGCCCAGCGCGTCCCGCTGCGCAGGGTGCTCACCACGCCGGGCGTGCGTCCGGTGCTGGCGACCGTCATGGCATGGATGCTGGCGCACAACATCCTGTACACCTACGTGGCCCCGTTCGCGGCCAACGCCGGGCTCGCCGAACGCGTGGACGTGCTGCTGCTGGTCTTCGGTGTTTCGGCACTGATCGGCATCGGCGTGGCAGCCAAGCGGGTCGAGCGACACCTCCGGAGCACCGTGCTGGTGTCGTTGGCCACGTTCTTCGTGATCTGCGTGACCCTGGCGTTCCTGCAGCAGCTGCAGCCGGTGGTGTATGTCTGCGTGGCGATCTGGGGCCTGACGTTCGGCGGTGCCGCCACACTGCTGCAGACGGCGTTGGCCGACAGTGCGGGCGAGGGCGCCGACGTGGCGCTGTCACTCAACGTCGTCGCCTGGAACCTGGTCATCGCCGGTGGCGGTGTCATGGGCGGGGTGCTGCTGGACCAGTGGGGGGCGCAGACCTTCCCGGCGGCGATGGCGTTCCTGCTGGCCGTTGGCTTCTGCATCGTCTGGCGCGCGCGACATCACGGATTTGCGGCTGGCGCACGCGCGGCGGTGGCCGGGCACTAGGCCGTCATCGGGTCAGGAGGGACGGCCGCATCATAGCGGCCGCCCCTGCCGGTGATGTCATAAACCGTTGATGGGCAAGGCCTTCATTATTCTTCAGACAGTCATCAGGCCCTTCATTTGATGGCATGGTCCGCTGCGGACTCCTCTGCTGGAGTGTGCCCATGTCGATCCTGCTTCGCCTGTTTCCTCTCACCGTCCTGCTGCTCGCCGCCAGCGCCGCATGCGCTGCTCCTCCCATGGCCGTGGCGGAGGATTGGCCCGCCGGTGACCCGGCAGGTCACGGCTTCGATCCTGCGCGACTCGTCGCGCTCGATGCGGCGATCAACAGCGGCCAAGCGCCTGACACCACCAGCGTGCTGGTGATCCATCAGGGCGCATTGATCCACGAGGCGTACTTCAACGGCGCTGACCGGGAGACGCTGCACAACACCCGCTCGTTGACCAAGAGCGTCACCGCACTGCTGGTGGGGGCGGCCATCGACCGCGGCTTTATCGACGGGGTGAGCGCTCCGGTGCTGGGCTACTTCCCGGACAGGACGCCCGCGCACCCTGGCCCCTTCAAGGACGCCATCACCCTCGAAGACCTGCTGACGATGAGTGCGGCGTGGGAGTGCGATGACAACAACAGCTTCTCGGCCGGGAACGAAGAACGCATGTACGTCAGTGCTGACTGGACCGGGTTCACGCTGGACCTGCCCGAGCGCGGCTACGCGCCGTGGAATCTGCGCCCGGCGGACAGCCCGCACGGTCGCGCCTTCGCTTACTGCACGGCCAACTCTTTCCTGTTGGGCGCGATCGTCGAACGCGCGGCCCATATGCCTCTGGCACAGTTCGCGGCCGACGCGCTGGAACGGCCCTTGGGCATCCGGACGTCGGTGTGGCAGCGTGCTTCAGAAGGCGTCGGCATGGGCGGCGGCGGCACCCAGTACCGCAGCCGTGACCTCGCCAAGTTGGGGCAGTTGATGCTGGACGGCGGTCGCTGGAAGGGTAGGCAGGTGATCTCTGCCGATTGGATCGAGGCCATGACCCAGGTGCGTGCGCAGACTCCGTTCGACGCAGAGTACGGTTACCAGATGTGGCGCTTCACCTTCAAGGACGGCGCACGGCTGCTGCACGCGTGGACGATGTCCGGCAATGGCGGTAACGCGGTATTCGTGGTGCCCGAGAAAGCGCTGGTGATGGTGGTGACCCGCACCCGCTACAACCAGCGCGGCATGCATGAGCAGACCCGGGCGCTGCTGCAGGATTTCGTCCTCACCGCGCCGCAGTAGGCTGCCGTGCGTCTTCGGGAAGGATGCCCGATGCGATGACGCGCGCCCGTTCGGTCGCCACGTGGGCCTGCACCGACTTCAGCACCGCGGCGAATTCGGGGTCGGTACGCAACGCGCTGAACAGCGGTGACACCCGCAGATACGCAGCATCACGGTAACCGCTGGCAACAGCAGCGTTGAGCGCTTGCAGGGCGGCCTGCCGGTCGCCCGCCAGCTCGGCGAGCAGGGCCGCTTCCACCCCGTCCAAGGGGTCGGCACCCTGCGCAAGCCCGGCCTGCAACGCGGCGGACTGCTGACGCAGCACGGTTACAGCGGGCACCGGGGTTGCGCCGGTGATCCAGGCGACAGTGCCGGGCAGGCTGGCGTGAGACTTTAAGGCCCGTGCCTGCAGGGCAGCACTGCGGGCAGCGGGCTGGTCACGGCGCTGCAACGCCAGCTCCGTCGCCAGCAGATACAGCGCGGCGTGCTCGGTGCCGCGTGCCATGGCCTCATCCAGCGTTGCCTGTGCCTCCGCGGTGCGGCCTTGTCCATACAGAAAGACGGGCCAGGCACTGTTCGAAAAAACATTGTCCGGATACAGCTGGAAGCTGCGCCGGTAACGCGCCTCGGCCGCCGCGGTGTAGCCCAGCAGCTCCAGGTTCGAGGCCACCTGCACCGGCCAGAAGCGCACACGTTCCGGATGACGCACGGCGAGGTTTGAAGCAAGCGCATCATGCAGGCGCCCCTTGCGGGCATACAGATACGCGGCCGAGGCGCGGCTTGCGTCGTCGTCGGGGTCCAGCTGCGCCGCGTGCTCATACGCGGCCAGCGCGGCGTCGACCTCGCCAAGGCAATCATGCGCATAGCCCAACGTCGCATAGGCCGCAGACCGCTCCGGGCTGCGCACCACCACAGCCTGCGCCAGCGTCAACGCCTGCTGCACATCGTTGCGGTTGCCGTTGTACAGGCACGCACGCGCGGCGAGGGCGCGGGAAACACCGAGCTGAGCCGGCATATCATCCGGCACCTCCTGCAAGCGCTGGCGATACAGCGCCAGGGCGCGTTCGTTGTTGTCGCGCTGACCGATGGCCGCGTAATACTCCGCACGCTCCAGCAGCGGCGATGCGCCAGCGCCCACGGCGGCCGGCCATTGCCACCACGCAAGTCCAGACAGCGCGAGGACCAGCAGCGCGGCGGCTCCGATGATCATCGGCGTACGGCGCGGCGGAGGCGTGAGCTGCGTGTCCGCCGATGCATCCGGCACCGGCTCGCTGCACAACTGATAGCCCTGACCGCGCACGGAGCGCAGATAACGCGCCTGACGCCCGTCGTCGCCCAGTGCCTGGCGCAGCAGGCGGACGCGCTGGGTCACCGTCTCTTCGTTGACGTGCGCGGGCGCCCACACGTTGGCGATCAGGTCATCGAAACCGACGACCCGGGTGCCTTGGGTGATCAGGTAATGCAGCAGGCGAAAGCTGAGCCCGGCCACGTCCACGACCTGGCCCCCCTCACGGACCACGCGCTGCCGCGCCACATCGATGCGCAGGTCATCAAGGCAGTAGTGCAGGGGCAGGGTGCCGGCGGCCTCAGCCATGGAGGAACACAGCGCTACAACGGGTCAACGGGGTCACCTGGCGGCGGCGGGTCGTGGCTGCCGAGGGTAGCAGGCAGCTGCGGTCATCGGTGCTTGCCGATGCGGCATTGGTAGAATGCAGGTCAGGGCAGGGGGCCCGGACGGGAAAAGGAAGAACCGGCAATGGACATGCACGCAGGCGCGACGGACGTGCCGAATCAAGAACCCGACAGCGGCGAAGCGCTGACCTTCGACTGGCTGTATCAGCAGGTCCAGCGTTATGCCAAGCACAGTGTGTATCCGCAGGCATCGAGAATCGAGCGCTGGTCATTCCGCATCGGCTTGTTGGCTGCCGCAATCGGGATCATCGCTGGCGTGACGCCGGCTCGCTGGCTCGACCCTACCGTAGCCCTCCCCGTCACGCTGGTATGCGTATGCGTTGAGATCGGCGGCTTCCTGCTGGGGTTCGTCCTGCAGGCGCGCAGGGATCTGCGCCAGTACACCCAGCCGCGGCTCTCCCATGCGAAGGAGATGGACGCCGACTTTGCCCATTGGCGAGAGCTGGTGCAGCGTCTGCACGCATTCCCCCGGCAACAGCGCGAAGAGCGCCTGCGCTTCGTCAGCACCCTGCGGACCGGCATGACCGATCGGATGGGGATGATGTACGGCGGACTGCAGCGCCTCGGGCCGTTCCCCCTGCTGATCGCGCTCTATCTGCAGTTCCGCCACTGGCAGTGGGGCGACTGGTCTGCGGTTTTCGATGTCACGTTCATCGAAGCAGTACTGATCGTCGCCATGGTGCTGCTGTATGCGGTGGGGTGGCTGCTGGTCGGGCTGCGGGTTCGGCTGGATACCTATGTCAGCCTGCTCGAGGCGTCGTTGCACGAGGGCGCTGCTTCCGGTGATCCCGCAGCTCCACCGTGCCAGGGTGTCACTTCGCCTCGATATGCAGGCGAAGCCCCATCGCACTCAACACCGCCGTCAGACTCGTCAGGCGCACGCCAGCTGGCGCAGTGAGCCGTCGGCGGATGGTCAGGGGATTTGAGCGCAGCGTCGTGGCGATGTCTTCCAGGCCATCTGGGCACGGTGTTTGCGGGTTCTCGTCCATGTTCAATGGACTCCCAGGTCCGGTCCGACCGACGTCTTTATCAAATCTCTACCGACCACCAGCAGCCCCTCCAGCAGATGCTCGCCCAGCAGGGTGTCGGTATGCCCATCGCCACGTGAGAGATGCTCGCCATGCAGGATCTCAAGGATGGCATCCAACCCTTGCAGGACGCGTCTCGACACGATGACCTTACCGCTGCGCGCCAGCTCGCCTTCAATCTCGGACGGGGCCGGGACCAGAGCCAGTCGTGGCGTCCATGGATGAGTGGGGTGGTCGCGTTCGAACTGCTCGATCTGCGCTTCCAGTCGATCGACAAAGCCGGGTGGGAAGGCGTTCACGCGGTCGCCAAGCAATAGCGCCAGGCGAGCGCGGCTGCGTGGATGCTGGGGTGTCATCGGTCGGACCTCGCATGCGATGAGGCCACCTGCGCCATGGCGCAGGGTGGCGGGCGATGCGGGTTGGCATACCGGGGAATTACTCAAACCGGCGGATTGGGATCCCCACGCACCGCCCGCCGTATGACCGGTGGGCAATGCTGTGCATTCTCCGCCGTACCCCGAGAGGTAGAACAGAGCCAATTGAGTAATTCCGTCAGGATGCCAATCCCGGCTGCCGCCTTTCGGCTTCAGCCCGGTCATCCTGCTCGCGCAGCGAAAAGGCGTCTATCAGGAAAGCTGCAGTTGTACGAGATGCGTCATCACCGGCATTCCGTCAATCCAGCCAACGGAACAGGCGTAACCGCGGCCTGATCCAGCGATCAAACGCCCAGACCACCAGCAGCGACAGAAACACCAGCGGCAGCACGATGGCGGTCGCGAGGACGATGACGAGCCACCAGCGAAGCGGCGTGCGGCTGCCTGTTCCCGGTGCGCCGATGCGGCCAGCCGGCTTGCGCCGCCACCACATCACCACACCCGACACACACAGCACGACGATGCCGATGCACGTGGCCAGCATGACCGCCTGATTGGCACGCCCGAAATAGTTGCCCATGTGCAGCTGCACGCCCATTTCGATGGCCTGGGCCACGATGCCGTAATCATCGAAGCCCGCCCGCACCAGCAGTTCGCCCTCTCTGTCGAAGTGGTAGGTGACCTGGCCCTGGGGCCTGTCGGGGTAGGTGTAGGCCATCAACGCACCGCGCTGCGTGCTCGGCAGGAATACCCGCAGCGGGTCTGCCGTGCCTGCAGCGCGCACATGCGCTATCGCGCGCTCCAAACCTGCTGCGGTCCACTGACGCGCCGCACCGTCCGCCGGGGACGCGTGGCTTCCGTGATGCGAATGCGCTGCGTCGGCCGCCGCCTCGGCAGGCGGCATCGGCGCGTGCTGCAACGTCCACGGCACGTCGTTGAACACACTGCCGATCTTCGGTGCCTCCGGTGCCACGTAGCGGCGATAAACCGGCGGGTAACCCGCATGGATGGCCTCCGCGCCACCGCGCACCCAGTCGCCCCAGAACGCGGCCCATGGCAGGCCGGTGAAGATCAGGAACAGCACCAGCACTGACACCCACAGGCCCGTGGCAGCATGTAGCGACTTCCAGAATGCCCGCCCCTTGGCGCGCATATCCGGGACAACGCCCGACCACCAGGCAAGCCCTTGTCCACGCGGCCAGCCCAGATAGAGCCCCGTCACGATAAGCACCACCGCCCAACACGCGGCCAGCTCGATCAGGTAACTGCCCAGCGTGCCCAGCATCAGCGACCCATGCAGGCGCTCGGCGAAACCGACCAGCGTCCGGGACGGCACCATCGCGCCAAGCACCTGACCGGTGCCGGGGTCGACGAAGGTGATCTGACTTTCTGCATCGGCGCGCTGCAGATAGACCTGGGCAGGACGTTGCCGATCAGTCGGTACATCGATCCGCGTGGCGCTGCTACCGGGCGCGGAGGCCTCCGCCGCATCGATCATGCTCGCCAGCGGTGATCGCTCTTGCCACGGGGCAGGGGTGAAGCGCAGCTCCGGGTAGAGGGCATCGTTCAACTCATCGTTGAACAGATAGATCGCACCGGTGATGGCAAGCAACACCAGAAACGGCGCGACGAACAGCCCGGCATACAGATGCCAACGCCAGAACAGCCGATGCCGGTCCCGGTTGCCGGGATCGCCGCGCTGTGCGGAAGTAGAGTGTGAGGTCATGTCAGAACCGCGTGCGCAGGGTCAGCTCGACGCTGCGGGGTGCGCCGAGGTAGATGTGGGTGGACGGATACCCGGAATACGCTCCATAAAGCGCGTTCGACAGATTCCGCACACGCAGCACCGCCGATACCTGCTGCCAGTCGTAGCCGACCCAGGCATCGAACGTCGTATGGCCACGGACGTGGATCGTGTTGGCGTTGTCGGTGTAGAAACCGCCGACGCTGCGGCCGGAGGCCCCTACAGAAAACGGAAGGCCCAGGAAGCGATAGGTCGCAGCCAGTGCGGCCGTGCCATTGGGCACATTGGTGGGGCGATTGCCGCCGCGATCGGCCCCGCCGGCTTCCAGCAGGCGATCGTAGCGCGCGCTGCCATACGCAGCCGAGAGGTCCACGCGCAGCCCGCGCGTCACCTGGGCCTCTGCAGACAGTTCAACGCCCTGCGACGACTGCTCGCCACCCTGCACGCTGATGCTCGGGTTGACCGGGTCGCGGGTCAGGATGTTATCCCGCTCGATCCGGTAGGCCGCTGCAGTAAGTTCCATGCGCTTGTCCCACACGCTCGCCTTGATGCCCGCCTCGAGCGACTTGCCCTTGCTGAGATCGAACACACCGGCAGCCGGGCGCATGGTCAACAGGGTGGACACCGGGCTCACCGCAGTGGCGTACTGCCCGTAGACCTGCACATCCGGGGTGAGGTCGAACACGCTGCCGATCCGCCAGGAGAACGGGCTGTAATCGGGCCGGAACGCGTCCACGCTGCCGGTATTCAGATCGCGGATGTCACGCGACAGTTTGATGTTTTCCACGCGCCCGCCCGCCAACAGGATCCAGCGGTCTGTCACGTTGAGTGCATTCTCGGCGAACACGGCGGTGGTGCGCAGGCGCGACTCGAAGATCACATTGTTTCCCGCGCCGGGAAAGTTGCCGGCCGATCCATCCGGGAACAGGCCGACATCCGGATCAAGCGGCGATACCGGGGTGGTCACGCCGGTCTGTCGCGGATTGTGGAAATCAGTGTCGTTGTACTCGGCCCCCGCCGTGAACCGGTTGCGACGTGCCCCGATCTGGCCATCGTAGGACAGCGCAAGACGCTCGTTCCACGTCGTCTGGTCGTGCCGGATCCGCTCGGCGGTTCGCGAGAACTGCCCGGTCGAACGGTTGTAGATCCAGTTGTCGGAATAGAAAAAGTCCCGGTCGGCCTGATACCAGCTGAGATCGTTCTGCAGCGTCCAGTTGTCAGCAAGCGGAAGTTCGACACGCCAGCGCAACAGGTCACTGTTGGCGCCGGTGGTGGCACCCAAAGGGTTGTAGTTCACATGGCGGGTGGCCTTGTCCACGACGAATCCGTTGCTGCTGCGGACGACGTGACTGGGCGATCGGGCCACATCGGCCGGCACCATCGGCGCACCCTGATACGTGCCCGTACTCTCGTCCTCGGCGTGCTCGAAAGAGAACAACATCGACATGCCGGAATCGCGGCGCCAAAGCAGACTGCCGCCTACCGTCAGCAGGTCCGTGTCGTTGTTGTCGATGTCATCCAGGCTGTCAGAGCGCAACCGGCTGACGAAACCGCGTACCGCCACGGTATCCGACAGCGGCGTGTTGACGTCCAGGCCGGCCCGCCACGTGTTGAAGCTGCCGACCCCGAGCATGCCCTCCATGCTGGTCGCGCCGAACTGCGGCTTGCGACTCACCAGGTTGATGGCACCCCCCAGTGCCCCTTCACCGTAGAGCACCGACGCCGGACCGCGCAACACTTCAACGCGTTCCAAGCCGAACGTATCCAGATTACGGGTGACGATCGTGGAGGTGCCCAGCCGCACGCCGTCGTGCAGGACCGAGACCGTGTTGCCACTGAACCCCCGCATCGTGACCACGGCAGGATTGCCCGGCACATTGCCGACCATCGCGCCGCCGACCATGTCGAACACCTCGCTGGTGGTGCGTGCCCCCTGGGTGGCGATGTCGTTCTGGTCGATGACCTGCAAAGACGCTGGGGTCTCGCGCTGGGTCAGGCCCAGGCGGCTGCCTACCGCCTCCGGCGAATCCAGCAGGCGCTGCCGCTGCCCTTGCACGTTCAGCGCGTCCAGCGTCGTCGGGTCTGCAGGCGCAAGCGCACTGCTGGTCTGGGCAAAGGCGCCGGGTGCGCAGAGTGCGCTGATGGATAGCAGCAGCGCGCCGTGGCGGGGCAGCGTGCCGGATGAGAATCGGGAGATCGTCATGGGTGGACCCTGGATACGGGATGTCGGACCACGGGATACGGAGTGCCCAAGCGCCCAAGCGCACGGGTGCTGATCGACGCACGATCGGCCACGACATCGAGATGCCGCGACCCCTCAGGGCCGCGACACGGAATTGAGCCGGCCTGTCAGCCGGTTGCGGAACGGGGGATACAGTGACCAGCCGCGAACTCGCCTGTCCCGGCGACCTGCCAGCGACGTGGAGCGTGCAGGGACAGCCGGGCTCGGTGGGCCTCAGGGCGCGGGCTGGATCAGCAGGCGAGGGCGCGTGGTGGGCCGCGGGCGCCGAGCGTTCCCGGCGCGGGGCGGGTCTGCGTATCGACCAGTCCGGCTACGGCACGGAACACCGCCGGCCACAGGCTGATCAGCAACAGCAGCGCCACCAGCAGGGTGATCATGCGGGCGGCGATGAGGCAGTAATCGCACTCCACGCCCATCTCATGGTCTGCGTGGGGATCAATGACCTTCGCGGGCGTGGATTCCGGGGGTGCCGTTTTCGTGGGCGGCGACATCATCGGCATGGCGTGGTCCATGCCCTCCATCCCTTCATGGTGCTGATGGTGCGTATCGGCCGACGGGGATGGCGGCGCGTCCATTTCCATCGCAGGGCCCGCATGGGTATCTGGCGCCTGCACGGATGCCACCAGCGGGTGTGCCAACGCCCGGCTGACCAACGGAGCGACCACGACCAGCACAATGGCCAGACAGGCCAGAACGTGGAGCCAGCGGTGGAAGACGGGGACGCGCACGGGGCTGATTCTACGGGATGGGGCGGACGCGTCAGGGGGAAAACGGCTTGGTTGCGCCATTCTGCGACGGTTTGTCGCAGGTGCTGCCGCGAAGCAGCCATCAGTTCAGCTGCCAACCAACGTTAATCTCCGCAATTTATGCGGAGATTAGGCCGGTATTCGCCGCACAGCCCCTCCACAAGGGCTTGGATCTTCGCGCAGAGCTCTCTGCCAAGGATGGCGTCCTTACTCCTGCAGACTCATCGGTTTGGCTCCGCCCGGCGGCAAGCCGAACCGCGCGCGCACCCAGTTGAGGAAGGCGCCGTAGGGGCGTCCGGAGAGCAGCATGATGACCGTGGCACCCAGGATGCCGAACACCAGATCGCGGCCCGACGCGCCGCTGAAGGCGATGACGGCGGCGTAGATCGGCACTTGGAACGTCACCAGCGCCGTGCTGTCCCAGAGAACGCGGGACCAGCGCGCCGCCGTGGCGCGGCGCATCAGCAGATCGCGCCACATGCCGTAGGGGCGTGCCACGGGCACCATCAGTGCCGCACCGAGCAGCCGTGCCTGTCCGACGTCTTCCCAGCTCATGCCGGTGATGTAGCGCTCGTTGAGCGCGCCGGTAACGGTGAAGAAAATGATCAGTGCCGTGGTGTCGGCAAGGAACCCACGCGGATTCCAGGCTTCCTTGTTCGAGGTCTTCTGCATGGGGGCAGGATGACACGGCCCGTGCGCGCGTTCGGTGAGCAGCACGCCCCGCCGTGCACCTCAATCAGGTGACAGCTGTCACTGTGAAGCGGACGCGTTGCCCCCCATCATTTACCCCACGCGCTGGCCCGCCTGGCCAGCATCTCTTACATCAAGGACGTCCCGTGCAGATGCTGCAGCTCATCGTTTCGCATACCCCGATCTGGGTCTGGCTGGTCCTGGCATTCCTGGTAGTGCGCGGCATCAAGGCCATGAAACCAGGGGAAACCTCACTGGGGAAACTCGCCATCGTGCCGGTGCTGTTCACGGCGTGGGGCATGTGGTCGATCAACGCCCGGTATGCAGGCTCCTGGCAGGCATGGGCGCTCTGGCTAGTCGGTATCGCGGCGGGCGCTGCCATCGGCTGGGCACTGCTGCGAAGACTGCAGCTGCGCGTTGAACCTGCCACCGGCGCATTGTGGCGGGGCGCGGATTACAGCCTGCTGCCGCTGCTGCTGGTCACCTTCTTGGTGAAGTATGGTTTTGAAGTGGCGCTTGCGATGTCGCCTGAGCTGGTGGCTGATACCGGATTCCGTGCCGCGTACCTGATGATCTCCGGTGGGTTCACCGGCATCTTCGTCGGCAAGTTTATCCGGTATGTCAGCGCATCGCGGGGGTTGGTGGGGCAGGGGAAGGTGATGCCCGCGGCTTGAGCAACCTGCAGACAGGGTGCTGGCAGGGTGACGATGAGGCCAAAGCCGTTGAAATACGCGGGGGTATAGTGGTTCATCGTCACCGCAAGGATCGAAGCTATGCAGAAGGGCTCGGATCTACTGGTCAAAGCGCTGGAGAATGAAGGCGTCGACCGCATCTTTGGTGTGCCGGGCGAGGAGAATCTCGACTTCCTCGAGTCACTCCGCAACTCGCGCATCGAACTCGTCCTTACCCGCCACGAACAGGCGGCCGCCTTCATGGCCGCCACCCACGGTCGGCTCACGGGCAGACCGGGCGTGTGCCTGGCCACCCTCGGCCCGGGCGCGCTGAACTTCTCCACCGGTGCGGCATATGCCCATCTGGGTGCGTGGCCGATGATCCTCATCACTGGCCAAAAGGCGGTAATGAGTGCGAAGCAGGCCCGCTTCCAGATCGTGGATATCGTGGCGTCGATGAAGCCGCTCACGAAAATGACGCGCCAGATCGTCAGCCCGGCCGCAATCCCCGCCATGGTGCGTGATGCGTTCCGTGTGGCCATGGAAGAGCGCCCCGGCCCCGTCCATCTGGAGCTACCGGAGGACGTCGCAGGCGAGGAGGTGGAGGATATTCCTGTCATCCCCGTGCATGCGCTGGACCGTCCCGTTGCATCGCCTGCCGCCTTGGACCGGGCAGAGGCCGCCATCCTCGCGGCGAAGCGGCCACTGGTGATGATCGGCGCGGCCGGCAGCAGGCCGTGGCTCACCGAGGCCCTGTCGGCCTTCGTGGCACGTACGCGCCTGCCGTTCTTCAACACACAGATGGGCAAGGGCGCTGTCACCGGGGGGTCCAACCTGTACATGGGGACGGCCGCGCTTTCCGAAGGCGATTATGTCCATGAGGCCGTCGCCCGCGCCGACCTGATCATCGCCATCGGCCACGACACCATCGAAAAGCCGCCGTTCCTGATGAAAAGCAGCGGCGGGCCGAAGGTCATCCATATCAGCTTCCAGTCCGCCACGGTCGAGCAGGTCTACCACCCCAATATCGAGGTGCTGGGCGACATCGGTGCATCGGTCGACGCCTTGGCTGACCGCCTGGAAGGTCGCCTGTCTGGCGACGAGGGCATGGCCGAATTGCGCCAGAAAATCCTTGCCCATCTCAACGAGCGCGCCGACGAAGACTGTTTCCCGGTCACGCCGCAGCGGGTGGTGCATGACGTGCGCCAGGCGGTGCCGGACGACGGCATCGTGTGCCTGGACAATGGCATGTACAAGATCTGGTTCGCCCGCAATTACCGCACGCATGTCGCCAACACGCTGCTGCTCGACAATGCGCTTGCCACCATGGGCGCCGGCCTGCCATCAGCCATGATGGCGGCGATGCTGTACCCGAAGCGCCGCGTCATGGCGGTGTGTGGGGACGGCGGCTTCATGATGAACTCGCAGGAGATGGAAACGGCCGTGCGACTGGGCCTCAACCTGGTCGTGCTGATCCTCAACGACAACGCCTACGGCATGATCCGCTGGAAGCAGGCAGTCGATGGCTTCGAGGATTTCGGCATGCAGTTTGGCAACCCCGATTTCGTGAAGTATGCCGAGGCGTATGGCGCGAAGGGGAGCCGGGTAACGGCTGTGGAGGAACTGGCGCCGATGATCGAGGCCGCCTTTGCCGGCGGGGGTGTCCACCTGCTGGACGTGCCCATCGACTACTCGGAGAACACCCGCGTGCTGGTGGATGAACTGCGTAATCGCGTGCCGGATGTGGGCTGCGCCTGATCATCCCCTGAGCTTATCAAGGAGCACAAGATGCTGACCGTCGTACAGGCCTTCGACCGCGCGCCCATCACAGAGGTCGGGTTGGACACTGCTGGCGCGCTGGAGAAGAAACTCAGCGTCGCTGAGCGAGTGTTCAAGGACCGCGACGGCTGGCTGCCGCCGCACCAGCGCATCGCGATCCTGCGCAAGCTCGCCGCCTTGATGGATGCCAAGCGCGATCACCTCGCCCTGCAGATCGCACGCGAGGGCGGCAAACCGCTGCGGGATGCGATTGTCGAGACCGCGCGCGCGATCGACGGTGTCCACAACGCAGCAGATGAGTTGCGGAACTTCGGTGGCCGCGAGATCCCGATGGGGCTGTCGGCAGCCGCAGAAGGGCGCTGGGCCTTCACCACACGCGAACCCATCGGCATCGTGGCGGCGATCTCGGCGTTCAACCATCCACTGAACCTGATCGTCCACCAAGTCGCGCCGGCCATTGCGGTGGGTTGCCCGGTCATCATCAAGCCGGCCTCTGCCACGCCGTTGTCCTGCCTGGAGTTCGTGGCGATGGTCCACGAGGCGGGCCTGCCCGAACCGTGGTGCCAGAGTTTCCTGCCGGAAGGTAGCGACCTCGCCGAGGCATTGGCCACCGACAGGCGAATTGCGTTCCTGAGCTTCATCGGCTCAGCAAGGGTAGGGTGGTCACTGCACGCAAAACTGGCCCACGGTGCACGCTCGGCACTGGAGCACGGCGGCGTTGCGCCTGCGATTGTCGACCGCAGTGCGGACCTGTCTAGAATCATCGAACCGATCGTCAAGGGCGGTTATTACCATGCAGGCCAGGTGTGCGTGTCCACGCAGCGTATCTTCGTCCACGACGACATCGCCGATGCGTTCACCGAAGCCCTTGTCGACCGCGTCGAACGCCTGCATACCGGCGATCCGACCCTGGAGGAGACCGATGTCGGTCCGCTGATCCAGCCCCGCGAAGCCGACCGCGTTGCCGAATGGATCGAGGACGCCGTGAGCGGCGGCGCCACGCTCGCCACAGGGGGCAAGCGCCTGTCCGAGACCACGTTGCAGCCTACCGTGCTGCTGAATCCTGCCGATGATGCCCGCATTACCACGCAGGAAGTGTTCGGGCCGGTGATGGCGGTGTTTCGCTACGCCGATCTGGACAAGGCGATCGCGCGGGCAAACGCGCTGCCAACCGCGTTCCAGGCCAGCATTTTCGCGCAGGACATCGACATCGCCCTGAGAGCGGCCAACCGGCTGGATGCTTCGGCAGTGATGATCAACGACGCTACGGCGTTCCGCACGGATTGGATGCCGTTTGCCGGACGTCGTGAGTCGGGATATGGCACCGGCGGCATCCCGTACACCATGCGCGACATGTCGCAGGAAAAAATGATCCTGATGCATAGAAGCTGAGCGGGGGGAGGGGGTCTTCACGCCCCCTCTACCTCCCCGGGCATTCACTGAACGTCGGTCTTGGCCTAGTCAAAAACGCCGCTATAGTCCGAACACCCCATACGACGGAGACAGCGAAATGTTCATTACCAAACAGCACCTGACGACCGCACGTACGCTTGGCGTCGCACTGATCGCAGGCGTCAGCCTGAGTGCCTGCGCCACCTATAAAGACGACTTCGCACGCATCGACTCCCGCCTCGACCAGTTGGACGTGAAGGTGCAGGGTGCCGCCCAGAGCGCCGAATCCGCCAATCAGTCTGCGACCCAGGCCAACCAGCGTCTGGACCAGATTGAAGGCCGTGTGCAGCAGCTTGAGCAGGCCCCGCGCCGCAAGCCGCGCGGCTGATCGCTTCGCTCACCTTGCAGTGAATGTTTGAACCAGGGACCGGTGGCCATTACAGGCCACCGGCGTCCTTAGGGCGTTAGAGATGATTCGAAGGAATACTCCCATCCGTACCCACTCCTATTCCAGCTTCGGGCCGCTTTGTGGCGCAGTGGTCGTGGCGCTGGCGCTCGCGAGCGCTGGCACGGTCAGTGCCAGGAACGCCGACAAGAACGCCGCTGCACCGTCGGTAGCCGCAGTGGACGAGCTTCCGGAAGGCCAGTCAGTGTCAGACACCGTGATTGAACTGGCGGGCTGGATCGTTGCATCGAAGGACAGCCAAGGCTACCCGTTCGCGATCATGGACAAGGCGGCAGCGCAGGTCCTGGTGTTCGACGGCGATGGCAAGCTGCGCGGCGCAGCGCCGGCATTATTCGGTTCAGCGAAAGGTGACCACACCGCACCCGGCGTCGCCGGTCTGGCGCTTCGCGAGATTCCAGGGCGAGATCGCACTACGCCTGCCGGTCGCTTCATAGGCGGGTACGGCCCGTCCATCGATGCCGGGCGCGTGCTGTGGGTGGACTACGATTCCGGGGTTGCGTTGCATCCGATTACCACCGGCGTGCCGGCAGAGAAACGTGCCGAGCGACTGGCATCGGCGTCAGCCGAAGACAACCGCGTGACGCATGGCTGCATCAACATTTCGCCGACGTTTTACGAGCAGATTGTTCGAACGACCTTCGAGCGGGGCGGGGTGTTCTACGTGCTTCCGGATAAGGCGTCGATAGCAGAGACGTTCCCGGAGTTCGCGCAGAGCCGCGCCACTGCAAAAGACAGTGGTGAAAAGGACGCGCGTTCCGCCCGCAAGTGAGGGGCCAGAGAGGCGCGTCCTCTGAGACGATCAGCTGTCAGCTCACTTAGCCTCCGCCAGCCCGGGATCGATACCGGTCATTTCCACCGACATCTCCCAAAGGCGTCTTGCCGCCTCTGGATCCATTGCGCCTGCCGAGCGCTTGGCGGCCCCGGATACACCTCTCATTTCGGCGAAGCCCGAGGGACCGTAGTACCCGCCAGGCACTACATCGCCTGTGGCTGCGTGCAGTGCTGGCCACGCCCCCTGTGCAGCCGTGTTGAGTAATAGCCCAACCACGGGACCAGCAAGCTGCGCGATTCCCATGTACCGCCCAAGCCGGGTATACGCCACCCCAGGATGGCACCCCACTGACAGCACGCTTGAACCAGCGGACCTGAGTCGTTTATCCAGCTCGAAGAAATGAAGCGCGTTGGCCAGCTTGCTCGAACGATAACGCGCCGCCCGGTGGTACGTTCTTTCCGCGTTGATATCGTCCCACTCAATGTAGCCCTTGATGTGAGCAATGCTTGATGTGACAACCACGCGCGCGCCTGGTGTTGCCGCCAGCTTCGGTAGCAACAGCGAGCTCAATGCGAACGTGCCCAGATGATTCACGCCAAACTGCAGTTCGAATCCCTGTTGGGTACGGGTCAGCGGTGGAATCATGACGCCGGCATTGTTGATCAAGCCATGAAGATGACTCTCTTTTTCCACGATGGCCGCTGCGTCACGAACGCTTGCCAGATCAACCAGATCGAGAGGGAGCCAAGCCAACTCTGACTGTGGCGCCGTGCGCCGGATATCAGCAGCCGCGGCTTGAAACTTGGCGATGTCCCGACACGCCATCAGTACGCGCGCACCTCGCAACGCCAGCACACGCGCTATCTCCAATCCAATTCCAGCATTAGCGCCGGTTACAACGAAGGTCTTTCCCGACTGATCGGCTACGCTTCTATCCGTGAAGCCTGCGGCAGTTGTCATTGATATCCATCCAACGGATTAAAGCGTCAAGTCGGAACATCACCTTATGCGGCGAGGTGGGAACGCCATACGGGTCCTTCGCTGGTATATGCAGCACTTCCATGAACCTGGAAGTTTACCGGGCGCAGGGGCATGGGTGCCTTATGGAAAGGCGACACACCCAAGGAACGTCTGAGCAGAACCTGTACGCTTTTGTTGGCCAATCCACTCTAGCGCACCTCGGTGTTGCCAAACTGGCGCTTCAACGCTGCACACCCGACGTACCCGTCGTTAGCGACCGAATTTTCGTGCGGGACGGCCATATGTGGTCCTCAGCGGACGTCACGGCAGCCGTCCGGGGCGCAGTCGCAGTTCAGTGCGCTGAGGAACCAGGATCGAACTGCCTGCGCGCCGGGCACATCAATCAGTCACTCGGCGACCTTGGCGTACAAATCGCTGAACTGGACGGTCCCGGCCCGCGGTCCCTTCACCAGTCGTGCGCGGATGAAATCCCGTTGCTCCTGCGAAAAGTCGAAGCTCATCGATCATTCCTTTGAAATTGTCATCGTGCGAACCAGCGCGTCGAGGTCGCGCCACCTTTTGAGATTGCCCCGTGAGTAAAAGTGGTATCTGACTAAGTATGGTTCCGCTTTCCACTCGACGTAGTTGATGGTGGGGGTCCAGTCCTCGGCCGGCGAACCTTCTATATAGAATGCCGAACCGTCCGGATTTACATATGGCGTACCCAGCGGCATGAACAGCTGGGACTTCAAGCTGCCCTGACCGGCGCGTATGCGCCTGAGTTCACGGAGGTGCAGGTCGGGGTGTTCCACCTGCTCGGTCCACGGCTGTGCAAGAGCGACGGTACTGCCCAGTTCCGCATTCCCTGAAAGGCATTTCACCAGAACGACCAAGGGGTCGTGAGTGAGGCTGCCGCCGAGTTTATCCAACGCGACTTCGATCACCAGGACGTCCTTGCTGCCTCGCACGGTCGTGATCGCGGGATTGGTATTCACCGTGGCGCCGCACATCCTGACGCTGCCATCGCTCGCGCGCGCAGGCGATTCGGCAGCGGGTGGGGCAGCCGGCTTACAGCCGGTGCCTGCAACGGCCAGCAGTGCACCGATGATCGATGCCGTCCTAAGCGTGATGACCATTACGACCTATCCATTGTCGAGTCCAACGCAGCGGAGTTTACTTCGTGCGTTTGCCGCGGAGTAGGGGCCAGCACTCGACAATCCGCAATTGGGCGAGGGTGCTTCTGGCGCCCAACCGGTATTCTTGAAGAACGGCTACGTCGCCCGTGCTGCTGGCACCCAGGTAGGCATCCGCTTTCATCGCCCGGCATCAGTCGCGTTGCGATGCTTTCTGCGATGGCCGGCGCACAGGGGACAGCAGCGGCCTGGATACGGAAGCGCGCGTGATCAATCGGTGCGCAAGCACCTGATTGACGGCGACACGTCCGGCGGAAGGCGTACGACGAATCTCCCGCAGCAGGATGTCTACCGCGCTGTCTGCCATCTCGGCCACCGGCTGATGCAGCGTGGTCAGCTCCGGCCACACCATCGTGGACGCGGAGGTGTCATCGAAACCAATCACCGACAGATCACCCGGTACGTCCATGCCGCGACGGTGCGCCACTGAAACAACCGCCGATGCCATGTCATCGTTGCTGGCGAAGATCGCGCTGGGCGGCTGATCCAGGCTCAATAGTCGTTCGGCCGCCTCCAGTCCCGAGCGGTAGGTGAAGTAGCCGGGCTGGACAAGGGTGGGGTCGTAGCCGATATCGGCGTCAGCCAGGGCGTCCCGGTACCCTTGCCAGCGATGTGCACTGGCCGTCTGGTTTGGATCGCCCGTGATGTAGCCGATGCGCGTGTGCCCGTGGGCGAGCAGATGCGACATCACGTCACGGCTGGCCTGGCGGTCATCGATGCGCACGCAGGAAATCACGTCGCTGAAATGACTGGACGCAATGGAGACCACGGGAATACCGGCGTTGACAAATACATCGACGATGGCCTTTGTTTCGCACAGGGGGGGTGGAAGAATCACGCCCGAGACCGTGATGGAAAGCTGCCGTGCCGCTTCCCGACGTGCCTGGCTGTCCAGCTCATCCCAGCTGGCGATCACCAGTTGCGCCGCTGACCGGGTAGACCCACGCAGCGCGCCGACCAGCAGTTCACGCAGATAGCTGGAGCTGGGATTGGTGTAGATCAATGCGATGCAGGTGTGTTGCGCCGCGGCCAACGCGCTGGCAGCAAGGTTGGGCCGGTAGTCCAGTTCCTGCACGCTGCGCATCACCCGCTCGCGGTTGCCTTCGCGCACGCCGGCATGGCCATTGATGACCCGCGAAACGGTCATCGCCGATACGCCTGCATGCGCGGCGACGTCGTCGATGGTGATGGCGCTCGCCTTGCGACGGATGGCTTTTCGGCTGCGAGTCAAACAATCGGCTCCTTTGCTGCGCTGCATGATGACAATCGCGATCCGGGGTGCGTAGTCTGCGCCCGTGACGTGATGGTAGCGCTACCACTGAGCCAGTGTAAGGCCAGCAGGTACCCCCCCTTTACCGCGCGGCTGTTCTGGCAAATCTGCAAGCGAGTGTGAGTCGCAGTGCACGCAACGCGCACTGTGATGTTCGGTTTGGAAGACGGGCGTCGCCCGTACGTGCCCCCAGAAGGGGCGGTGCATCCATTCGATCGTATGTCAGAGGGGAGAGTCATGAGCGCAGTTACTGTCCGTCGTACACCCGGCTGGAGGGCTCGTCCATGAGCCGGACGCTGGCGAAGTTCACCTCCAGGGCCATGTTCACCTTCGTCGGCGGCATCCTGGTCATCAATCCCGCATTTGCGCAGGACGCCGCGACGCCGACACCGGCGGCCCAGCAGCGGGGCCAGTCGAGCCCGACCGAGCTGGACGCCGTGCAGGTCACCGGCATCCGCAACAGCCTCAGCCAGGCGATGGATATCAAGCGCGATTCGGCCGGCGTGGTGGATGCGATCAGTGCGGAGGACATCGGCAAGTTCCCCGACACCAATCTCGCCGAATCCCTGCAGCGCATCACCGGCATTTCCATCGAACGTCGTGATGGTGAAGGTGCGCAGGTCACCGCGCGCGGCTTCGGCCCGCAGTTCAACATGGTCACCCTCAACGGGCGCCAGATGCCGGGTGCCGATGCATTCGGTGCGTCCGGACAGGTCGCCATCGGCGGTGTCGACGGCGGTACCCGGGCCTTCAACTTCGCCCAGTTGGCTGCTGAAGCCATCAATGGCATCGAGGTCTACAAGACCAGCCAGGCCAACGTGCCCAGCGGTGGCATTGGTGCCACCATCAACATCCTGACGGCGCGACCGCTCGCTCATGATGGCACCGTCGCCAGTGCCGGTGCGAAGGTGGTCTCCGACCAGAGCCAGCCGTTCGGCGACGACCTGACGCCGGAACTGTCCGGCCTCTTCAGCTACAGCAACCCGGAAAAGACCTTCGGCGTTGGCGTGAGCGCCAGCTACCAGAAGCGCAAGGGTGGCTCGGTGCAGGCTACCAACAACTATTGGAACATCCAGCCATGGACCGGCACGCTGCCGGGTAACCCGACCGTGGTCAATGCGCCGGCAGTGGGCGCGCTGTACGGTCGGCCGAACGATCTTCGCTATGCGTTTTCCGAGTTCGAGCGCGAGCGCATCAACGGCCAGGCCGTGCTGCAGTTCGTGCCGACCGACGCGGTGACGCTGACCCTGGACTACACCTATTCGACCAACGAGATCACCGAGAATCGTGGCGAACAGGGCATGTGGCTGCAGAACAGCAACTACACCGATGTCACGTTCGACACCAGCGGTGCGGTGGCCACGCCGATCTACCTCCGTGAGATCGCGGGGACCAAGGATTTCGGGCTGGAACAGCAGCGCAGCATGCAGAAGTACAAGCTGGGATCGCTTGGCTTCAATGCGCTGTGGAATGTCACCGATCGGTTCAAGCTGAGCTTCGACGCGCACGACTCGAAAAACGAAAGCCGCCCGAACGACCCGCTCACCGGGGGCGGCTCCATCTTCAGCAGCATCGCCGGCACCAACAACTGCACCACCGGACCGCATTGCGGCGGATCGTGGGTCCAGGAAATGAACTTCAACAACGGCCTGCCGGTGGGCACCCAGGTCTGGTACCCGAGCACGGCCGATGCCCTCGCCAAGATCAACGGCGTGGTCAACCCGGGTTTCGTGCCGGGCGAGATCGGTTCGCAGGTGCTGCGCATCAATTCGCAGACCCAGGTCAGCGAGATCAAGCAGGGTCGCGTCGACGGTGAGTGGAGCTTCGACAAGGGGCGCTTCCAGTTCGGCGTGGACTCGAGCAAGCAGACCACCCACCGCATCCAGGCGGCGGAAAACTACAACACCCTGGGCGACTGGGGCGTGGCCAACGTGGACGGCGATGTTGCCAACGGCCTGATGGACCTGCTGCAGCCGGTCAACATCGTCGGACTGTTCGACGACTTCAGTGCCAACACCTTCACCGCCTGGCGCGGCGACGCCGGCCGTCTCGCCCAGTGGGCGGCGAACAACTATGGCGCCAGTCTCGGCGTGAGCCCGCAGCGCGCCGCCGATAACCTGGTCGAAGAGAAGACCAAGTCGGCCTACTTCCAGGTCGAGCTGGACGGCGAGCTGGGCGGTCTGCGTACCAATACCCGTCTGGGCGTGCGCTATGAAACCACCGATGTGGTGTCGACTTCAGTCATCGCCATCCCGGAGGCCATCGAATGGCAGTCCAACAATGACTTCCGCGTGGTGTTGTCTGACGAACAGCAGCCGTTCACTGAGAAGAACAGCTACAGCTACGTCCTGCCCAACCTCGACTTCAGCATCGACCTCATGGACGACCTGAAGGGCCGCGTCTCGTTCGGCAAGAGCATCGCGCGCGCGCCGATCGGCAACCTGTACGCAGGCCCGACCGCGCAGCAACCGTTTGGTTCGGTGCTGATCGATCCGTCTTCGCGGGCAAGTGGCACTGCACAGAACCCGCAACTGAAGCCGCTGGAGTCCGACAACCTCGACATGGCGCTGGAGTGGTACTTCGCGGATGCGAGCTACGTATCGGTCACTTACTGGAACAAGCGGGTCGCCAACTTCATCGGCAACACCGTCGTCCAGGAAAACCTGTACGGCCTGCGGGATCCCACCGCCGGTCCCGATGCACAGGCGGCGCTGGCGTTCCTCACCAGCGGCGCCTGCGCTACCCAGGTCGGTGCGGCCAATGCGGGGGCCTGCAACGCCAACGACACCGCGCTGTTCACCGCCTTGGCGCTGCTGCGCAACAACCCGGGCGGGTTGGGTGCCTACAACGGGACGGACGCGCAGGTCCTGGCCACCGAAGCGGCCTACGATCTGTATGGCACGGCGGCGGACCCGCTGTACCAGTTCAACGTCAACCGACCCATCAACCAGAACGATTCCAAGCTGAATGGCTGGGAGCTCGGGGGGCAGTACTTCTTCGGCGACACCGGCTTCGGCGTGCTCGCCAACTACACCATCGTCAACGGTGACGTGGGCTACAACGACGCGGGTGATCCGAACATCGACCAGTTCTCGCTCACTGGCCTCAGCGACACCGCCAATGCCATGCTGATGTACGAAAAGTACGGCTGGTCGGTACGTCTGGCATGGAACTGGCGTGACCAGTACCTGATCCTGGCCAACCAGGGCACCAGCCGCAACCCCTACTATGTGGAAGCGTATGACCAATGGGATCTCAGCGTGAACTACACGCTGGATGAGCACTGGTCCTTCGGCCTGGAGGCGATCAACCTGACCGGCGAAGACGTACGCTGGCGCTCGCGCACCTCGCAGATGATCGTGAAGCTGGCGGACCAGAGTCCACGTTACATGCTCGGCGTTCGTTACAGGTTCTGACGTGTGGGGGTGCCGCTGCGCTCGCAGCGGCACCCGTTCTAGGCGCCTGCTGGGAGGGGACTGCACCGTGTCGCGATACGAAATGCTCAACAACATCGCCCACCACGACCTGCGCGTGGCCACTGGCTTCGGACCCGAGTTCGGTGACGCGGTGGGGATGGTGCCGGCCTACCCGAGCGAGTTCGCCGAACTGCAGCGGGAATATCCCATCTTCCTGCGCCGGGACGCCGACAGTGGCGCTTGGCAATCGGTGGCTCTGCTCGGGTTCGAGCAGCATGAGAATCTGTTCCTGCAGGACGGACGCTGGAATGCCTCCTATCTGCCGGGGGCCGCGGCAAAGGGACCGTTCCTGATCGGCTTCCAGGACCGCCACATCGATGGCACGCTCA
This sequence comes from Stenotrophomonas sp. 169, assembly GCF_014621775.1. NCBI lineage: Bacteria > Pseudomonadati > Pseudomonadota > Gammaproteobacteria > Lysobacterales > Lysobacteraceae > Stenotrophomonas > Stenotrophomonas sp. 169. The sequence continues at coordinate 2,178,384 of NZ_CP061204.1, forward strand.
GCCGCGAAGCGGTGCTGCACGTGGATCTTGATCATCCGCGCGTGACCGCGATGCAGGGTGAGCCGGTGTTCCTGCCGCAGGGGGAAACACCCCTTACCTGGACCACATTGCCAACGTACTGCGTGGCATCCACGACGGCCACGGGTTTGGCGCGGAGATGTTTGCCGCGCTCGACGCGCACGCCCTGATTCAACCGATCACGCTGGATGTGCAGGTCGACACGGAGCATCGGTTCGCGGTCAACGGCCTGCACGCGATCGACCGCGACCGGCTGGCCCTGCTGGACGGCGATGCGTTGGCCGGACTCAACCGCGCCGGCTACCTGGAAGGGGCCTATCTGATGCTGGCGTCGCTGCACAACATGCGTCGCCTGATAGCCGAGAAACAGCGTCGCCTGCGCGTGCACGATGCCGCGGCTGCGGCAGGCAGGAACTGACCGGTGCCGGACGCCGTCGCCATGCGCACCTTGGAAGGCCTGGATCCCACGGCGCTGCCGTTGGAGGCCCTGGTCGACGCTGGCGAACCGGTGGTGCTGCGCGGCATCGCGCGCGACTGGGGACTGGTGCAGGCCGGCTTGCGCGGCCCCCAGGAGGCCATGGCCTACCTGCGTCGTTTCGACGCCGGCTCGCCTGTCCCGTACTCCTACGGCGATGCCAGCATTGAAGGACGACCGTTCTACAACGCGGACTTCACCGCGTTAAACGTCGAGGTCCGGCGCGGCGGGCTGACAGAAGTGCTGGACGCGATCGCCGACCACCTCGATTCGCCCAGCCCGCCGACCTACTATGTTGCCTCGCTGCCGGTCGCGCGGGCGCTGCCGGGATTTGCGGAGCACAACACCGCCGGGCTGGCGGGGCAGGGCATCGATGCCCCGGCCAGTATCTGGATCGGCAACCGGGTAACCGCCTCCTGCCATTACGACACCCCGGAAAACCTGGCGTACTGCGCGGTCGGCCGTCGCCGGTTCACCCTGTTCCCACCCGAGCAGATCGACAACCTCTACCCGGGTCCGATGGAGCCTACCCCCGGCGGGCAGGTGGTCAGCGTGGTGGATTTCGAGCGTCCGGATTTCGACCTGCATCCGCGTTTCGCCGATGCACTGGCAAGCGCGCAGACCGCGGAGCTGGAGCCCGGTGATGCGCTCTTCATTCCAAGCCTGTGGTGGCACCACGTGCGCAGCCTGGAACCGTTCAACGTGCTGGTGAACTACTGGTGGCGCCGTTCGCCAAGCGTGCTCGCCTCGCCTCTACCGGCACTGCAGCATGCGATGTGGGCCCTGCGCGATCTACCACCGCGTGAGAAACAGGCCTGGGCGGCGATCTTCGATTACTACGTATTCGGCCCCGCCGAGCGCGCCGGGCAGCACCTGCCCGAAGCCGCCCGGGGTGAGCTGGCACCGTTCGACACGACCCAGGCGCGGCGCATGCGTGCCCGGCTCCTGGCGCTACTCAACCGCTGATGGGGACACCGCATTGAACGCTGTGAACACAACACAAGGACGGATCCGGAAAGTCGTCATCGCCGGCGGGGGCACGGCCGGCTGGCTGGCCGGCTGCGCGCTGGCGCACCAGTTCCGCGATCAGCTGGACATCGTCCTGGTGGAGTCGGAGCAGATTGGTACGGTCGGCGTCGGCGAATCCACCGTGCCGCCCATCCGGATGTTCCACCGATTCCTGCAGATTGATGAGCAGGAGTTCCTGCGCGCGGTGGCCGGCACCTTCAAGCTGTCGATCTCGTTCGAGAACTGGCGTCGTCCCGGGGACCGTTTCATCCATCCTTTCGGGACCATCGGCCAGGGCACCTGGGCCACGCCGTTCCATCATTTCTGGTTGGACAGCCTGCGCCGGGGCATGCCCTCGGACCTGGGCGACTTCTGCCTGGAAAGCGCGGCCTCGCTGGAAGACCGGTTCTCGCTGCAGACCCAGCCGCAGGTCAGCTACGCTTATCACTTCGACGCCAGCCTCTACGCTAGGTTCCTGCGGGGCAAGGCCGAAGCAAACGGCCTGCGGCGGGTGGAAGGCAATATCCGTGAAGTCCGTCAGCACGCGCATGACGGCGCGGTGGCATCTCTGGTGCTGGAAGACGGGCAGGTCATCGAGGGCGACCTGTTCATTGACTGCACCGGATTCCGCGGCCTGTTGACCGAGCAGACCCTGCATACCGGCTATGAAGACTGGCACGAATGGTTGCCCAGCGATCGTGCCGTTGCGGTGCAGACCGAGTCGGTGAATCCACCGGTCCCGTACACGCGCGCCATCGCACACGAAGCCGGGTGGCGCTGGCATATCGCGCTCCAGCACCGGGTCGGCTGTGGGCTGGTGTTCTCCAGCCGCCACATGTCCGATGACGAAGCGCAGGCCAAGCTGCTGCGTGACATCGACGGCCGGCCGCTGCGCGACCCGTGGCTGGTGCCGTTCCGCAGTGGGCGTCGGCTGAAGGCATGGAACAAGAACGTGGTGGCGCTGGGGCTTGCCAGCGGGTTCATCGAGCCGTTGGAATCCACCAGCATCCACCTGACCATCAGCGCGGTGGTGCGCCTGATCCAGTTGTTCCCGCTGGAGGGCATCAGCCCGTCGTTGATGGACCTGTACAACGATGTCAGCCGCCAGGAAATGGAGCACGTGCGCGACTTCATCATCCTGCATTACCACGCCAACCAGCGCGACGAACCGATGTGGAAAGCGTGCCGCGAGATGACGCTGCCCGAGTCGCTGCAGGTCCGCCTGCGCGCGTGGCGCGAGCGTGCCCACGTCTGGCAGGACCCCGGCGAACTGTTCCGTGTCGACTCCTGGACCAGCGTCCTGACGGGGCAGGGCATCCAGCCGGGACCGCCGCATCCGCTGGCGCGTGCCATCAGTGATACGGATCTGCGGACGCTGCTGGATCGCATCCGGCGACCGGTGCAGCACGAGTTGGCGAAGATGCCGTCACAGGCCGCGTTCATTGAACGCTACTGCAACGCCTCGCCAGAAGCATGGCAACGGAGCATGGCCGTGACATAGCAGCACGGCGTGCTGTTGCCGAAAATTGGTAGCGCTACCTTTAAACCACAACGGGTGGACGGAATGGATCTGGTTGCCGGAATCGACGCAGGGACACAAAGCCTCAAGGTGCTGGTCTATGACCCCGCCGGGCGCTGCGTGGTCGGCAGCGCCAGCACACCGTTGGCCCTTGCCAGCGACGCCGACGGCAGTCGGGAGCAACAGCCGGCCGACTGGGTTGCGGCACTGCACGGCTGCTTCGCTGCGATTGATCCTGCGGTGCGCTCGCGCATTGCCGCGCTGGCCGTTTCAGGCCAACAGCACGGCTTCGTCGCGGTCGATGCAGCAGGGCAGGCGCTGGCTCCGGCCAAGTTGTGGTGCGATACCAGCACCTCGGCCGAATGTGGGCAGATCATGCAGGCGGTAGGTGGCAGGGCGCGCACCATCGCATTGGCCGGAAACCCGGTCCTTACCGGCTACACCGCGTCCAAGCTGCCCTGGACGAAGACCCACCGCCCTGAAGCCTACGCCCGGCTTGCCAGCATCCTGCTGCCGCACGATTACCTCAATTTCGTGTTGACCGGACAGCTTTTCTGCGAATACGGGGATGCGTCCGGCACGGGTTGGCTGGATGTGCGCACCCGCACCTGGTCGAGCGAACTGCTGCACGCGACCGATCCCGAACGCGATCTTGCGGCCTGCCTGCCGCGCATCGCCGGGCCCGAAGAAGTGTTCGACATCGACCCCGCCACAGCCGCTGCATTGGGCCTGCCGGCGACGGTCAAGGTGGCCGTCGGCGGCGGCGACAACATGATGGCGGCCATCGGCACCGGCTGCGTGGTACCGGGGCGCCTGGCCATGAGCCTGGGCACCTCGGGCACGCTGTTCGCCTACTCCGACACGCCCGTGGTCGACCCGGACGGGGCATGGGCGGCGTTCTGCTCGTCCACCGGCGGCTGGCTGCCGCTGATCTGCACGATGAACTGCACCGTGGCGACCGAGCAGGTCGCGGCCGCTTTCGGCTTCAGCACGCGCGATGGCGACGCCCACCTGCGCGCCACGCCGCCCGGTGCCGACGGGCTGGTGATGCTGCCGTTCCTCAACGGCGAGCGCACGCCGGACCTGCCGCTCGGCAAGGCCGTGCTGGCGGGCTTGGACACCACCAACATGACCCCGGCGCATGTCTACCGCGCGGCCATGGAAGGCGCGACGTACAGCCTCAAATACGGCTTTGATGCCTTCGTTCGTGCGGGCATGCAGTTCGAACGCATCGTGCTGACCGGCGGCGGCAGCAACAGCGCGCAGTGGCGGCAACTGGTGGCTGATGTGTTCGGCCTGCCGGTGGACGTACCCAGCCAGTCTGAAGGTGCCGCCTTCGGTGCGGCGCTGCAGGCGCTGTGGGCACTCGGACACGCGCGCGGCGATGCCGCCTCGATCACCGACATTGCCAACCAGCACGTCGCGCTCGACCCGCTGCGCTCTGCACGCCCGGACCCGGCATGCACCCAGGCCTATGCCACGGCCTACGCACGGTTTCTTCGACATCTCGATGCCATCACGCCGCTGTATCGCGACGCATCCCCCTCAACACCGCACCCCGCACAACGACAGGAAGACCCATCATGAGCACCCAGCCCTTCATCGGCGCCAAGGAATACTTCCCCGGCATCGGCCGGATCCCCTTCGAAGGACGGGGCTCGGACAACCCGCTGGCCTTCAAGGTCTATGACGCGGACAAGATCGTCGGTGGCAAGACCATGCAGGAGCACCTGCGCTTCGCGGTCTGCTACTGGCACACCTTCTGCAATGCCGGGCATGACCCGTTCGGCCCGGGCACCCGGCATTTCCCCTGGGAAGCCGGTTCGCCGATGGCCAGCGCCGAGGCGAAGCTTGACGCGGCGTTCGAGTTTTTCACCAAGCTGGGCGTACCGTACTGGTGCTTCCATGACATCGATCTGGCCCCGGACGCCGACGACGTCGGCGCCTACGAAAAGAACCTCAAACACATGGTGCGCCTGGCCAAGGTGCGCCAGGAAGCGACCGGGGTGAAACTGCTGTGGGGCACGGCCAACCTCTTCTCGCATCCGCGCTACATGAACGGTGCGTCCACCAATCCGGACTTTGCGGTGGTGGCGCGTGCCGCCGTGCAGGTGAAGGCGGCGCTGGAAGCGACCGTTGAACTGGGTGGCGAACATTACGTGTTCTGGGGCGGACGCGAAGGCTATGCCGGCCTGGCCAACACCCAGATGAAGCGCGAGGTCGACCACCTTGCACGCTTCCTGACCATGGCGCGCGACCATGGCCGCAGCATCGGCCTGAAGGGCAATTTCCTGATCGAGCCCAAGCCGATGGAGCCGATGAAGCACCAGTACGATTTCGACAGCGCCACCGTGGTGGGTTTCCTCAAGGAGCATGGCCTGGACCAGGACTTCAAGCTCAACATCGAGGCCAACCACGCCACGCTGTCCGGCCATACCTTCGAACACGATCTACAGGTCGCATCCGACCACGGGCTGCTGGGCAGCATCGATGCCAACCGCGGCAACGCCCAGAACGGGTGGGATACCGACCAGTTCCCCACCGATCTGTACGACACGGTTGGCGCGATGCTGGTGGTGCTGCGCCAGGGCGGGCTGGAAGGCGGCCTGAACTTCGATGCCAAGGTGCGCCGTGAATCGACCGATCTGGAAGACCTGTTCATTGCGCACGTCGGCGGCATGGATGCCTTCGCCCGCGGGCTGGAAGTCGCCCACGCACTGCTCAACGAATCCCCGCTGGAACAGTGGCGCAAGGAACGTTACGCCAGCTTCGACAGCGGCGACGGCGAGGCGTTTGCAGGCGGCAGGCTGAGCCTCGCCGACCTGTCCGCGCTGGGTGCGAAGGGCGGCGAGCCCCGGCAGATCAGCGGCAAGCAGGAGCGCTACGAGAACCTGATCAACCAATACCTGCTGCGCTGACCGCGCGCGCTCGCGTCGATGAAACCGAACCGGGGAGGGGAAGGGCAATGGAGCAGACAGTAAACAGCGGCGAGAACACCCGGCTGATCGTTCTGATCAGCGTGGTGGCGACCATTGGCGGATTCCTGTTCGGGTTCGACAGCGGGGTGATCAATGGGACCCAGGACGGCCTGCACCAGACGTTCAAGTCCGGCGAATGGATGCAGGGATTCGAGATCGCTTCGATGCTGTTGGGCTGCGCGTTTGGTGCCTTCAGCGCCGGACGGCTGGCCGACCGGCTTGGCCGCCGCAACGTGCTGATCGTGTCGGCGGTGCTGTTCCTGCTGTCGGCGATCGGCGCGGGCGCTGCACCTTCGTCGGCGATGTTCATCATCGCGCGGGTACTGGGCGGCTTCGCGGTGGGCGCCGCCAGTGTGATCTCGCCGGCGTACATCGCCGAAGTCGCGCCGGCACGTTACCGTGGCCGCCTGGCCACGGTCCAACAGATCGCGATCATCAGCGGGCTCACCGCCGCGTTCCTGTCCAACTATCTACTGGCGGCCACGGCCGGTGCCTCCACCGAGGCGCTGTGGGGAGGCCACGCGGCCTGGCGCTGGATGTTCTGGATGCAGGCGGTGCCTTCGCTGTTGTTCCTGGTCCTGTTGTTGGCCATTCCAGAAAGCCCGCGCTACCTGATGGTGAAGCGCCGCAAGGACGAAGCGTTGCAGGTGCTTGCACGGCTGTTCGGCGCGGCCGAGGCGCAGGCGAAGCTCGCCGAGATCGATGCCTCGCTGTCGACCGACCACCATCGCCCGCGGCTGTCGGACCTGCGCAACACGGCCAGCGGCAGGATACGCCCGATCGTCTGGGTGGGCATTGGCCTGGCGACCTTCCAGCAACTGGTTGGCATCAACGTGGTGTTCTACTACGGCGCCGTGCTCTGGCAGGCGGTCGGCTTCTCGGAAAACGACGCACTGCTGATCAACATCCTGTCCGGCGCGCTCAGCATCGGCGCCTGCATCGTGACCGTGCTGCTGATCGATCGCATCGGGCGCAAGCCACTGCTGTGGATCGGCTCGGCCGGCATGGCGGTGTCGTTGGCGCTGCTAGTGGTGGCCTTCGCCAGCGGATCGCTGGTCGATGGGCGCCTGCAGCTGCCCGCGGGCATGGGCACGCTGGCGCTGGTGGCTGCCAACGCGTACGTGGTGTTCTTCAACGTCTCCTGGGGCCCGGTGATGTGGGTGATGCTGGGCGAAATGTTCCCCAACCAGATCCGTGGCTCGGCGTTGGCGGTGGCCGGGGCAGCGCAATGGACCGCCAACTTCGCCGTGACGGTGACCTTCCCGATCCTGCTGGCCGCCATCGGATTGGCCGCAACGTACAGCATCTACCTGGTGGCGGCGGTCATCTCGGTGTTCTTCGTGCTGCGGTACGTGCACGAAACCAAGGGCAAGGAACTGGAGCAGATGGAAGGATGAACGCGATGGCGAATCGACGCTTTACCCGCGCCCACCGTGGCGTGCTGCTGACCACGCTGATGTGGGCCCTGGTCGCCTGCGGGAAGGACGACACGGCGGTGGCGCCTGCACCGGCCGACACGGATCCGTGGCCGCAGGTCGCCTGGCCGCTGGCCGAAGATCCCGCGCTGGAAAAGCGCATCACCGAGCTGATGGCCAGCATGACGGACGAGGAAAAGGTCGGCCAGCTGGTGCAGGGGGATATCGCCAGCATCACCCCGGATGACCTGCGCACGTACCGGCTGGGCTCGATTCTGGCCGGTGGCAATTCTGATCCGGGTGGTCATTACGATGCCTCGCCTGCGCAATGGCTGGCGCTGGCCGATGCCTTCTACGCCGCGTCGATGGACACCTCACAGGGCGGCAAGGCGATTCCGGTGCTGTTCGGCATCGATGCCGTCCATGGGCAGAGCAACATCATCGGCGCGACCCTGTTCCCGCACAACATCGGACTGGGCGCGACCCGCAACCCGGAGCTGCTGCGACGGATCGGCGAAATCACTGCACTGGAGACCCGCGCGACCGGGATGGAGTGGGCCTTCGCACCGACCGTGGCGGTACCGCAGGACGACCGCTGGGGGCGCACGTACGAAGGCTATTCCGAATCGCCGGAGGTGGTGGCCAGCTACGCCGGTGCAATGGTCGAGGGCCTGCAGGGCAAGGTCGGCTCGCCTACCTTCCTCGACGGACGCCATGTGATCGCTTCGGTGAAGCACTTCCTCGGTGATGGCGGCACCGTCGATGGCAAGGACCAGGGTGATGCCCGGATCGACGAAACCGAACTTGTGCGACTCCATGCGGCCGGCTATCCGCCCGCCATCGCCGCAGGCGCACAGACCGTCATGGCGTCGTTCAACAGCGTCAACGGCGAGAAAATGCACGGCCACAAGCCGTACCTGACCGATGCGCTGAAGGGACGCATGAACTTCGGTGGCTTCGTGGTGGGCGACTGGAACGGCCACGGACAGGTGAAGGGCTGCACCACCACCGACTGTCCCGCCACCATCAACGCCGGCCTGGACATGGCCATGGCATCGGACAGCTGGAAGGGTTTCTATGAAACCACGCTGGCGGCGGTCAAGGCCGGCACCCTCAGCCAGCAGCGCCTGGATGACGCGGTGCGTCGCATCCTGCGGGTCAAGCTGCGGCTGGGCTTGTTCGAGGCCGGGAAACCTTCGACGCGCGCGGTCGGCGGCCAGTTCGCACTGATCGGTGCACCGGAGCATCGTACGGTCGCCCGGCAGGCCGTACGCGAATCGCTGGTGCTGTTGAAGAACCAGGGAGGCGTACTGCCGCTCTCGCCGAAGCAACGCATCCTGGTGGCCGGCGACGGCGCCCACGATGTCGGCAAACAGGCCGGCGGCTGGACGCTCAACTGGCAGGGCACCGGCACGACCCGCAAGGACTTCCCGAATGCAGACAGCATCTTCGAGGGCATCGAGCAGCAGGTGAAGGCTGCTGGGGGCCACGCGGAGCTTGCGGTCGACGGACGCTATGCGAACAAGCCGGACGCAGCCGTGGTGGTATTCGGGGAAAACCCGTATGCCGAGTTCCAGGGCGATCTGCCCACGCTGGCGTACAAGCCGGGAGACGATGCGGACCTTGCGCTGCTCAAACGCCTGAAAGCCGATGGCATTCCCGTAGTCGCGGTGTTCCTCAGCGGACGCCCGCTGTGGGTCAATCGCGAGCTCAATGCCGCCGATGCCTTCGTGGCGGCGTGGCTGCCGGGCTCGGAGGGTGCCGGGATCGCGGATGTGCTGCTGCGCAGACCCGATGGCAGCGTGCAGCACGACTTCAAGGGCACCCTCAGCTTCAGTTGGCCGCGCACCGCGACCCAGTACGCCAACAACGTGGGCCAGAAAGACTACAACCCGCTGTTCCCGTTCGGCTTCGGCCTGACCTATGCCGACAACGGCGCGCTGGCCGCGCTGCCGGAACTATCCGGCGTGACCGGCAAGGAAGGGGCGGTCGGTGTGTTCTTCGCTCGCGGTGATGCGGGCCCCGGCATGGCGCTGCGACTGGAAGGCAGCACGGGGCAGGGCGTGACGGTCACGAAGGTGCCGGACGCCCTGGAAGGCGACCTGCTCAGGGTTACCGGCGTGGATCATCTGGCGCAGGAAGACGGGCGCCGGCTCGCCTGGTCGGGCAAGGGTGAGGCGATTGCCGCACTGCAGTCACACACCGCACTGGACCTGCAGCGCGAAAGCAACGGCGACCTGATGCTGTTGACCACCCTGCGGGTGGAGTCCGCACCGCAGGGCGATGCCTGGTTGGCCGTGGGCTGCGGTACGGGCTGCATGGCACGCATCGCGATCGGACCCACACTGGCAAAACTCCCCGTGGGCCAATGGACGCGCGTGGGTGTGCCGTTGAAGTGCCTTGTTGCGGCGGGCGCGGATGTCGGCAAGCTGGAAAGACCGTGGTCGATCGGCACGGCGGGCGAGATGACGCTGGCGGTGTCGCGTGTCGCGCTTGGGGCGCTGAACGAGGCGGAGACTACCGTCGAGTGCCCGGGCGCATGACGGTGCGTGCTGCGCTATCGAGGTGCGCGAGGACGCGCGACCGAATCGCGAACCACCAGCCGGTGGGGCACGACGTGGTCCGTCAACACGCGTACGCCTTCCTGCCGGCGGCGGATGGTGCGCAGCAGGATTTCGATCGCGGCATCGGCCATCGAGGCGATCGGCTGATGGACCGTGGTCAGCTCGGGCCACACGGTGGTCGCGGCCGAGGTGTCATCGAAACCCACCACCGACAGGTCGCGGGGCACCTCGAGGCCGCGGCGGTGGGCGACGGAGATCGCGGCCGCCCCCATGTCGTCGTTGCTGGCGAAGATCGCGCTGGGCGGTCGACGGTGGCGCAACAGCTTCTCGGCGGCGGCAAGCCCGGAGCGGTAGGTGTAGTCGCCCTGCTGCACCAGCGTGGGGTCGACCTCCAGCCCCGCCTCATGCAGCGCGCTGACGAAGCCGTCGTAGCGCCGCGCGCTTGCGCTGAGGTCGCTGCGCCCGCAGATGAAGCCGATGCGGCTGTGGCCGTGCTGGATCAGGTGTTCGGCCAGTTCCCTGCCGGCGTGGAAGTCGTCGATGCGCACGCAGGAAATATCGTTGCCGAGGTGGCCCGATGCGATCGCGACCACCGGAATGCCCGCCCTCAGCAGCTCGTTCACCGCAGGCTGCGACTCGCACAGCGGCGGCGGCAGGATGACACCGTCGACCCGGCCGGCAAGGGCACGTGCCGACTTGCGCTCAGCTGCGGGGCCGAGATCGTCCCAGTAGTCGACGACCAGCTGGATCGCCGCGCTGGACGCGACACGCAGCAGCCCGACCAGCAATTCGCGCAGGTAGGCCCCACTGGGATCGGTGTAGATCAGCGCGATGCGGGTGTGCTGTGCGGCGGCCAGCGAACTGGCAGCGAGGTTGGGCGTATAGCCGAGCTCACGCACCGCGCGCATCACGCGTTCGCGGGTGACATCGCGCACCTTGCCCTGGTTGATCGCCCGCGACACGGTCATCGGCGAGACCCCGGCCAGGGCCGCCACTTCGTCGATCGTCACGCCACTGGTTTTGCGGCGGACCGATTTCTTCGGCTTCTCCAATACGCACTCCCGTTGTTCTTCGTGGCGCCGCCGCGAACCGCGCACGTCCCGAGCTTACAAGGTTTGCCGGCCGCGCTGCGGTCCCGCGCAGATGGCGAGCGGTGTCATTGGATATTCGTTGTCGTAATGGCCCTGATGGCCTGTATCGGCAACGCGCAGGCAGAGGATGGCTACGCGCTGTGGCTGCGCTACGTTCCGCTCGATTCCACTCTTGCCGCCGCCTACCGCACGCAGCTGGCCGAGGTGGTTGCCCCCGATGACACGCCCACGCAGCGTGCCGCGCGCGGAGAGCTGGAGCGTGGCCTGGCCGGACTGCTTGGCAGCGCACCGCGCATGCAGGTTGCGGCGGCCACCGGCCGTGCAGTGGTGCTGGGCACGCCGAAGTCATCACCATTGATCGCGCCGTTCGGCGAAGAGGTTGCATCGCTGGGCGGGGAGGGCTACCTGCTCAAACGTACCCGGGTGGGTGGGCACGATGTGGTGTTGGTGGCCGCACGCACGGATATCGGGGTGCTGTACGGCGTGTTCCATCTGCTGCGCCTGCTGCAGACCGGCGCGGAACTGGACACCCTTGCGGTGCGCGAATCACCGCGGCTGGATCGGCGCGTGCTCAACCACTGGGACGACCTGGACGGTCATGTCGAACGCGGGTACGCCGGCCGCTCGCTGTGGGCCTGGCAGACCCTGCCGGAATGGCAGGACCCACGCTATACCGACTACGCACGCGCCAACGCGTCCGTGGGCATCAACGGCACGGTGCTCAACAACGTCAACGCCAGCGCGCAGAGCCTCGCACCGGAGTATCTCGACAAGGCGGCCGCGCTGGCCGACCTGTTCCGCCCCTATGGCATCCGCGTGTACCTGAGCGCGCGCTTCAGCGCGCCCATTGAATTGGGCGGGCTGGCAACCGCCGATCCGCTCGACCCGGCGGTGCAGCGGTGGTGGCGCGACAAGGCCGACGAGATCCATGCACGTATTCCGGACTTCGGCGGCCTGGTGGTAAAGGCCAATTCGGAAGGCCAGCCCGGCCCGCAGGATTACGGGCGCTCTCATGCCGACGGCGCCAATCTGCTGGCCGATGCGCTGGCCCCGCATGGCGGCGTGGTGATGTGGCGCGCCTTCGTCTATGCGCACGACGTTCCCGCAGACCGTGCCACGCAGGCCTATACCGAATTTGCCGGCTTGGACGGTGCCTTTCGTCCGAATGTGATCCTGCAGGTAAAGAACGGGCCGATCGATTTCCAGCCACGGGAGCCGTTCCACCCGCTGTTCGGCGCCATGCCGCGCACGCCGCTGATGATGGAGGTCCAGATCACCAAGGAGTACCTCGGCTTCGCCACGCACCTGGTGTACCTGGGGCCGCTGTACGAGGAAGTGCTGCACGCCGACACCCATGCACGCGGCGAGCGCTCCAGCGTGGCGCACGCCCTGACCGGGATGGCGGGCGTGGCCAACATCGGCAACGATCGCAGCTGGAGTGGATCGCACTTCGATCAGGCCAACTGGTATGCCTTCGGTCGCCTTGCGTGGAATCCCGCGCAGTCCGCCGCCGACGTCGCGGCGGAGTGGGCGGCGATGACGTTCTCACCGGATCGCGAGGTGGTACAGCCCATCGTCGGGATGATGATGGGGTCGCGCGAGGCGGCGGTGAACTACATGACCCCGCTGGGCCTGCATCATCTGATGGCACGCGGACACCACCATGGACCCGGGCCCTGGGTCGACGGCGGTCCGCGCGCGGACTGGACGTCGGTGTACTACCACCGCGCCGACCGCAATGGGATCGGCTTTGACCGCACCGCGCGCGGCAGCAACGGCATCGCCCAGTACGCACCCGCAGTTGCTGATCGGTATGGCGACCTGACGCAGGTGCCGGAGTCGCTGCTGTTGTGGTTCCACCATGTGCCGTGGGACCACCGCATGGCGTCCGGACAGACGCTGTGGGACGAACTGATCCGACGCTATGCGCAGGGCGTCCGCGGTGTCGACGAGATGCAGCGCAGCTGGGCAGGTTTGCGGGGCAGGGTGGATGCACAAAGGTACGCCCAGGTCGACGCCTTCCTGCGCATCCAGCGCCGCGAAGCGCAGTGGTGGCGCGACGCCAGCGTGGCGTACTTCCAGTCGGTCAGCGGCCGCCCCTTGCCGGAGGGTGAAGCCGCACCGCCCCATCCAGTGGCGTGGTACCAGGCCCTGCAGTCCCCGTCCGCGCCGGGAGATGGCCGATGAGCAGGGCAGCGTGGAGGAGCTGGCTGCTGGCGATCACGCTGGGGTGCTGCGTCGTGCCCGCACCGGCGCAGCACACGATGAAGCCGCTGCTGCATCCGCTGTTCCAGGATCACGCGGTGCTGCAGCGGGACCAGCCGATTCCGTTCTGGGGCGTTGCCGCTCCGGGCGTCACCGTTTCGGTGGAGCTGGCGGGTCGGACAGCCACCACCCGCGCCGATAACAGTGGCCACTGGCAGGCAGTGCTGCCGCCCATGGCCGCAGGCGGACCTTACGAACTGGCGATCCATGCTGGAGATGCCATCCAGATCGTGCGCGACGTGCAGATGGGCGATGTCTGGTTGTGTTCCGGGCAGTCGAACATGGAACTACCGGTGTGGCGCACGCTCGACGCAACCAGCGAAATCGCTGCCGCCACGCAACCGATGATCCGACTGTTCACGGTGCCCAAGGCGGCAGCCGTTTCGCCACGACAGGATTTTGCAGGACCCGTTGCGTGGCATCGCGCGTCGCCGGATACCGTGCGCGACTTTTCCGCTGCCTGCTTCTACTTCGCACGTGAGCTGCAGAAGACCGTCACGGTACCGATGGGGCTGATCCAGGCGGCGTGGGGCGGTTCCCGCATCGAGGCATGGACCAGCGCCTCGGCCCTGCGCGCACAGGGCGGCATGGACCCGGCGCTGGACATACTTGCGCTGTACGCGAACGACCCTGTGGCCGCCAACGCCCGATGGGGCCAACACTGGCAGCAGTGGTGGTCCACGAACGCGGGTGCGCGCGCCGACGACCGGCCATGGCAGCCAGATGCAGAGGGCACGGGGTGGCAGCAAGCGCCGTCGATGCTGGGGGCATGGGAGCGCTGGGGCGTGCCTGCACTGTCCCACTACAATGGCATGGTCTGGTACCGCACCCAGGTGACCCTGACCGCCGCCCAGGCAGGGCAGGGCGCACGCCTTGAACTGGGTGCGGTCGATGAGACCGACATGACTTGGGTAAACGGAGTAGCCGTGGGCAGCGAGAACGCTCCCGGCACGGCGCGATCCTATGCGCTGCCGACCGGTGCGCTGAACGCCGGTGCCAACACGGTGGTGATCAATGTCCTGGACACCTACGGCGACGGCGGCCTGGCAGGGCCTGCGAGCGCCCACGCCGTGGTGCTGGACGATGGCACGCGCCTTGTACTGGACGCGCCGTGGCAGTACCGGCCAGCGCCCACTGCACGGGTCCCGCCGCTGGCGCCATGGCACGCTGCCACGGGCTTGTCGACGCTCCACAACGGCATGATCGCCCCGCTGGGCCAGCCTGGTCTGCGCGGAATGCTGTGGTATCAAGGCGAATCCAACACCGGCGACGGCGCGGCCTACGCGGCACGCCTACGCAGCCTGCGCGATGACTGGCGCAGGCAGTTCGGCGCGCAGATGCCGTTGCTGGTGGTGCAGCTGGCCGGCTACGGCCAGCCGCCCGAAGCACCAGTGGAAAGCGGGTGGGCACAGGTCCGCGAGGCGCAGCGGCGGGTCGTGGCAGAAGACCCGCACGCCGGTCTCGCGCTGGCGATCGATATCGGCGACGCCTACGACATCCATCCGCCCAACAAACAGGAACTAGGCCGGCGACTGGCGCGCGTGGCACGTCACAGGGTTTACGGAGAAGGCACACTCGCACCCTCTGGCCCGACCGCACGCACGGCATCGCGTACCCCTGCGGGAATAAAGATCGCCTTCGATGATGTCACCGAGGCCCTGGTCACTACCGGTGCCAATGGCCCCATCGGCTTCGAACTCTGCGATGCGCAGGCGCGGCAATGCGCCTACGCCGAGGCGGTGCTGCACGGCCACGACGTCCTGCTGCGAAGCCCGCAGGCCGGACCCGGCGCACGCGTGCGCTACTGCTGGGCCGATGGTCCGATCTGCACGCTGCGTGATCGTAGCGGCGCGCCGGCCGGGCCCTTTGAACTGTCCCTCGATGCTGCGGAGGTTCCATGATGCGCCTGCTGCTTGCCACGATGATCCTGCTGTTGACCGCTGCGGCGCCGCCGTTGCGGGCCGCGCCTGCGCCACCGGTCCACTTCGACTGGTTCGAGTACGCCGGTCGTGATGCCGCCTTCGAAAGCCCCCTGCCATCTGGGCACTACCGCAATCCGATCCTCGCCGGCTTCCACGCCGACCCGAGCATCGTGAGTGCGAACGGCCACTTCTATCTGGTCAATTCCAGCTTTACCTACTTCCCCGGTATCCCCGTGTTCGAGAGCACGGACCTGGTGCACTGGAAGCAGATCGGCCATGTCATCGACCGCCCGACGCAGTTGGACTTCGATGGCCTGGGCGTGTCCCGTGGCATCTTCGCTCCGGCGATCTCGTACCACGATGGCCTGTTCCATGTGGTCACCACGGCGGTGGACAGTGGCGGCAACTTCATCGCCACCGCACGCGATCCCGCCGGCCCCTGGTCGGATCCGCACTGGCTGCCGGGCGTGGGCGGCATCGACCCGTCGTTGTTCTTCGACGACGACGGCCGCGTCTACCTGCTCAACAACGACGTGCCGCCCGGTCCACCGCGCTATGAGGGCCACCGTGCGATCTGGATGCAGCAGATCGACATGGACCGCTACGCGCCGATGGGCCCGCGCAAGGTGCTGATCGACGGTGGCGTTGAGCCGGCAAAGAACCCGATCTGGATCGAAGGGCCGCACCTCTACAAACGCGAGGGCTGGTACTACCTGTCCGACGCCGAGGGCGGCACCGGGCCGCAGCATTCCCAGGTCGTGCTGCGCAGCCGCGATGTCTGGGGGCCTTACGTTCCGTATCCTGGCAATCCCATCCTGACGCAGCGCGACCTGCCTGAAGGCAGACTGCTGCCGATCACCAATGCCGGACATGCGGACCTGGTGGAGGGCCCGGACGGGACCTGGTGGGCGGTGTTCCTTGCCAGCCGCACCTACGACAAACGCCACTACAACACGGGCCGGGAGACCTATCTGCTGCCCGTGCAATGGCGCGACGGCTGGCCGGTGATCCTGCCGGCCAACCAGCCCATTCCCTACGTGCTCAAGGCGCCCTCATGGATGCAGGGCGATGCGTCGCAAGCACCGTTCACCGGCAACTTCGTCGAGCGCGATGAGTTCGATGCGCCGACACTCGGCAGCGGCTGGCTGCGCGTACGCGTGCCCAAGCAGGCGTGGGCGGACCTTGGCGAGCGACCGGGCACCCTGACGGTGCACCCGCTGACAGAGAACCTCGACACGCTGCTCAACCCGTCGTTCCTGGGCCGACGCCAGCAGCACCTGCGCTTCGAGGCGAGCACCGCGATGAGCCGCCCGGCGGCGGGGGTGGCGGCCGGACTGGCTGCGTTCCAGAGCGAGGCGTATTGGTATTTCCTTGGCGTGCGCAGCCTCGGCGGTGATCGCGTGGCGATCTTCCTGGAAGGGCGCGACGGGGGTGGGCAGACCCGGCTGCTGGCCACCCGCAACGTGGACGCGAGCGCTTCGCTTCGGCTGAAGATCAGCGGTGATGAAGCCCGCTATGCCTTTGCATTCGACAGCGGCGATGGGCAGGGCTGGCAGATCCTCGCGGACGAGGTGGATGGAACGGTGTTGAGTACGGATCGCGCAGGCGGCTTCGTGGGCGCTCTGCTGGGACCATTCGCACGCGATGAGCGTGCCTTGAGGAGCAAATGATGACGCGCACGCCACGGCTCTACCGCCCGATGTTCCGCACGCTGGCGCTGTGCGCCGCCATCGCCTTGACCAGCGTCGGTCAGGCAGCCGAAAACCAGCCGTGGCGTGACACCACGGCAAGCTTTGAAACCCGCGCCGCCGCGCTTGTCGCACAGATGACACTGGAGGAGAAAGCGGCACAGATGCAGAACGCCGCGCCCGCCATCGAGCGTCTGGGCATCCCGGCTTACGACTGGTGGAACGAGGGCCTGCACGGGGTGGCACGCGCAGGGCAGGCGACCGTGTTCCCGCAGGCGATCGGACTAGCCGCCACCTTCGACGTTCCGTTGGTAGGGCAGGTGGCCACCACCATAAGCGACGAGGCGCGTGCCAAGCATCACCAGTTCGTCCGTGAGGGTTCGCATGGTCGCTACCAGGGACTGACCTACTGGTCACCGAACATCAACATCTTCCGCGATCCGCGCTGGGGCCGCGGCCAGGAAACCTACGGCGAGGACCCGTACCTCACCGCGCGCATGGGCGTGGCCTTCGTGCATGGCCTACAGGGGGACGACCCGGTCTACCGCAAACTGGATGCCACGGCCAAGCACCTGGCCGTCCACAGTGGCCCGGAGGCCGACCGCCACCATTTCGATGCCCGCCCCAGCAAGCGCGACCTGTATGACACCTACCTGCCGGCGTTCGAGGCACTGGTGAAGGAGGGCCAGGTGGATGCGGTGATGGGCGCCTACAACCGCGTATACGGTGAATCCGCCAGCGCCAGCCAGTTCCTGCTGCGCGACGTGCTGCGGCGCGACTGGGGATTCAAGGGCTACGTGGTGTCCGACTGCTGGGCCATCGTCGATATCTGGAAGCATCACAAAATCGTTCCCACCCGTGAAGCCGCCGCGGCATTGGCGGTCAAGAACGGTACCGAACTGGAGTGTGGCCAGGAATACACCACCCTGCCTGCAGCCGTGCAGCAGGGCCTGATCAGCGAGGCGGAGATCGACGATGCGGTGACCCGACTGTTCACCGCGCGGATGCGACTGGGCATGTTCGACCCACCCGAGCGGGTGCGCTGGGCGCGGATCCCGGCTTCGGTCAACCAGGCCCCGGCGCACGATGCGCTGGCGCTGAAGGCCGCGCAGGAATCCCTGGTGCTGCTGAAGAACGATGGCGTGCTGCCGCTGCCACGCACGCTCAAGCGCATCGCCGTGGTCGGTCCAACCGCCGATGACACCATGGCACTGCTCGGCAACTACTTCGGCACGCCGGCCGCACCGGTGACCATCCTGCAGGGGATACGCCATGCGGCGAAGGGCATCGACGTACGTTATGCACGCGGCGTGGACCTGGTCGAAGGGCGCGACGATCCCACTGCCACGCCGCTGATCGAAGCGGCCTACCTGCGGCCGTCGGCCGACTCGCCGGAACGTGGTCTGCGCGGTGAGTATTTCCGCACGGCCGATCTGTCAGGCACGCCGGCACTGGTCCGCACCGACGCCCAGATCGGCTTTCGATGGGATCGGGGCTCACCCACCGACAACCTGCTGGCCCGGGGTGAAGCGGCACCGGGGCAGGGGATTCCCAGCGATGGCTTCAGCATCCGCTGGAGCGGCGAACTGCTGCCACCGGTGTCGGGCCGCTACCGGATAGAGGCCGCGGCCGACGATGGCTACCGCCTCTACGTGGATGGCAAGCCGGTGCTGGACCGATGGGACCGCAGCGACCGCCTGCAGGGCGACGGCGTGGAGCTGGATCTACAGGCCGGACGCGCCTACGCGCTGAAGCTGGAATACTTCGACGCCGAGCGCGACGCAGGCGTGCGACTGGGCTGGCGCATGCCCGGTGCGAAGCCACCGTTCGAGGAAGCGGTGGATGCCGCCCGCGATGCGGATGTCGTGGTGTTTGTCGGCGGACTGACCGGCGATGTCGAAGGCGAAGAAATGAAGGTCAACTACCCCGGTTTCGCTGGCGGTGACCGTACCGATCTGCGCCTGCCGGCACCGCAGCGTGCACTGCTGGAAGCCCTTCATGCCACCGGCAAGCCGGTAGTGATGGTGCTGACCGGTGGCTCCGCGCTGGCCGTGGAGTGGGCCGAAACGAACGTGCCCGCGATCCTGATGAGCTGGTACCCCGGACAGCGCGGCGGCACCGCGGTGGGCCAGGCATTGTTCGGCGACGTGAACCCCGGCGGGCGCCTGCCGGTGACCTTCTACAGGGCGGACCAGGCGATGCCGGCGTTTGACGACTACAAGATGGAGGGCCGCACCTACCGCTATTTCCGCGGCAGCCCGCTGTACCCGTTCGGACACGGGCTGTCCTACACACGGTTCGACTACGGCAAGCTGCAGCTCGACGCCGCCCGCATCGGCAATGACGGGACACTCAAGGTGCAGGTCGAGATAGCCAATACCGGAAAGCGCGCGGGCGATGAAGTGGTGCAGCTGTATGCAAAGCGGTTACAGGCACAGCCGGGCGATGCCCAGCAGGAGCTGCGCGGTTTCCAGCGTGTCCACCTGGCTCCGGGCGAACGGCGCACCGTGGCATTCGAACTGCAGGCGAATCAGGCCCTGCGCCAGTACGACGAGGCGCGGGCGGCGTACGCTGTGCCGACGGGAGCGTATGAGGTTCGGGTAGGGGCCTCCAGCGCCGATATCCGCGCGACGCGCAGGTTCACTGTGGAGGCCGCCCGTGACTGATGCACGCAGCGTGGAAAGCACCGAACACACGCTGTCCATCCGGGAGAAGCTTGGTTACAGCCTGGGCGACCTGGCGGCGAATCTGATCTTCCAGACGCTGATCACCTATCTCGCGTTCTTCTACACCGACGTGTATCGGCTTCCGCCTGCCACGGCCGCCACGATCATCTTCGCGATCGGCGTGCTTGGCGCGTTCGTGTTCACGCCGTTGATCGGCATTGCCGCTGATCGCACGGTCAGCCGGTGGGGCAAGTTCAGGCCATGGATCCTGTGGACGGCGATTCCCTTCGGTGTGTTGTCACTGCTTGCCTTCAGCACGCCGGACCTCGGCCCGCGCGCGAAGATCGTCTACGCCGTGGCCACCTACGGGCTTCTGATGCTGGTGTACGCGGCCAACAACCTGCCGTACTCGGCGCTCAGCGGGGTGCTCACCGGCAGCATGGCCCAGCGCAACAGCCTGTCGGCCTACCGCTTCGTGGCGGTGATGATCGCGCAGTTCATCATCCAGGTCCTGCTGTTGCCGCTGGTGCTGATCCTCGGCGACGGCGATCGCACGCTGGGTTTCGAGCGGGTCATGACGGTGTTCGCGGTGGTGGGCACGGTGTTCTTCCTTATCACCTTCGCCACCACGCGCGAGCGAATCGTCCCGGCCCGGGAACAGACCGGCGGCGTGCTGCAGGATCTGACCGACCTGCTGCGCAACCGGCCGTGGAAGGTGATGCTGCTGCTGACGGTGCTGGTGTTCGTCAACCTGGCCCTGAAGGGCGGCACCTACATCTACTATTTCCAGTACTACATGAGCGAAGTCGCCCTGGCACGCTTCCTCGACAACTCCGGCTTCAACGCTTTCATCGGCGGATTGAACGCAGCGTTGAGCCGATGGGGCCTGGCCGGTTTTACCTGGCCGGAAGACCCGGCGACCTCGGCCTTCAGCCTGTTCAACGCCTGCGGCATCCTCTGCATGATCCTGGGCATCGGCGTATCACGCCGGCTGGCTGACCGCTTCGGCAAGCGTGATGTCTTCGGTGGCGCGTTGCTGGTGTGCACGCTGTTCCTGCTGGCGTTCTACTTCTTCCCGCCCACGGCGGTTGGCGTGGCCTTCGTCGCCTTCATGCTGCACGGGTTCTGCTACGGCATCACCATCCCGCTGCTGTGGGCGATGATCGCCGACGTCGCCGACTATTCGGAATGGAAGAACCACCGCCGCGCCACCGCGATCGTGTTCTCCGCGATGCTGTGCGGCCTGAAGATCGGCCTCAGCATCGGCGGTGCGCTGGTGGCCGGAATTCTCGCGCACCATGGGTACCAGGCCGGCGCAGAGCAACAGCCCCAGGCGGTGGTGGACGGCATCCGCCTGACGGTGAGCGTTTACTGCTCGATCCCGTTCCTGGTCGCGGTTGCGCTGCTGTTCCTCTATGAGATCGACAAGCGCATGGAGAGCCGGATCGAGCAGGAGCTGCTGCAGCGCCGGCAGGCAGGCGACCTTGGCCAGCTCGCGGCACGTGCAATCTCCCAGCCGTTGGTGACCCACCTCTACACGGCGGATCCTTCAGCCCACGTGTTCGAGGGGCGGCTGTACATCTACCCCTCGCACGACATCGACGGCGGCGCTCCGTTCGATGACGAGGGCGGTCACTTCGGCATGGAGGACTACCACGTGCTGCGGCTGGACACGCCCGCCGGCGAGGCCACCGACTGCGGCATGGCGCTGCATGTCCGCGACGTGCCGTGGGCCAGCCGGCAGATGTGGGCGCCGGATGCGGCGAGCCGTGATGGTCGCTACTACCTGTACTTCCCGGCCAAGGACCCGCAAGGCATGTTCCGCATCGGCGTGGCAGTGGCGGACCGTCCGGAAGGCCCGTTCACTGCCGAGCCCGAGCCGATGGAGGGCACCTATTCCATCGACCCGGCCGTGTTCGAGGATGACGACGGCACGCATTACCTCTACTTCGGCGGGATCTGGGGCGGCCAACTGCAGAAGTACCGTGACAACCGCTTCGATGAGGCGCACGAGGAGCCTACAGGCGGAGCGCCCGCATTGGGCCCACGCGTTGGCCGGCTGGAACCAGGCATGACCCGTCTTGCCGAGCCCACGCGGGAGATCGTCATCCTGGACGAGCACGGACAGCCGCTGCGCGCCGATGACCACGCGCGTCGGTTCTTCGAAGGGCCATGGCTGCACACGTACCAAGGGCGGTATTACCTGTCGTACTCCACCGGCGATACGCACCTGCTGTGCTACGCGATCGGCGACAGCCCGTATGGACCGTTCACGTATGGCGGGGTGATCCTCAAGCCGGTAGTTGGCTGGACCACGCACCATTCCATCTGCGCATTCGAGGGGCAGTGGTATCTGTTCTACCACGACGCCTTGGCGTCCGGCGGCGTGACCCATCTGCGTTCGGTCAAATGCACGCCCATGCACATGGAGCCGGACGGCAGCATCCAGACCATCGATCCATATGGCGCTTGAACCGGGCTCGCCACTCGATGATGCGCAGGCGCCGCTGCGGGGTGGCCCGCTGCATTGGCTGCGGTCGGGCAGGGTGGAGGTGGCGTTAGCACCTGAAGCCGGCGGCCGGATTGCACAGATGCGGTACGACGGCGTGGACTGGCTGGTGGCCGAGCGCGAGGGCGGGGCGGCCGCGATCGGCTGGGGATGCTACCCGATGGTGCCTTGGGCTGGGCGCATCCGGCGTGGTCGCTTCACCTTTGATGGCACGGAATTCGTGCTCCCTGCGAACCTTGGGACGCATGCGATCCACGGGGTGGGATTCTCGAGACCTTGGCGGCTTGAACCTCGCGATCCGGCCGCTGCCACGCTGACGCTGGCGCTTCCTGAGGACCGGTACTGGCCGTTCGGGGGCGTGGCGACACAGGCTATCCGGGTGCTGCCTGATGGCCTGCAGCTGCGACTTGCCGTGCAGGCCGGCGCCAAGGCAATGCCGGCCGTGATCGGCTGGCATCCGTGGTTTCGCAAGCCCGATGCGTTGCTGTTCTCGCCGCGTGCGATGTATCCGCGGGACGGGGAGGGCATCGCTACGCTGCCCTGCGTCACGCCTGCGCCCGGGCCGTGGGACGACTGCTTCATTAACGACGCTGAGGTGGTGCTGGTATCTGCGGGGCAGCGACTGCGGTTGCGGGCGGATGCGGACCACTGGGTGGTGTATGACGGAACTGCGCACGCGACGTGTGTGGAGCCACAAACGGGGCCGCCTGATGGGTTCACGTTGGTGCCGAGGCGGCTGGGGGCGGGGGAACGGTTGGAGTTGGACTTTGTGCTTGGTTGGGAGACTGAGATCCATGCAGGATCTTGGTAGAGATCATTGAGATCCGACCACGGCAAGAGCGCGGGCCGCACGGAACCGCTGAGGCATCATGGGCGTGCAAGCAACGAAGCGATGTGCATGTCATTATTTGATCCGCGGCACAGCCGATCAACTTATGGGGCTGCGGTTGACCAGGAGCCTGGGCCACGAATGGATAACGATGAGGCATGCAAGAATGAAAACATCCAGACGAGGCACTGAAGCCGCTCGCGCACGACATGAATAAACTATCTTCGCTGAGCTGCTTCGCTTTGATCCTCACTGCATGTAATGGCGGCGACCATCCCGTTGATGCCAAGTTGCCTGACCCATGTGTAATCAAGACCAATGGCGCGCCCCCGTCGTGCGAAGTCTCAGCCCAGCACCTACTGTCTGCTGGGCAGGAATTCACTGGGAAGATCGTATCCGTATCGCTCTACTACCCCGGCTATAACGCAAGTCTCTTGTTCTCAGGGCAAGAGTCCGCGGAGATTCACGATCTATCGTCAGCGTTCGTTTTCGACCCGACTTCGCTGCGTGGCGGGAGGAGTTTGGAAGATGGCCCTGAGTTGGCTGCCGGATACTATCGGGTTCGTGCCCGTTTCCAACAGGTCGAGCCGCCGGGTGCGTCGGCACCATCTCCTACCAAGGCTGTGGGAACGTGCTAAATGGCAATCAGTGCACTGGAAAAAACATCCACTGCAGCGACACAAGGTGACACGTTTTGGCTGTGAAATCATTGATACTGACCTTGGCCCAAGCCAACGCAGCGACTCAAAAACTCTTGGTTGGCGCATATCTGGACAGCTTCAGCGTTACCAGCGTGTCGGTATCTCTGCAGTTCATCAACCCTGCACTGGTTCAGCGCACGAACCTTTTGGTCGATGTCGATTTTACGTGTCCTGCTGCAGTCCTCAGTCCTTTCTCGAAGACACGCATTGCCGAGGACGAGGATTTCTTCGTTGAACGCAGCATCTTCATTTCACAGGTATTCAATTGCATCGGCAAAGTGATTGACCGCATGCACGTGGAGGAGGACGGCAGACTTGTTCTGGTGATTGGAGATGTGTCCGTCGAGCTGCACGTCTCTGCTGATGATTGGGCAGATGATGACTCGGTTTGGAGCATTGCATTGGACGGTGCGGACGCTCATCACTCGGCGATAAGCGCGGTCTCATGCATCGCAGATGAGTCGATTTTGTTTGTGGCGGAGTGCTGACCAGTCTTCCATTCTGAACGTTTAAACTCGATGCGAGCGACGAGTCGAAGCTTGTCAGATGAGTAATAGCGGGCTCGCAACTTGTGCCGTTGTGCTTGCGCTTGTCCTGCCCGGATGTAGTCCTGATAACAGTCTGGCGCAACATGGTCTTGACTGTGGAAGGCCGGCGCAGCCTGCCTGCAGGGTGTCATTCAGGGCTATTGCGGAAGACAGTCAACGATTCGATGGTCGTTCAATACGGATCGAGGGATATCTTGGTGTCTCAAGGGAGCTCTTTGTGTTGAATTCCAGCAAGGAACTCTTTGAGGCGGGTGTGACTGACGAAGTCGCAATCAGGCTCAGGGGGCCGGTTGATGTACAGAAACGCATCTTCCAAGAGCATGCGTATTCCTGGGTATCCGTGGTAGGCACCTTCAAAATTAGAGCAACAACCGGCACTATTGATGATCTGCTGCTTGGAGAACTCTTCGCGCCTCTCGAAGTGCGTTCGTTGAGGTTGCCATTAGCGATGGGTCGTCACAGCTTCGGTGACGTGATTCATAATCTTGAGGACATCAAATAGCGTGTGATTCTGCTCAGCATTACTGGCCACTACTGCCCGCGCGCTCGTCGTGCCCTCACCTAGGCGCAAGGCCTCGAACAAATAAACATGCCGCATGTCTTCCACGGCGATTCAGCCGTTCCCAGCAGTGTCCGCACCATCGTCAACTCTGTCATGAACCTCTGATTTCCTCATGCGTGTTGTAAGGCGCAAGTGAGACGCGGCACGTCGCCAACACGCAATCGTGCTGCAGCAGCGGATGCGCGCAGGAGCACATCGCCATCCCCTCCAACCCCAGCAGCGTCGCAAGGCAGTGCGCGTTCGTGCCGTCGATCAGGAATGACACCGTCGCTGTTTTTGCAGGTGCCTCCTCAATGACGCGCAAGCCATCGATTGTTCAGAGCGTCCCTAGTTCAAGTCCTTAAGATCGATGGCTGCTTCGTCAAAGGTCTCTCTTCTTCTGGGAATTGGAAATCGAAGGGCCCTGACCTCTGTTGGCCGATGCAGCTCGCCTATCAAAATGTCATCTGTAGTTCCGTTCCTCTCTTTGGTCTTGAACGTTCCAGTAACTGATACCCAAGAATAACCGTGCTGATCGTACATTTGACGCTGCGAATCCAAAGGCCCTCTAATCCTTACAAAAACTTCGTCGGTAACTCCTGCGTCAAAGAGCTCCTTGCTTGAGCTCAAAACGAAGAGTCTCGCTGAGACAACGAGGTAACCCTCAATTCTCACCTTGCGGCCGTCGAATGACGCTGGATCAGCTGCGAGCGCGCGGAAGGATACTCGGCATACGCTCTCTTTTTTCTCTGATTCGCAGAGTTGCGGAGTGCCGCTTCTTGACCTGTCTGCGCATCCTGCCAGAGAGGTTGCGTAGAAAGCCAAAATAAGGAAGAAACGCACCATCACTTTAGCCCTCTGATTGACCGGTTTTGTTCAACTCTTACACACTTGAAGTAATGGATACATAGTTCGTTGAATTCCATCTCTCAGTTGAAGTCCGAACTATCCATTTTAGCTGTATCAATGTCGAGGCGCCGAACGTGCACCCCGACACCAAATTCAGCCTGTCTCCTGACGGGACGTTCGAGTACCAGGACGAGGAGCTCACGAGCCATGCGAAGATTGAATTGTCGCCTGATCAGGCCGTCAGACTCACCCCAAGTGGCTGACGCGGACAGGATTCCCTAGAAGTTCTACGGCAGTCGCTACATCACTGCGATCCGTAGAGTGACACTGCCTCAACCCGCACCACCGAGCCAGATCATCGCGAAGGTGCAGATGATGCAGCCCACAAGAATCAGAAAAAATGTCTGCAGCGTGCCGGCAATCATGTTCCTGCCTAATAGGTAATACCCCCATGTGAACTCAGGTTTTCGCTTGGGCGCATGGTGTTCTTTCAACGTGGCCTCCCGGCTTTGGTGCCTTTTCTGCGGCGTGGCATGTATTGCCCAGATAGACTACGGCTCTGGAGCGGCCGCAGCTACTCGCATTTCAAGACCGACATGCCCATACCTCGTGACCTTCCGTCGCAACCTCGCAAACTTCCTCGCCAGGCGCGCTCGATCAGCACCGTGGACGCCATCCTTGAAGCAGCAGCCCGTCTGCTCGAGCAGCAGAAGTTCCATGCGTTCAGTACGAACGCGATTGCGGCCCTTGCGGGTGTCAGCACTGGCTCGCTGTATCAGTACTACCCGGATAAGGAGGCTGTCCTGCGAGCGCTGATCATCAGGGAAATGCAGGGCAGGGTGGATCACGCAGTGGAAGCGATGCGGCAGCACACAGGCCCCGGGGCCGTCATGGCCGGGGTCGCTGCAGCACTGGCCCATGCGCAAGGGAGGCCAGCGCTGACGACGCAACTCGCATTCGCGGAACCCATGATCCTCGCTGCACCGCACGACAGCGCTCTCACCACGGGTCTGTTCATTGCGCTGGAACAAGCGATCCAGCGAGACCACGGGGTATCGGCACAGCTCGCCACTGACTTGGCCCACGATGTCTTGGGCATCTGCAAGGGCATGCTGCTCTCGGCGGCTGCCCGAAACTCCGTCAGTTCTGCCGACCTTGCCAAGAAGATCAGCGTTGCCGTTGGTTCCTATCTGGATGCGATAACCAAATCATGAAGGAAGAACAGGCGGTCTGACAAAGCCGCACGCGCCCGACGCACTGTTTCCTAGCGGTCTCAAGCGTCGGGAAGCGTCCCGTCGGCGCGCTCCCGGAGCCGGCTCGGAATCGTTACGGAGCCAGGTAAGTTAGAACCTTCAGCAGGGTTCGTGGGGCACGTCGCGCCAGCCCCCCTCGATGCGCCTGAAGCGATTACCTGAAATACATCGCTCACCCGGCCGCAATGGCGCCGGAGCGTATTCCGGGATGCTCAGCCTGATTGTTCGCGGACGGATGGCCTCCGCATCCCGCGCCAGCTCAGTGTTCAACCGTGCCATTTCTCGGTCGAACTGTGCCTGTTCGGATTTCGTCATCGGACGCATCAGCTCGGCTGTCATGGCTGCCGCTTGCCGCCTAGCGTTCCACTCAATGAGTCCCATTGCTATTGCGACCGCTGCCGCCACCCCTAGGCAGATTCCCAGCCATGGAATCTCCGGTCGATTTCGATAGGTTGAGTTGGAGCTGGAACGCTCCCTGAAATGCACTTCCGCCATGTCTTGTTTGCCAAACGTCGGCTCCTGCCGTTCGCGTTCCATACCATCCCCAAAGCGTGTCCCGGTTCGCATTGTAAGGGTGTGTAGGGCAGGGTCCCTACGGCAAAAGCGTGACCCGCCCTGAAGTGGTTACCGCCCGCGGCTGATGCGCACCACAATGGAAGGCTGCTCGCTGCAGCCGCAGTCTTCTTCGCCTTATGGCATCGCGCAGATTGTCCACGTTTGGTCTCCTGCAGGAGCCGGCCCGTGGAATCCATTGCAATTGGTGATGCGCGATGTTGCAGGTCAGCGACCGCCGGACCATGTCAGAGGGCTCGAGGCTGTGACACTCGGCGACGTACACATGCTGCTTGTCCAGGGAGGCCAGTGGATGATTGTTCTGCTGGCTGCGCTGGGCATCTCATTGAGCATCGGCCTGACTGCGTCGCCCATTGCGATCATGGGCAGTGCACCTGAAGAGAAAGCCGGGGCGGCCAATGCACTGGAAGCCACCCGCTACGACTTGGGTACGGGCCTGGGCATCACCGGATTTGGGCTGGTGCTGGCATCCAGCTACCGCAACGCCATCGAACTACCCGGCGGCCTTCCTGCCGGCATGGCAGCCAAGGCAACAGAATCCATCGGCGAAACCCTGGTCGCGGCGCAGGCGCTGGAGGGGGGCGGGGGTTGCCAGAGCCATTGCCGATGCTTAGCATCGCTGCAGCACGATCGACCAGGAAGCGCCTGGTTCCGGCAGAAGCTCCAAAGCTTGCGTAGCGTACGTGCGCGGTAGAGCGCGAGTTGGTAAAACGGACAAGGAAGCGCTCATGACACGGCAAATCACAAAACTCGTAATCGGCGCGGGCATCATGGCTATCGCGGCGCAAGTCGGGGCCAGCGAGTTTCTGATCGATATGCAGGGTGCAGCCGGAAAGCGTGTCAATGTGTACGCCAATGACGCGGCGACCGACCACACGCCGGTCGATGATGTCACGAATCCTGGCCCAGACCGGATCCGTCAGATTGATCTGACAATGGTCTATGAAGCGATCGACCAACCCCTATGGTTGGAATATCAACTCCAGTTCAAATGCCCCAAGCCGAGCAAACGCGGCCGTGGCGCGCCCAAGCACAAGGCTGATTCAACCGGGATGTTGGACACGCCGGATTCGGTGGAATTCCGGGTGGCCAGCGGCACAAAGTCCATGAAACAGGATCCGGCGATCATTGATCTCCAGCCCACCGATTGGCAAAGTACGAGCAGCCACACGATGCGACAGGCATGGAACGTAGCCTGCAACAGTGACAGCATTATCGGCGCCAAAGAAGCTGCGTCCATCGATCGTGTGGTTCTGTCCGACACATTGCGACCGAAACTGGCAGCCATTGGTTTGACTGGACTGGAACTGGTCCCCGATGGACTGTCGATGAGTTCCCTTGCCGACTTTACCTGGGAAAAGCTGTGGTCCGATGTGCCGAGGCCCGCGATCAATAACGGCCGCAAGCTGACGGCTGCAGAATCGGCAGCGCACAAGGCAAAATTGGTGCAAATGCAGCAACGCGTAACCGAAGCACAGGGGAGGGTGCAGGGCAATCTGGCGACGATGAAGGCCGATCTGGATTTTACTCAGACTGCCGCTGAGTACCGGGGAAAAAGGCGTTTAACGCGCAGTGAATCGCTCCTGATCCAGGTGTGGGCAGGTAAGACTGAGCAAGAGGTCGTCGCCGCGAACGGCAACGCATCTGTCCGTCAGGCCGGGATCGCGCGGACGCTCTCTTACGGGCAGTCCTTTGACAATCGCGTCATGTGGCAGAACCTCGCGACCGGCGCGACGTATGACGGCGGCGGCTATAAAAGCTGCAACGTCCGCTATGTGCTGATCCCGGACAGCGCCGGGATGCTGAGGGTTGCCGATGTGAATGTGTTCGGTGAAGCAAGTGGCGACACAAGAGGGATGCGTGGCGCCTGCACCGACATCTTGAACGTGCCAAACGGCTGAAATCATTGCCTATTTGTGAGCCGCGCTCATGCAAGCCGAAAGCTGGCGATACGCCAGCTGCAGCTGGACAACCTTTGAGCGGAACACCTCTTTCCCCTGAAACTGGATGGCGAGCTCATTGGTATCCGGCTTTTCCTGCACCGATTTCTTCACGTCGATGGTCAGCAACAACGCGCCACTGCTCTGGCCCGGCATGCTCACATGGGCGGCTTGGGCGTTCTGCGTGGGGTGGTTGGTAGATGACAGCGTGATCGGAACGATCTCGGTCTTTGTCACCGGGGGGATTGCCTCACTGATGAACCAAACGCCGCCATGATCCTTTCGCGCCATCCCAGCCTCGGCGGGACCGCGAATCGAAAACGTGGAATCTGGCGTGATGAAATTAACGGAGCAGTGGTAACCGGTGTTGACGGGTTCGCGTACCAGCACCCAATTGCCCTCAACCCCTTTGTAGAAAGATTCGCTGAACATCGGCTTATCCGGATCCGCGCCGCCGAGCAACTCAGGGGCGACTTGAGCAACGCAGGGGCTGGTCCATGCGATTGCAACTACTACGCCGATCAGCCAATTCTTCATCTAAAAGCGCTCTCCATTCGTTGGTCCTCGACGTACGGTCTGGTGCAATTCCTGTCCTGGCCTTATGCAAGCGGCTAGGGGCTATAGCTTAGCTTCAACTTATCCGCGGCAGTTAGGCAGCCAGGCAAATAGGCAGAGCGCACAGGTTGGCCCGTCAGGAGCGTGCAAGCCGAGGATGGGGCTGGAACGCGCTGGCCAAGCCGGAGGCACCCAACACGTCATTTCGCATAATGTATATTATGTTATACGTGCGCGTATGCTACCAGCGCAAGGATGTCTCATCGAATGTAGGCTTTCCTAATTGCTGTCGTTTTCGCACTTAATTGCGCCGCACATTGAATTTGCTGATTTTTTTTGACCAGTTTGGCGACAACAATTAGGGATGACGTCGTCGTTCCTAGTTAGCCCTGCTTGCGGGCTCTGAGTTGTTCTGCAAGAACAATTGCACTTCCGCAGCTCAAACAGTGATCATCTGGATCTCGCTGTCCCTACATTGGTACGTTCTGCATGGCTCACCGCCTGTTATTGCTCTCATTTCTCATCAGCACCCCCGCACTCGCCATTGGTGGCCCTGTCTCCACCAGCTCAAAGGTGGAAAACGGCAGAGTATTCCTTGTCCTGACAAATGACTCACCAGGCGTGGTGTTCGTCGTGGATGAAGTGACCGTTCCAGTCCACCTCAAACGTAAGCAAAAGACTTTTGTGCCAACCGAAACCAGGACCGTCCCCGCACCAGGCACACTCGTGGACCGCTTGACCATTGACCTAGGGAACGTCCAAGAGGTGTTCGACGGTGGTGGCACCAAGAATGAGACATTGTCCAACTATCGCAAACTTCGTTCGGTAGGCATGGAGTCATGCCACAGGAGCTCTACCCCGGTGGAAGCGAGGTTAAGTATTAGCCGGACAGCCACCACGAACCTCGTCACTAGCGTCGAGGTTACCTATTGCCTTGAGCGCGAAGGCTGAAGCTATGACTCAGATCTGGCGGTGACTGATGATTTAATGAGTGGCAACTGGGCCTCTGACCGCACCTCCTCAGCAGTCCTGAGTCTGCCATGAGCATCCGCCATCTCTCGCTCGGCATTAGCTACTCGAACTTCCAATTGCGCCAAAAGCCTTCGAAGCTCGGATGCCTGGGATGAAGCGATACCTTCGCGTTGGCTGGCCTCTTCAGCCTGTTGCCTGAGTAGGTCTACCTCGACTCGCTGTTGGGCCTTTTCTAAAGCGAAGCGATCGCGATCGGCAGCTAATACAGCTCGTTCGGCAACAAGTGCCCCATGCGCATCTTGGCGCCCATGCTCCAGTGCAAGTGCCCACCACTGCCCGGCTAGGACGCGGATCGTGTCAGGCGCATCCGGGACGTCTGTTCTCGCCTGGTGGTCCCCCAAGCGCTCGGCAAGTCGCACCCACCAAGTCTCCAGCCAGCGCACAACTGTGTTTGGAGATCCCGTGCCCAGATAGGCTCGGATTCTTTCGACCGTTGGGCGCTCACCGCCCGCCACAATCGCGTCAGCGGCGGAATGGACTTCAGATTCAGTAATTCCTCTAGCCATCATCGTCTCCCACGTCGCCGCCCTACCCCGTTGATTCCGTACTGGTGATAAGTGATGATTATCGCGGGGACAGTCTTTTTTGCGTAGCGTACATTACATAGTATGAAAGATATTTCTACAATTCCCGTGTCCGCGACGGCCACCTCACTGGCACTGCCCGAACAGCTGGCCCAACAGGCTGCCGATGCGGTCCGCGAGCTACTAGCCGAAGCCGCAGCCGCAGCCGAGAACACCACTCGCAGCTACACCAGCGCCCTGCGCTACTGGGCTGGCTGGCATGCGGCGCGCTACGGCATCGAGTTGACCTTGCCGGTACCCGAAGCCACCGTGCTGCAGTTCGTAGTCGATCACGTACAGCGCCGCTCGACCGACGGCGAATTGGCCTGGGAACTTTGATCCAGCCCCTGTTTCATGGACACCCGGTTAAGTGATTTGATATCACAACTTGAAGGTGCCCAGATGATCAAGAAGACGACCAAGAAGAGTGCTCAGAAGCCCGCGCCGCCGACGACCCGTAAACGCTATGGCGAGGAGTTCAAGGTGCAGGCGCTGGAGCGTGCTCGGCGCGATGGTGTAGCCCAGGCTGCGCAGGACCTCGGCCTGCAGGCTCAGCAGCTCTACACGTGGCGAGCCCGCGCACAGGAGAGGGATTCGCTCAGCGAGGAGCAACGCACGGCCCAGGCGGACCTGGCCAAGCTCAAGCGCGAAGTGGCGCGGTTGTCCGAAGAGAACGACTTCCTAAAAAAAGTGGCGGCGCACTTCGCCAAGGGTTCCAAGTGAAGTGCGCCGTGATCGCTGAGCACGTTGGTGAGCACCCGGTATCTCTGATGTGTCGTGTGCTTGCGATTTCCCGAACCGGCTTCCACGCATGGCATCGCCGCAAGCCCTCGGCCAGAGCACAGCGGCAGTCAGAACTGGATGTCCAAGTGCAGGATGCATTCGTGACAGCCAGACGCCGTGAAGGCGCGCAGCGGTTGAGTCGAAGGCTCCGCCGAGGGCGCCGTCAGGTCGCCGAAAGTCTGCACCGGCAAGGTCTGCGCGCCAAGGCAGCACGTCGATACAAGGCAACGACCAACTCTCGGCACAATCTTCCGGTGGCTGAAAACCTGCTCAATTAGAACTTCCGCACCGAGCGGCCAAACCAGGCCTGGGTCAGCGACATCACCTATATTCAGACCGACGAGGGCTGGATGTACTTGGCTGTGGTGCTGGACCTTTACTCCCGCAAAGTCGTAGGTTGGGCGATGGACAGTCGCATGACCGCGACGCTGGTGTGCGACGCCCTGCTGATGGCTCTTTTCCGGCGCAAGTTCCCACGTGGTGTGATCGTACATAGCGACCGCGGCTCGCAGTACTGCTCGAAAGAGCATCGGAGCTTGCTGGAGACCTACGGCTTGGTGCCCAGCATGAGCGCCAAGGGCAACTGCTATGACAACGCCGCGATGGAGAGCTGGAACCACAGCCTGAAAGTTGAGGCCATCCACGGCGAGCGCTTCGCCACACGCGAGCAAGCCAAAGCTGAGGTGTTTGACTACATCGAGGTCTACTACAATCGATCACGCCTGCACTCGACCTTGGGCTACGTCAGCCCGGATCAGTTCGAGCTTGAAAATATAGCTTAACCCCGTGTCCATGATTGGGGGTCTAGATCAGACTGCGATCACCCTGCCCGAGCTGGAAGCCCTGCTGGCCACCTGCGACGACAGCCTGGAAGGAATACGGGATCACGCCCTACTCTGCTTCGGGTTTGCCAGCGCTGGGCGCCGGCGCAGTGAGATCGCCGCCGCCGACCTGCGCGACCTGCGCCGGATCGGCTTGACGGAAGTGCGCTTTCTCCTTTCGAGATGGGAGAAGAGCCCTTCCTCTCCGCCGCTATGAGCTAAATCAACTGGCTGGGAACAGGGCATCTTGTCCGCGTCAATCAGCGGAGATTCGAAATAACGTCAAAGGTGGAAAGGTGGCGCGCTCACGCTCTTCCCCATCTTGCCTCTCAGCCGAATCGCGTGCTCGCTCAGTTCATGCGCCGCGTTTGAGCAAGTCGTGCAGATCAACGTCCGGAGGATTGAGTAAAGATCGCTTGCTCCCTGTGTAATACAACTCGAACACCCCTTTCTCGTCGTCGATTACCCTCACTCCATCCAACACCGCGAGCAAACCAAAGACAGCAGCATGTGCCGAATCGTGCGCAACCTGGCGGACCAGATCCGCATCGTCGGTCGAAAGCGAGTTGAACCAACGCGACCGGTGTGCAGCACCCTCGTCCACACGTCGGCCAGGCGGGGCTCGAAGGGTCGACATCGTGTCCTCCACTGCAGTGTCGAGGACATACAACTCCAGTGCTGATACAAATTCACTGCTTTTCATTGCGCCATCTCCCAGGCTTCGCGAATGCGTTGGGGTACATTTCCTTGTGCAAATCTATGAGCTCTTGGAAGGCGCTGTTTGGCGCATACGTATGATGCCTCAGGTTCCAGGCGTCGCGGGCCCCGCGCATGACTGCCCTTACAAGGGTGCGGAAGTTGCTGGGTTGAGCCTTCAGCAGCAGCTAGAAAAGGCTAGATCACCGTGGGAGATCGCGGCACTTCATATGTGCGAGGCCTTCCGCTTACGCGGGGCACGCCTGCCACGCAGGCGATTGCCCTCACAGGGTGTGTAGAAATTCACGGCCCCACCTGTGGTTGGCGGCCGAGGCTGCACCGCGTAGGCGTTACGCCGACCTGATCCGGGCTGCCTCAAGCCGGCTCGACGATTGACCAACCGTCGTCGCCAATTAACGCAATCGCTCCGATGAGCCGGACCATTTCAAAGGCGCGAGAAGGCCCTTCACGTATGCTTCGAGGCCAACAACATCTTCAGTATCGCCGATCAGATCACGCCTCATGATTTTCTCAGCGCACTCTGCGCCGCCCAATATCCCAACCACACGACCCATGAGCACGAGATTTCCCGCAAATAGCGTCACATCCTGATCCAACCTTACAACCCAACGACCGTCAGCCGCGAATACATAGTGATCATGCATGAAGTTTCCATTGCGCAACCAGTAGTCCCGCAATCCAGCCATCCCATCTCCAACTTCCACAGGCGCGCCTCTCTCTGAGTAAGTTGAGTATCGAATCGCGCAGAGGGCTGTCGCCGAAGCATCCTCTAATGCCGCACGTAGCCAGGCATCCCAGACCTCACTCGGAGCAAAGTCCTCATACAGGTTCCGATCAAACGCCATGCCCGCCCAGTCATCGCGAACAAATGGCATGTCCGGTGGTGTCACGTTGGAAATGGAACTAGCAATAAATTCTGGCCAAACACACGATCTATTCATGGCTTTTTTGGATACCGCACGGTAACGGGCATTTTACAACCAATAACATACACCTCGATCGTATCGGTAACCTTTGGCACCAATCCGACGACATTGCCTAGCCCGATTGTTCGGGCGGCCAGTCGCGAGGGTTGAGACGCCCCGCGTCCATCATTAGCATGAAAGATCTAGAAATATTTTCCAGACATTTCTGACCTTTAAGATTGATGAGGTGCCCCCACGGTAGGTACAGGGGATCAATTAAACGGAGTTCATTGTGAGCGCAAGATGGGAAACGATCTTCGAGAACCGGACACAATCGCCGAGCAGTGCCGAAACCGACAAGATTGAACACTCAATCACCGCAATCAAGATGGCGCTCAAGGGGCGCACTGGAAGGCGCGTGAAGGCCATGCCACGGCAGGTTTCGTTTCACCGCCTGCTTGTCGCAGCGGCGCTCTTTTTAGCAGCCTCAGCCGCACTGGCCAAACCACCTGCCGAGGTGGCGTTCGAAGAGTGGCTGGCAGCGTTCAACAGCAACGACCGCGCAAAGATACGCGCGTTCAACAAGCGTCGGTTTGATGACGCGGAACACAACCTAGAATACCTGCTCGACAGCCGCGAAGAAACGGGTGGGCTTGACGTCTTCGAGATTGAGCGCAATGAACCAAAGCTTCTGGTGGCAATGACGCGGGAACGTAATTTCCCAGCCTACAGACGAGTCACGGTGAGCTTCGATCAGGCCAGTGGGACGAAGCTTGTAGAGGTCCGGCAGGACCCGCAGCGGATGACCCAGGATGAGGCGTTGAACGCCTTTGACGCGTTCGCAGCACATCTGGCGGAAATGGATAGGTTTTCTGGGGTGCTGGTCATCGAACAGAATGGGAAACGGCTGTACGGAAAGGCCTTCGGGCTCGCTGATCGCGAGAACAACGTCCCAGTGCATCTGGACACCCCGTTCCTTTTCGCATCCCAAGGCAAGATGTTCACGGCAGTGGCGGTGCTGCAGTTGAGCCACGCTGGCAAGCTTGGCTTAGACGATCCCGTTGGAAAGTACCTGACAGACTATCCCAACAAGGAGATGGCCAAGGTAACCATCCGCCAACTTCTGTCGCACCAAGGCGGAACGGGCGACATCGGCGTGCTCCAGCCGGAGGAGAGCAGTGATCGCGCTTGGGTAAGAACCATCGACGATCTGATCAAGCTCAACGGCAACAGGGCACCGTCTTTTAAGCCTGGATCGGAGTTTGAGTACTCGAACTATGGCTTCGTTCTGCTCGGTGCAGTCGTGGAGAAGATTACCGGGCAAAGCTACTACGCGTACCTGGACGAGCATGTCTTCGCCCCGGCAGGGATGACCGCAACCAGATACCCCGACGTCGAGAACATGTATGGCATCGCTCGCGGCTACACCCAACAGCCCACTGGGGACCTAGTGCCCAGCGCAGATCAGCTGCCTTGGCGGGGAACGCCAGCAGGTGGCGGCGTCACCACGGCCGGCGATGAAGTGCGGTTTGTTGATGCGCTCAGGGCGGGGAGGCTGATTCCGCTTACCCTCTTAAGCGAGGCTATCAAGCAGCAGACAGACTGGTACGGCTATGGATTCATCTCATCCGGACCGGACGAGTTCCCCCACTGGGGTCACGGCGGGGGAGCGGCCGGCAACAGTGCGGCCCTATCGGTTTACCCGACCAACGACATGGCCATGGCATGCCTGAGCAACCGGGATCCTCCCGTGTGCGACCGATTACTGATCAATCTGCATTGGCACTTGGCTCCGCCAGCGGCAGCGAAGTAAACAAAGCGACTAATACTCAGGGGCCGCTTACATTTCCCACAACGCCACTGGCAGCAAGCGGTTCGCACCCAGGACCGCCAACCAGGCCAGCGCTGCCGCCACGGCCAGCGCGTCGGGGATATGCCATCGCGACCGCGGGTGGCTCACCAGGCTTCGTGCCAGTTGCCATGGCAGCAAAGGTGCGAGCAGCTTGAAGATATGAATAGATGCAGTGCTGTGGATCGCTTCCCGGATGGCGCTGTAGTCTTGTTCATCATTGAAGGGTATGACCGACCGAAGTACGAGGATCAGCATTCTTACCCGGTCGAGATCCGCCTTTCTGACGCAGACGGGGCCGAATTGACAGCCATTCTGTTCGCGGACCCCAACGACCGTCTTTACGAGCTTGAAATCATAAGGTGGGATCTTGGGGTACTGGTTGGGCCGAATATGGAATCAGTGGAGTTTTATTGACCTCCAGCGTTTGCGTGATCAGCAAGCAACAAAGACGGCTCACCCGAGTCCGTCGGCAAGCCCGCAAAGGTTTGCCAGCATGATGTTGCCCCTGCCCTACTCTCTGCGTCTCCGACGCCGTCATCTGACCCACGAACAACCACGTAGATAAGGCTTCCAAGGAATCCGCCTTGTGTTGTTTGTGGATCTGGCGCGCCAGCGTAGCAATCAACACCACCGTGGCCGCCCAGCCCAACAGATCCGCCGTCGCTTCCATGTTCAGCCCTGCAGCGCTCGCGTCGGCAGCAGCCGCGTACCGACATCAAGGACTTCCCGCTCCAACGCCCGCAGGAATTCGCTGAAACCGTGCGGTGCGCGCGCCGAGCGGCGGGCACTGGTGAGCACGGCAGGCTTCGCATGCCATGCAATGGATGCGCGGGTATTGCTCAGCGCACTCACCAACGCGACATCCTCGCCGGTGGAAAGTGTCTGGAAACCGCCAGCGGCCAGGTAAGCAGGCGTGTTCACGCCCATGTTGGCCCCATGGATATGGCGATGACCATCCCTGACAAGTTCGCGTTGCGCGAAGGCGTCTCGAACCGCATCCGGATAGTCCATCCAGTCGGCGACGTTCACCACGCCGCAGAAGGCATCTGCACCACAGCCTACCTGCCTGCTCAGCCAGTCGCGGGGCACGATCGTATCGGCGTCCGTGCTGGCGATCCAACGCGCCCCCTGGGCAATTGCATAATCCGCGGCGGCCGCACGTGCAGCGCCAACGCAGCGCGCATTTACTGCAATGGCCATCACGCCCTGCCCCTCACACACCGCCGCCGTTGCGTCGGTGCAGCTGTCCAGCGCCACGACGGTCAGCACGGCCTCGCCCCGCAATCTCGGATGCTGGGCGGCGCGGCTGACAGAGGCCAGACAGTGCTGGATGGCGGCCGCCTCATTGTGGGCCGGAATGATGACGCCGATCATCGCAGCCCCTCCCATTGCGCCACGCTGGTCGCCTGCGTGCTCCATCCCTGAAGTAGCAGATCATCGTCGCGATAAGTGAACGCCTCAACCAGGCCCTGGCCGAGTGCTTCGTGCACCTGGTCAGTGTTGCTGCGGGCCTCATCAAACCCATGCCGCCAGTGGCAGCCCAGCAGGAGGCCGCCATCGGCGAGGGTCTCACGCAGGCCAACAGCGAGCTGCTCAAGATCAGGCTCCGCCAGGTAGTACCCGACTTCGCTGATCACGATCAGATCGAACCGGCCGGCAGGCCAGTCCTGCGGGTGCACGGCGCGTTCAAGCGTCACGTGGGGATACATGCGCGTGGAAGCGGCCGCCTCGGTCAAGGCGTCTGCGCTGATATCGGTACCCAACAGCGTGTCACAACGCGGCGCCAGCTCCGCCGTGAGCACGCCATTCGAGCAGCCCAGCTCCCACGCTTTCTGATACCGCTGCCGTGGGAGCGCGGCGATGGTGAGCGCACGCTTGCGCGCTTCATACCAGCGGCTACGGTACTGAAACGGGTCAGGCTGCTGATACAAGGTATCGAAGTAGGCGGCGGTACTCATCCGATCAGCACCTCGTAGGGCCGCTTGAAACGCGCGGTAACGTGATCGGGCAGGATGGGCGCGCAGTCGAGTCCGTCCACCGCGCCCATCTGGGTGGCGAACGCCCGCATTGCCTGCTGCTTGCGCGACATCGAGGCGTCACACAGGGCGACGCGCGAGGCCACGCGCCACGGCCCCATGGTGGTGTGCGGATCCATCCAGTGCCATGCCCATACCGGATACTGCAGCGCACGCACACCGCGAGCCGTTGCTGCCTCCAGCGTCGCACGTCCGGTTGCCTCGTGGTCCGGATGGGCATCATGCACCCACGGACCCAGCACCAGGTCACCCGGCAGCAGTTGTGCCACCAGCAACGTGACCAGTTCGGCCTCGCGCAGGCTGACGCCACCATCAGGAAGGCCCAGCAAGGTCACATGGGTGGCATCGAGCCCAAGCTCGCGCATGGCGGTGGCCAGTTCGTGCCGCCGCGCATCGCGCAGGCGCGCAGCAGGCCACAACGGTTGATCGGGATAGCAGGCCTCGCCGTCGGTTACCGAGATCACATGCACGTCCGTACCGAGGCGTGCGGCCGCCTGCATGAGGCCACCACAGCCCAGCACTTCATCATCCGGATGGGGCGACACGATAACCAGCCGGCGCACGTCCTGCAGTACCGAATGGGCCTCGCGTGTTGGCAGCGCGCCCAGCCACGAAGACGATTCCCACTCGGCTTCCGGCGTGCCCTGCCCTTCAATCCGGGGTCGAGGGGAAACAGGTTTTACAGACTCCATGTGCCCTCCTGCGCCTGTACATCGCGCCCCAGCGCGGCCCAGTCGCGGTCTGCGTGGCTTTGACGGATGAAAACGGTCAGGTCGCTCCAGCGACGGGCATGCTCCGCATCCAGACACATCGGCGCAGGTCCAAGCGCGCGCCCCACCACATCAAGCACGCGCGTGCAGGTGCGCTCCACGACGCTGCGCGCGCGGACCACTTCGGTCTGCCACGACCGCGAAGGATCGGCATCAATGCGCGCTGCGAGGTCACGCAGTAACGCGGCAGCGCTGTGCAGCGCCATGTCGACCTCGCCCAGCAGGGCCGCGGTCTGTGCGTCGGTCGCAACGCGCGGGGAACGCTGCAGGGGCGCAGCCAACGCGGCGGCGGCACCGTACCAGCAGGCGGCAATGCCAGCGCCACCGTGCCAGAAACCGGGACGTGCCAGATAGGCGCCTGGCGCTCCCACGGGCACCGCAGCAACTCCATCAAAACGGGTCGTGCCGCTGGGGATTCCGCCCATGCCGGTGGCGTGCCACGTCTGCGGCAGCAGCAGGATGCCGGCTGCGTCGGTGCGGACCTGCACGAGCCGCGGGCCCTCAGCACTCTGTGCGGTGACCAGTGCAACATCCACCAATCCTGCACCGGAGCACCACGGCTTGTTTCCTGTCACGGTGCCAAGGGCTGGATCAAAACAGAGCGTTGCCTGCGGGCCCTCGGCTGCCCACACTGCAGCCAAGGCACCCTTTGGCAGGGCATCAGCATGCAGGTCGGCAAGAATCGCCTGTGCGTCGTAGTGGGCTTCGACAACCTTCACCACGCAGAGATCGCGGGCGGCGATGTCGGCCAGCGCACGCCAGCGATCCAACGTGTTTCCACGTCCTGGCAACGGCAAGGCAGGCAGGCGAGCCAAGACCTCACGTGCGCCGGCATCCAGCGCGGGCGATGCATGCTCTGAAAGCTGGTCCATCAGGGCGTCAGGATCACCTTGCGGCAGTCCTCCTCCTTGCGATCGAAGATCTCATAGCCGCGCACGGCGTCCTCCAGCGAGAGCCGGTGGCTGATGATCACGCCAGGATCAAGCGCACCTTCGCCGATGTAGTCCAGCAGTTCGGGCATCAATCCCTGTACATGCGTCTGACCCATCTTGAACGTCAGCCCCTTGTCGAAGGCATCGCCCAGCAGGAAGCCGTGCAGGTAACCCGCATAGACACCCGGAATGCTGACCGTGCCGCAGCGCCGGGTAGCCGCAATGCACTGACGGATCGCCACACCACTGCTGCCTTCCACCTTCAACGTGGTGAGCGCGGTCTCCAGCGCGCTGCCCTCCGCCTCGAAACCGACGGCCTCGATGGACGCATCCACACCACGTCCGTTGGTCTGGGTGATGATGTACTCGGCAGGATCTTCGATCTTGCTGAAGTCGACCGGCGTTACCCCGTAGGTGCTTTCGGCGAAGGCCAGGCGATACGCAAGGTGATCCACCATGAAGATGGTCTCCGCGCCCAGCAGGCGGCAGCAGGCAGCCGCCATCAGCCCCACCGGCCCGGCACCGAAGATCGCGACCGTCGAGCCGGGCTTGACGCCGGCGTTGATGGCGGCCTGATAGCCGGTTGGCAGGATGTCGGACAAGAACAGCACCTGCTCGTCCGCGAGCACGTCCGGTATGCGCAGCGGCCCCACATTGGCCTTGGGTACCCGCACATACTCTGCTTGGCCGCCGGACACGCCACCGTACAGATGGCTGTAGCCGAACAACGCCGCCGGCGGGCGGATGCCCTTCTGGTTGAGTGCCGCGCCCTTGCCGGTGTTGGTGGTCTCGCAGGCGGCATGCTCGGACAACATGCAATGGAAGCACTGCCCGCACGCAATCACGAAAGGCACCACCACGCGGTCACCCGGTCGCAGGTCGGTCACCTCGCTGCCCACCGCTTCGACAATGCCCATGAACTCATGACCCAGGACGTCGCCGGCGTGCAGGTCGGGAATCTTGCCGCGGTACAGATGCAGGTCCGAGCCGCAGATGGCGGTCGCCGTCACCCGGAGGATGAGGTCATCGGGTGCTGCGATGGTCGGATCGGGTACGGTCTCTACCCGTACATCCTTGCTGCCGTGGTAGGTCAATGCACGCATGGTCCGGCTCCTTGAAGATCGTTGCACCCAGTGATACCTGCCAGCCCATGGGTGAACGGTGACCAGGATGTGCGTGCGGCGTGCATGCGCGCGGTTCAGGCCTTGGCCCGTAGCGGGCCAGGGTCGCCGACGCGCCCCCGGTAACGCCCGCCGCTACGCGCGGCGGGCGTTTCAGTACGCGGATCAGGGCCAGCTGATCCCCACTTCCGGCGTTGTCTCAAGGATGCCGTCGATGCCACAGGGCAGGCCCACATTGGAGTCCAATTTCCCCGTCAGGCTGAGCCGCCCGCCGATCAACGTGCCGTCAAGCGTCCCGGAGCAGTAGACCCCAAACGGCCCGTTGACCCTGACATCGCGGATCTCGAGGGTCGTGGCTGATGTTGGCAGCACAGCCCAGCTTCCGCTGCCCCTTATGACCGCGCACCCCCGTGATGTGCCGGAGAACTCGGAGACATCTCCGTCGATCTTCCCGGCTCCTGCCGGATCGATGTCACCAAACAAGGTGACAGAACAGGTGCCGGAATACGGTCCTGCCGAGAGCTTGATGGCGCCCATTCCTTCAAAAACCGAATCAACCGGCGTCAGTCCGCTGGCGTGCGCGATACCGCTGGCCAGCAGCCCAACGGCAACCAGCGACATGC
The DNA here is from genome assembly GCF_014621775.1 of Stenotrophomonas sp. 169. Taxonomy (NCBI): domain Bacteria; kingdom Pseudomonadati; phylum Pseudomonadota; class Gammaproteobacteria; order Lysobacterales; family Lysobacteraceae; genus Stenotrophomonas; species Stenotrophomonas sp. 169. Next base: position 2,220,446 of record NZ_CP061204.1, read on the forward strand.
CGAGGTGATGCATTCCCATGACTTTCATATGCGTGCGTCCTGCCCGGTGCGCCGGGCCTGCGTGCAGACGGTGCGTCTGCGGCAGCGCCATCGCATGGATGACGCTGCCAAAGGCGTTTTCACACGCTTCGCCTCCGCTGCACTTTGATCCGCGTCGCATTGAGTCGACGGAGGGCGTAAGCCTCACCCTGCTTCGGGCAATTCCCGCAAGCGACCCGACCGGCTTAACGAAAAGATTGCCCGGCTCCGACCGAAATCCGACCTGTGCCCCCCCAAGATCGCCGCCATCCTTCATGCCGGCGCTCTACTTCGTGGCCCCTCCTTCCCCCTCGCCTGTCGTCGCAGGTCCTGCGGCGCTCCCCTACCGTGCCCTGGCCCGTGGTGCCGTGCTGGATCGCCTCAGAAGCTGGCATCCGGCGGTAAGCCAGGAGCGGCTGATCCTGCTGGCCAGCCTGTTCTTCGCGCTGGTCAGCAATGGGCCTTTCTGGCGCGCCTCCTACGCCCTGCATCCTGGCAATCTGCTGTTCGGTCTCGCACTGAGCGGCCTGCTGATCACCGCAAACGCGGTTGTGCTGTCGTTGCTGGTGTGGCGCTGGAGCGCAAAGCCGCTGCTTACCGTGCTGTTCTTCAGTACGGCGCTGGCCGTGCACTACATGTCGACCTATGGCGTGTACATGGACGCGGACATGGTCCGCAACGTGCTGCAGACCGATGCAAGGGAGTCACGTGAGCTCATCACGCCGGGGCTGATCCTGCCGCTCCTGGTCCATGCCGTGCTGCCGACACTGGCGGTATGGCGCGTGCGCATCGTGCCGCGCCGGATGATCCGCACCGCGTGGATACGCCCCCTCTTCATCGTCGGCCTGCTGGTCGTGGGTGCCGGCTCGGTCCTGCTGGCCTCTGCCGACGTAGCATCGATGCTGCGCAACCATCGCGAGATCAAGTATCTGGCGACGCCGCTGAACTACCTCATCGGCCTTGAGCAGAACCTGCGTTCGAACTCGCCGATCAAGAGAGCCCCCAAGACGCCCATCGCACAGGATGCCAAGGCGGGGCCACACGCGCCAGGCGCCAGGCCGCGCCTGTTGGTGCTGGTGGTCGGCGAGACCGTTCGCGCGCAGAACTGGGGCCTCAATGGCTACCGCCGGCAGACCACGCCGGAGCTCGCGCAGATCGGCGTGGTCAACTTCCCGGACATGCATTCCTGCGGCACCAGCACCGAAGTATCGGTGCCGTGCATGTTCTCCCGGCTGGGTCGGCGCCACTACGACGAGAAGGAGATCCGGTCGGAACAGTCGCTGCTCAACGTGCTGGATGGGGTGGGCATCAAGACGCTATGGCGCGACAACCAGTCCGGCTGCAAAGGCGTCTGCGAGGGCACGGCGTTCGAGTCAGTGGCCGATGCGAAGGATCCCGGCCTGTGCGCGGACGGTCGTTGCATGGATGAGGTGCTGCTGAAGGGACTTGCCGAGCAGGTGCGTCTCACCCCGGGCGATCGTGTCGTCGTGCTGCACCAGCTGGGCAACCATGGCCCAAGCTACTTCCAGCGCTATCCGGGCAACTTCCGCACCTTCACCCCGCCCTGCGAGAACCCCGAGCTGGGCAACTGCCCGCGCGAGCAGATCGTCAATGCCTACGACAATGCCGTGCTTTACACCGATCATTTCCTGGCGCGTGCGGTCCATGAACTGCAGGCGATGGATGACTACGACACCGCCCTGATCTATGTGTCCGACCATGGCGAGTCGCTGGGTGAAAAGGGCCTCTACCTGCACGGGGTGCCGTATGCCATCGCACCGGCTGAGCAGACGTCGGTGCCGATGGTGATGTGGTTCTCACGCCACTTCGCCCTCGACCGCGGCCTGGATACGCGCTGCCTGGCAGAGCGGGCGCGGCAGCGCACCGACCACGATGTGCTGTTCTCTTCGGTGCTGGGTCTGTTGCAGGTGACCACGTCAGCGTACGACCCCGCACAGGATGTGTTCGCATCGTGCGGCACGCCGGCGGCCAGGGCCTGACGCATGCCGTCCGTGCACTCCCCCGCCGGGCCAACGAACCGCATCGCCGCCGCCAGCGTGTCGACCCCGTTCCTGACGACGGTCATCGCGCGCTGCTGGCAGCCGCTCCTGATGCTGATGATCGCGCTGAGCCTGGCGGCCGGGCTTGGCCTGCGCGCCCCGTCGCCCCCCGACGAGCCCCGTTTCGTGCTGGCGGCCAAGGCGATGATCCGCACCGGCGAGTGGCTGATACCGCACCGGGGCACAGAGATCTACGCGGAGAAACCACCGGTCTTCATGTGGCTGCAGGCCACGGCGTACCGGCTGGTACACGACTGGGACATCGCCTTCCTGCTGCCGTCCCTGCTCTGCGCCTTACTTACCCTGTGGATGACATCGCGCATCGGCCGCATGCTGTGGAACCGACGCGTGGGGCACCATGCCGCCCTGGCCGTGTTCGCCACCCTGCAGTTCGGGCTGATGGCCAAGCGCGGTCAGATCGACATGGTGCTGGTAGCCATGACCACCGCCTCGCTGTGGGGGCTGCTTGCGCATCTGCTGCGCGGCCCACACCGCGCGGCGCTGTTCTGGGGTGCCGCAGCGACGGGTCTCGGCACGGTGACCAAAGGCGTCGGCTTCCTGCCCCTGCTGATCCTGCTGCCGTGGGTGATCCTGCGTCTCGGCCATCGGGTTCCCGCGCTGCCCGGCAGCGCGTGGCAGTGGCTGCTGGTCCCTGCGGGCTTCGCCACCGGGCTGGCGGTGTGGCTGGTGCCGCTGGGCATCGCAGTGCTGCAGCCCCACGCCGCCGAGGTCGATGCCTATGTGCGGGAGATCCTGTTCCGGCAGACGGCCACCCGCTATGTAGGTGCATGGCATCACCTCCAGCCGGCGTGGTACTACCTGCAGGTCATCGCCACCCTGTGGCTGCCCGGTTGCCTGCTGCTGCCCCGGCTGGTGCCGGCGTGGGCACGACGGGTCGCGCGCGGTGACACCCGGCAGATACTGCTGATCAGCTGGGTGGTACTCGTCCTGCTGTTCTTCAGCGCCAGCCCGGGCAAACGCGAGGTCTACCTTTTTCCTGCACTGCCCCTGCTCTGCCTGGCCGCTGCGCCGTTGCTGCCAGGTTTGCTGCGCCAGCGCTTCGCGCGCATCGTGCTGCCCGGCTTCACCGCGCTGATCGGCGCGGCGTCGCTGGTGCTGGCAATGGCCATCCTGATGCAGGCCAGCTGGATTCAACCCGCGCTGACCGGACGCGATCTGAACCCCGAAGCCACCGCGGCGATCGGGTACTGGGCCGGTGCACTGGGTGCGGCAGTGCTGGCGCTGGCCGCCGCGTTGCGTGGACGCCGGCCGGGCCTGTTGGCAGTGCTCACGATGGCGTGTGTCTGGACGGTGTACGGGGTGGGTTTCATGCCCGCGCTGGACGATGCGGCATCTGCCCGACAGCTGATGCAACGCGTACTGCAGACCATTGGCCCAACGGCCGAGCTGGGGTTGGTGGACTTCCGGGAACAGAACTACCTGCAGGCTGATGGCCGGGCAACCGACTTCGGCTACCGCCAGCCCTGGGATATGCAATGGCGCCGCGCGCGCAGATGGGTGGACGACGCACCGTCCCGGCGCTGGATCCTGGTCACCGACAAGGCGCTGGGACCCTGCGTGGACACTCGCCAGGTCCGCGCCATCGGCCAGTCCAACCGCAACGCGTGGCAGCTGGTCCCCGCTACGGCGCTCATCCACGGATGCGAAAGCACGATCACCAGGAGTGATATCGATGAATGACAACGCAGGCGTCTGGCCAATCCCGGGTCGTGGGCGTTCGCTGCTCGGCGCGCTGGGCATCGGCAGGCATGTCGTGCTGCCGCTGTCTGGCCTGCTGCTCGGTTCACTGGTGCTGATGCACTGGCACGGCGACCAGGCGGCGGCGTCGGCGCTGTATGCGATGCAGGGCCATCAGTGGGCCTGGAAAGACCAGTGGCTGACCGAACAGCTCATCCATACGGCGGGCCGCGACCTGTCCATCACCGCAGGCCTGCTGGTGCTGCTGCTGGCCATCATCGCGGAGTGGTGGACGCCACTTGCCGGGTGGCGCCGGCCGCTGCTGCGGCTGTTCGCCTCGGTGGTGCTGTCCACGGTGGTTGTCTCGTTGCTGAAGAAATCCACGGGGATGGATTGTCCGTGGGACCTCATCGACTACGGTGGCACCCGTCCTTTCCATGGACTCTTCGCGTCACGCTCGGCCGCTGCGGTGTCCAGCGGCTGCTTCCCGGCAGGCCATGCCAGTGCAGGTTACGCTTGGATGGCGCTGTACTTTCTTGCGCTGGAGGTTCGCCCTCGCCTGCGCCACCTGGCACTGGGGCTGGGCGCGGGGCTGGGCCTGCTGTTCGGCCTCTCCCAACAGCTTCGCGGCGCGCATTTCATGTCGCATGATCTGTGGACTGCAGGCCTGTGCTGGTTCATTGCGCTGGGCCTGTATCTGCTCAGTCCACCACTTCGATATCCAACCCCTGCAGCAGCCGAACCGCTTCAAAGCGGCTGAACTTCGCGTGGCGCACGACATTGTTCAGCACATCGATGTCGTAGTTCGTGGCCTCGCTGAAGTCCGCTTCGCTGAGGTCGGTGCGGCCGAACAGTGCACTGCTGAAATCGCTGAAGGTGAGGTCCGCCGCACGCAGCCGGGCCTCACGGAAGTCCACCGCGTGCGCCTTGCAGCTCTGCAGAACCAGTGCGTCCAGGGCGAGCCCGAAGAAACTCGATTCGTTGAGCACGCAGTCACGGAAACCGACCTGCGCATCGCGCGTGAGCCGCGACCAGTCAACGGCCGTCCAGTTGATGCCGACCAGACGGCACCGCTCGAACACCGTACTGGTGAAGCGCGTCGAGGACAGCTGTGCGTGGTTGAGGGTGCAGCCCTGGAAGCTGCAGTCGATGAAGCGGCAGCGACGCAGCGTTGCGCTGGACAGATCGCAGTCGACGAACGTGCAGGATTCGAATTCGATGCCGTCGAGACGTGCATCGGCAAGCGCCAATGCCGTGAAGGTTTTCAGGTAGTACGCCGTTTCACCGTCCACCAGCGCGCTTGCTGCGCTGCCCTGCGTCTGCATGCTCATTCTCTCTTTCGTGCGGCGGCGCACAGCATACGTCAGCACGGCGGAAGGCGCGGCGCATCCTGTCCGCGCGCTTCCGACCCCCTTCAGCCGCGCTGTGCACAGCGCAGCCTGCGCCGCGCTCAGAGCTTCATGTTCAGGCCGACGAACACCGATCGCCCCGCAGCCGGCGAGAACATCGGCTGGGCCTGCTCCCAGAAGAAGCTGTCGTACCACGCGTAGGCATACGCGCGACCGGTGGCGTTCTTCACCTGCAGATCGACGCTCCATCGCGGATTGATATCATAGCGCGCACTGAGATCCAGCACGGCGAACCCACCGAACTTCCCGGCGACGTTGCGCTCTTCGAGGTAGTAGTCGCCCTGCGCCCTCCCCTGCATGCCCAGCTGCAAGGCCTCGGTCGCCTGGTAATCGATGCCGATGGTGCTGATGTGACGCGGAACCGCTGCCACCTCGCGCCCCTGCAATGACAGCGCGGGGCCACGGCCATCCCGCTTGATCTTTGCTTCCTGGTACGCGTGCGAGGCCCACACGGTCCACGCATCCGCGAGTTGCGCACTGATCTGCGCATCCACGCCCCGCCGCTGCGTCTTGCCGAGCGTGATGGTGGTGCCCGTGGCCGGCATGTTGGACGTTTCGTTTTCCGCATCCTGCTGCCACACCGCCACGCGGGCCTGCGAGCGGGCGAAGGGGCTGAACTTCAGACCCAGCTCCATCCCCGTGTTGGTGGACGGCTCCACCGCGGCCTGTCCCGGCGTCAGGTAGGCCGGCGCGGTCGGTCCGGTCAACACCTGGAAGGTACGGCCCCAGTTGGCGTAGAGGTTGGTGTCGGCGCCGAGGGCGTAGACAACGCTCAGTTTGGGCTGGTTGATGGTGCCGTAACGCTGCAGCTCACCGGTGATGCCGCCCGGCAGGCGCGTGTTTCCGTCGAAGCGGTCCACGCGGAAGGCCGGTACGATCTTCAGAGCCTCGGTGGGCTGGTAGATGGCCTGTACATAGGCGCCCCAGTTGTCCAGCGTATGCCGGTCGTCGCTCTGCACGCGTGCCGGCGGGGCGTCGAAATCGGTGGGCTCGCTGTAATTGAAACGCTGGCGCAGGTAGGCGTTGTCCTGGTGCTCGTAGTTGATGCCACCTTCCACGGTCAGGTTGCTGCGCGCCTGCCACGTCAACGTGCTGAGCATGCCCACCTGTGTCTCGTCCCATACACGTCGCTGGCGTGGCGCGTTGCCGGTGGGCAGGTCGCTGAAGGTCACCTTGCGGTCGTCTTCATACCGGTTGTAATACAGCTTCGTGCTGGCCAGCAGATCGTCCGCGAGTTTCAGGTCCACGTGCACACCGAGCGTCCGCATGTCACGGTCATCGCCGTCGTTGGCATTGCGTCGCTGCGAGGATCTGCGGTCTGCCTTGAGCTCTTCGGCCGTCATGAAGCCGGGTTCGTCCGCCTCGTGGTGGTAGGCCCTGGCCGTCAGCCCGATGCGCATGCCCTCATCCAGGCTTCCGTAGAACCACTTGCCGCCCAGCGAATACTTCTGCGAGGTATCGTGGTCGCGGTAGCCGTCCGAGGCCTGCGTGCCGATGAAATAGTTCTGCGCGAAGCCATTCGACTCACGCCCCACGGCCAGCTGGGCATCGCGGGTGTTGTAGCTGCCATAGGACAGCCGACCGTCCGTGTAGTTGCCGCCCTGGCGCGTGCCGAAATTGACGTTGCCGCCGATGTTGTGCAGGCCATAGCGCGGATCGTTGGTCCCCCTGACGACTTCGATGTAGCTGATCTCAAGGGGAAACAGCATGTCGATGAAGCGCTGGTTGCCGCTGTTGACGTTGCTCGGCACGCCGTCGATGAGCGTTTTGATGGCGTTGAGATAGCCCTCGCCGTTGAACGCACGGAAGCTGACCTTGCCTGATTCGGCACCCTGGCGCGTCTCGGTGAGCTGTATCCCGGGCATCTGGCCCAGCAGCTCCCAGCTGTGCTGGACGTTCTTGTCTTCGATCTGGTCAGCGCCCAGCACGTCAACCGAGGTCAGCACCTGGTGCGCCGTCAGCTGCGCTTCGCCGTGTTGGTGGACATCGACCTTGCCCAGGGTCAGGGCGGAGCCAGCAGATTGCGCGTGCGCGTCCGGCGTGCACACCACCGCGGTGATCGCGGCGGCCAGGACGTGGATCTTCATCAGGGAACTCATCGGGCAACTCATCGGTGAAGGGAAAGGGGGTGAACAGGCAGGAGAACGATCAGCGATCCGCGTCGAAGCGCGGCGCCTTGTCGTAGTCCGGCTCGTGGAATGGGGTATCGGTGAACAGGAAACCGTAGAAATAGCGACGCAGCTGTGCGTGGTAATCGCGCACGCGATCCTGGTAGGCGAGGTGCGCCTGCATGTCCGTGCCGGCCATGCGGGTCAAGGCCACCTGCAGCCCCACCGGCGGCAACAGCCACCCTAAAGCGGACGCCGCGGCGGTCCGCTGCTCGATGCCCTGCCGGTAACCGGCAACCAGGTGTGCCACCGCATCGTCGCCGTTCTGGTGGAACGCCAGATACCACTTGTAATGAAAGTCGGCACCCAATGGCGGCGAGTCGCGCCATTCGGGATACGCCGCGTAGAAGCGACGCATGGTGTCCTCGCGCGGAATATCCCACGCGCCATTGACCGCCTCGCGCTGCGCGCGGGCGATGCCGGCACCCTGCTCCACCGGAATGGCCCGCTCGATGCCCACGTTCGCCAAGGCAGGCCCGACCAGCGCGACCACCACCCACAGCGAGGCCAAGGTTGCCGCATTGACCCCGGAGTTCCAGCCGCGCCACGCCACCAGCAGGCACAGTACCGCCCAGAACAGCAGGTAGCCCGCCGTCAGGCCCAGCACGGCCAGTATCTGGCTGGCCGCCACCTGCTGCTGCAGTGCCACGATCAGGAAAGGCAACCCTGCGCAGATCCACAGCGCCGCCATCCGCACCGTCGCACGGCGCGCGTTAAGCCGGCCCATCCGCAGTGGCAGGCTGCGCAGCATGCGTTCGCGACCGGTCTCGGTTTCGGCCGAGCGGATGTCGTGCATCAGGGCGATCACGAACAGCGGCAGCAGGAAGGTCAACAGGAAGGCGAAGTCGAAGCGACCGGCCAGTGCAAGCTCTGGATTGAACGTATCGCCATCGTGGATCTGCGCCTCCAGGCCGAGGGCCCGCACGCGCAGGATGTAGGGCGCCACATCGCGCATACCTACCGCGGCGAAGGCCAGTGGCGACGGCGGATTCCACGTGGGATGGAAGCTGTAGTACGCCGCACGCCCGGCATCGGTGGAATCGCCGTGCCCGGCGGACACCGCGGCCAGATCCTCCGCGTGGAGGGCACTGATGCGTGCGATCGCCTCGCGTTGGCTGTCCATGCGTTGCACGCCCGCCACCAGGCTGGCCAGCGCAAGCAGGCTGAGCAGCACCAGCGCGGCAGCGGCAACCCGCGAGCGCAGCATCATGCGCAGCTCATACCGCCAGAGGCTCATCGCATACCTCCCAGCCGCTGGATGGACCCACCCATCAGCAGCGCACCGGCCAGCGCCCAGCCAAGCAGGCTGAGCAGCGGCCACAGCAGGGATCGCAACACGCCGTCGGGCGGCTGCGGCGTGTAATGGAACGTGGGGATTTCCTGCCACTGTGCGCGATCAACGCGCTTGCGCTGGTCCGCTCCGGCGTCGCTGGCGGTGTCGTCCGCATAGGACACCGCATCCGCCTGCATCTGGTTGAGCTGCTGCACCAGTCCATAGCGATGCTGCTCGGCCTGGTCCATGAAGCGCAGATGGGCGCGCAGATCGGTGGCCGCTGCGGCCATCGACAGCTGTCGGATGGCGATGACCGGGCTCAACAGCGCGAAGCGGCTGACCAGGGCATTCTGCTCGTGCTGGATGTGGGCGCTGTGCTCGGCGTACCGATTGAACAGCGTCGAGGTCAGCCGCTCCCCTTCCATCGCCAGCAACCCTTTGTAGTTGACGGGCAGATCCTCTATCCGCTCCACCCCATATTGGTCCAGCACACGCTGGCGAAAGCCGGCGAAGTACGGATCTGCTGGATCATGGCTGTCGCCCATGGCGCGCAGGTCGCGCGCGATGCCGACCTCGGTCTGCAGCCGGTCGGGCAGCGCGAAGGCCGTATAGGCCACGTCCGGTGCGATGCGCGGCACCAGTAGTGCCACCACGGCCCAGCCACCGATCATGCCCAGCAAGGCATCGCGTCGACGCGGCAGCAGCGCCGATACGGCGGTGATCACGAGGCACCATGCCGCGAGATAGAGCGTGTATCCCGCCAGCACCCCCAGTGCCACGAGCGCCGACGCTGGCGCACCCACGGCCAGCCACCCCAGGCCCAGCGCGGCGGGCAACAGGAACGCCGCCGCGATGATCAGCAAGGCCAACAACTTGCCACCGACAATCGCGCGGCGGCTTGCCCCCTGCAGCATCAGCTGGCGCAGTGTCCCGCGCTCGCGCTCCTGCGCCAGCAGGCCGTGGCCGAGGAAGATGAGCACCAGCGGCGCCAGGATCTGCAGCACGAAGGCCGGGGTGAGCTGTCCGAAGCGGGTCAGGATCGAGCTCTGCATGACATCACCGAAGTTGGCCGTGTTCTGCCGATGGCCTTCGAGGAACATGCTGCTGCCGGTGAAGGGGTCGACGCCGGGATCAAAGGCGGCCAGCGCAGACGGCAGCCGGTAGACGAAGTGACCGTAGTGAACGACACGATGCGGATGCCGGTCCGGCTGCGCATCGAACGCGGCCTGCGCCTCCGCCTGCTGGCGAGTGCGGTGCTCGGCCGCTGCCGCCACATGGTGGAGCGACACGACCGTCGCGGTGACGGTCAACGCGACCATCAGCACAATGCCGGCCAGCGCCGTGCGCTGCCTGCTGACCAAGGCGCGCAGTTCGTTGCGCATCACCGAGAGCAGTGCGCTCATGCGGCGCGTTCCCGGCCCACGAAGTGCGCATGCAGCGTGCGCAGGTCAAAATCCCTGCGCTCGGCTTCATACACGATGCGGCCATGGTCCAGCACGCCGATGCGATCGGCGATCTCCACCGCCCCCAGCAGATCGTGGGTCACCATCAGCACCGCGGTCCCACGTGCCCGGACCGGTTGCAGCAGCGCGTGGAAATCCGCACTCGCGCCGGGATCCAGGCCGGACGTCGGCTCGTCCAGCAGCAACAGAGGCACCTCCCGCATCAGCGCCAGCGCGATGGCCACTTTCTGCCGCATGCCTTTCGAGAAGCCGGAAAGACGTTGCGACCACGCGGCTTCCTGCAGGCCCGCCGCACGCAGTGCGTCGGCGATTGCGCTTGCAGGCTGGCGGCGACCACTGAGCGAAAGCAGGTAGTCGACGTTCTCCACCGCCGTGAGGTGGTCGTACAACGCCACGTTCTCCGGCAAATAGGCCAGCTGTGCACGGGCGCGCTCCGGATCGGCCCATGGCGTCAGGCCTGCCACCCGCACATCCCCTGCGGTGGGCCGCACGAAACCGAGCAGCGCCGACAGCGTGCTGGATTTTCCGGCCCCGTTGCCCCCCAGCAATGCATAGATATGCCCGCGATCAACCGTCAGGTCGAGGCCGGACAGCACCGACTTGCCGGCAAAGGAAATGGAAAGGTCGCGGATCTCGACAACAGGCGTATCGGCAGGCACAGGCAGTCCCTTTGAAAGCAGGCCGCGCAGCCTATCACGATATGATATTACATAACATTACTGTCATGAGACGCAGGCCGCTGGGCTTCTCCTCGCGCCGGGTCAGCTCGCCGGTTCCGGTTTCAGCAGTTGCGCCAGCCTCGCTACGATGATCGCGCGCTCGGCTGCATCGAGGGTGCCGTTGTACATGGCCTCGTAGATCCACAGGCCATCGGCAGCGAGGCGTGCAATGAAGGGATCCCATGCCGAAGGCGCGACAGTGCCCGCTGCGGGCGGCGACGGTGCCCATCGCAGCATGGCCTCGTTCCACGGCGCGCTGCCGGTCTCCGGATCCATCGATTCCAGCATGAACAACAGCTCGGCCCGGGTAGCGCTCTGCGCCGACACCCGCATGTAGGCTTCGTAGCGCTCCACGGCGGTGGTCTGCGCGGTGGGCTTGCCCGCGAGCGCCTCCATGGAAGCTTCCCAGGCCTGCACCAGATGCGCATCGATGCCGCGCAGCAATGCCTCGCGCGAGGGGAAGTGATACAGCAGTCCACCGCGGGTAAGCCCCGCCTCGCTGGATACCGATTCGAAGGTCACCGCGCGCACGCCCTCGCGGTTGATCACGCGGACAGCGGCGTCGAGGATGCGGGTTTTGTTGCTGGCTCTCATCGGCTCAATGTACGGGATGGTTGCGCGCTTCGGCCACCGTCGGCGCGCGGCGCAGCAGCACGCCGGTGAGGATCGCGCCCGCCGCCAGCACCAGTGCGATCACGCCCAGCACCGTCTGGTAGCCGCGGTCGTAGGCCACGCGCACATCGTCCAGCCACGCCGGTGCGGTGTTGCCTGCCGCCTGCAGGGCGTGGCTGATGCCATCGCGCGCGGCAGCCGGCAACGACGCATCCATCGGCAGAAAGGCCGTATACAGTGCGGCACCCAGGCTGCCGAGTATCGCCACGGCAAGCAGGCCGCCGAACTCGTACGCCACTTCTTCCACCGAGGACGCCATGCCGGCGCGGTGAGACGGCGCGTTGCCGATGATGGCGGTGGAGGCAACCGAGATCGTGGCGCCCATTCCGATCCCGGTGAGCGCCATCCCGCCAATGACCCAGCCCAGTCCGTGCGGGAAGCCGAACACGATCACCGCCACGCCCACGGCACCACAGGCGAGGCCGCCGCTGATCAACGGTCGCAGGCCCACCCGATGCAGGATGCTGCCGCCCAGCAGGGCGCTGGGCAGGCTGCCCAATGCCGCGACCGATACCAACAGGCCCGCCTGCAGGGGACTGAATCCAGCGATGAGCTGGAAGCGCTGCGTGGTCACCAACTGCAGGCCGGCCAACGCGAACAAGGTAAACACGGCCGCCAGCGTGCCCGACAGGAAGGCGCGGTTACGGAAGATCGCAAAATCGAGCAGCGGATACGGCAAGGTCTGTTGACGGCGCACGAAGGCAGCACCTGCGATCACCGCCACCAGCAGCGCGATCGCGCCGGTGACCCAGGCGGGCGGCACCGCGATCCAGGACTTGATGGCCAGCACGAGCCCGGACAGCGCGACCAGCGCGAGCAACGACGAGGCGACGTCCCACGTGCGACTGGCATCGGGCACGCCCTTTGGCGCGAGCACCAGGGTGGCGATGATCGCCAGCACCACCACCGGCACGTTGATGAGAAACACCGAACCCCACCAGAAGTGCTGCAGCAGCAGACCGCCGATGATCGGCCCAAGGGCTGCGCCGATGATCGCGACCGAGCCCCAGATCGCGATGGCGATGTTGCGCTCGCGCTCTTCGTGGAAGGTGAGGCCGATCAACGCAAGCGTCGCCGGCATCATCGCCGCAGCCCCCACCGCCAACGCGGCGCGCGCACCGATCAGCTGGCCCGCGGTCTGCGAGAACGCCGCCCCCAGCGAGGCCACGCCGAAGGCGACCAGCCCGGCCAGGAACATGCGGCGATGTCCGATACGGTCACCCAGCGTGCCGGCACCGAGCAACAGGCCGGCCATCACCAGCGGGTAGGCGTTGATGATCCAGAGCTGCTGGCTGTCGCTGGCATCCAGTTCGCTGGCCAGCGTGGGCAGCGCCGTATAGAGCACGGAGTTGTCCAAGGTGACCAGCAACAGGCCGGCCGCCACGGTGAACAGCAGACTCCAACGGCGGGCAGGAGAAAGGAGGGTCATGAGGGCGACACGAAACGAGGAATGATCAAACTATACCGGACGTCCGGTATAGTTGGTGAACGCCACCCGCTGCTGCCGCCATCAGCGTCCTGCCGCACCAGTCAGGCGACAAGGAACGCAAGCGTGTAAAATCGCGTCTTTTGGCCCTTCCGAACATGGCGAAACCGTCACACCGGCCGCCCGTCGCAGGGCCTCCCCTGATCCGCACCCTGGCCCGCTTCGGCCACCCGCCGCTCTCCTCCGACAGCCCCGCCCTGCCCGCCGCGCTGGGCAACTGGGTCGATTGGAACCGCGCGGTCGCCCTGGCGCGCGCGCTGGACGGCGCACTGCCACCGGCTCCAGACGTCGCCGCGACACTGACGCGTGAAGCCGTCGAAGAGGAGTGTGCGCGTGCGCACAGCGCCCACCGCGACGCAATACACGCGCTGGTCGAAGCGCTCGACGATTCACTCGACGCGGCGGAACTGCAACGCCGGCACGCCACACTGCAGCGCGGGCAGCTCACGAGCACCGGCCGCCTGCGCGGCCGACTGCGCGATCTACTGGCGCAAGGGGACGCCCAGTGCGCGCGCCTGGCCGAGATCGATGCGGTGATGGAACAGGCACTGGCGCCGCGTGAGTTCCGCTTGCTGGACGCGCTCGGTGCGCGCCTGGCCGCCCATGCCAAGGCCACCCTGGCACCCGCCGATCCGGAAACCGGTGACGACACGGCACCCGGCACGGCCTCCCCTCCTTCCGCGCCCTGGCCGGCGGCACTACGCGACGATGTGCGCGAACTGCTGCTGGCCGAGCTCGACCTCCGCTTCCACCCGATCGAGGGGCTGCTTGCGGCCCTTCATCCGCACCGAGCAGGACCCCATGCTGCGTAACGCTTTGCACCTGATCATCTTCGTCCTCGGCCTGAGCGCCGCCCTGTGGATCGGCATCGGCTATATCGGCCACCACGCCGTGGGCGCGGCAGTCGCCTTCCTCATTGCAGGCTGCTACTGCGTGGGCGCGATGGAGCTGCTGCAGTTCCATCGCGCCACCCGAGCGCTTGCCACCGCCGTGGCCGACGCAGGCAGTGCACGCGATGACCTCGGCAGCTGGCTGCTGCGCTTGCCGGAGGGGCTTCGCACCGGCGCCCGACTGCGTATCGAAGGAAGCCGCGCTGCCCTGCCCGGCCCGGCGCTGACGCCCTACCTGGTCGGCCTGCTGGTGCTGCTGGGCATGCTCGGCACGCTGCTGGGCATGATGGCGACCCTGCGCGGCACCGGTGTGGCGCTGCAGAGCGCGACCGATCTTGCGGCCATCCGCGGCTCGCTGGCCTCGCCGGTCGAAGGACTTGCTGTGGCGTTCGGCACCTCGATCGCCGGCGTCGCGGCATCGGCCATGCTCGGCCTGCTGTCGGCACTGCTGCGCCGCGAACGCCACGCAGCCGTGCAGGCGCTGGACCTGCGAATCGGCAGCGACCTGCAGGCCCACGGACAGGCATGGCAGCGCAATGAAAGCCTGCGCCTGCTGCAGGGTCAATCCGACCTGCTGCCCACCCTCGTGCAGCAGATGCACGCACTGGTAGAGAGCGTGCAGCAGGCGAACCAGGCCAGTCACGCGCAGTTGGATGCGCGGCAGGACGCGTTCCTGATCCGCCACGAGCAGACACAGCAGCAGCTGACCCAGCAGATCCAGTCCGTCGTGGACGGCATGCAGCAGGCAGGCGCGGCCAGCCACGATCAGCTTGCCGCGCGCCAGGAGGCGTTCCTGACCCGCAACACCGAGGCGCAGGTGCAACTGGCCGATGCGCTGAGTACGTCGCTTGAGCGTGCCGTGACCCGCGGCAGTGAAGCCATCGGCAGCGCCCTGCAGCCCCTGCTGCAGGAAACGCTGGGCAGCCTGGAAGATACCGCTACGCGTACACAGGCAAGCGTGACCTCCGCCGTACAGCAGCAACTGGACGGCGTGCAGGCCGCCATCGACCGCGTATCCACCGAAGCGGATCGTCGCGTGGACAGCGCGCTGCAGGGCCAGCAGCAGTCCAGCCGGGCGCTGCTTGATGCGCTGCGCGGGTCGCATGACGAAGTGATCGAGCGGCAGCAGCAGCGCAACGAGGAGCTGCTGCAGCAGATCGATGCGCGCCAGCGCGAGCAGCAGCAACGGCTGGGCAGCGAATGGTCGGCGCTGGCGGAGCGCCAGCAACAGGCGCTCGCGGCATTGACAGAACACGCGAGTCAATCCGCACAGGCGTCCCTGCTTGCCCAGCAGCACCTGGTCCGCGACACGCTGACCGACCTGCAGCAGCGCCAGGAAGCACTGATCGAGCGCGCTGGCGAAGGCGACGCCGCCCGGCTGACACAGTGGTCGGAGGCCTTCGCCACGATCACCGAACAGACTGCCCTGCGGTGGGAACACAGCAGCGAGCAGGCGCGCCAGCAGCAACAGCAGATCATCGCCACCCTTGAAGCGGCCGCGCGCGGGATCAGCGAAGAAGCGCGCGCACAATCCAGCGCGACCATCACGGAGATTGCGCGCCTGCTGGAAACGGCAAGCGAGGCGCCGCGTGCCGCCGCCGACGTGGTTGCCGAGCTGCGCCAGCGCCTGTCCGACAGCCTGGTGCGCGACACCGCCCTGCTGGAAGAGCGCGCGCAGTTGCTGGGCACGCTGGGCACGTTGATGGAGTCGATCCAGTCTGCCTCGCTGGCCCAGCGCGGTGCCGTTGATGACCTGATCACCAACGCACAGGGGCTGATGCAGCGCACCGGCGAGCACTTTGCCGAACAGGTCGACGCACAAGCGCAGACCCTGCAGGCCGTGATCACCGGCGTCAACGATGCCGCCACCGGCACCCGCACGCTGGCCAGCGGGCTGGAAGGCGCGGTGACCACGTTTGCCGACAGCAGCACATCACTGTCCGCCCACCTGCAGCAGCTCGCCGGTGCGCTGGATGCCTCGCTGGCGCGCAGCGATGAGCAACTGGCTTACTACGTGGCGCAGGCACGTGAAGTCGTTGACCTCAGCCTGTTGTCGCAGAAGCAGATCACCGAGGAGCTTCGCCAGCTGGGCGATGCACGTGGCGCAGCAGGTTCGGCATGAGCCTGCATGACGAACTGGAAGACGAAAGCAGCACCCCCATCTGGGCGGCGTTCGGCGACCTGATGTCGGTGCTGCTGGGCGCGTTCGTCCTGATCCTGGTCGGCGTGGTCGCGATGCAACTGGAACTCACCAGCCGGTTGGACGCAGAGGTAAAGCAGCGCGAAGCCGCCGAGCAGACGCTGGAGCAGGCGCTGGCCGGCCCCTTGGCGGGCGGGCGGGTGACGCTGGTGGATGGGCGCATCGGCATCAGCGGGAATGTTCTGTTCGCACTGAACTCCGATCAGTTGCAGCCCGAAGGGCGCGAGGTACTGCGCAGCCTGGCCGGACCGCTGAAAGGCTGGCTGGCGCAGCGCCAGGACATCCTGATGGTCAGCGGCTTCACCGATGACCAGCCGGTCCACGCCCACAACCGCCAGTTCGCCGACAACTGGGAGCTGTCGGCGCAGCGCTCGCTTACGGTTACCCGGACGCTGATCGCCGAAGGCCTGCCCGCATCTGCGGTGTTCGCCGCGGCCTTCGGCGCCGAGCAGCCGGTCAGCTCCAATGCGGACGAAGCCGGCCGCGCACGCAATCGCCGGGTGGAAATCGCACCAATGCCGCGACCCGGCGCGAAGGCGCCCACCGATGGCCACTGAGCAGGACGTGCAGGGATTGGCGGGCCTGGTCAGGCGGCTGGACGAAGCGTCAGCGTCCGCCGCGCACTATCCGCACCTGCCTGCCTTGCAGCCGCTGCGCGATGCCTGGCAACAACTGCACGCCGACAGCCGCCTGCGCATCGCCTTGCAGCAGACCCCCGCCGAAGGCGGCCCGCTCAATTCGGCCGTCCTGGTGCACCGGATGCTGGACACGATGCACGCGCTGTCGCCAGCGTACCTGCGTCACTTCATCGCCCACGCCGACACGCTGGCCTGGCTGGAACGCTTGCCACCGGCCAACGCAGCAGCCACCAAGCGCCCGCCCCGCAAGCGCGGCAAAGCCGAGCGGTAGAGCCGTGTGGTAGAGCCGACTTTAGTCGGCTTACGGACACCAGCCGACTGAAGTCGGCTCTACCAGGAGCAGAACAGCGCCGCGCCGCGCCGCATGTATCCCACCCACGCATCAGCAGCACCGTGGACGCCCGGGAGCATTACAATCCGGGCGCCCCGTCCATCGGGACGCCCGCGCCGTCCCGCGATCACGCGTCGCGCTGTGCCTGCAAACGCGTCAGGTCAGCAAAACGGGACAGCGACATCAGGTGCTGGTGCACCAGGCCCAGCCAGCCATTGCGGTGCCATTCCAGCACCACTGCATCGGGCAGCGCCTGCAGCTTTTCCACGTCCACCACACTGAAGCCCTGCAGGGTCAGCTCGCGGCCGTTCGGCAGGCGCACATTCGCATTGCGCACGGCCAGCAGGTCGTGTTCGATCAGCGCCTTGGAAAACGCCTGGGTGCGATCATGCTCGCCCGTGAAACGGCCACAGAATTCCATCGCCTGCTGCAACAGTTCGCTCGGCTTGCCGTCAACGAACAGCGCTTCGCCTTCCGTGCCGCCCTTGACCAGGCGATCACTGTCTTCGTCCACACCGAGCACGAAGTTCTGGCTGCCGTCGGTGTCGATGAAGATGAAGGGATGACGGCGCACGTAAGCGGGCACGTAGGTATCCGGCTCCCACTTGCCATCGGTGATGAAGAGGTTGGTTTCCGTGACACCCGTGGCGGCCATCGGCACCGCGCCGGGGCCAGCGAACAGGATCGGGAAGTGATGCAGCGCCAGCGAGAACTCGCCGACGATCAGCGGGATCGCATTGCTCTTCGCCGCAAAATCCAGCTTGCCCGGCAGGATGCGCAGGTCACCGTGGATATCGGACTGCAGCGGCACCGGGCGGCTGTAGAACAGGATGTTGCTGCCTTCTGCGGGCGGGGTGTCGTTGCCGGTCGTCATCGTGGAATGCCATCTCTACTCGTCGCGCCAGCCATCCCGGGCGCGCATGCGGGTGGAACTTCAATCCCGCATTATCAACAAGCCGTGTTGCAATCACCACCCCGTCACGAATGACTCATTTCAGCTGCAGCGGATAACGCTGCCACAACACGTGCACGAGGAAGCCGGTGAGCTCGGCATCCTTGCCGCGGATGGACGAGCGGATCTTGTCCAGCAGCACCATGTCACTGCACTTGCGCACGTCGGCATGATTGGCCTGGCCCGCCCGACGTGCGCGGTAGCGCGCCGCGCGCTGCGCATCGCTCATCGCATACCCGAATTTCGGCGGCCTGCCCCGTTTGCGCGGCAGGGACAGTTCAAAGGTGCCGGGGTCTTTATCGTCGCGCATGCGGGGGGACAGATGAAACGGCCGCGCACTTTATCGTGAGGCATCACTTTAATCCAGCTTTTTCGTCACGAATCCGCTTGATTTCAGGCGTCTCGCGACTGTTTTTCAATCGCCTCCACATACGTCACCCATCGCCAGCTGTTATTGATGCGAATGCTTCTTGATTGCATCTCTGGCTCGGTGGCGTTACGCTGGCTGTCACCTTCATCAACCGCAGGGCCCCGCGCACCTGGATCTGCCTGATCCGTGCGGCGCCGGCCGGCACACGCACGCCCATGACCCAGACCGCACGCGCCCCGCTCTCCTCTCTTTCATGCCACCCGCTCGCCCTCGCCTGCGCGCTCGCCGCGTTCGCACCCGCTGTCCACGCGCAGCACGGCAGCGCTACCGAGCTGGATGCAGTCCGTGTCAACGCGTACCGCGCGGCGAACAGTGTCAGCAGTGCCACGAAAACCAGCACGTCGGTTGCCGAAACACCGCAGTCCGTGTCGGTGATCGAACGCGCCGAGCTGGATGCGCGCGGGGTGCAGTCGCTCAACGATGCCATGCGCTACGTGGCCGGCGTCAGCCTTGAGAGCTCGGGCATCGACAACCGCGTCGACGATTTCCGCATCCGTGGCTTCGATGCGGGTAGCTGGGCGAACAACGTGACCCTGGACGGGATGCGTGCACCGCAGGGCAGCCAGTGGAACCGCAGCATGTTCGACAGTTGGAACCTGGAGCGCGTGGAAGTGCTGAAGGGACCGTCTGCGGTGATGTACGGCCAGGTCGCACCCGGCGGCATGGTCAACCAGGTCAGCAAGACGCCGCAGCCGGACCAACGTCAGCAACTGCGACTGGGGCTGGATGCGCACGGTCAGTACAGTGCAGCGTTCGATGTGGGCACCGGCACCGACGATGATGCGCACCTGGTGCGCCTGGTCGGCCTGTATCGCGACGGCGACACGCAGATCAAGTACACCGAGCAGCAGCATTGGTTCCTGGCGCCGAGCTACACCTGGCAGATGGCCGAGCGCACGCGCATCACTTTGCTGGGCATGTATCAGAAGGACGACGGCGGGTCGACCTACCAGTTCCTGCCGATGGACGGCACGCTGCGCGCCACGTCGCAGGGGCACATGAAGAACACGACCTTCATCGGCGAACCGGACTGGAACACCTTCAACCGCACCCTGTGGACAGCAGGCTGGATGTTCGAGCACGCCTTCAATGACCAGGTGACCTTCAGCCAGAGCGCGCGCCGCACGCACGTGGATTCCCTTTATCGCGGCGTAGTGACCAATGGCGCACTCAACGCCGACGGCCGCACGCAGGCACGACGCGCCACCTACGGCACCGGCGATTCCGATGGGGACACCTTCGATACGCGCCTGCAGGCGCGCTTCACGACGGGCAACGTCGACCATGTCGCGCTGCTGGGCTGGGACTGGCAGCGTGCGGACTGGGAGGGCGTGCGCGGCGCGATGAGCAGTCCGCGCCCGATCGACATCTTCAACCCGGTCTACACCGGCTACGTGCCGCAGGTCACCTCACTCAGTCCCACCGAGGGCAGCAATCGGCAGAGTGGTGTCTACCTGCAGGACCAGCTTGCGCTGGGCAACTGGCGGTTAACGCTGGGAGGGCGCTACGACTGGACCAAGGACGACGCATCGAGCGCGACACGCAATCCGGTCACCGGCGCAACGGTCACGCAACCGCGCAGCGTGATCAAGAATGAAGCATTCACCGGCCGCGCGGGCCTGCTGTACGTGTTCGACAACGGGCTGACGCCGTATGTCAGCTATGCCGAATCATTCCAGCCCTCCTCCACCAGCCCGCTGAACAACTTCGCCGGGACTGCATTCGATCCGGTGACGGGCACCCAGTGGGAGGCGGGCATGAAGTACCAGCCCGCTGCGATCGATGGCCTGGTCACGCTGTCTGCGTTCGACCTGCGCCAGCAGAACCTGCTCACCCAGGATCCGGACCCGAGCCACAACACCTGTGGCGCCACCGCCAATGCGCGCTGTTCGATCCAGGACGGTGAGGGGCGGGTGCGTGGCGTGGAACTGGAGGGACGCGTGACGCCCTTCGAAGGCTTCAGCCTGATCGGCGCCGCTACGTGGATGGATTCGGAGATGACCCGCTCCGACCAGTACCAAGGCAAACAGCTGATCATGGTGCCGGACTACACCGCCTCGTTCTGGGCGGACTACACGTTCCGTGGCGGCGCGCTGGATGGCCTCAGCCTTGCCGCGGGCACACGCTACAACGGGCGCAGCTACGGTGACAGCGCGAACCTGTACCGCATTCCCGGTTACACCCTGTTCGACGCGGCCATCCGCTACGACGTGGGCCGCATCGGCACCAGCGATCTGCAGCTGGCGTTGAACCTGAGCAACCTGGCGGATCGCCGCTACGTTTCTACCTGCACCACGGTGTCATCGTGTTATTACGGCAGCGGCCGCACGGTGATGGCGACCGCACGTCTGGGTTGGTAACAGCAGAAGCCGGTTGTTCGTTCCGGCCCCGCGATGTCGGACACAGGCCGCGCTGCGCGCTCGCCGACCATGGGTCGGCGCTACCGATGCAGCACCGCGCTGTAGCTACCCGGTAGCGCCGAGCCGTGCTCGGCGGCCTTTCGTTCCGGCGCCGCGATATCGGACACAGGCCGCGCTGCGCGCTCGCCGACCATGGGTCGGCGCTACCACTGCAGCGCCCCGGCGATGGCCAATGCGTGCCGCGCTGTGCGCTCGCCGACCCTGGGTCGGCGCTACCCCCGGGCACAAAAAAAAGGGGCGGCCGTGGCCGCCCCTCAGTTCCTTTCCTCATGCTGCCGGCGCGTAGCCATGCAGCTGCATCGTGCTGCTGGCGCGCCCCTGGCTGAGCGAGCGCAACGCGTTGCTGTAGCCCGCCAGTCGGGCCAGCGGGGCCAATCCGCTGACCTGCGATCGACCGTCCTGCTCGTCGATCGCCTGCACCCGGCCGTGGCGCCGCTGCAGGTCACCGACCACGTCGCCGACCGTCGTGGCAGGTGCCAGCACCTCAAGCGCCATCAGCGGCTCCAGCAGTTGCGTGCCGGCCTGCAACAGGGCGGACTTCACCGCCTCTGCGCCAGCGCGATGGAACGCCTGCTCGGACGAGTCCTTCGCATGGGTCTGGCCGTCAAGCAACACGACGTCCACCCCCACCACCGGGTGACCCTGTGGCCCGCTTTCCAGCGCCACGCGCACGCCCTGCTCCACTGCCCGGATGAAGCCACGCGGTATCGCGCCGCCGACCACGCGGTCGATGAACACCACGGCATCGTCGTCGCGGGGACGCAGGTCCAGCACCACGTGGGCAAACTGGCCCTGCCCCCCACTCTGCTTGACCACACGGCCCACCATGCCCAGCACCTCGGCGGCCGGCTTTTCCAGGTAGGCCACCCGGGGCTGGCCCACCCGCACGTCCACCTTCCACTCGCTGCGCAGGCGTTCGATCATCACCTCCAGGTGCAACTCGCCCATGCCCCATACCCGCGTTTCACCGCTGTCCTGATCGGTTTCCACGCGGAACGACGGATCTTCCTGGGCCAAGCTGGCCAGCCCTTGGCTGATGCGCAGCAAGTCACTGGCCTGCACCGCTTCCAGCCGCCATGCCAGCACCGCCGGCTGTGTCTGGATGGCTTCCAGCACCAGCGGCTGCTCCACCGCCGACAACGTCTCGCCGCTGCTGGCGTCCTTCCAGCCCATCACCGCGACGATATCGCCGGCCTGCGCATGGTCGATGTCGTGCAGCTGGTCAGCCTGCACCCGCACCAGCCGCCCTACACGTCGTGAACCGACGCGGGAGCTGGCGACACGGTCGCCCACCCGCAGCGTGCCGGCGTACACGCGCACGAACGCCAGCGCGCCCTGCTGCGGATGCGTGACCTTGAACAGCAGCGCGGCCAGCGGCGCCTGCGCGTCGGGTAGCACGTCCACCACCGATTCGCCCTGGCGGGCAGTCACCGCAGGCCGGTCCAACGGCGAAGGCAGGTAATCCACTACCGCATCCAGCAGCGACTCGATGCCCTTGCCCTTGAACGCAGCACCGGCGAGCACCGGCACCCCAGCGCCGCGTACGGTGATCCGTCGCAGCGCCGCGCGCAGCGCTGCATCGTCCACCGCAGCGCCCTCCAGCCACGCATCGGCCACGCCGTCATCGAGCTCCGCGACGGCCTCGACCAACGCATCGCGCGCTGCCCGCCACGCCACGGCCTCCACGTCCGTCCAGGGTCGCCGCTGCAAGGTTCCTGCAGCGTCCCAGTGCAGCAGCTGGCGATCCACCAGATCGACCCAGCCAGCGAAGTCGCCTTCAGTGCCGACCGGGATGCCCAGGGGCAACGGACGTGCGTGCAGGCGCTCGGCGAGCTGCTGCACCACGCGATCAAAGGACGCGCCGACTCGGTCCATCTTGTTGACGAACGCGAGCAGCGGCACGCCATGCCGACGCGCCTGCCGCCATACGGTTTCAGACTGCGGCTGCACACCGTCGACGGCCGAGAACACGGCGACCGCACCGTCGAGCACGCGCAATGAGCGCTCCACTTCGATGGCGAAATCGATGTGTCCGGGGGTGTCGATCAAGGTCAGGCGATGTGCCGGCAGATCGCGCGGCGCCCAGTGCGCCTGCACGGCGGCCGCGCCGATGGTGATGCCGCGCTCGCGCTCGATCGCCGAAAAATCGGTGGTGGCCGCCCCGTCGTGGACTTCGCCGACGCGGTGGATCTGCCCGGTTTTCCACAACAGGCGTTCGGTGAGCGTGGTCTTGCCCGCGTCGATGTGCGCGATGATGCCCAGGTTGCGGCGCAGCGAAAGGGTGTGGGTGTTCATGGTGGAGCTCCTGCTGATGCCAACCACAAGGAACCGCGTGTCCCGGTTGGCGGCAGGACACGCGGCTAGCGTTCGGTCTCGGCGATCTGGTGCATGGCACGTTCTCCTTCGTGGGTGCGGCGGTTGAAAACAAAAAAAGCGCCCGGTTGGGCGCTCTGCTGGGGGTCCAAGGGCGACCGGTATGCGGTCAGCGGCCTTGCAGTCCACCGGGCAGACGCCCCCGTTCCGCGCAGGCGCGGAGCAGCAGGTGAAACGTCAGCAGCGGAACAGCGTTCATTGGACGGGCCAGCGAATGAAATGGAAGAGAGGCGCTAGTGTGCGCTTGTTCGCGCTGGAAACAAGCGCTGATTGAATGCACCAGCAGAACACTGCAACGGATTACAGGGCATTCGATCGATCTGGCTACACCACCACGACCAGCGGCACCGGCCGCCGTGGGTGTTGCAGCACCAGCACGTCCTGCTGGTACACGCGGCGCAACGTGGATTCGGTCAGCACATCGGCAGGCGGCCCATCCGCCGCCACGCGCCCCTGCTCCAGCAGCACGATGCGATCGGCATAGCCTGCGGCCAGATTGAGGTCATGCAGGACCACGATCACGCACGCCCCGGCATCGGCCAGGCCGCGGACGGTTCGCAGCGTGCGCTCCTGATGGCGAAGGTCGAGCGCGGCCGTCGGCTCATCGAGGAACAGCACCGGCGTGGCCTGAGCCAGCACGCGCGCGAACGTCGTGCGTGCGGACTCCCCGCCGGAGAGCTGCTGCACCTCGCGCTGGCGGAGCGGCTGCAGCTCGGCCGCATCCAGTGCAGCCTCTACCTGGCGTGCATCGTGAGCAGGCTCGGGCGGATGCGGCAGGCGCCCCATCGCCACGACCTCTTCCACGCTGAAGGCAAAGCGCACGGCATGCTCCTGTGGCATCACCGCACGCTCGCGCGCCAGCGCGCCGGCCTGCATCGCCTGCAGCGGCCTGCCATGCAGCAATACCTCGCCCGAATCGGCCTGCAGGTCGCCGCATGCCACGCCGAGCAGGGTGGACTTCCCTGCCCCGTTCGGCCCGACCAGCGCCGTGACGGTGCCGGCCATGAACCCCAGGTCGACCGCCGCGAGGATGGCCCGCTGCTGGCGCACGACGCCCACGTTGCGAAGGGTCAACAGCACGCTCATACGCCTCCCTTGCTGCGCCGCTGCATCACCAGCCACAGGAAAAACGGCGCCCCCAACGCAGCGGAGAACAGGCCAAGTGGAATTTCAGATGGCGGATCCAACGTCCGCGCGATGGTGTCGGCCACCACGATCAGCAATGCACCCAGCACGCCGGACAGTGGCAGCATCCAGCGATGTCCCGGCCCCACCAGCAGCCGTGCCACGTGCGGAACAATCAGGCCGACGAAGCCGACCGAGCCGGCGAACGCGACGGCGGCACCGACCAGCAG